>JAKATN010000002.1 GCA_021818715.1 Thermoplasmata archaeon
TAATAAAAAGATATGTGTATGAAAACGGCTCGGAAATTATTCGTGCACAATATCATGAAGCATATTTGGGAAATGTTCTGCTTTCATTTAATATATGGAATATTGGGGAAGTAATTGGGATATTTGATAAGGCACATAGACAAAAGAGAATAACAAAAGAACAGCTAAATACTGTTATGAGCAGATTCTCAGATGAGACTAGAAGGCTTAGAAAGATAGGCATGGTTAGGATAATCCCACTGTCAGATAGGATAATAGAAGGTAGCTGGGATTTTGTAATTAAGTATCATATCTATGCAGCTGATGCTCTACAGATTACAAGTGCTCTTGAAGTTGGATGTAACGAGTTTTACACTGGAGATGAAAGACTTCACACGGTTACTCTTTCATCCGGTCTGAAGTCTGTTTATCTGGGATAATAGTTAATGCTTCAATAAATAACACAACCGCAACTGGAATTAAGTGTTTTAAATTAGGATTCGCTTAAAACAATGAGCAAATCCCGACCGGTCCATTATAATTTTCCTGCTTCCAGATGCAAAGTAAATGAATTTTTTTTCTCACAGATTTCTATGCAGAACCATTAACTATAACGGGTTTGTGCTATAACTCCTGGCGCTTTTGTGAGCCTACTGTCAAAAAATAATCTTTTACCCTTCTTGTCTGTAGTTATTTGTACGGGGTATCCCTGAAATACACAGTATCTATCTCTGAACCTGGCTCATTATGTTGGATCTTCCAGAAGATCTGGAAATAAATCCAAGATAAATCATATACACTACATAGACGATAAGAGAAATCACGAAACCGTAAATGAACACTCCAGAACTTGTGTTTCTGTATGTCCCAAAATAAAGTGCAATCACTGCAATAAAAACCCCAATCGTACCTAGTAGTGCTCCTATTAGGAAAGGCGACAATGACTGGTCCATAATTAATGGCAAACCATCCTCTTCACCCTTTTTTATGAGAAAACTCTGCTTTGTTTTGCAATTTGGGCAGATGAATGTCCAGTTCGGTCCAACCCTAACGGCACTTGCAGAACCCCACTTGGAATGCCTAAAATTGAACTTATAGTGGCAGTTTGGGCATTCAGTATGTGAAGTTACCCATGACCTGTGATCGCGGGATTCATTTGTCATAGTCATTTTCGTCACTCATTAATCCTATACGCGATAATGATAAGAATTTTACTCCAAAAGACACAGAGTTACCGTATTCTCAAAAATTATTATCAAATCCAAACACTCCCATTCTAACCAGTTATCAATAAACGTTCTTTCTATGTCCAATCCTGATAACTACAACTATTAGCTCGCTGTTCTTTATTTGATAAATTGCCCTATAGTCCCCAATCCTCAGGCTCCAGAGTCCCGTAAGTATTGAGGTCAGAGGTTTTCCGCTCTCGGGTTCGTTTTCAAGTTTGCGAAGTGATTTGATTATCCTGTTCCTTATTGGCTTGTCACATTTCTTGATAAACTCCTCAGATTCCGCTGTGAGGACAATGTCAAACGACAATACTATTCAAGCTCCCTGCTGATTTGATCGAGAGGCTTTGTATTTCCTGCCTTAATGTCTTCAAGTCCTCGAGCAATTCCCCTCATTATTTCCGGGTCAGAAAGAATGTCGAGTGTTTCTATCAGTGATTCCCTGCTGGCAACATCTGGTGAATATGAGTCTATCAATCTTGAAATCAAATCGTTGTAAGATTCTCTTGGATGGATTTTTAAGTGGTTAAGCCTTTCTTTGAGTTCGTTGTCAATTTGAACTGTTGTTACCATAGATAGCAATAGGTAGCAATAGTTATTAAACATTATGGAAAATGTAAGTTGTACAAGCTAGATTATCATTCGATTAATACACAGTCTACATTTATATCTCACTTCCGGTTATTCATAAGATATAAATGGTCTTCAAAAGAAAATACCCTAAGCCGGACATTTCGGAAGAAGAGCTGAAAGAGCTTAGGAGGATCAGATCCTCAACAAAAGAGGAGAAGAGGAGAGTGATAAGGGCATCCATAATCCTTGATTACCTCGACGGTTACAGTGACGATCGGATCGCGGCCAGGAATGGAGTTAACAAGAACACGGTTAAGAAATGCCTGTCCAAGCTACGGGAATTTGGCATGGAGACCGCACTGAACGATCTTCCAAGGCCCGGAAAACCAAGAAAGATAACGGATGACGATAAGTCATGGGTCCTGAACCTTGCATGCACAAAACCATCGGAACATGGATACCCGGATGAGCTCTGGTCCTATACGCTCATGACGGATCACATAAGGAAGAGCAGGTCTTCCCTTAAGAATATGAGCAGATCCACTGTCTTTGAGATCCTCAATGAGGCGGAAATAAGACCGCACAAGGTCAGGTACTATGTGGAGAAGAGAGACCCTGACTTTGAGGAGAAGATGGCCACCGTACTGCACGTATACAGGGAGGTGGACATGATCAATAATGACGTTATAATACCGGAACTGAAGGATACCATAACAATATCATTCGACGAGAAGCCTGGAATGCAGGCAATATCGATGACATCGGAGGAACTGCCTCCTGTTCCCGGAAAGCACCCTTCTGTCACGAGGGATTATGAGTATAAGAGGTTGGGTACGCTGTCTCTTCTGGCAGGCATAGACCTGCATAATGGCATTGTTACGGAGACAGTGAGCAGAACACACAACAGCAATGATTTCATAGCATTCCTGAAGAAACTGGATTCGTCATATCCCGGAGGGAAGAAGATAAGGCTTATACTTGACAACCTCAGGGTGCACACGTCCACGAAAACAAGGGAATATCTCCTGACAGTGCCGAACAGATTCGAGTTTGTCTTCACGCCGAAGCATGGATCATGGCTTAACATAGTGGAAATGCTGTTCAGTAAACTTGCAAGAACGATGCTCCGTGAGATCAGGGTAAAAACCGTGGACGAATTAAAGAACAGGATCGAACAGTACTTCCAGGAAATAAACAAGTCCCCCGTCATCTTCAGATGGAAATATAAAATGGATGAGATCACACTAGCATAGGGATTAAGCGAATGCTAATCTAGTGTAACGGATAGAGAACTCGCAGAGAATTGCAAAGTGGGTTATAGAGCCAAGAGTATTGTCAGTCTTGCCAGAAAACTTGCAAAAGGTGATTTTCCTGCATCGGAGCAGATCCTGGAGATGGATCCTGACGAAGCTAAAAAAAGTCCTGCTCGAGTTGCCGGGCATAGGTGATTATTCTGCAGATATTATAAACCCTCACGGTGGTTTTCCTATTGACGTGTGGTCCGCCGAGGTTTTTGCAAAACTCTTCTTTGACAAGAAACCGGATAATAACAGGGAGGCCGTGGATAAAGTGAAAAATGAGGGTTTAAAGAGATGGGGGGGAGTGGTCATGGATGGCATTCTACTACATTGTGCAGGATCTACCCAATCTATCTAAGAAGTTGGAAAAAGATTTGCGGCTTTCTTGATTTGGAAAATATGCCCAATTCTCGTATTCGCTTAAAATTTTAATCAAATCCCGACCGGTCCATTCCATATATTCAAAAATTTGTAAACAGTATCAAAATACCTCTTTCATACCTTAGGCTTGAATCCCCAGCAGCATCGACTTCAGTTTTTTTGAGGACTGATCCCTGACTGATGTGAATCGACCCGGGGGTGCATTGTATACCACACACTGGAAATAATGGCAAAGGCGATTTACTGGAGGGATTATTAGATAATCATGAAATTCAATTAGAGGAAATCAGTTTTATAAGCATTTCAGTGAATTCACTTATATTATTGTTCAATATGGCAAAGAAAGCACTATCAGTATCCTCAACGACTCTTATTGTTTTTCCGATCAGCTCTTTCCCTTTTTCCGTCGGAGATATTAGATGCGCCCTAGTGTCTCCAGGGTTTTTTAATCTCAGAATTAGACCCTTTTCTTCAAGAGAACGCAAGACCTGCGAAGTCATCATAACATCAGCATGCGCAAACCTTGCAATCAATACCTGCGTGGCTTCACTACCGTGATCGTTCAACCATACAGTCGAGGCAAGGAGCACGAACTGTACATGGGTCAGTCCAGATTCTCTTAAAGCTGCTCTCATTTTTCTTTGCCAGAGATTCATAGTCTGCCAGAGCAGAAAACCCGGGCTTTCGTCAGGTTTCTCAAATTTTGTAGGGATCTTATTATTTGGTGATGGCATAAGCTTTAGCCTCACTGTAATTTGCATATTTTTTCAATGAAAACAGCCATTCTTACAACATTCTCCATTGTTTTAGGAACTCCAGAAGATATACCATTTCCTATCTCCTTCTCCATCTCCTCTTTATCAGGACAGTTAACTGTTATATGGTTGATGAGCCGAGTCTTTCCATCTGACAAACTTGAAAAAGTGTGAATAAACTCTATGGTTGCTCCCAAATTATCAATTACAGTTTCATCAGAGAAACCCTTCTCTGGGTCGGCAAGAGTAATCTTATAGCTTAATAATTCCTGTCCTTCAGGCTTGATTTTCCCATGAACTCCTTCTTTGAATTCTCCTTCAAGGGATACACTTTCAATTCCATGATCCCATATTGTCCAGGATTCTACTCTGCTATAAAGCTCCCATATTATCTGTTTCTTTGCGCTGGTTACGATACTGTGTTCAAATTCCCAGGTCATTATACCACAATAACCATATGATATGCGCATATATAATAAGTGCGCGTATGTTTTTAGATCCTATTTGGTACAGGAAAACCATACGAGTAACCTTTCACATGACCCTAACTGGTCCATTCTAACCCTAATTGACTTTCGTAAAAAACGCAACCTAGGAAATGAAGCTGGTCACCTGTAGATGTTCTTTCTATGACCCAGTGATCTGATAACTATAACTCTTCTATTTTCTTCAATATCCACAATCACTCTATAGTCACCAACTCGCAGCTTGTATTCAGTTCTTCCAACTAACCTCACAAAGAACCTGTGTGGATCGCTTCTTGTGCTTTCTATTTTCCGGATAATCCTTTTGGATACAGAAACGTCTAGGCCCCGAAGCTGGAAAAGGGATTCCTCTGAATATTCAACCTCAAAGTCTGTCACTGGATTCCCAACTGTTTCTTGACTTCATCTGTGGTGTGGGTCTTCTTCTCTTTCACATCTAGGAGCCCTCTAAGTAGAGAAGCCCTGAAATCCTCAGTGTAAACTCCTTCCTCATCGCCCTCAGGAATTAGTGACATGAGTGCATTCAGCAACTCATCGTACGTCATTCTTTTGTGCGCTCTTAGTCCATTCAATTTCTCTCTTGTAGATCGGCTAATTTGTATAGTTGTGTAATCCATGTATATCCATTATATAGCTAATGTATAACCACGATATAATCTTTTTCTTTCAGCCCATTTAGACATGGGTGTCGAGTAATATTTACTCATTGTGAGATAATGGAGTGTTTCCTATTTTTCAAGTGCTGCAAAAGTATTCGCTTAATGTTTTAAGCGAATCCCGACCGGTCTATAATTGCCATCTTGCATAATTATCCCACAAGAATAATACATGATAATGGGCCCATCACAGAGAAGATTGAGTCCGGCGATATATCGCAGAAAGATCTCATGCAGGAAAAAAAGAGGCTTGGGAAGTTTGTCATTCTAAGCAACATGCGATCCGATCCCAGGGGTATATACAATCTGTACAAATCAAGAGAAGAGGTCGGGGACAGCATTTGACGCAATGAAGAATGAACTCGGGAACGATAAGGCTTATGTACATACCACAGAAGGTTTCAGGGGATATTTCTTCACATCTTACATATCGCTGTACATCTATCTCAGCATCCTTCACAGGTGCTGAAAGGTCATGATGTTTCACAGAAGATATCCGTGAAGGAAGCTCTTTTCGAGCTTTCGAAGATATATGTCATAGCAGATGGAGAAAGAAGAACACTCGCCGAAATACCTGAGAGATCAAAAAAGATCGCAGATATATTTGGTTTGAAGTTATACCCTAAGTTTGTACGGAGTTAAGATATTCAGGTAAAAAAAAGTTTACTTTTGAACTTTAATACTTTTCTGCGATAAGTAGAATATGGCAGAAAGGAAAGTAACCCTGAGAGTTTTTGGCATGACTTGCGACGACTGCGTAAGAACGGTAAGTAATGGGTTGAAAAGGGAGGGTGCAGATGTATTATCCGTGTCATTAAATGATGGTATGGCAATTGTAAAGATAGATGATGCCAAAATTTCGGCAGAGAAACTCGTTAAAGCACCTGTCTTTGGAGAAAAATCCCATTATAAGGCCCAGTTGAGAAAAGTTGAGTAATATGGCTCAGGAATACGATCTCGTGATCATCGGGAGAGGTGCCGCGGCATTCTCTGCCGCAATAAGGACAAGCGAGATCACTTCCAACCAGGCAGCCATTGCAATGATAGGTTTCGGGCCAATCGGAGGGACATGCGTTAATGTTGGCTGCGTCCCTTCAAAATATATCATAGAAGCTTCGAAGGTAGCCAGCATACAGCGGAATCCCCGGTATCCAGGAATTGATCCCTCAGATCCTTCAATTGCATTTGACAAGCTTATGGAGTCTCTTAGAGAAGCTGTTAAAGAGGAGAGGAAGAGCAAGTATGAGGATATTCTGAAATTTTATCCTAACATAACAATGTACGAAGGAAAAGCGAGCTTTATCTCCAGCGACACTGTAAGCGTAAAATCTAAACTGGGAGAAGAGAGTGTAAAAGGATACAATTTCATCATAGCCACAGGATCCAGTCCCAAGATTCCACAGATTGAAGGCCTTGAAGAGACTGGCTACTTGACCAGTGACAGTGTATGGTCTCTCGGTGATCTCCCGGGCGAAGTCGGTATCATAGGTGGGGGTTTTGTTGGCCTGGAGATCGGTCAGGCCTTGCACAGACTCGGCTCAAACGTTAGGATAATAAAGAAACACGATACCATAACCAGAGGGGTTGAAGGGGAAGTTGGGAGCGAACTGATGAGAGCTCTGGAGAGTGATGGAATTTCATTTTTAATCGGTAGAGATATTGAGAAAGTTTACAGGAAAGGAGATAAAAAGGTCATCAGAAACAAGTATAAAGGAAAAAGAGAAGAAATAGAGGTAGACGAAATTCTGATCGCATCTGGCAGGAAGCCAAACGTAGAAGGCCTCTCACTAGAAAACGCTCGTGTTGCCTATTCTGACAACGGCATTAAGGTGAATGATGATTTCTCCACGGAAAACCCCTCGATCTACGCAGCTGGAGATGTGGTGGATCAGAAATACAGGCTCGAGACCCTTGCAGCAAGAGAAGGTGCCGTTATAGCATCGAATATTTTCCAGCATTCATCGAAAGGTATTAATCTTCAAGAAGTCCCATGGGCAATTTTTACCGAACCGCAACTTGCATCCGTTGGTTACACGGAGGACGAATACAACAGGAACTTTGGAAGGGCAGTTAGCAGAACCCTCCCTCTTGTTTCGGTGCCGAAGGCAAGAATATTGAGGGAGGATACAGGAATGTTCAAGATTGTGGCCGATGAGAATACGGGGAAGATCGTCGGCATCCACGTACTGGCGCCTTATGCAGCGGAATTTATTATGGAAGGCGTGTTAGCAATCAAAAACGGATATACATTTCACGATATCATAGATAACAGCCATATCTTCCCCACTGTGGCAGAAGGCATCAAGTTGACCTCCCAGTCGTTCACCAGAGATGTGACAAAGATGTCGTGTTGCGTGGAGTGATGGATATGAAAGAAATAGTTTCAAAATTCGGATTCACGAGGGCAGCCGTCTAGGTTTCCAGGCGTTATGATAAGGGCCTTAAGGATGTGCCCGCATATTGAAAAAATGCTCGGAATCGCATCGTAACCTAATCGAAAGATCTGCTCCATAACCGGAGGGTATGGGATAAAACCGTATTTCCCTCCGAAGACGAATGCAACGTTCCGTGCCAAAAGCGTTGAGTCATGGAAGAATAAACTCTACAGTTTCATGGGCAATGCACGAATGGCTGGAAGAATACCACATGTGATCAATTCAACATGCACAACCCAGGCAGTACAGCTACCTGAAGTATAAAGGCCCGGAAACGATTAAGGAATACAGGGACTGTGCCTGAAATATTTTTGTCCCATTTTGTCCCAAATGCCGTTTAAATATAGAATGTACATAAAGCACTGAATCAGGTGGAACCTGTTTTTCAGGGCAAGCCAATGAGGATTATTACCCTGAGTCATATTATAGAATATAAACTTGAAATAATATTTGTTAATAAGGAGAAAAAATGAAGGATTCAAGAAGCGGACTTGTAATCCACGCCGAAAATAGCGGGTGATAAATGAACATATGACGAGGGCCAAACTAACATTGGAGGAACAGGAACACACCAGTCGGGGTAAATTTAAAGAATTGTCTAGAAAAATAGTCGATACAAGCAGCGCCTTCTACAGGAGAGGTTGGCTTTATGCAACGAGCGGAAACCTGAGCGCAGTTGCTGAAGAGACCCCTTTCAGATTGGCTATCACGGCATCTGGAGTTGACAAAGGCAGCCTTACGGCCTCCCATGTCATTGGAATAGACGAATACGGGGCAATCCTCGATGGGCAATTCAGGCCTTCCAGTGAAACGCTAATCCACCTTATGATCGTAAAGAAACTTGGTGCAAAATCTGTTATGCACACCCACTCAATCTGGGGCACTCTTCTTTCCGAAAAGTTCTCAGGAAATGGTGGGATTGAAATCAGTGGGTATGAGATGTTAAAGGGGCTCCGCGGAGTCGGGTCCCATCAAAATTCCGAGTGGATACCCATTCTGGAGAACTCACAGGACATGAAGCAAATATGCACTGAACTTGCAGGTGTATTTTCCAGAAATCCAGGCATCCATGGATTCTTGCTGAGGGGTCATGGCCTTTACACCTGGGGTGATTCTATTGAAGATGCAAAGAGGCACGTAGAAGCCCTGGAATTTCTGCTTGAAGTGTACGGTCGTCTTAAATTAGTTGCAACCTGAGACAGATACGATAAAAACAACCAAAAAATGGTGAAAAAATGGTAGTAGTGAGAGTAGAGGGAATGGCAGATCCGATAATTGATAGCTCAAAGGCAGGGGAATATCTTGCCTCGATTGGCATTGACTACGAACGCTGGGACACTTCCCATCCCCTGCCTGAAGACGCAGGAGAAGCTCAGATATTGGATGCATACCGATCGGAAATCGAAAGGCTGAAGGAGAAAGGCGGGTACCTGACCGCAGACCTCATCAATCTAAGTGAAAAAACTCCTGGATTAGATGAAATGCTGTCTAAATTCAACAAGGAGCACTGGCATGACGAAGACGAGGTCAGATTCACCATTTCCGGACATGGCGTATTTCACATCAATACCGGAAACCACAGGATCACCTCAATCGAGGTAAGCAGGGGAGATCTGATACGGATCCCCAGCCGGACTTATCATTGGTTCGACCTCTGTGAAGATCGTGAGATCAGGGCAATAAGGCTTTTCCAGAACAGGACCGGATGGACTCCATACTACACAGGAAGCGGTGAGGACCTGAAGCAACAGCCTTTATGTATGGGCCCGGCCTACTTTCCCCTACGATCATAGATTCTGGAACATTCAGACTAATTGAAGGATCGGCCAGTACGATACTCCTTGACATAGAAGGTACAACAGTGCCAATGGAATTTGTTCATGGTACGCTTTTCAAATATGCAGAGGAGAGGGTACAGGATTTCATCAATAGGAGGGGAAATGAGGAAGAAGTCCAGCAATGTCTGTCCTCACTGGAATCGGAAATGAGAAGGGCTGTAAACGCGGGTCTGGAGAACGAGGAGGATATTGGAAAAGCGTCGATTGCACAATATGCCAGGAAGCTGATGGAAAATGACAGCAAGTTTTCCGCGCTCAAGGCTCTGCAGGGCTTAATTTGGGAGGAGGGTTACGCGGACAGTGGGCTCAAAAGCGAAGTCTATCCGGATGTTCCAGTGGCCCTGAAAAAATGGAAATCAGCGGGGAAAGAAGTATACATATATTCATCAGGCAGTGCGCTTGGCCAGAAACTGCTGTTCTCCCACACTGCATACGGGGACCTCACGAAATTAATATCTGGTTTTTTTGACACCACGGTTGGAATGAAACGGGACGCCGGAAGCTATGTAAACATCGCCAGGCAACAGAAGATTGAACCGGCCAGAATACTGTTTTTCTCGGACGTAGTGGAGGAGCTCGGTGCTGCAGCCAGCGCAGGAATGAAGGTTATACTGGTGGACCGAACTGCAGGCTTCCGGGAAAGGAAGACACGGTATCCAGTGATACACGCATTCATGCAGTGATGCTGGCGAAATCACACACTTGCGGACGCAAGTGATCTCGACTGCATTATTGCCACAGAGAGGACTATAAGCCCTGCTGCCATAATTAAAAAAGCGGTCCCGGGAAATGACACCGACATTATGGCCCCGGCAAGCACACCGGCAATAGAGTTAAAAGAGGTTCCAAAAGTATCAAAGATCCCCTGGACAGTACCCATTTTCTCCTTTTCCGTATATCTGAAAAGTAACGCAGTTGTCAATGGAGACACGAGCCCGGAGAATATTCCAAGCACGAAAAACACAATAAGCAGGGTGGAAAAGCCAGGCAGCGCCCAAGCCACTACAAGGACCAATCCTTCAGCAAGGAAGTAGAACGCGAGCTTTTCCCTCACATCATTCACCTCCTTCCTTGCAGCCATGTAAAAAGATCCGATCATCCCCCCAGAAGAAATTGCGAAGAAGGTGAAGCTGAGGAATGCCGGACCGAGGAAAAACACACTGTTGATCATCACTGTCGAAACCGAGTCGGTCATCCCAAGGAACAGGGCTGAGAAGGCAGATATGGCAACTACGCTGAGCACAACTCTGGTGCGCCTGACATAATTAAGGCCATCTGCCATAATAGTTCCCAAACCTGGAGGCTCAGACATTCCAGAGATGCGAGGCATCAGCAGGATTGGAACAAGCGATACCGCATACAGCAGGAATACAACCAGGACGGCATTCGCAACGCTTGAGGCTACCAGAATGCCGGACGCAAGGTAGCCTGCCAGCCTGGACGCCTTTGTTGCCACTCCCGCAGCAGACCACCCCTTCACGTACTTTCTTTCCGGGAGAAACCGCTGTCCCCAGATTGCCCTTACAGGGATAAGGAGATCGATTGAGAAGCCAAAGAGCAGCGCAGAGGCGAAGAGCGAAATCACTGACTGGTAGGAATACCCGCCGAGGTATATCGGGAGAAGAAGAAGGGGCGACACCGCCTTCATCAGGGTTCCAGCTACTGCAGGTGTCCGTTTCCTGCCTGATCTGTCGACGTAGGCGCCAATGACTGCACTGGCGAGCATCGGCGCGGTCATCAACCCGGCAGTGACGCCAGTAACAAGGGGGGAAGAGGTGTACGAGATTGCCATCCATAGGATTAGCACCGTGAAAATTGAAGTGGCCAGGGTTGAAATGCTGATTTCTGAGATGACAAGCGAGAAATTCGCCCGCGATTTCACCGCATCCGGGTCGTTCAACATACTCTCATTTGATTAAGCCAAATAATACTGATCGATGTCGCCCTTCCAGCTGGAATCGGAATAGGGTATCTCTGAACGTACATTATAACGGGGCTTTGCGATTATCTCCCTAATCTCGAACTCATCGAAAAATCCCTTGCTGTTGGCTGCTCGAACCACAAGCGCTGTATCGAGACCCTTGAACGTGCCACCGAACGCAATGACCTCTTCTCCAGGATTCACCTTGCCTGCTTCTGTTGCAATGACTGCCGCCTCCACCGCGACTTTTGTGCCTGATCCAAGCAACTCCAGAGTATAGTCCACCGCCTCCGCCATGCCATTCCAGGTCCACTCAACCCTGGGGGGAGATACGGTAATACGGGCCCCCTGAACAACTTCTACTCCTGCGCTCTCGATTTGCTTCATTGTCCTCTCATACTCGCTCCTGTTAATTCCAATAGGAATGTCTCCCTTGGGCCCGCATGAGAAATCGGGAGAGTGTGTTACGGCAACAATCCTGCAGCCCGATCCCTGGAAGATGGATATCGCCTTCAGTATGCTCCTTCCAGTTTCCGAAGCTATCACCGCTTTCCCTATACTCCTTTCGAGAAGGCGTCTTCTTGCGAGTTCCAGTACTTTTGATGTATTGGTTTCGCCGGCATACCCAAAATACGCCACCTCGCTCAGGAAGTCTTCCCGTGACTCCCCTGACCCCTTATCGTCACCTGCCGCTGACATATGGCATCATATCCGAAATTGTAATTGAAAAGCGCATAATAGCTTTAGTCAGCTTATCCAATACCGTGGATGAAACCGTTCTTAATGATCTCTCATGATAATCACCACTCATTTCTCTCAAGCACCGGGCGAACCCCCTTTCGCAAGCAGCTATATCACCACCAGATCACTCTTTGAAATAACGGGTGTTTGCAATCGCCCGGTACAAACTGCAAAGGGCAGGACAGGCATCCTGTGAACTGGCCTGCAGTGGTTGCAAATGGAATATATATTGGTGCGGACTCCTTATACATGGTTGCCGGAGATATTTTCAAGGGAATGGAGAACATAAACAAGATCCTAATCAGGAATGGCGGAGAAAACGCAATCGACAAGACATTTTTCTATCTTTCAGGCATCGAAGCAGGCCTTTTCGAGGGTTCTTCACTGGTTTTTACCAGAGATTCGCAGAAACTGTTTGTTTACCCGCTTGAGGAGGAACTTGCAAAACAGTCCGGGCACGAGATAGTTGTTGCAAATTCCTTGTCCGAGATGAAGGAAAAGGTTGCAAAGGAACTCTCCATGGAAAGTGAGGTTGGAGTTAACCTCTCCTCCCTTACGGTGGAAATGTTTGAAAGCGTAAAGAGTGAAAATCCCAAGCTGAGGTTCAGAGATGTCTCCTCCAACATTTCAGAAGCCAGGATGCAGAAATCCACAGACGAAATAAAGAGGCTGAGGGAAGCCGCCCGCATAAGCGGAGAGGTATACCAGGCAGTTCTTGACTCCCTGAAGGAAGGGATGCAGGAAACCGAGGTCGCCGCGATGCTGGTATACAGGATGATGTCCGAAGGTGCATCCGGCCCTGCATTCGGCACCATCGTGGGTTTCGGTGAGAACTCAGCCATCCCCCACTACTCTGCGGGCAGGAGGAAGCTGAAGAAGGGCGATTTTGTTCTGACTGATTATGGGGCACAGTACAGGAGGTATTGTGCGGATACTACCAGAACTGCCGTGTTCGGCAGAGCAACAGAAGAGCAGAAGGAAATCTACAGCATAGTGCATGAGGCCCAGGCAAGGAGCATGGAGCTCATAAAGGCTGGAGTGAACGGGAGGATCGTGAACCAGAAGGCGCTTGACATTATCGACTCCACCAGATACAGGGGAAAAATGATGCATGGCCTTGGCCATGGCATCGGCCTGGAAGTGCACGACCACAGTGCACTTGGAAAGGCAGACAGGGAACTGAAGGAGAATATGGTAATAACCGACGAGCCGGGCATTTACGTTGCCGGATTCGGCGGAGTAAGGATCGAGGATGACGTTCTCGTAAAGAGGGATGGATACGAAAGAATAACGCACAAACCCCCTTCTGATCTGATTGAAGTCCGATGATACAGAAATATATTTAGGGTTGTGCGGTTCAGATCAATATGAAGTGGGTTACTAGGGAAAAGGCAAAAGTGGACAGGATTGCCTGCCCCTGGATTATAAGCAGATTTGTCGACAGTAAAGCTGAATTCTTCTTTGTACCAAAGAATCAGGTGCTGGACTTTGCAAGGGAAAACAACGCTATCCCGTTTGATACACCGGGAGCAGAACTCATGCACTTCGAAGAAAACGGCTACGAATACGTCAGCTTCGATGCGGTTATCCGTAAATACGGCCTGAAAGATCCGGCGTTGCTGGAACTCGCAAATATAGTGAGATCTGCTGACGCTGAGCCTCCAGATGCAAAGCCGGAAGGAGCAGGACTGGAAGCAGCAGCTCTAGGGTTCAGAAGGATCGCAAAGAGCGACCATGAAAATATGAAACTCCAGTTCCCTCTATACGATGCCCTTTATGAATACTGTAAATGGAAACTCGAAGAAGGGGGAAAGTTGGAGCACTCGCCTGCATAGAATAGCGTTTAAAAATCAGAGAATCCTGATTACCAGGCAGGAATGAGCGGTAGTCTCCCCTTGCCATTTCCTGACCCGGAATCAACATATTAGGGTCGGGCACACTCAGGTTACCGTTATGCGACCATACATCCCGTTCTGCGCATGGCCCGAATATGTACAGAGATACCAGTAAGTTCCTGCTGAACTGAAACTGTAACTAATGTTCATGTAGGCGTAGTGATCAGCCCCGGCCGGAGGAAGATACGGCATCATTGACATGTAACCATATCCGTTTTCGTAGCCGTTCATCATACCCATCTCGTCCATATAATATGAATACGGGGGGCCGGAGTTGCTCAGCACGAAGTTATGATAAGCATCGGAGTCAACATTTACAACTGTAAACTGAACCGTAACTCCAGATTGCATCACAATGTTCGGGTTTACTATCCCGAAGATCTCAAAACTGTACATGCTCCCGGAATTCATCGGCCCCATCATTACGGGCAAGTCTGCAGAACTATTCACATAAATCGTGGAAGTTGCCTGTGAAACGGTTACTCCTGCTCCTGTCACATTAATCGAGCTCAATTCGGATTGATTCAGGTAGTTTATTCCAGAATGGTTGTCATAACTTTCGCTCAATATCTGTGTTCCCGTTAGCACAAGTACAGTTGCTAGGATAATTAAGGAAAGGAGGCCGAATACTTTATATCTGTTCATGCCAGCCACCTACTTCCTCAATATAGTTACCATTCTCTGGTATTCCCCTTCTGTGATTTCTCCCCTCGCCAGTCTTGCTTTGGCAATCTCCTCTGCACCATTTAGATAAGGCGCATATTGCCCTTCTCTGTGGGTTCCGCTCGCGGAGAACATGTAATACAGAAAAATCAAGAAGAAGACCACGGCGACGACTCCTATTAATGGCATTGCTATTCCTGGTCCCCCCATCATGTAGTAGCCATTGTTGACATAGTTTCCACCATTATAGCCTCCGCCGGAATACATTGAAAATATTACGGCTGCAGCAATGACAATTGCTATAAAACCCACAAGAACCCACAACAGATTCCCTATCTTTTTGTCCATAACCGATTCATGCTGAAAGAGCTTTTAAGATATAGCTGAAACATGTTTCATGACGACAATGAAACCGGTTTATGATCCCAAGATCTCTGAAACTTCTCAAAAACGATCCTCCTCACTTTGCTGGTAACTTTATCTTCCGGAAACCAGATAGTATCTCTGCAGTGAACTGCGCGGGTCCTCATTTTAGCCTTGATTCAGGAGACTTCCTCGGAACGTCCTGATCAAAGTTGGATAATCTCGATGGCGGCTGGAAAGGCAAGGCTCATATCTGCGGTAAATAAGCAAAGCCGCTTGCGAAAAACCTTCCACCCTTGGTAAAACGGATAGTGACCGTTTCCCTTCCTCTGTCGATAGAACTGTAGATCACTTTGTCCATAAAAAGGGACAGGCTCTTCAGCTTTACCTCTGTAAAATGCGATGGAACATCGCCGCTTCTCTCGCTCACCTTCAATTTCTTGATTACCTGGCAGGATTCATCCTTGCATGGGCCTGCAACGCTTATCAGACTCAGGACGAAGGATTTGTCGTAGATTTCCTGCAGAAAGGGACCCACCATTCGTATTTTCCCTTTCCCTATTACTATTTCAATCTCCTGTTTTGTCATTCATCAGCACCATGGGCTTCCAACGGGTACCCGCATGGGTTTTAATTACCGGTTTTCGCCTCCTTGCCGTCATAAGATTCCGCTGCTCTATTTAGCAAACGCCGGATCTTGCCGTCAAGCAAAAGAGAGTTGATTACAACCGAAGATGAGCTCATTCCCATTGCAAAAGCTGCAAGGATAGGCAGGAATGAGTATATCGAGAGGCCGAACAGCGGGACCAGGATCCCGCCTGCTACAGGGATTAACGCGGTATTGTAGCCAAAGGCCCAGCCAATGTTCTGCTTTATTTTCCCAATAGTCTTATCGCCGATGATCTTGGAATAGACAACATGGCTAAGATCGTTGTTCAGCAATATTATGTCCCCGCTTTCCCTCGCAATATCAGTGCCTGAAGCCATCGCTATACCGACATCCGCAGTTTCAAGTGCAACAGTGTCGTTTATTCCGTCTCCAGTGTAAATCACATAATCGCCAGCAGACTGATACTGCTTTATTATCTCAGACTTGTCGGCGGGCAGGACCTCAGCATGGATGTCACTAATTCCCAGTTCCCTTCCGATTCTTCTGCCTTCCTCCAGGGAATCACCTGTGATCATCGCAGTCTTCACGCCCAGGAGTCCAAGCGCGTTTATTGCAGGTAACGCACTGTCCCTGATCTTGTATGAAAGCGACAGACTTCCCGCTAAAATATTGTCCAGATTAATTGAAACTGAGGACCCACCCTCTTTTTTTGCTCTAGATACCCGGACCGCAACGTCTTTGACTCTGCCCTTTATTCCCACTCCAGGGATCTCCTCCACATCGCGTACATCTGCCAGGGGTATGTTTCTTCCCGCAGCGAATGAAACTATGGCCTTTGCAATTGGATGGTTGGAGGAGGATTCAACTGATGCAGCCATTGCAATAACGTCTGCTTCATCATATCCCGGCATTATTGATACCGAAGTAACTATGGGATCGGGTTCTGTAAGCGTGCCGGTCTTATCAAAGACCGCCCGGTTCGCCTTGGAGAGTCTGTCCAGAGCGCTGGCGTTCTTTACAAGTATGCCATTTTCTGATGAAACGTTTGAGGAAATAAGCAGTGTAATTGGACCTGCAAGACCTATTGCACAAGGGCAAGCAATCACAACAACCGAAACGAACACAAGCACTGCGATTTCAACTGAGAGCGCACTTCCGATGCTTGACAGGTAGAAATACCAGAACAAAGAAGCTGCAATGGCGGCTGTAATCACCAGCGGAACAAAAACGGATGAAAACACATCGGCGATTCTCTGAACCTTTACGCGACCGGAGATCGCCTTCTGTATCAACTCGTATATCTGGTTCACAGTGCTGTCTTTCCCGGTTCTTGTCACATTGATCCTCAGAATGCCATTCAGGTTTACAGTTCCCGAGGAGACTTCGCTGGGCGAGACCTTCAATACCGGTTCCTGTTCCCCGGTGAGCGATGATTCGTCCACTTCACTTTTGCCATCGTATACAACCCCGTCAACAGATATGACTTCACCTGGTTTTATCAGGATCTTATCTCCCGGGGCTATCTCATCTGTCCTTTTGTCTATTATCTCCCCGTCCGACGTTATAAAATGGGTCACATTAGGGATCATTCCGATTAGTTTGCTGGCGGCTTTGTTTGCCCTAACCTTAGTGATGTTTTCAATGAAATTTCCTGTCAGGATAAGAGTTATGATGAAAACTGACGCATCAAAGTAAACCTCTGATGCAGGAATGGTAATACTCGGGAAAAATGTTACATACGCAGAAAAGACAAATGCTGTCAGTGTACCCATGGTGACAAGAAGATCCATGTTCGCGCTCCTGGTCTTCAGAGAATGATATGCCCCCTCGTAGAACCCATATCCGGAATAAAATTGTACAGGAAGCGCGATCGTCAAAAGGAGATAATCTCTGTAAACCACAGAGGGCGATACCAGGTACGAGATCAAAAGGACGGTTATGGCAAGCGGCCAGGCAACAATCAATCTTCTCTTTAACCCCGTCTCCTCTTTCTCTGGTGATGCGTACTTTTGCTGGCATGTCTTGGAGCAAAAATAATATCTTTGACCGTCAACGTCTGCATAGAGGTCGGAAGTCTCCGGAACGAACATTCCGCAGACGGGATCTGTGGGCAATTGTGCTACCTTTATCTGCTGTGTTTTAATGGGTTCTTGTCAAATTCAGTTTTGCATGCGCTGCTGCAAAAATAGAACGACTTTCCCTGAAACTCGCTCCTGTACTGCGTATCTTCCTTCACTTTCATCCCGCAAATCGGATCTTTAGCCATAATGACAACATTTCCCAATTGTTATTTAACATTTCTTATACACAATGTATCAGTTTTGATAAGTTATTTAACATTACCAAAAAACATCACTGAATTTGAGCATAGAATGTTCATTATTCTTCAGAAAAATTCAAGTAAACAATTCTTGCACGCAGAATACGTTATCACACAATTTTTATGCCGATCTGAGTGTGAAGCCCAGTACCTGACTGCAGATCAAAAACTACCATTGGAAACGCGTTTTCAAACATCTAACCGGGGTGACTGCTGAATTTGCACGGGTTGCGGGCCAGGAACCTGCAACTGTTATTTATTGGAACACGCTTATCCTTTGTGTACAACTTACCCAGCCTTGCTACCCTTGGTTGGCTTATATTGGTTTTCTTTGTATTGTGGGTTGTTATCTCCCTCCCCATTTACATTGCATCAAGGGTAATGGTTTCAAGGAGGAAGGCTACCCTGGGAAGGGCTATAATCACCACTTTTATCGCGATCATAGCATTCATATTACTAGCCTCCATCTTTGGGCTCATATTCCCATTTCTTGGACTCCTGATGGGCTTTCTGGGGATACTAGCCGTCTTGAGGGTAATGTACGACATTGGCTGGGTTTACGCCTTCGTTATGGCAATAGTGGCCTTCATCTTCATAATCGTGATCTCTACAATACTGGCCCTGTTAGGACTCGCCTTGTTTTCATTCAACGCTGCTGCCCATTTTCCGTCAACCGTTGCGTCTGTTTTGGCACTCACTAATTTTCAATATCCTGGGGGGCCATAACTTTAATGGATAGACCGGTAAATCTCATTAAGATGGGAGGAAGCATCATAACGCGGAAAAACAGTTACAGGTATTTTCGCAGTCAAGTTGCCTCAAAAATAATAAAAGAAATTATGGAGATAGACGGAGAAAAGATCATCGTCCACGGAGGGGGGTCTTTTGGGCACATTAAATCACTCGAATATGGTATCCCCGGAGAAATTACGCCAAAGCGACTCGCCGGAGCTTCACTTGTTCACAGCGACATGCTTGAACTTTCCAGCCGCATAGCCGGACTGTTCGCCTCGCTGGGAGAGAAACCGTATATCTTCTCGACTTCATCGCTTTTCAGACAGGGCGAGATGGATTATGCAGAGCCAGTTTCGTACCTGAGAAAAGGGCTGATCCCCCTGCTCTTTGGAGATACTTACATAAGCGGAAACAGGGTATTGATATACTCAGGAGACAGGATTATGCTTGACCTCTCCAGGCAAATCAAACCATCAAAGGTAATATTCTTTAGCGATGTTGACGGCGTGTTCACCGACGATCCCAAAGAAAATCCCGAAGCCAAACTTCTCCAAAGGATAAAAGGAACAGCGGGAATTAACGCGACTGGAAAAGATGCAACGGGAGGAATGAAACTGAAACTGGAAACCATGGTTGAGGTGAAAAGATATTCTAAGGAGGTTTACATTATTAACGGAAGGTTCCCGGAAAGGATCAGGGAAACGGATAGTGCGGATTTCAAAGGTACAGTGATTGAATGATTGAACAGAGAAAGGAAGAACACATAAGGATCGCAGAGAATGAAAGGGTGATCTCGGAGCACAATTTCTGGGATGACATTCAGTTTGTCCATTATGCTCTTCCTGAAATCGACTTTGAGCAGATCGACTGCTCAATAAACCTGCTCTCTGCCAAGCTTGACTATCCGATAATCATATCATCCATGACCGGAGGAACCCAGCTTGCCAAGAAGATCAACAGGAACCTTGCAGCCGCAGCAGAAAAATTGCACCTAGCAATGGGAGTGGGCAGCATGAGGGCTGCAATCGAGAAACCTGAACTCTCGGACACATTTTCGGTTATCTCGGAATTCAAGATCCCATTTAAGCTGGCCAACATAGGTGCGCCGCAGCTTATAAACCAGTCGAAGAATGCCTTCGGATCTGGTGAGATCGAGAAGGCAATAACCATGATTGAAGCGGATGCGCTTTACATACACCTTAACTTCCTTCAGGAAATGATACAGCCTGAAGGAGACAGAAGAGCAAAGGGGATACTGAAAAGGATTTCCGAAATCGCGTCAAGTTTTCCCGTAATTGTAAAGGAAACTGGCAACGGAATATCTAGGGAAATCGCACTTGAGCTGAAGGACGCAGGAGTCAAGGGAATAGACGTTGGTGGATTAGGGGGAACCTCCTTCGCAGCGATAGAATATTACCGGGCAAAGATAATCAACGACGAGGAAAAAATGAACTCCGGTAACACTTTCTGGAACTGGGGTATACCCTCACCTGCATCAATAGTATATTGCCAGGTTGGTCTTCCTGTAATAGGAAGTGGAGGATTGAGAAACGGTCTTGATCTTGCGAGAGCGATCTCTATGGGTGCAGTGGCAGGGGGGTTTGCCAGGACACTTCTCAAAAATGCGGACGATTCAGAGGACTCTGTAGTAAAGAACTTATCATTGATAATAAGGGATCTAAAGATCGCAATGTTTCTAACCAGGAGCAAGACCGTAAATGATCTAAAGAAGGCCAGGAAAGTGATCGTAGACCCCCTCAAGCCATGGATTGATTTGCATGCCTGATTCTGGAAGGGAATACAGGGAACCCGATGAAATACCCACTAACGTGGAATGCCCTGCTTGTGGCTCCAGCCTTTACATGATCATTTTTGAAACGGAAATACCGTCAGAGGGTCACATCATGATACAGACCTATTCATGTCACAAGTGCCTCTTCAGGAAATCCAGCGTGTTTCCAAGCGAGCCTGGGAAGCACACGAGGTTGTCCCTGAAAGTCAAGGATAAATCTGCCCTGAACACCATGCTTTACCGCTCTCAGAGCGCTTTCGTCTATATCCCGGAACTGGGAGCAGAGATCTCACCTGGTGAGAAATCAACAGGGTACATAACCACGGTGGAAGGGATACTGCACAGGTTGCAGGAATACATAGATCTCATGCCATACGACGACGAAGATGAATTCCTAAGGGTAAAGAAGGCTTTAGAAAAAGCAGAAGAAGGTGCCCTCCCTTTCACCCTAATAATTGACGATGAAACCGGCAAAAGCAGCATTTCCAGCACAGACACGGTCACGGAATACGAATGAGCCTATTTCCCGGGCATCTCGGCACTTCAGCCCATTCCACCTGGAATCGTTGCACAGTGCGGATAGTCTGCTTCGTGTCCTGAGACTCAAGGCATTGATAGTTACCGGCGACTCTGCAGAAGAAGATCACAGGGTTCCAGCACAGGTTGTAATTGACGATATTCATGTGGAAGTACCCACTGATGCCAAACAGAGACAGTTAAGGAGCATCATGAGAATGGCGATTTTGTTGTTCTCGTCGGGGATAGGATCAACTATATGATCGCAATTGAACTGCAGGTGTCAGTATTGAACCGGATCCTTCTTAACAGGCCGAGGATCAAAAAGCCAACCGATGAGGTGCGAAGCCTCGAGCCTGCGCAACTGGCTCCTTAATCAACTATTTCTCATCTCTCAAGCGTGCTCCCCGTGCCCTTCCATTATCTCCCGTCTCTTCCTCAGATCACGCTCGCAGTTTGAGCAACAGACGTAGAATACCTTTCTGTGCATTTGCAATTTGATGGGTTTCTCAACTATATCCTTTCCGCAGTAGTCGCATTTCATGTGCTCCATTCTCATGCAATCTTCGTTAATGTTCCGTCTTACGGCAATCTTCACATCAAGAACCTGCATGTTCTGTACCTTGATCAGGTTCTCGTAGTACATGACCGCCAAATAAGTGCCATCGATCAGGGAGAAATACTCGAGGATCAGATCCTTCGGCAATCCTTCAACCTCTTTCAGGTGTACCAGCACCAGGTCTCTCTCATCTTCTGCGAGCATGATGGTAAATCTTTTTATTACACCCTGCTCAGAAAGAGAGGACAAGATTTTCTTTGCCGTAATCCTGCTAATCTCAAGTTCCCTAGAGAGATCAAGCACGGTTCTTCGCGAATTACTTTTCAGAAGCGCAATCATCCGTTGTTCCAAATCTGTAAGATTTTTTGACATGATGGGCAATTGAATCTGTCAATATATACATTCAGTATAACTTATCATTATGAATATTCCAGTAATTCAATACAAGGGATGGAATGATCAAAATGGTCTCAAATGGGTCGGACAAGAACTGGTTTGCCAGGAACTCCAACATATACCGGTTGGGTCTAACTCTGTCGTTCGGAGTTATCTGGCTCATTGATGCGGTGCTCAAGTGGATGCCGAGTTTTATCGACGGTTTTAGCGGGTACCTGCAATCTGCGATGACCGGGCAGCCGAACTGGATAATGGGATGGTACAACTTCTGGATAAATGCCACGGCATATAATCCTGCAGCTTTTGCGTACATGGTAGCCGTGATCGAGACGCTACTTGCAGTTGCAATCATCTTTGGAATTGCAAGAAAGACTGCCTACTTAGGGGGCCTGCTGTTTACCCTGTTCATCTGGTCTGTGCCTGATGGATTTGGTGCCTTCTGGATGACAGGCTCAACGGATGTTGGTGCGAGCATAATATATGTAATTCTGTTCCTGGCTCTCCTGCTGGTGGATGGCATACTTGGTCCCAGCAGGTACAGCATAGATCACCTTATTGAAAAGAAGCATAAAGCCTGGGCCCGGCTGGCAGAAGTCAACCCACAATTTTGAAACAGAGTCAATCAGACAAATTTGGATCGTTCTAGCGAGCCAAACAATCTTTTAAGATCTATTATTTTTCCTGGCGAACCGGAAAAGCGCACCAAACTTCCCTGCGGGTAAAAGACGGTCTTCATGATCCTGTCGCAAGGAAGCCTATGATGATTTATCACGAGACAGGGAGAAGCAGCAAACCTGGCGATGACATAACTGTTGAATACAAGTGAAAACTACTTCACTAATATTTCCAGGTTCAGCCCGTTCCACTTGATCCGGTATCCAAGAGCTGGCAGGACCCTGGATGGGTTGTATCCTTCACCCTGTATGTACTCTACGATTCTGTCGGGATTCTTTAACTCCCTTTCAACAAAGGCCCTCAGTCTCTTTGCCTCTTCCGGTGATAGGTCGACACTGGCCGGGGCCTCTTTCTTTTTTCTGCCAGAATATTTTTCCATCAGGACCTTCAGGACATTGTCCCAGTTTACAGGTGCATAAAAGCAGAGTTCTCCTTTTACCGCCTTGGAATCATCAAGCAGGAGGTATATGGTTTGCCACTGAATACCTGCATCTCTGATGATGGCATCTCTCTCCCTGTTGAACTTTTCGTATGATGGAGAACTGACGTCTACCAGTATTTCCCCGCTTCCGGCAATAAACGAGAAATCCGGGAAATATACTCTTGAACCCACGACAACGGGCTTTGGTTCCCGGTCAGACGCCCAGTCAGGAATATAATCCCTGATCTGAAAATAAGGTTCAATTTCAGGGAAATAGTGCGCCACTGAAGAATCAATTATCATGGAAAAGGTATTGCCGCCTCTCCTCTCTTCATCTAAAATTTGGGCTTCAACGGACCAGCCTGTAAGCGAGATCATTATCTTCACGAGTTTCGCGAACCTCGATCCATAGCGCCTGGTCCCCTCGAGAATCGAAACCGGACCGGAAATCTCAACGCCTTTCAGCATTGACCCTTCAGCAATAGGTTTGTAGATCAACCCCAGCAATTTAATCGCAGTGATAAGCCTCCTGAGCCCATTTTCCGCAAAAAAATTGAGGCTCTCGCATCTCAGAAGAATAGTCTCAAAAAGCTCAAAATTATACTCTCTAATCAGTTTCTCAGGCTGAATCACAGGAACACTATCCAGTATTTGTTCCGACTCCAGATCGCCAATTATTGCAGCTTCAACCTCTCGCGCTTCAGCCCCAAATTTTTTCCCGACCTCGAGAAGCAAGCCGTTTCTTAACGCAGGATCTATAACTGCGCCCGCTGCCCTGATAAATACCTCTTCCCTGATTTCCTGGGAGTTCAGGACGGAAGGTGCAACAAAATTGCATTGCCTGAGGAATACAGTGTAGATCGCCCTGAGCGTTTTGTGAAACTGCACCTTAAGCTCAAGTTCTCTTATCTCCTTGTCAGCTTCCCTGCGGGTTTTCCCCACCATAGTCCTAAGAAGTTGTATCACGGCCGAAGCATATCCGTTGCTATCGTCAGAAAGGAATGCAGGGATGATCTTTCCCTTAATTCTGCGAACCTGTGCCAGATTCCACTGGAACACCTTTCCTCCTCCTCGCTGAAGTGCCGAACTCTGAAGTTCCTTTTGCCACGACCTCATAAAGGAACGCCTGCTTGCCAGGGGACGGTCTCAGTATTCTCCCCAGTCTCTGCCTGAACTGCCTTGTGCTCCCGGATCCGCTCAGCACGATCGCAACGGAAGCATCCGGAACGTCAACGCCTTCATCAAGGACCTTTGAAGTGGCGATGACCCTGATCTTATTTTCCCTGAACCACTGAAGATATTCTCTTCGCTCTTTCGGTGGAGTTAGGTACGTGATTGCCGGGATAAGGAACGTCTTGGAAAGCAGGTATGCAGTTTCCGTATCTTCACTGAAAATTATGGTTTTTTCAGATACATGGCGCTTCAGGATCTCCTTAGTTGCCTCTATTTTCTTTTCCGCACTGAAGGCTATTTCCCTTGATCGTCTCCATGCAATAAGTGCCTCCCTTCCCTCCGGGTTCCATGAACTCAGAATAAACTTCTCGAAGTTCCAGGACCCACTCATTGTCATCCGGTGTCTTCTCGCGTAGTTAAGAAATATGATCCTGTTCCTGTCATATTCCCTCTCCTCCCCCGGTGAGAGCCTGACAGGTATGCGCACTATCTGGTACGAGGAGAGGAAGTCAGCAAGTTCTTCATAGCCCAGCTCGAATACCTTCTCACCCATATATTGTGACAGGGTTTCGTGCAGCCCATCGGTTCTCTCCAGGGTTGCAGTCAGGCCCAGCCTGAACGGAGATGCATACATTCTCGCGATTTCAATAAACTTCCCGGCCGACAGGTGATGGACCTCATCGACGAGCAAAAACCTGAATCGGTTACCAAGAGATTCAGCCCTTAGGTAAGCAGAGTCATACGTGCACACCGTAACTGGAAGGAGCACGTCTTCTCCCCCACCTATCTGGCCCACCTCAATTCCGAAAGTCTCCGATATACGCTTCTTCCACTGCTCAATCAGATCAATGGTTGGAGCTATCACAATGGTGGAGGTTTTCAGGAATTCAATGGCGGCCAGGCCTATGTGGGTTTTTCCTGCTGCAGTCGGCAGCACCACGATACCGTTGTTTCCATTGTCCTTCCACCGCTTCAGCGAAGTCCTCTGATATTCGCGCAGGTTGAGATCAGAACGTAGCTTCAGGCTGTTCATTGCCGGAAAAACCCTGTCTTCTGCTTCAGGATACTTTTTTTTGAGATCCCTGTACCGATAACCTTCAGTCCTGTAGATTCCCACGCGGTCGTCCTTGAGAACATAATCCTGGGTCATGCCACCTTCCGTCCTGATCACTATAGAGCCTCCGGAATATTCCATTAAAGTGGCTGGCACAGTTGGCATAGTGCATTTCACCATTTAAAGCAAATATATTCGGGAAGAGTTCCAGCCGGTGTATGTTTCTGTCGGTTGATAAGGAATATTAAATCGGTTATTCGTATCACGCCTTTAACAGATGAAGATAACTTATTTCATTTCACTTGAAAAAAGAGTCCAGCAAATCATCTCTGTAAGGTTGGTCATTGAGGAGATAACCGATCCGCAGGTCCAGATAACCCTGCCGAACTGGACCCCGGGATCATACAAGATAAGGGACTATTCAGGGAGGATAAGATCCATCTCTTTCAGGACCCAAACAGGGACAATTCTAAAGGCAGCAAAACTTGACAAATCAAGCTGGAAAGTAACCCGGGACGAAACAGGAACTGTGGAAGTAGTTTATGAGATATATGCCAGTGAACTTACTCCGAGGACGAGCCACGCTGATGCCACGCATGCCCTCCTGAACCCTTCAGGGTTGTTGTTCTATGTGGAGGGGTACAAGGAGCAGACCTCTGAAATTGAACTTTCCATCCCGGATGGCTGGCACATCACCACAGGTCTTGAAAAGATAGACGGAAACAGGTTCAGGGCGACAAATTACGACATCCTTGCAGATACGCCTTTCGAGATTGGCACCCAGCAGGTTTTCACTTTCAGGGTCGATGGCAGGGAACACGAAATTTCCATTTATGGGAATCCCCAGATGGATCTGGGCACGTTTGTAGCAGACGTGGAAAAGATCGCAAACGCTGCCTCCTCGATGATGAAGGGAATTCCGTGCAAGCGGTACTGTTTCATCTTTGACTTTTCCGATACCCGTGGGGGAGGTCTGGAACACCTGAACTCCACTGTCATAATCATGGACAGGCTCATGCCGCTTAGCCAGAAATCGTACAGAGCCATGCTGTCGACCGTCGCGCACGAATATTTCCATATGTGGAACGTCAAGCGAATCAGGCCTGTGGAGCTTGGGCCGTTTAATTACAAGGTCGAGAACTATACCAATATGCTCTGGTTTGCCGAAGGGATAACAGATTACTATGCTAATAAACTGCTCCTGAGGGCCGGCATTGTTGATAGGTCTGGCTTTTTTGAATATATGGCCAGGCATATCAACACTTATTTCGACAGGCCGGGCAGGAAGAGGCAGTCTCTGTATGAATCGTCGTTCGACAGCTGGATAAAGCAATACCAGCCGACCGCTGATACCCTGAACTCATCAGTCAGCTATTACCTTGGAGGAATGATGCTGGGATTTGCGCTTGACCTTAAGATAGTCACGACAACGCTCGGGCAGAAGAGCCTCGACGATCTGATCAGGCTCCTGTTTGAAAAATACAGGAAAGACGGGAAAGGGTACACAGAAAAGGATCTGCTTGGCGGACTGAAGGAGATCACCGGGCAGGACCTTACGGCATTCATAGATTCATACGTAAAGGGAATTGAGGAGATTCCATTTGAATCCCTGATGGTAGGTGCCGGTTTGGAATTGACGGTAAAGCAGCTTGAGGAGGGATGGTCCGGCATCATACTTAAGAGGGAAGGGGCAACGACCAAAGTGGTTTCCGTGGTTGAAGGGTCAAGCGCCTGGGATGCTGACCTGATTGCAGAGGATGAGATTCTGGCCGTGAATGGCATAAGAATTTCGGAAAAAATGATTTCCAGCGAAGACAGGTGGTACGAAGGGAAACTCGACAGGTTTGCCAGATTATTCCCGCAGAGTGCAAGCATTACGTTTTTCAGAAGATCTGAACTGATGACAACCACATATGTGCCAAAAAACTTCGGCAGGGACGTTTCCATTAAAGAGAGCAAGGACCAAGAAGCACGGGTCAGGAAGATGCTTGAAAAGCTCCTTGCGGGATAAACGCCAACTTCCAGTATAGGCAGGGTGTGCGCACTGAAGCTATACAGGCAGTCTACATAGTCAGCAGGGAGAAATACCACGATGCGCCGCCATGCAAGCTGGCACAAATCCGGTTGCCAGCTTCAGAGTCAAGTTTATATAGTTCGATTCATGCTTAACGGTGTGGATGGTCTCCGAAAGGAACTAATGGAAGAGACTATCAGTTCTCTTTCAGAGCACGGATTTGAAGTGTCAGAACTTGACCTTGCAGGGCTTAGTGCATACGATATAATAGCCAGGTCCCAGACAGAAAAGTTCGTGATCAAAGTTCTCTACAATATCGATACCCTGCGAAACGGCGTTGCCCTTGAAATCCTAAGGATTTCGAAACTTATGGGGGGCGCAGCACTCGTCGTGGGCAGGCGGTCAAGCGTCGGAGATATGGAAAGAGGCATCATGTACTTCAGGCATGGCGTTCCCATGCTGTCCGTCGAAACCTTCTCCGATTATCTGTCAGGAAGGAAACCTTACATTTTCTCCGGCCCAGGCGGGTACTATGTCCCTATTGACGGCCAGAAGATGCACAGGGTAAGGATAGAACTGGGGCTCTCCATAGGATATGTTTCCACAAAGGTTGGGATTTCCAGGCGTTCAATCTCGCTTTATGAATCCGGAAATGCGGCTACCATAGATGTGCTGAACAAGATTGAAAACCTTCTGGACGATGAAATCAGGCAGGAAATGAACTTGGTTGAAATAACCAGATCAACGCGAATAGGAAACCAGGATTATCAGACGGATGACACATTCCTGAAGGAAGTGATAACTCTGCTGGAAAATGTCGGGTACAGCATCTATCCTACGCAAAAGGCCCCTTACGATGCAGTTGCATGCGAGAGAGAAGACTTCCTGTTCACGCTTGGAGCGATCAGGGCACTGAAAGAGGAAATAAACAGGATTAACGCCATAGTCAAGGCATCCGCTGCAATGGAGAAGGAGTTCCTGCTGGTGTCCCCGAATGAAACAGAAAAAGTGAACGTCCCTCAGAACATTGTCTCGATCACGGAATTAAGGGATTCATGCGACCATGGCAACATAAAGCCGCTCCTGGAAAGAAACAGATATCCTCCATGAAAATAGTAGCGCTGACCATAAACGGCAACAGCATCCTGCTTATCGGAGGAGTACGGGGGCTCGTGAGCGAGGGGGAGGAGATAGATTCAATCCTGAAAGACTTCGACCCGGAGATAGTAGCCATATCGATGTCGCCAGAGGAAATGGAAGGCCTGAAGCATTTTCTTGATGAGCCATTCCGGGTCGGCCTATCGGATTACGACATCATATACGGGTACAAGCTTGCGGTATATGGCGAAGTCATGGTTCCACCCCCTATATTCCTGAATGCAGTCAGATATGCCTCACAAAACGGCAAGCGCCTGGTGTCACTTGATCTGCCGGAAAGCGAATTCTCAACCTCTTACACCAGGAACATAGGAACCATATCGCTAATAAGGCACTCCCTGAGAAAAACAAGGCTGAGAAAAAAATTCTTCCCCGATCCCGATCCGGATCAGTTCACAATATCATGGCAAAACGAAATCGAGAAGATCAAAGGTTTCCGCGAGCTGCAGCAATCAAGGATAGATGCAATCGCAGTTTCCCTAAATGATCTCTTCGGGAGCTGCAAGGATCAGAGGATTGCAGTAATTGTAGAAAGGGAGATCGTTGGCCAGATAGAAGCGCTGATCAGCGTACCCGCTTCCCAGAAAACCGCTTGAAAACCAGGTATATCTCACTGCTTCCCTCCCTGGTGGCAGAAACAGAGGTTATCTTCCTGAAATCAAAGAATCCTGAATATTTCCTAAAAAGCTCTGCAGTGAGGTCCCCCTGGAACATCTTTGCGGCGACGCAACCTCCCTCAGTCAGGAACATCAGAGAGAGATCCAGCACCCGCCTGCATATTTCGTATGACCTGGAATGATCCAGGGAATGGTTTCCGGAAGTCTTCACCATGGCATCCGAAAGCACCGATGAAAAGCCTCCCAGGTTATTTGCAGATAACCAGTCCCTGATCTTCACTTCAACTGAGGGGTCAAGAAGATCAGCTTTGAGAAACGTCACATTTTCTACGGGTTCCATCGAGACCCTGTCGATAGAGAGTATCGGTCCCACGGTGAATGACAGTGCAGCCTGAGTCCAACCTCCAGGTGAACTGCCGAATTCCAGGACAGGTCCGTTCCCGATTACGCCGAATCTCTCCTGAAGTTCCAGAAGCTTGAATGCTGCCCTGCTCCTGTATTCCAGGCTCTTTGCCCTGAAATAAAAACTGTCCTTTCTCCCTGCTGTGCTCATTCCCCAATTAACTTTTTGTATTCTGCAGCAGACATCCCGCCGGGCGTATCAGAAATCTTGATCTTGACCAGCCAGTTTGCGTAACTGTCCTTGTTGATCAGTTCAGGCTGATTCTCCAGAACTTTGTTGATTTCGGAAATCGTTCCTGATACAGGGGCATATACCTCTTCAGCAGATTTTACGGACTCCACTGTTAGAAGCACTTCACCCGCCTTCTTCGCGTCACCGACCTTTGGCATTTCTATATAGACCACATCAGTAAGCTGGTGCTGCGCATAGTCCGTAATGCCTACGGTAGCAACCTTTCCGTCAAGTTTGAACCACTCATGCGTTTTGGTATATCTGAGCCCATCAGGAACGCTGTACATACCTCTATATCTTTTATCTGTTTATATTACTTGCACCTATGAGAGCTTTCCTTGCAGTTCCAGTGAGCGGCGCAGTCGTAGATCAGGTGAGGCGAAGCCTGTCTGAAGTTCCCTGTCTCAGGGTGACACCGGCCGAAAATATACACCTGACATTTGTTTTCTTTGAGGATCTGAAGGACCATCAGATGGGGGATATCATCGGAAAAATGAAACGCTTCAGGGTAGGCCACCCCGTCCGTATGCAGCTGCATGGTCCAGAATGTTTTCCCAGTGATGGTCAGTGCAGGGTGATAGTCCTGAAGGACCTGTTCCCACAGACGTCAGAACTCTATGCAAGTGTTACAAAGGAAATCGCCAGGAACCCGGAACGCCGAAGATTCCAGCCTCATGTCACAGTAGCAAGAACCACGGGAAAATGCAGCATGAATCTGCAGCCGGTTACAGTAGAAACAGAGGCCGCTTCCCTTGTTCTCTTCCGGAGCGACCTGAGGCCAACCGGTCCGCTATACTCGAAACTTTATGAAATTCAGCTTATGTAGGTGGCGTGATCCCCATCCCTGTTCCTGTCGCTATTTTTCACGCTCATTAGATCCTCATCCATGAACTCTATGGAGAACAGGCCGCTCACGGGGATTATCCTGAGCAGCGGTTTCTTGTTTCCATTGGAAACCCTGAATACAATGGCCCCCTCTTCGCCAAGGATCGTGTAGCCGACAAATTCGCCTTCCGTCTTCATGGGCTCGTCTCCGCCGCCATTGGAATAAACAGTGTATTTCCCTCCCTTCTTGATTTCAATCATATCCATGTCCATCACTGCATTTCCATTTCTACCCACCAAATTGAAGAAGAAATGGAAATGTTCATTACACCAGTGCTATAAACATTTTTCAGCTTGACGGATGCTACCTGCCTGAACTCGGAAAGAGGCACCACAGCTGGTACCATGTCCCGGGCCGGAGGTCTTTCCGCCTGCATACTGTTAAAAGGCGTTCACACATATTGATCCGTGCATTTCTGGGATCCAGAGAAGGCCATATACAGGGGAAGCCGGGTTCCCGTTGTTTCCCTGGGTGACAGCATCAATGTTGTCCTCGATGCCTTCAGATCAGGAAAACTGGACCGGAACCGGATTTACGAATTAAGGTACGACCTCATGGGCGGGAGTGAAGAGGGTCTTCGCGGCTTTCTGGAAGAAGTCGTAAACAGCGGTATACGATACATATTTACATACAGGGGAGAGACGGACAAATCCTTGAGAATTTACAGGAGTTCGATCGAAGCCGGTGCAACTCTCATTGATTTGGATCTGAGAGTGGCACGCCAGCTTTCAAACGTCAGGACTAAGAAAATTGTCTCTTTTCATGGATCGTTTCAGGAAGCAAGGAGACTGATACCGGCAATGCTTGATCTGGATCCATTTGTCATTAAGATAGCGCCAAAATTTTCATCGCTTCAGGAATTTCTTGGCTCAATTCCAGAGGTAAACCAGATAAGGAAGGACTTGCAATTGCCACTCTGTTACTCCCCCATGGGAACAATTCCTGGTATGAGGTTCTTTTCCTGCATCTATCTGAGCGACATGTGTTATGTAAGCTGGAAAAAGCCCACAGCTGAAGGGCAGCCCACTATGGCGGAGTATGACAAATTCATCCAGTTAGTGCATGCGGGCGGCTCTGATCATATTTAAATTACCCACAGCACTTTCTCCGGAAGGCAAACGATGGTCGGCAGAAACTTCTTCAAGAAATTTCTCGTTGTGGGTGAGAAACAGCTACTTTCTGAACTCGAGCCGCTTCTTACTCTGGGCCTGAACGCAGATTCCGAGATCAAAAAAATGCTTGCATCAGGGGGCGGCGACATGGATGGAACTTACGAGCGGGTCAAGAACATGGAAAAGCAGGCTGATGAAATCTCCAACAACCTGCACATGGAAATTACACATGGGGCTATCAGCTCCACCCTCATGGGAACGCTTTCTGACCTTGTGGAAAAATGCGACACAATAATCGACTCGGACTATTTCGTGGTACGCGAAATTCGCAGGTTCCTGCATGCCGGCAACAACACTGACGAAGCTACTGTGCGGGAGATTGATGGGGCATACAGGATATTTTCCCAGATGATAGATTATCATGTTGAAGCCCTTGAGATTCTCCAGAAAATGGCGATAGCCGGCAACATCAACAGCATGAGGGATGAAAGGCGATCAATCGAGGACAAGGAAGAAAGTGTAGACAACCTGAAGGACGATCTCATCGACAGGCTTTACAGGAACAGCCGAAAACTGCCCTACCTGACGTTCCTGCATCTGATGGAGATGGTGCACAAACTGGATGACCTCCTGGACCTCTGCGAGGATATATCGGACCTGATCCTGAACATTGCCAACACGATCTCGGTCTGATCCCCATGTTGCTTGAACTGGTCAGCCTGCTTCTCGCATCAGTTCTGACAGCCCTGGTCGCAGGGAATAATCTCTCCGCGGCAGTGGGAACCCTACTCGGTTCCCGGATAGTGACCCGTGGTTTTGGAGTAACACTTGGAATAATAGGATTTTCTTCAGGGCTGCTTTTTGAGGGGTACCTGATGAGAGGTGCAGCAGCTTCACTTCAACTCGGTAACTATTACCTGACCTCATACGCATTTGCGGGAACCATAGTGATATTCCTTGCTGCCGCTTATTTCAGGTCCCCTCTTTCCCTCACTATGGCGCTGATCGGGATATCCACCGGAATCGATATCTCTCAGGGACTGGCAGTGGATTCAGATTTCCTGATCAAGCTGGTTGTAGTTTGGACCCTTGCCCCGGTGTTGCTGATAATACTTTCATTTTATATCAACAGGGCAACCACAAGCAGGCCCATGGAGAATATATGGCAAGAGGCAACGATCCTGAAGATTCTGCTTGTGGTGGTGGCGCTTCTAACCGGCTTCACCCTTGGGGCAAACACCCTCGGGCTCATACAGGAACTTCAGGGTGATACCTTACTTACCGAGGTTTTCATGGTAGTGGCCATTGCGGCAGGATCCATATTTCTGTCCGGCGGAGTGATCAAGAGGGTGGGGGAGGAGATTTTCGCCCTGAGGTATCACAATGCGCTTACATCACTGATCGTATCCTCCGCGGCGGTTGAAGCCGCCACGCTGGTAGGGATCCCGCTCAGCAATACACAGACGCTCGCTTCCTCCATTCTTGGCGTTGGCTTTTCTCACAGATACAAACTCCTTTATACGAAGCCATTCCTCACAGTGGCAGCCACCTGGGTAATCTCCCCGCTTGCAGGTCTTTTGCTCGGGCTTGCAGCATTCATAATCTGACTATTTCTTGCCCATCTCCCGCTTAATCATCCTGATTTTCCTCTTTACCACTGCGAAAGGATCGAAACCAGCATGCAATGATATCACGGCGATGATGAACGCCAATGAGATGAAAAATGCAATTATAAATGGGTAAATTGCCAGGAGCATGCCGGTGTACAATCCGTAACCGATCACTGCGGCAAGCAAAAGCACGTAGAAAACTGAATCCAGAATAACTTTTCGGATTATACTCTTCCTTACCCTGGACTGGTTTGGAACCATGCCCTCGATCCCCCACTTCTTTTCAAACCATTCCCGCGTTCTCTCAGAAGTGCTGCCCTTGTCCATGGCACAAAGATATTTACCGCGAACGATATGAATGTTGCCCCATCATGTTTATAAATCGGGATAGAGAACCGACGATCAACCTCGCCTGAGTTGTGAAAACATATAATAAACAGGTATAATCTCTAGTCCGGGCAGAACTATTCTGCAGGCCACTGTAGCTCAGGAGGTAGAGCAGCTGACTTGTAATCAGCAGGTCGGGGGATCAAAACCCTCCAGTGGCTTACGACAGGAACTTTTTAATTTATTTTTTCACTGGGAAACTGTTCTGTCATTCAGGAGGAGGCCCGCAGGAAACATGAAAAGATCCAGCAGTTTCCTTCTGCTTCCACACAAACTATGTCTTACAGTCGCAGTCATGTGAGTTTGCGTTATTCCGGAATATTCCATCCGGTTTTTCCTTTTCCCGATCCCATTTGAAAATACCGGACTTGCGCAGCAACGTCTCATGCAATTTAAAGTACGATAAATGAGGAATTGCCTCAGCCAGAGTCCAAGTATTTGCAGAAATGCCAAACCACCGGCCCGGGGATGAGCAACGGTCATTCGCACTAATAGAATTCGCCGGAAATACGCGCTGGTTGGAGAGAACGGTTATGATACAGTTGCGCCAATGTTATCTGCGACCTGTTTTATGCCTTCAAGAATACGTTCTTCAACTTTGTCTCCTGCACCCATCCTTATGTTGAAAATACCGGATCCACCGCCAACTCGCCCAAAATCAATTTTCTGATCGTACCCGTTATAGAAAGAAGCCAGCACAAAGCCTATAGTGTCATTGGACCTGAAGAAATAAACCGTTCCCGCCATATTCAATACTTCAACATTGCCAGATTTGTAGGTTTTTGAATGCACTACATTCTGCACGCAATTGCTGAATGCTCGTGATAGATCTTCAGGATCTATCCTCTTTGATACGGTGATGCTGATCATCACGATTGCAGCGGTCTTAGGAATATAAATTTACGTTTATCATCAGGCGCTTCACATCAGCAGCCTTCCCCCGTCCACGATGACAAGGCCCCCAGTCATGTAATCCGATGCATGGGATGCGAGGAAAACCGCCACCTTTGCTATGTCATCCGGGGTTCCCATCCTGCCAAGAGGAATCTGGCTGACAAATGCCCTCATCATCTTATCCCGTTCCTCAGCGCTCATGCTTGCCATCGAAGCGGGCGTCGTCCCCTCAGTGTTTATCCCTCCGGGGGCTATAGCATTCACAAGAATTCCATGTTTTGCAACCTCAAGCGCAAAATTCTTCGTGAACATGAGGACGCCACCCTTAGACGCATCATATGCGGCCAGTCCGGCATATGAGGGATGCACACTGTCAATGGAGGCAATGTTCACTATTTTTCCCTTGATCTTCTGATCGATCATAAGTCTTGCAGCGGCCTTGCAGGTGAATGCCATTGCACGGAGGTTAATTCTGTAAACCCTGTCGAACAGTTCTTCACTCATTTCCAGCATTGGAGACATTGGATATATGCCTGCATTGTTCACAAGGACGTCAATTCCCCCGTAATGATCAATCATGCTTTTCATCATAGCTTCCGGCGCACTGTCGTTAAGCAGATCAACCTCGGTAACCGATATATTCTGTCTAAGGGTTGAGGCTAGGCTTTTGATATATTTTGTGGCAGGCTCGGTTACTCTGTCTGCAATCAGTACCTTTGCGCCGCCTTCAACAAACCTCTTCACTATACCCATACCTATGCCCATCGAACCGCCAGTCACCAGGGCCCTCATCCCGGAGACTGAGAATATATCCATGCCAGTCATTCTCACACCAGAATGACAAACCCGTGCCGGTAATAAGATTATAACCTTATCCGTATGCAACAGTCCACCCGGGTAGGGAAATACGGCATCCTGCCAAGCAATTCCTCTTTATTGTGAATCTATTCCAGGATTCCTGCATCACGCTTAACGTCCACAGCAGGGAATTACGGACTTTAAATACAAGACTTCAGTGCATCCTGCTCTATCTTATGGGGTTGAATATGAATGTCGACCCTATATGCCAGGACGTGGTGGGAGTAGGGCGATAGCTTTTTCAGGCGATCCCGGGCTTTGGTAATGTAGCCGCGGAATCAGGTTCCCAGCAATCACCGGTTTGTACAATTGCAAGCATCCCAAAATCCAAAGAAGGATACAAAATGCCTGTACCTTCATATGTTGGGAGGCTCGTAAAATCAGCACGTCCAGCCGTCCAGGAGCTTACCTAGATCGTATTCCTTCAGGTCATCACTCACTTCCGGACTGAACTCCATTCTTCCAAGTATGTCCCTGTCTATGTCGACTCCGGGAGCGACTTCCTCAAGGACAAGGTGTCCATTTTTGAGCCGGAACATAGCCCTTTCCGTGACGTAGAAAATCTCCTGGCCATTCTTCACGGCTTCCCTTCCGCTGAAGAACTTCTTCTCCACTTTTTTTACGAATTTGTTTATGGGCCCGTCCTTCTCTATCACCAGCTTTCCGTCCTGGACCTGGTACTGGCCATGGCCTGCGGTGAAGGAGCCTGTGAAGAAGGTCCTTGGCGCGCCTTCTGCGATCACCGGAAACCCTCCAGGGCCGGTAAGTTTGGTCGGGAGGTATGAAGAGTTGACCCCGCCACTTTCTTCCACCTGCAGGAAACCAAGGGCAGCAGCGTCGATTATTCCACCTTCGTAATTCGAAAACATGTCTGGGATCGTTGACAGGGCAAACGATCCGAAGGAAACGCCGAAATCTACACCTCCAAGGGCAAGGCCACCCCAGGGTCCCGACTCAACTACTGTGATTATCCTGTCAGACAGTTTTGCCTGTTCAAGCATTGACGATATGGAAGAAGGTATTCCCACCCCAAGGTTTATCAGCAGCGGCTCGCTCTTTTCCCTGCAAAGTTCCACCAAGGCCGCAAGCACCCTTCGTGCGGCTATCACCTGGTCTATGGTCTTTGCGGTTTCCGTGGATTTTAGCAGGGATTGCGGGAGAACCTCGCCCGGCAGCTTTAGTGATGCCCGGGGGTCATATTCAAAGCTGGTGGACTGCCAGTGGTATTTCGCCGGAGAATAAACAACCTGGTCAACCAGAGGGTAAGGTACCTCAACCTGCCTTGGGTTCATTATCCCGTTTTCCAGAATCCGCTTGACCTGTGCGATGACCATGCCTCTGTCTGGCATGGCCTTTGTGGCCTGCGCAATGCTCAGGACGGTACCCCTGATCGCCTCATCCTCCATGGTAAGGTTACCCAGCTTGTCTGAAGAAGTAACACGGATGAGCGCAAACTCTGGCTTTGGTGCCCTGTAAAGCAGGTACTCGTGGTTGTCAATGGGCATTAAAGTGATCCTGCATTCCCTGTCTTCCTTTGCCCTATCATTGAGTGCCCCGCCGTCGTTTCTTGGGTCCAGGAAGGTGTCAATACCTATTTTTGTCAGGAGCCCGGGCCGGCCCGAAGCAATTTCCCGAAACCAGTATACTGTAACGCCAATTGGCCAACCGTAAATGGCAAGTTTATTGTCTAAGGTGGCCTTCTGCAGCCACGGGGAAAAACCAAGAAAAGGGATCAGCATGCCCCTGATGAAGTCAAAGTCTCCCCGCTGGTATATCTCCGAAAAAACGGAATCGAGGGCACGTCCCGGGGCAGCGGGCAGTGCATCTGTCTCGATGAAAATAGATTTCGGGTGCCCTGTATCCTTGAATCTTTTGTAAAGGCCCATGATCAGGTATTCCGGTGTAGTTGCCATGTTGAAGCCCGAAATAGCCACCACCGCGCGGTCAGGAATGGAGGAAACGAGTGAGACATCTGCACTGTCTGTCGATATTTTATTCATGGGACTCTCCGGCAAATCTCAGCGTTTATAATTAACCTTAAACCTACCATATAAGCAAAGGATTCTTCTCCAGTCGGGGAGATGTTCGGATCAGAAAAATGCATCAGTTGGCCGATTAAATTTAATACTCAAGTATCAATTGTGACCTGTCCCAATAAATAGTATCTGCGATCTAATGAGCCGATACGACGACGTGGGACTAAAGATTGCAGCGTCTTATGGGCTCCGGACAGAGCACCCGGTGGGAACCCGGGCTGTGACTATCCGATCAGCGACCTGCAAAGAAGTCCCCAGCGGGTCACGGAACAGGAAACGTGAATGATTCCGGTTAGTCTGGGGAAAAATACCGCTTGAAATGGAAACTAATCTGACAGGGAAGGTCAAGTCCGAGGAACTCGGCGCCGTCGAAGAGACGGTCAACAGGTACATAGTGACGTATGAGGCTCACGTCAGCCCCGTCACGGTTATATTCTTCTATCTGGAAGCAGATAACCCGGATTTCTCGCAGAAGTTTGATGAGTTGAGGAAGGAACTCGTGCCCATGGGTTTCATTCCCTTCGTGAACCATGACGGTGAAAACAGCATAACTGTAACGAAGAGGCCGCCCGTCAATTACAGGGGAAACATCGTAAACATCGTGCTATTTGCGCTTACACTTGCCTCCACGATATACGTTGGCACAATTTATTCGTACTCTTATGCCACAAGCGATATTATGAGGGTTGCTTACGGCTTCCTCTTTTTCTCCGCCCCGCTGATGCTCATCCTTGGCCTTCATGAACTTGGCCATTACTTTGTCGCGAGGCGTTACAACGTGAAGGCATCTTTTCCATTTTTCATACCATTCCCCTTGACAATAGGCACCTTCGGAGCCTTTATCTCGCTTCGCGATCCAATACCAAACAAGCGCGCGATGACAGAGATAGGCGCAGCGGGACCGATCGTCGGTTTCATGACGTCCCTTCCACTGCTTTTCGTGGCCAATTACCTGCAGGGGGTCATCCACCCGGTTCTTGCGCAATCACCTGGCTTCACACTGAACTTTCCATTGATATACAAGCTGATTGGGCTGAATTCTCTCCCTGCGGCAAACGTATTCCCGATGGTTTTCTCCGTGTGGGTCGGCATTTTCGCCACAGCCATGAATTTGCTTCCCGTCAGCCAGCTCGACGGAGGCCACATTATACGGGGGGTTATGGGAAAAGCGTCGAACTACGTGGGCTATATCATAGTCATGCTCCTGATTGGCATATCATTCGTCTACAACTATGACGGCTGGCTGTTCCTGGCACTGTTTGTCATAATTATGGGGGTGTCGCATCCGCCACCGCTCGATGACTACACCAAACTGAGATGGATCGATGTGGCTATAGGTGCTTTGGCTCTGTTCATGTTCATCGTGTCGTTCACGCCAATTCCAATTTCATGAGGAAGTTTCCTCTTCCGGATCGGGCAGAGTCTTTTTTGCAATGCCTGAACTCCTAAGTGCGGAAAGAAGGACAGATATTATCAGCATTACAAGAGAGACCAGGAGAGCACTCCTTATTCCGTCCATAAACGACGCTGAAATTCCGCCAATAAGCGATCCACCAGTGCCAAGGAACACCTCAAACACCTCTGCCCTTGGTACTGAAGATGCAGCTACAGAAATAACGAGTACGTAACTCGTGAGGGTTCCAATGTTTGAGAGGGTTCTCAGCACGCCTGAGACAGACCCATACGATCCGGCACCGGAGGCTGCCATGACCGATCTATTGTTCGAGGGCCAGAACATTGAGCCTCCGATCCCAGAGATCAGGGAGACGGCAATGATGTAGTAGAAGGAAGTTGTCGTCGTAAGCAATGAATATAGAAACACCGCAGCTATCAGGAAGGCTATTCCCATTGTCGCAAGCAGCCTGCTGCCAAACCGGTCTGATAGAGATCCCATTTTCGGCGCAAACGCGCTGGAAAGAATGTACCCAGGTACGAGCAGCAGAGAAGCGTCAAACGGCGAAAGTCCCCTGACGCCCTGTAGGTAAAGTATGAGCAGGAAGATCACTGAAAGGTAACCTACCGCCTGGAAGAAGGAAGCCATCAGAGGAATAAGCAGTGTCCTGGATCTGAACACCTTCGGATCCATCACCGGGTTATCCTTTCCCCTTTCAAGGAACAGGAACAGCGGAAACAGTAGCACTCCGGCAAGTATCAGCAACACATTGAAAGGAGTGGTGCCGGTGGAAACAACCTGGGTTGCACCGTAGGAGGAGATAAGCAGAGAAGCGCCAATCAGGACAAGGCCGGAAGTGTCGGGTACCTTTCCCTTTTTTCTCACGCCGGAAAAAGTGCCATATCCAAGCCAGATTCCAATAATGCCAATAGGCACATTGATGTAGAAAATGAACTGCCAGCCGAGGAACGTCGTGAGGACACCGCCCAGTACAATTCCAAGAGTTCCGCCAACGTTCCAGCCCATGGTGGTGTAGCCGAATGCCTTTCCGCGCTTCTCGTAGGGGAAGGTATCTGCGATCAGGGCATTCCCGTTAGCCTGCATGAGTGCTGCTCCGAATGCCTGTCCTCCCCTGAAAGCGACAAGCATCCATATTGAGCTTGAGGCGCCACAGAAGAATGAACCGATGGTGAATACCACAAACCCGATGGTGAAGACCCTTCCATGTCCGAAGGAGTCACCGACGCTTCCCAGCTGGGTGGTGAAGATGGCCACCACCATTAGGTAAACAAGCAGAGTCCATATCGCCAGAAGCAGTCCAGCGTGAAGATCCCCAGAGATCGTCGGCAATGCCAGAAGGACAACTGTGGAATCGACCGCAGACATCAGCGTTCCAAGGGTGACGGTCAGTAGAATCCTGCTAGATTTATCCATTAAGTGAAATCGCTATTGGATCAGTATAATTATAATTTACTGGCAGCGTTTCCCATTTACTGCGCTATTCAGCAGGCGAAGGCCTTTTTCATCATGGTATAGAAAAAGTGTACCTCTTCTGTCATTTACCCGTTCATGACCCGGGCACGTTGGTTTTTGTCGCATTTTGACATTGCATCATTCAATTGTGAAAATATATGACTCAAAATTCCATTTTTTCGCTGTAACGTGATTTCCGAAACACATTTGGCAAAGGGGAAACCTTATAAGTCAGTCTATACTGGTAAAATAAAGGGTGAAAAAGATGCCAAGATTTGAGGTGGCAGAGGATCTGAGCGACAGGATAAAGGATCTAAGCAGAGCCAGACAGACGCTGATAGAGGAGATGGAAGCGATAATGTTCTATGACGAAAGGGTGGATGCCTGTACCGACAAGAACCTGAAGGAAATAATGATCCACAACAGGAATGACGAGAAGGAGCATTTCAGCCTCCTGCTGGAATATCTCAGGCGCAATGATCCTGAACTGGACAGGGAAATGAAGGAAATAATTTTCAGCAAAAAAGAACTCAAGGAACTCGGGGATTAGCGGAAATCAGGAATTGCAAAAAAGCCATCATGCGCTGCGTGAGGAAAGAACTCTCTTAAAGCCCTTCCTGTAATTTCCCGTACTCTCTCATCCGGTTCTTATATTGCTTATTGCCTTCAGGGTGGTTCCAGGAGGCATACATTTCCCTTCAGGATTTTTCACTCATAACGGATTCGGCACAGTCTACGCACACAAAAACCCGGATCCCCATCAAGAACCATCCTTCAAATACCATAAATATCTGGCAATAAAAATTGCACCCGATGGCATTATGGTAAGCCCTGATAGAGCCCCTTTTGCACATTGGTTCGATTTTCGCCCTATCCAGCAGCATAATTCTAAAAAGAGGATAATCGGGCTTTCGTGACGGTCATAGTTTGATGTTCATTAGGTTTTGACAGGCAATTGAAGGCTTTATTGCACAAGTTTTTGATTCAGGCAAGTATCGCCTTGTTTAAATTATCACAAATCTGGGAGAAGTAAGGTTATCCAACCCAGTTCCTCATGTAATGATCCCACACAATAGTGTGAACAGCCCTTTTTATATTATACGGGAATGCCGCCCTTATGACGTGCAATGATGGTGGAGGAGATTGCGATGACCACCCTAGTAGTACCTCACACTTTTCTAAAGAAGACCGACGCACTTCTCATTACCAACAACCTTAGATGGATTCTTCTTTTTATGGCAGCTTTTGAGTTGTGCAACGCATTACTCATTAATCGGGGCAAACCTTGCTCGACGGTAAACGCAGGGGTTTTTTAGTTGTCTTCCTGGAAGAAACATGTCACGGAGCATTCGAAAATAGATATAGAGAAGCAACTAAGCTCTTTGCCTGTAGACCTCAAGTACAGGACGGAGGACAGACTTCATATCGAGTTTCATAGACAAAAACGAACTCATCTTTCAAAATTAGAACTTTTTTTCATGTTAATCGGTCCAGGCGTACTCGTGATGATTGCAGACAATGATGCTGGAGGCGTCATCACCTATGCCCAAACAGGTGCCATTTTTGGAATTGGTTTTTTTATTCCTTTTATGATCCTGATGCTCCCGGTGGCGTATTTTGTTCAGGAGATGACTGTACGATTGGGGGCTGTTACCCATAGAGGGCACGCGGAACTTATCTGGAAGCGTTACGGCAAATTCTGGGGATCATTTTCTCTGGGGGATCTGGTCATCGCCAATTTTCTTACCCTTATAACTGAATTTATAGGAATAACTATAGGAATGTCCATATTTGGGATTTCGCGAATTATATCCGCCACTGCCTTTGTAATAATGGTAATAGCAATACAACTTTTCTTAAGGTACTACACATGGGAGAGGATTTCCCTGTTCATTGCTGCTTTCAATCTGGTATTTGTTCCACTACTGTTTTTCCTTCCCCATCCATCACTGGGGCTGGTCTTAGACAGTTTCGCAACATGGAAGATAAGCGGTGGTGTAAGTTCACTGTTCGTATATGTACTGCTCGCAAACCTTGGCACTACTATTGCACCCTGGATGCTGTTTTTTCAACAATCCTCTGTCGTGGATAAAGGGTTGACAAAGGATGACATAAAAATTGGGCAACGAGATACGCTGATCGGGTCCACGGTTATGGTAATAGTGGCTATTGCCATAATAATCCTAACTGGAACCACAGTATTTGGCCTCGACCCCAATGGAACTCTCGGAATCGATAATATTTTACAGATATTTGCAGCAAGAGTTGGGACGTTTCCCATGGAACTCTTCGCGTTGGGCCTTGTTGAAGCTGGCTTCATAGCAGCGATTGCAATTTCCGCTAGTACTTCGTGGGCCATGAGCGAAGCGTTCGGATGGAAGAAAAGCATAAATCTACCAGCGCGAGAAGGCATCATGTTTTATCTTCCCAGTTTTGCTGCACTTGCAGTTGCTGCATCTATAACTCTCATTCCAAATGCGCCTCTCGGTTATCTCAATCTGACTGTGCAGGTTATAGCTACAATATTCATGCCCGCTGCCATGCTGTTTCTTCTGTTGTTGCTGAACGACAAGGGAATAATGGGCAGCATGGTCAATAAGAAATGGCAGAATGCAATCGGCTTTTCAATAATTGGATTCCTGATACTGATGAACGGTCTCTATGGACTGTCGGTCGCTCTTCCTTCGGTATTTAACCATCTTGTGGGGATGCTGTGAATGAAGGTGATATAGACGGCCGTTAAAGACAGAGAAATAAGAATTGAAAACGGGATAGAGCTCAATGAATTCATGGTTTCAGAGGGACTGGACGACCTCAGCAGGGTACCCGTTGAAAAAGTTAAATTCAGCAAGGGGGTTATGGTGGCTTTTTGGTTCCTTCGAATCTACATAATCCTGATGGTATTGCTCGTGATCGTAGGATTCTCGCACGTTGTTTAGATCGGAAGTTCCATAAAAATTAAGCGCAATAATTCACTGAGAACGGCACCCCAGCCCATCTTTTTCTCTTAATATTCAGTTTTTTCTGGTGGCTACGGTTATTCCCCGGTTTGGAACAGCATCCGGCAAAGTCACTCCCAGTGACCTGGTAAGTTCCTAATCTCCCGGCTCGTTAGGCATTATTAATGAACGTTTTCCTTTGTTGCTCCGTTAAACAAATCCTCCCGGCACCCGCACATAATGCGACATTTTCTTGTTTTCCCTCAATCATCGATCAGTTCACTGCCTTCACCTCCTTCTTTGCCCCCTGGTTTATATAGTCGTATATCCAGAACCTCTGGCATCCCTCGGCTTCCAGTCCTTCCGTGCTTCTGCTCACACAGTTCTCACTGAACTTCCTTTTCACGGCGGAGAATATCCCCTCTGTTCCGGGCCATCTCATGCCATAAGTATTATCCTCTGCCCTTTTCCTGGTATTCCCTTATGGCCCTGCGCCTGTACCTGCTTCCCACGTACCTGCCCGGAGAGGCGTTCTTCCTTATCTTGATCACAGGCCTTGCGCCGATTGAGTGCATCTGAGTGAAGAGAACATTGGTGACAATTGCATCGTCGCCGTAGAATTCCTTCACCCTTATTCCTTTCATGACTGCCTCCCTCACGATAATGGGCGCAGGCTTCTTCTCCTACAACAATATAGGATCAATGTGCGACAGGAAACATAACTTTTTGATCTCGGTTCCTGCCAACAGATCCATATACGGGGATGCAATTGAGAGATCATCATACATCGAGGACACCGATAAAGCTGTAAAATAAAGCTACAGGATACTCTTCATACAATCCGCAATGGAAAAATTCTCCAGTCATTCCATCTACGTTCATACAGTCCTGGATCCTGAGAGAAGGGGAAGGGAACTCAGAAGGTACCTGCTGAAGCTTCCAAAGAATTATGATGCCTTCACTGTGAAGAGAAAAGGCTTCATGGTACTCATGAACTCATCGTAAATAGAAAGAGAGGATCTTATTCCGCTCTATTACAGCAGGCAGTACGTAGAGAAATCTTTCCCTGCTTCCCTTACGGGTACACAGGGAGGAATCACTGAGAGGATACCTGTTCATCACCTTTATTTCGGTTATCGTATATATGGAGATACAGAAGCGCCTGGAATCCGTTGAGTTATCAATGGATATCCTGAGAAACATCAAGTGCAAGGTTTATGACAGGGAGATAGTGGTGCAGGAACTGACGAAGGATCAGAAGAAACTGTTAGAGAAGATAAATGTCATAGTGCCTAATGTGATGGGAATTTAGTAAATTCAGAGAAAATGATTTTGAAAAGTGCGAAAAATAAACAGAAGCCAATGGATAGTTTGTAATGGCCCTGCAATTCTACGAAGAGGACATGGAGTTTCCTGAACCCACTTTGTACCCTTCTATCTCTCTGCCTCTGCCGGACAATGAGACGGGGGAGGTCATGTTTTTCTTCGTATTACCAGGAAAGCAATTGCAGAAACTGCCAGGGATACTGCGGAAATTGCGTATGGAAGGGTACCAATTATGCTTGAAAGAAGTGTGGAAGCCGGAGCAAATGACACATTTATAGACCCGGAAACCCCGCTGACCTCCACAACACCCTGATAGCTGGTTGCCGAGGACCCGCTGCCGGCGAGGATCTGATAGTAGTAAGTCCCATTGGTCAGGTTGAATGATATTGTGGACCCGTTTGAAGTAAAGGTATTTCCAGCTATGGTCACTGACCACAGCTGCCCTGCAGTCAACCCAGTCTCCCTAAACGTCACCTGGAAAACTACCGGCACGAAGGAGATGTTCTCTGTAACACCCCTGCCATTGACCGTAACAATGGCTGTATAATATTCAGGCCGGTAGGTATGGTTTGAGATAGAGATCTCATACTGGTATGACCCGTTGGTCAGATAGAAAGTATAGCTACTGGACCTTAACGTCACCGTAAGAGATGTTATGTTTACATACCATACTGTACCCTGTGGTAGACCGTTTTCCGTAAATGTCACTCCAAATCTTACAGGTACAAAGGTTACGTTAATTGAGGGTGGTGATTTTCCACTCACTTTGAAACTGCCGGTTCCGGTTGGCATATAATCCCTGTTGACGGTCGACAGAACAAACGAATATGATCCGTTCGGGACGCTGAATATCAGGGTACTGCCTGTCGAATGGAAAGATTGTCCGTTGCTCAGATTCGCATACCACACGGTGCCGGAAGGCAGCCCGATTTCCGTGATGATTACAGCGTAGGTATTGAGGGAGAACGACAGTGATGTGCTTGTGTTGACTGATCCTGCTGAGAACATTCCCTCTGAATTTGAGACATTGAAACCAGGAGTGATCGCTGAATATGAGTATGTACTGTTGCTAATGAGAGCGAAAACGATTGTCGAGTTGGAAGAATATTGTGTAACGTTTGAAACGAACCCTCCATTTACCTTTATCCCCCAAGTGCTTCCAACCTTGTAACCCGGCCCCGCAACAAATGATTCTGTTGGGAATGACACCGTGGCAACCGAGTTGGAATTGTAATCCGCAACATATATTTCACCGGACAGGAGATTGACCAAAACAGATGACGGCCCATTTCCGGTAGGTATCTGCATGATTACGTCAAGCCCATTGATTACGGATATGTTATCGGATCCATAGTTGGCTACGTATAATAGGCCATTGTCAGAGTCGTATGTTATGCTGTATGGTTCCGTTCCGGTGGTCACGTTACCCACTGGAGTCAATCCGCTGATGGCCATGACCGTGTTGGACTGGTATAATGCTGCATAGACATAACCATTGGCAGGATCGAAAGCCATAGAGTAGATCGCAGATCCGGTGGCTATGGCGGCAACTGTAGTCTGCCCATCGAGTACATAGACATATCCATAGTTTGTGCCCACATAAAGATAGCCATTCTCAGGATCCACTGCAACTGAGGTGGGTTCTTCTCCAACATTCACCGTGCCAACGACAGTAAGGTTGGAAATTATGCTTATCGTCGCGGTTCCATAATTCGCAACATAAACATATCCGGTGACCGGATCGCTTGTAACGTAATATGGATCGTAGTTGACTGGAATCTCTGCCACTATCCTGGTGCCGTTGATCACAGTTATGTCACTTGACTCATAATTTGCTACGTATACAAACTCATTGACAGGATCGTAGGTGAGACTGTAAGGATAGCTGAAACCAATAGGTATAGTGTCGACAATCCTATTGCCACTGAGCACAACCACATAATTGTCACCCGAAGAGGAGGATGAATAATTTGCAATATATACAAGGCCGTTGGCCGCGTCATAAGTACCTGCGTATGGATATTTCATGCTTGTAGAACCCTCCCAAGAATAACTATCTACAAAGGAAATATTCATTGAAATATCGATTCCGCTTCCACTTATAACCCCTGAATCCTTCGGAAGAATATACCATAGATGCTCTGACTGCGTCACTGGACTGTTCACCGAATAAGAATAAGTGCCATTGGCAAGTGTAATGTTCATGGAGTCGGTGGTGGAGTAATAGCTTACGCCATTCACAGTGATCTCCCAGACAGATCCATTGTTTAGACCGGGTGAACCGTTTTCCCCTTCATGAAGAACGAATATGTCCCTGGTGAACCTGATGTATACCACAACCGGAGTGCCATTTACAGACAGAGACCCGGATGAAACATTGGCAGTATATCCCGGCGACACAGGCGAAAAGGGGTAAGTTCCATTTATCACCCGCAGGGAAACCGCCGTTGCATCGGAAGTTTGCGCTGTCTGATTCACGGCAACGTACCATATTGTACCATTCATCAGCCCTGTTTCGTAAAAAGTTACAGGATAGAACTTTTCACTGGAAATCCTCTGGAAACCTATGGATGTGATGTTGGTTATATTGGTTCCCGGTAACTCCTCCCCCGACACGCCTAAGTAACCTTCGGGAAGAGAAGAGTTATACCCTGTGGATCCGTCCCTGAAGTTATATGTACCATTTGGAAGATAGAAGATTATTGTTGTGCCCGTTGTTGAGACATTGCCTATTCCGGAAAGATTTACCCACCATGCTGTTCCAGCAGGCAACCCTGACTCCGTAAATGATTCATTGTACTTTTCAACACTGAATATGGCCGTCTCGTTGATCTGAGACAGTACGGTTATCTCAGCCTCATTGTTTGGACCGGTGTAGTTCCCGAGCCCTTTGCCCACCCACTTTGCATAGAACCCAGGATCCGGAATGGCCGTCACCCATATTGACGATGATTCGTTGTACCATCCGCTTGCTGGTTTCACCTTTCCGTTAGATCCACCAATTACAATGTTTACCCAGTACTGAACTGTCACTTTCAGTTCAACAAGAGAATTGCTGCCATTCACAATATTGATACCTGAAGTTCTGTTAACAGAGGCCCTTTCATCATTGATTCCCTTGTAATAGGCGCTGGCAGTCCACCAATTGTAGCTGCCATTTGGAACCTGGAACCATATGATGCTAAAATTGGAACTCTTGTTCATCTTTGCATATGAAATGTTCCAATCCATCCCCTGGGGGAGGCCTGATAGTGTAAAGTAGGTCATGTGGAGAGAACTGGAAAGACTGACAGGTGAAAATACATAAACAGCAGTGCCAATACTCATATAACCAGGATACGGGTTGCCTGCTGTCGCTGATGTTTTGGCAGTGAAATTATATGTTCCCTTTTTAAGATACTGGTACCCGAGCAGAATATAAGTGTATGCCGTACCTTGCTTCAGTGTAAAGTTGAAGTTAGCACTGGAAGTGATAGAGATAGAGTTCTCGCTGGATGCCGCTGCCATAATCACGACCAGAGAGCCGTTGCTCTGAACTGTAAACTTTCCGTTCAGACCTCCTGCTCCTGATGAATCATTCTGAAAAGTATAGGCATCCGCTATTCCGCCGCGCACCTTTGCTTCAGCTATAGTGTATGACCCTGCAGAAGTAGAGAATGATGTAGAACGCGATAAAGAGTGACCAATGACTACAACTGACGACGCTCCCGCAGAGTTGGTTGCATTGACGTCCGGGGAGAAGTTTTCTCCGCTTATTCCATATCCACCACCCGTGGCAACAGCGTACAAATACAAATCTCCAGCAGCAGACAGGGAATCATTCTTTTGAGAGTTAAAAGCGTTAAAGGCGAGAAGAGAAGTGTTTTCCAATGGAACTTCTCCTCTAATGAATGCTGAGTGGCCAGAAGGCGCCGAATGCATAGTTTCACCCATTGATAAGTTGACACCTGCTAGCAGAACTACAATTATCACAAACATTGCCGTTCCGATGATATGCCTTACCATAATGCAAACAACCCCAAGTTGCAAAATTACCTGATTGACGTATTTAACTACTGATCCTGAGATATAAGGGCTTTTTGTTGGGAACGCTCTCGCTTACAATACCCCGCAATTCTACCAGTAAACAGAATGGGGGATATAGAATGGGCCCGACCGGATTCGAACCGGTGACCTCCTCCGTGTCAGGGAGACATCATACCGCTAGACTACGAGCCCCTTCAGTTGTGGGAAAATAATGCGGCTTTATTTAACGATGACGCACAAAAGCTGATAGCTTCTAAATTCACATTAAGAATCAACCGATCACCCCACTCCATATGCAATAATCCACACCAACCCGTCTAATAACGCCGCAATTTCATTGAAGAGTGTATGCACATTCAGCCGTTCGCCCTTTGCTCAATTTTGTTCAGCAAATAAGAACTCCCCTTGAGGATCAGTAAAAATGGGTGAACCTGTCTGACTCCTAATGGAGAACTGCCTGAACTTCACTTTAGGCCTACGGTTTAAAAGCCCCAATCAATGCCCGTAGTTTAAATACTGCATTTTCGGACTGTTCAATCCTGCGTAAAACCATGATTGCTATAAAATACAGAAACAAAATAAGGTCTCAAAGAGGGCTTGTGGTCCAGCTGGTTATGACATCGCTCTCACACAGCGAAGATCGCCGGTTCGAATCCGGCCAAGCCCATCAGCAATGTGCCTGATTGCCTGCAGGATGGTTATACACCATGCTTTCCGGAATGCCGAGAGATTATTAACCGCCCTTCAATGATAGCATGAAAGAGATATATGGCAGATACCGGCGAGTTGCCCAAAGACAGATCGGAAAATTATTCGAAGTACAGGTCTGCATATCCTGCTGATGTTCTCAGGATACTCAACGAGAAATACATGTTCAACTCCAGGATGGCTGTCGCCGACATCGGTTGTGGACAAGGGAACCGGGCGCGGCTGTTTCTTGAAAATGGCAATCCGGTGTTTTGCGTGGATCCAAACGAAGAGATGCTTCAGAAGGCCAGGGAAAATCTTAAGGAATTTTCCAATGTCACGTTCCTCAGAGGATATGCCGAAAGAAGCGGGCTGAAGGACGGCAGCATAAACCTGGTAATCGCAGGGCAATCGTTTCACTGGTTCAACACCGACAAGGCAAAAACTGAATTCAAGAGGATACTGAGGGGACCGAACCTGGTTGCCCTGATATGGAACATCAGGGAGGAAGATAGCGCCACCTTCAACGGGGAATACGAGAGAATCTGCAAGAAATACAGCCCCGGATACCATGGAACAGGTGGAGGCGTCTCAGAGGATTTGATTTCGGATTTCTTTGGCTGGTCCCATGGGTATTACCAGCTTGACAACAGCCAGGATCTAGACATTGAAGGTATACTTGGAAGATACGCCTCCGCGTCATACAGCATATCTGCAGAAGATCCAAAATATGAAGCCATGGTTAACGAATTTAAAGAGTCCTTTTCGGCTTATGAGAAGAATGGGAAAGTGAGGCTTAAGTACACCACAAAAATGTTTGTTGGTCACCTGAAGTGATCGCCGATGCAATGACGGAGCTTACTCTTTTTTCCCTATAATTATGCATCTGGACTTGATGAATGATTTGCCGTCAAAACCGTATTTGTCCTGGAAATAGGCCTCATTTTTTTCAAGAAAAGAAAGGCATTTCATCCCTGCAACAGAGTCTGCCATTACCGGGGAGAGCCATTTTTCGACTGTTACCTTCTCCTCCTGTCTTTCTGAATACTCGATCTTAAACCCATAAGATTTGACCAGGTTCAACCAGTAAGTCATTGACCCGGCCGCGGCATGGGTGTGATCCCTCAGCCTTTCAAGTTCATTGAAAACGTCCAATTCATCGGATTCCGAAGTTACCATGTCGACAAATCCGAAATAGCCCGGCTCTTTCAGTATCCTGTAAACCTCAGAGACAAATCTTGGCTTGTCACTGAAATGATGCGCGGCTCTTCTGCAGGTGGCAGTGTCAAAGGAGGCATCCAAAAAAGGGGTATTGTACGCATCCCCCTTCATCAGTATCATGTTGGAGGCACCTTCCAGCTCCGCCAGTTTTCTGGCCTCATTTAGCATCTCCAATGTCATGTCAAGGCCAATCACCACACTTGAACTTCTTGCAAGGGCAAGCGCAGTGAAACCAGTACCAGTGGCAAGGTCTATGGATACGGAACCAGCCGGGACTGGCAGATGATCAACCAGGGAGCCAAGATCCTTGCCTGCGGCATGTGAATCGCTCTTTGCATAACTTCCAGCATGTTTCGAAAACAAACCGGAGGAGTCCTCCATGATGGAGTATTATTCTGGGGGCTATAAATCCGCCTGAGATTCTCTGGATATGCGCAAAGGTCAGTCTCCTTGCGTATTCACCTCCACGGTTTTTCTTGTCCTCGTCTTTCCGGAAAGCAACCTTACGTCTGATACAGCAACGCCGAAGAATGACGCAATCTGCTTCATAACGTCCAGGTTTGCCTGATTGTTTACGCGCTCTGCCTCTGTATACACAGTGAGGGTAGTTCCGGATTTTTCCGGCTTTCTGTTTCCCCTCCTCACCTTTACCTGTATTATCATGCCGTTATGATAGGCCGACGATTTCCCCCGAATCGGTAATGTCTATCCCTTCGGACGCGGGTACTTTTGGAAGTCCTGGCATTGTCATTATGTCTCCTGCGAGAGGTACAAGGAAGCCCGCGCCTGCAGAGATGTTTATTCTTTCTATGGTGAGGGTGAATCCTTCGGGTGAATTGAGCAGGGCTGGATCATCGCTGATAGAATTCTGTGTCTTTGCCATACATATTGGCAAACCGGACAAGCCAGTCTTCTCTATGAACTTCAGGTCCTTCACTGCCTGCTTTCCATATGAAACTGAACCGGCGCCATAGATCCTCTTGGCTATTTTCTCTATCTTGACCTTCACCGGTTCGTTGAACTCGTAGACATAATTCAGCCTGACAGGTTCATTGCTGATATGCCTAAGCACTTCATTTGCAAGATCAATCCCTCCCTTCCCACCTTCAGTGAACACATCCGATATTGCCGAATCCACCTTTCTGGATTCCAGGATCTCCTTGAGCGTTGATATTTCGCTTTCCGTGTCAGTAGGGAACCTGTTTATCGCAACGACGGGCTCGACCCCGAAGGATCTGACTATTTCCACATGCCTCAGCAGGTTCTTTGAACCTTCTCTCACCGCCCCCACATCTTCCACTGAGAGATCCTTGGATCCTGCATGATGCTTTATTGCCCTGATTGTGCCCACTATCACTACTGCATTAACGGGTAGGGAACCCACACGCGAAACCAGGTCAAAGAATTTCTCCGCCCCCAGATCAGATCCGAACCCCGCTTCAGTAACCAGATAATCCGAGGTTTTCAAGGCCAGATCATCTGCCAGCACGCTGGAGGTGCCATGGGCAATGTTCCCGAATGGGCCTATATGTATGAATGCCGGTACCCCTTCCGTGGTCTGGGCAAGGTTGGGTTTAAGAGCATCCACAAGCAGGGCAGCCATGGCCCCCTGCGCGTTGATATCTGACGAGAACACCGGGTTTCCGCTGGACGATTTGGCAATCATTATCCTGCCGAGCTTGCTTTTCAGGTCAGCGTATGATTTGCTCAGGCCAAGAATGGCCATGACCTCCGAAGCGGGCGTGATCACAAACCGATCAGGTGTGAGCGCTCCATAGTCCTTCCCTCCAACTCCAACTAAGATTGATCTCAGAGATCGATCGTTCATGTCGACAGTTCTTGGGAATAGGAGTTCTTTTGGATCGATTCCAAGTTTGTTGGCAAAGTACATATGATTGTTTATTAGCGCCGAAAGAAGGTTGTGTGCCGCCGATACGGATGGAAAATCCCCCGTGAATATCAGGTTGATCCTGTCGCTTGGTTCAACCTTGGATTTCCCGCCTCCAGTGGCACCGCCTTTGACGCCGAAACATGGGCCAAGCGAAGGTTCCCTGATTGCAATACAGACCTTCTTGCCAAGTTGCTGCAGCGCCTGTCCAAGGCCGATCACCGTCGTGGTTTTACCTTCTCCCGCAGGAGTCGGGGTCATGGCCGTCACCAGGATCAACTTCCCCTTTCTTGGGCTGCGGAAAGCAGGATTGTCAAGCGGTATCTTTGCGAGGTGTTTACCGTAGGGTTCAATCGAGTCTGCTGCAATTTTCAGCTTATCTGCTATCTCTGTAATGGGTCTCAGTGCCATGTAAATCTCTTAGTGACAGCAACTTCAAAATTAACCCTTGCCATTAATATGTATGTGCAGAAGCTTATATCTAACACACTGTGCAGCTTCTTAGAAGCTTAAGGAGTCATTTTGCCCTTACAGGTAAGGCGTTTTGAGCAGAAAAAATAAGGATTGGGATCGCAGGATTTTCCCGAAGTTCGAAGGCTTACCTATAAGGTGTTATCAATAAAAGCGATCCTTCAATAAACAACGGAGATGAACGTATGGCGGATAAGGTAGCCCTGATTTTGTTTTCTGGAACCATGGACAAGTTGATGGCAGGATCTATAATCGCATCCGGTGCAGTTGCAAACGGAATGGAGGTGGACATATTCGTCACTTTCTGGGCTTTATTGCAACTTAAAAAGACTGGAGTGCCCAAACCCACCCTCAGCCCGGAAGCGGGTGACATGTCCAAGCAGATAATGAAAATAATGCAGGAAAAGAAGGTACCATCATGGCTGGACACCATCAGGAATCTGAAGGATATCGGCACAGTCAATCTTTATGGGTGCGCAATGTTCGCCGATCTTCTTGGACTGAAGAAGGAAGATCTCGATCCGATCGTGAAGGAAGTCATTGGAGTATCCCAGTTCGTGGACATGGCCAAGGATTCCAAAATGACGCTGTTTCTGTGAAAATAAGGTGATAAAAATGGAAGAAATCAAACCGACAAGGGTTATAGATGCAAGAGGAAGTTTCTGCCCCGGGCCGCTTATGGAAATGATAAAGGCATACAAACAGGGAAAAGTTGGAGACGTCATATCCATTTACTCTACGGATACAGGCACCAAGAAGGACGCCCCGGAATGGATAAAGAAGTCCGGAAATGAGCTTATCGGTGTTTATGATCGAAAGGGCTACTTCGAGATAGTGATGAGAAAGACAAAGTAGTGTTATTCATGCCATTAAACAGAAAGAGAGCCATCATAGTAGGCGATGGCGCCGCCGGAACCATATTGGCGAACAAGCTTAGATTTCATTCGGATCCCTCCGAAATCGAGATTGTTGTTTTCGGGAAATCCGAGAACCACTACTTCAAGCCCGACGGGGTTCAGATCCCATTTGGGTTCAAGGACTACCGCAACAGCGTAAAGCCCACCCAGTCCCTCTTCAATTATGGAATACAGTTTATCAAATCGGGCATCAAGGAATTCGATCTGGACAATTCAACGGTGAAATGCGAGAAGGATAACACATTCCGGTATGATTACCTCATCATCGCTACGGGTGACAGGTTTTCAACGGAAGATCTTCCCGGGTATGAAAAGGCGGCTTCCCACTTTTACAGCCTGGAAGCATCGCTTGATCTTAAAAGAAAGCTTTCGGCTTTCAGGGGGGGAAAGATTGTTATCGGACAGGCAAGCATACCCATACAGTGCCCTCCGGCACCTTACGAATTCACCTTCCAGCTGATCCAGTACCTCAAGCTACGGGGGATCAGGGATAAGACGGAAATCCATTACGTCTACCCGCTCAACAGGGTATTCACAATACCCAATGTCTCAGATTTTGTCGAAAAGCTGATGGAGGAGCAGGGTGTCATAATCCATAAGATGTTCAACGTCGACTCCCTCGATCCGGCAGGGAAGAAAGTTAACTCCCTGGAGGGAGAGACTCTTGACTATGACCTCCTGATTCTTGTGCCGCCACACAGCGGGCAGAAGGTGATAACTGAATCTGGCCTGGCTGACCAGAGCGGTTACATATCAGTGGACAGGCATCATCTCAATTACAAGGATTATGACAACGTTTTCGCGATAGGGGATGCCACCGACCTGCCAATATCAAAGGCAGGCGCAACTGCACATTTCCAGTCTGAGTACCTTGCTAACCGGATAGCCAACGAGGTTAATGGAAACGCCTTCTTTGATTCCTACAACGGGGAGGTGGCCTGTACCACCATAACAAGCGGAACCCAGGCTATAACACTCTTCTTCAGCTATGATAAGCCTCCCAGGGCAAATTTCCAGAGCAAGTCAGATTATTTCCTGAAATGGACATCCTCTGACACTTATTTTTCCGCAATGCTGAGGGGCATAATGTGAGGTGATAATGATGGAACTATCAGATGAGAAAGACAAATTTGACACTTTGATTCAGGAACTGTTGGACAACTCGGATATCGTGCTTTCCCTACTCCCCCTGCTGAAGCGGCTCAAGGAAGCCGGCATAATCGATCTCTTCGCAGGCATAACAAAGGACTATGTGCCGACCGACGTTGAGTTTCTGGGCCACTTTTTCTCTTCAAGGGAATTCACCTACTCGATTCTCAAGAGTGCAAATCTTGTGTTGAGCCTGCTATATGCCCTTTCCGACGAGAAGGTTTCCGATACAGTCAAGAATGTTATGTTCAATCTCAGGGGGATAATAGACGGAGTCAGCGAGAGCCAGAAGGACAACTCCCCGCTTTCAATCATCGATCTGTACCGCCTCTCCAGGGACAGGAATGCAGTGAGAGGAATAAGGGCCTATGTGGCTGTCATGCGATCCATAGGGGAGATTTTCGAGCGGACTGGAAAAGAATGCAAGGGCCTGGACTGATCAACGGGACTTGCAATCAGCCCCGGCTCCCCGCCCAGGCTTAATCAACCTTAGGGTTTATGAATGGGAGCCTGAAGCCGCAGAGGCTGCATAAGCCTCTATCTGCAGGTACAGGTTGACCTTTTCACCGAGCAGCATCCCTCCCCCCTCCAGGATCATGTTCCATTTTACTCCAAATTCGCTTCTCTGTATTGTTGCAGATGCGCTAAGGCCAAACCGGGTATTTCCATAGGGATCCTTTATTTTCCCGCTGTACTCTCCACGGAAGGAAACTTCTCTGGTTACTCCCCGGATGGTCAGATCTCCTGTTATCTCCACATCTTCTTTGCTGCCTCTAATTCTCTTTGTCCTGAAGGTAATCTGCGGATATTCCTTCATCGCCATTATCTTGTCTGATCTCAGATCGTTGTCCCTGTCCGGATTGCCCGTATCAATGCTGGCAACGTCTATGGTGAACTCCGCTCTGACGCTGTTGAAGTCGTCAGGGTCACCGGCAATTTCTGCCCTGAAATTCCCAAATCTTCCTTTCACGGTTGAGATCATCATGTGCTTTATCCCGAATTCTACGCTGGAATGCGCTACGTCCAGTGTCCATTTTTTCTGATCCATTTTAACACCTAGATTACTTTTCGCAAGTGACTTGCGAAATTCGATGTGATATAATCGCCACATTTAAATAACATTTGTAACTTAGTGTAAAGGAGATGACTGTGAGTAAAGTTACTGAAGCAGTGGAGGAACTCTCGCCGGGAATTCAACACTGCCCAATTGTGGCGGCAATAAAGCAGATCGGGGGAGAATGGAAGCTCATCGTGATCAGGTATCTCTGGCAGAGGCCGATGGGATTCAACGAATTGCTGAAGACTGTGGAGGGGCTCAATTCCAAGACCCTTTCTTCGACGCTGAAGTATCTGGAGAGCCATGGAATTATTGCCCGGGTGGTTGAAAACACCAGGCCATTCAGGGTTAGATATTCCCTCACAGAGAAGGGAAGGGCACTTGAGGAGCCGCTGAGGGACCTGCAGAAGTGGGGAGAGGACTGGATAATAAACGGGCAGAACCAATCAGGCCAGGCCCTTCCAAATCAATGCGTGCAGTGATCTCCCAATCGGGTAATTATTGAGTTTATCGTCTTCAGAATGGAATCATAATGCGTACCCTCCCAGTACACCTTTCCGCAGTTGAGGCAGACAAACGCAGAGGCATATCTGCCCCGCACGCCTTCTGGCACCCGATCTGACACCTGGCTCATTGGAACCCTGGATGTCTTCCCATTGCACAAAGGACACCTGGTGAAGAAAAGTTCCCTTGACGGGGCGAACTCAGAAAGGAACAGCGCAAGCTGATCATTGATATTTTCAGATAGAACATAGAGGGAATGACTGTACCTTTTAGAGAGTTCCCTGTCCCTTGTGATCAGGAATAAACCCTTACTGGTGCAGTATTCCATTATCTTGGCATCACTCCAATCTGAGGTTGCGTATTCTACCGAGTAACCCATCATCCTGAGCCACCTGGTGAGTCTGCCGAGCATGCTGTCTGCAAGGAACCCTTCCACCCGAAAACGGGTCATATTCACTCACCCCTCATTTGCCGTAGACCACAATTCTATTGGGATAATTTAAAGTGGCTGTTCGTGGCAGGCAGGGAAACAGAAAAAAGAATCACCTGTCAGTATAATCCTCGTATGGATCAAATCCAATGATGCCCTTCGACGGTTCAAGGGATGTAAGCTCAAGCGGGAGGCCTTTGGTTTCCCTGATCGTGAACAGAGTTATCACCGCGCCCAGAGTTGAGAAAAGTGCGAGGAGCTCAAATTCTCCGGCCTGCCCCAGTGCAAATCCAAGAATCAGGAAGAGAAAAGTGAATATTCCCGCCCCAAGTTTCGCCACAGAAGATGCAATTCCATGGGCTGTCGCCCTGATCTCAGTGGGAAAGAGTTCTGTCGGCAAAATGAATGTTGTAGTATTTGGGCCTATGTTGCCGAAAAGGTATGAAATCCCGAAAACCGTTATGAAGAGGCCTACGTTGTTTTCCAGGGTATTGTAGAAAATTCCCAGGACCAGGTAGGATACTGCCATGACCAGGAACCCAAACCACTGCAGTGCTTTCCTGCCCACGATGTCCACCGTAGCTACTGCAATGAAGTAACCAGGAACAGCAAAAGCTGCGGCAAGCACGGTATCACCGATTGCTGTGTTCGTGACAGCAGTTTTCAGGGATCCGGCGGTGCCGTATCCGATATTATTCAGGATGAAGCTGTTGTTCAGCGTGGTCCCGTAAAATGCCATATCAAAAATGAACCAGGTTATCGATGTGCCCAGAATGAAGGTCATGTATTTTCTGAGCAGTCCTGAATAATCTGTCTTTTTCGAAACGGGATTAACAGTCTCGGTTATCTCGGCAGCATTTCCGCCAACAATTGTTCTGGTGGCTCTTGAGGCATATTCCGCATTTCCTCTGACCTGCAGGGAGAACCTTGGGGTTTCCAGCATTTTCCTTCTGAGATAAACCACGTAAAATGCAGGTACAGCGCCAAATCCAAGCATGAATCGCCAGGAATAGGAAAGTGGAATGGTATAAATTGCAACCAGACCGACAAGTGCACCTGCAAGCAGACCCAATCCCTGCATCGCAAAGACCATTCCCACAAGTTTTCCCCTGTGCTTGCTGCTCGAATACTCGCTCATTATTGTGGAACTGATTGGGTAATCGCCGCCAACTCCTATACCAAGAAGGAATCTGCTTATCACCAGCATTGTGGAATTTACAGAAAATGCTGAAATTACTGTAAATGCTATGATGATCCCAAGCTCCATCCCGTAGACAGCCTTCCTTCCCATGCGGTCCGAAATGTTGCCGAAAATGAATGCACCGGCAAAGGCGCCGAAGAGAGCGGCCGAGGTTATTGCCCCCTCGACGACTGAGAGATTCGCAACCTGGTAACCGAACAGCACGGTAGATCCAGAGGCGGTAACCTTCAGGTTGAACCCGGCGGGAGAAGCCAGTATTGGCATGGCGACAGTGAGAACAAAAAGCAGGTATGCATCTGTGAAGAAACCCATCCCTGCAACAATCATTGTTTTGATGTGTCCCTTTCTGAGCCCCGAATCGTCCAGAGTCTTAAGTATCCCGTCTGACGGGTCAGCTGGACTCATTATAAGGAATATACTGAGCAAATTTAGGGTTTACCTATATAATTTGCCTATTCTAAATAGCACTATATATGATAAGGTTATACGCGCGGAAAGAAATTCACCCCCGATAACCCTGAAACAGGCAGAAATACTGCGATGGGAGGGCCGGTGTGTAGTTCTATGGACAGATCAATTGTAAGGAAGGCAACAGCCGAAGATTGGGGCTCGATATCGAGGATCTCCTCCATTGCAATGTATGACGATTACATCAACAAGATAGGGCCAAGTTACCTGAAGGCTGGTGATACTTACGTTCTGGAAAAAGGCAACCTGCTTGGTTTCCTGAAAATACAGTATATGCCTGACGGATCCCTCTACCTCAGCGGATTAAGGGTGGACCCGGCTGCCAGGAGAAAGGGTGTAGGAGAAGCGCTCACCCGCTATGCCACATCACTGGGCAGTGATTCTGGAAAAAATGGAGCCAGGGTGCTCATACAGCCGGAAAACAATGCCAGCCTTTCCCTTTCCAGGAAACTGGGGTTCTCCCCAATCGAGTTCTTCCATTTTTTCCAGGGAGAGATTGATCTCTCCGGCTTTTCGGAATCTAAGAACTGGCCCATGCGCATCATTGATCTGGGGTTTGAGTACTCCCTTCCCGCAGGGAATTTCCCTGCGATGCTTATGAAAAAGGGCGCCATGCAGGTATCGGTATCACGGGTGGGTACCCCATGGAACAATCGGGCATTCACCGTTCTTGGAAATGGGCAGATTCCCTTCAGAACGGGAAAATCAGTTATCTCTGTGCCGCAGGACTATTTCAGCGGAACTCCTCCAGATCTCGAACCGCTAGCTGGATTTGGGAGTGCTGTGCTTCTGGAGAAGAAGTTCTGACAGATCTTCCGGAAAGTTTTCGAGGGCAACCTGGTGAAGCAGACTGAATATCGGCGGATGACAGGCCCCAGTCCTAAAAGCAAAATCCTGTAACCTTCAGGATGTTCTTCAGGCAATGTTTATCAACATCTGAAGAAATATTGTATAGGTCAGCATCTCCGAACTGAAGACGGTTGATAATGAAATTCAGGCATGGGGAAACAGTCCTTGTATCAGTGATCGTCGTTTTAATGATGCTCAGCTCTTTTTCGTCTGCGGTTGATGCCCAGGGAACCAGCACGAACACCCCGATAAAGCACCTTGTCATACTGATGATGGAGAACCACAGTTTCGACAACCTCTTTGGGGTGTACGGAATGACTGAAAATGGAACCATCGAGAAGAATCTGTCGCTCCCGGAGAATCTGCTGACGGGGAACTTGACCAGCAACCTGAGTTCCGTGCCAAACGGCGTTTTCTCCACATCAAACCCGTATGAAGGGTACAGCAATTACCACACTGACTGGAATAACGGCCATATGAACGGATTCATCAATGGATCCGGGCCGAGTTCGATGACATACTTCACCGCTTCACAGATGGGCCCTGAGTGGATGATCGCCCAGCAATACGCAATGGGTGACATGTACTTCAGCGAAATGCTGAGCATGACGTTGCCAAACAGGCTATTCAGCATCTCGGGTTTCACCCCGCTGACTACAGATCAGTCTCCCCCGCCGTATGTTCTGTATTCTGATACAATTTTCAGTGAACTTGACTCCCATGGAGTTTCATGGGGATATTACTTCCAAAATCCATCCCTGGGTGAGGAGCCTCTTAACCTGGTCTATGGGATAGGCTCACATGCCGCCGATATAGGCACATGGAACGATTTTGTCAAATCAATTCAGTCAGGAACCCTCCCCGACATTACCTGGGTTTCTCCTATTTCAGGCGGAACAATAGAAATTGAAAGCCAGCATCCTCCATTCAACGTTCTGATAGGGGAACTGTGGATCCTCTATATCGTTCACCTGATCATGGAAAGCAGCTACTGGAGCAGCACGGCCATAATGATCACCTACGACGAAGGGGGAGGATACTATGACCAGGTTGCACCTCCGGTAATTGGTGGAGAGCAACTGGGTTTCAGGGTTCCATTTATCCTGATTTCACCATATGCAAAGGAAGGCTATGTTTCTCACACGGTGATGAGCCACACTTCGATACTGGGTTTCATTGACTACAACTGGAACATGCCAGCTCTCAACAAACTGGTTCTGGACTCAAACTTACCTCTGGATATGTTCAACTTCAATCAGCCTTACAGCACCGGGAATATCGCCAGGCCCCCGATGGCATGGAACCGGTCCCAGCTTGCCCTAATCCCGAATTCCCTGGTGAACAGCACAAACAAATCGCTGAACTACAGCAACGTTGGGGGTTTCTTTCCCGTTGGTCTACAATATCCCGTTTCTGATCTCCCATATGCCAGCAGCGGCAGTTCCACCTTTAACCTTTCACAGATCTCGAGCAATGTTTACATCAGCAACGAAACCGGGTATTACCCCGTACCTGCTCAGGGATTCAGCCTTTCGACCGGTGTACTCTTAGGTGCGGTTGCAGCCGTGGCAGGTTCCTCGGCAATCACAGCATATTTCATCTGGAAGAGGCGCAGGTTGTAGTGGAGCAACTGGTAAAAGCCCGAGAAAATGATCCGGATATAGAGTCATTAAAGTTTCCACTGAAGTGTATGCAGGATTCCGATTAGGAGACGGCGATACTGCTATGCGTAAGGTTATTCATTGGAGAAAATAGTGGAATGCTGAAATATAGAGAGAAATTCTATAAGTATGTAAAAATGAACAAGTGATCTGGAAGCAGATCACTTTCTTTTCTTTATAAACACTGCAATGCCGGCTGCAGCGATCACGGCAATGATTCCCGCTATGATATAATACACATCAATATTGGTCTGTGGAGAGGGTGAAATTTTAGTCAGATTGAGGCTTACGGAAACCGATTTGACCTGGCCAGCGTTAAGAGAGAAGTTAAGGTAATAGGTGGTGTATCCTTTAAGTGCGACGATCAAACTGTATGAACCTGCGGTCACGCTCACATTGAACGATCCAGAAGCCAGGGCAATGTCTTTTCCGTTGATACTTACGGTCGCATTGGAAGGGGTCACTGTGCCCGTTATATATGCATAGTGCAAGTACGAGATAGCTTCAGTGATATTTTTCCCGTCTACGACGAATCTGCCGGAATACTGCAAGGTGTAGTAGTTTGTCATGTTGGAGACGGTGAAGCTGTAGGTACCGTTCTGCAGGCTTACGGAGATGGAAGAGGAAAGGGTGGTATAGGTTTTCCCCGACATATTGAGATACCACTGGTTGCCTGAAGGAAGACCCGTTTCGGTAAACACTACGCTGTATGTGACAAGGCTGAAGGCCACCGAGACAGTAATATTTGCATCGCTGACACTGAATTTTCCGGCCGGATTTACAGGTGCGTAATCCTTGTTTTCAGCCGAAACCATGTATGTGTAATTGCCGTTTATCAGCGTTATCTCTGCACTCGGCCCAGTGGATTCCAGGCTGGTCCGTCCTGTTATATTCACCCACCAATTCACCCCGGCGGGAAGGCCTGACTGATTGAATGTTACAGCATAGGTTTTCTCGAATGTCACGTTCTTCGAATATGCCTTAGCAGATATGGTGAACGTACCGGTCTCAACTGTAGCTGAATAGACTTTATCGGCGGACGATATGGAATATGAATAGGTTCCATTGATCAGCTGGAAACCAATAGTTGTTCCAGTGCCAGAATGAGAGTTTGAGCTGCCGGACGCGTTAGTCACGTTCACATACCACACAGTCCCGGACGGTAGCCCGGTCTCAGAGAATGAGACGGCGTAAGTGTAGGGTTCAAATTTAATGGACACTGACACGGGAGCGCCGTTAACCTGGACAGAACCGGTATAGGATGTGGGGGCATAGCCTTTGTCTGAGGTTGCGACAGTGTACGTGTATGTGCTATTTGGAAGTGCAACACTGATCGTCGCCCCGGATGACGAGTGCGATGGCTGTCCGGTGATATTCACGTACCATTCAGTGGGCAGAGGCAGGTTTGATTCGGTGAATGTCACCATATATGATGCAACGAAGGCGATCGTTGGCACGCTCACGCTCTTACCGTTCACAGTAAAATTGCCCGTGGCTTTGGATGGCGAGTAGGACGCATTAGCAGATGCCACGGTGTAGTCATAGCTCCCATTGGGAAGGTTTGCAGTTATGATGCTTGTGGTGGAGTTTAGGGAAAGCTGTCCGGTAATGTTGACGAACCACTTCACCCCTGCCCCCAATCCGCTTGCCGAGAAGGTGACGGCATACGTGTAAAGATTGAACTTGACATTCTGGGTCACTGCCTTTCCGCTCACACTCAAGGATCCGGATGCGGCCAGAGGAGCATACGACTTGTTGTAGCTAGCAATGGTGTAGCTGTAAGTCCCGTTTGGAAGGCTTGTGGATATGCTCGAAGACGTCGACGACAACGGATTTTCTCCGGTGATGTTCGCATACCACAGGTAGCCAGAAGGAAGGCCCGTCTCATCAAAAGTTACCGAATAAGTGGCAGAAGACACCCCGCTGAACGTTATGGAAACGGTTTTAGAAGCACCAGACACGCTGAGATATCCGGATGATATAGAGGGGGAAGAGGCAGTATCCGAATCCTGCACAGTGTAATAGTGTGTGCCGTTGGAGAGGTTGAAATAGTAACTTCCGGATTGCAACGGGCCGGAGTAATAGCCGGTGATATTAACATACCACGATTGCCCTGCAGGCAGACCCGTTTCCTGGAAGAGGATCTGGTAGAAGTTGAAAAATTTCAGATGAACGATCTGGGAAGAGCCAGAGACTGTCACATAGCCGCTCAAAGAGCTGCCATTGGTGTACGCACTATACTCGTATGTTCCGTTAGTCAAAGCGGCATCATAGGAGGATATACCTTCAAAGAGACCCTGGGCCAACTGTATCACCTGCCCGGAACCGCTGAGCGTATCAATGGTGAGGGACCAACTCGCAATGGAAGACGTATCCCTGTTGATGAAAGTCACGCTGTACACATAATTTAGGGTAACACTTAGGGACTTGTTTGAACCAGCCACGGTTATGCTACCAGATGCCACCGGAACCAAACCCGCATATGCGCGATAACTGTAAGTGCCGTTCGGCAACGCCAGTGACAGATGGGTGTTTTCCGAGCTTCCGGATGCAGTTGTGTTTGAATCTGTGTTATTTGCAGACGCCGACCACGCGAAACCCGCATTCAAACCAGTTTCAGTTAAATTCACATCATAAAATTCAGGCATATTCACATTGAATGTCCGTGAAGTGCCGGCTATAGCAAACGTGACCGGCAGGAAGGCAAACTTTGATTGCGGATTGGTATATTGGGGGTTAGAGCTTTCCACTACTATGGCATAGTCATAGGTGCCGTTCGCCAGAGACATAGTCATGGAACTCAAGTTGGTAAAGTTATACAGAGTAGTTGTACCTGAGGCGTTGGATAATGTTGCCGCCCAGAAGTATCCCGGCGCAAGGTTCCGTTCGGTGAAAGCGACTGAGTAGAGAACCGGGAAATCTATCAGAATCAACTGGTTTGCACCCGCCACAGTGATCTGGGATTGTCCAAGGCTGGTAATCTGCCCGGTGGGAGATAATAAGATCGGGGTGTAGTTATAGGAGCCATTGGGCAGTGCGGTGTTGAAAGTTGAACCCGTAATAGACGGTTCGTTTACGGAAACGGAACCGTTCTTGTTGGAAATAAACAATGTCCAGTGGTCAATCGGTGGTACCCTCTTAGCGGTGAAGGTTGCATCATATAATCTGTAAGGTGAAGGGAGTGCAACCTGCAAATTTAACGGTCCATTGTTCACGTTAAACTTCAGGTTCTTATCTACGGTATAGACGCCTTCCATGTAAGAGTAATTGTATGTGTCCGCCGGAAGGTAAAACGTCATGGCAGACCCGGTGCTGCTGTTTGAGGTTGAAATGCTGGAAGAACTATTGGAAACCTGCACGGACCATTCCAATCCTGCTTTCAGGCCTGTCTCGGAGATCGTGACCTTGTATAACGTCGGGATGGTTAGCCGGACGTTTATGTTCTGGCCGGTCACGCCAAAATATTCTGCCATACTTATGCCATTGATATCCACTGAGAAACTATAAGTCCCATTGGGAAGGTATGCGAGCATGGAGAAATTGCCTGTTCCGATGGTAAAGTTTTCGAAATATGAGAACTCAAACGCCGAGAAGTTAGACAAGATTCTGAAAAGGCCAACAAACGTAAACGATCCAACATTTATGGGTCCGAATAATAAGTCTACCACGTATAATGTTGGAAATTTCAGAGATAGCGACGCCCCGGAACTTGTAACAACCAGGCTCCCACTCAGGAAGATGGCGTGGGAACTTCCAGCGTTATAGTAGTAATAACCGACTGGCAGATAGGCAATCATTAAGCCAGTTGAGGAAGTGTTGGTATATCCAACGCTACCGTCGACGGTGGATATTTCCAGCTCCCAAGTCCTGCCTGTATTCAGCCCTGTGGGTGCAATCGTCACTTTATGCACAGGTGGAAAGGTTACGCTCATTGATGTCTGTGAGCCATTCACATAAAGCGTGCCGGAGGAAAAGGAGGCGTTCTTAAATATTCCCTGAACGTGATAGGTACCGTTTGGCATATAAGCGGTCATCGCGGGCGTGGAGCTTGTATTGAGGTACAAAGCTGAGTTCCCCGATATTGCTGCATTCCAGCTGGATGAGGCACTCAGGCCTGTCTCTGTCAGCGACACCTTGTATACCGGCTGGAAGTAAAGACTAACCGTAAGCGAAGAGGATGTTACGTTGAGAATCCCTTCAATAGCTGCCGGATTATATGGTCCTGCAATTATCATATAAACGCCTGGCGCCATGTAAGCTGTCATGGAAGAAGAAGTGCTCAAGTCATAGTACGCGTAACTGAATGTATAATGCCCGAAGAACTGCTCAAAATATTGGCTGTAATTCATTAGTTCAACAGCCCATGGTGTACCCGCGGTAATGTTGTGGGCGTCGAAGGTGATGGAATAAAGCCCTGCAGGAGACAGGCTGTGAGAATCAGAGCTAACCTTCATAATTGGATGATCCAGAGGATATTCTGCAGTTGAAAGTACGGTGGAATCAGAGCCCCGCGAGGTTGTACTCTCGCTGGTGAATGAATGACTCAGTGGATGTAATGGCGGCGCCTTTGAACTAACTGAACCGGCTGATGGTGTGGCCGCCTGATAGTGTGATCCACCAGGAAAGAAAGCCAGAGATGAAAACAGCATGATAAGAATGATCAACAGGGTCGAGAAAATTTTCAAGCTATTATTGCTGCCATTGATGCCTTTCCTGCTGAAGTTTGTTCCTGATATAATAATACTGTGTTTGGTTTCCATATAGATAAATATTATGTACCTATTTAATTATACTCTAACGAGATTTTTAAAAAACCTCGTGCTGTAAATTAAGGTCGATTTTTGTGTCTCCTAAATGGGGTTGGGGGAAGGGTAGCCATATCTCCGCAGGAACCTTCCGGAAATCCTTAGACTGTCGCAAGGCAGGTTCTTCACTTCCATAGTCACGAACAGTTGGATGATGAAAGGCCATTAAAGTAGGTTTAGGATTGCACAGGTTTCATTTCGTTTCCATAGATGGAATAGGTAAGGTGCATGACAACCTCAGTGCATGGACGGAATTTTCGAGAAAGACACGAAAGGGATCGCCGCTGCCAGCGCTGAAATCCCTGTGGCTCTCAGCAGTACGCTAACATCGGATTACGCGGACAAATAGCGGCTTTTGCCTCTGGCACGAACGTATTGATGCAATACAGTTAGCGTATGATTATTCCACCGCGGAAAAATGTCCGCCTCATCCATGGCGCAGGCACTAGAAACCCAGGCGAGGGCTTAATGATAAGCAGAATTAAACTTATGATGCTCCGACCGGGATTTGGACCCGGGTCGCCGGCTTGAAAGGCCGGTATGCTTGGCCGGACTACACCATCGGAGCGTTCTCGCCCTTTAGGCTCCGAACTTATATTTATCTTTCTTAGACAAAAGAGAATTCGCTTTCCGGGAATTCTGCTGCACGCTAACCAATTTCCAGCTTCAGTAATTTACCCTGTAGCGAAGGAGGGCCGCAAACCTTCCGAACTTTCCCAGCACTATCCCAGGATCATCCCTGGTGCTGAATATGAAAGGTTCTGCCCCGGTCTGTTCCGCCAGATCAAGGATCTCCCTGCCGCGATCTGTCCGGAACTCATCCTCTGTTATCAGCACCTTGTCGACAGCAGATCGCGAAAGGAGATCTTTGACGGTGTCAAATCCGTATGCTGCACTTCCAGACCTTGAGACCTCTTTCAGGAAGCTTTCGAGAAGCTTCTGCTCGATTGCGAGCCTGCTCTGGCTCACTATCCTTTCAGCCTCGTCGGACTGAAGGAATGCATATACAGATCCCTCATCAGTTCTGTCGGAAGGAAAAGATTCAATGCTGAATGGTAAATTCCTGCCGGACAGATATTCTCTCAGCCGGTTTCTTGTCATGCCTGGCCCCAGAATGACCAGAGTGTTGATGCCGGTTCTCGGCAGGGCTCCTGCGATCTCCTCAAAATATCCCTTCTCATCGAATTTTGACTCGAACATCTTCCCGCTCTTTCCTGAGTACAGTTTTGCAATGACATTTATACCATACGTCCTGAGCTGGAAAATCGAACTGGATTCATCATCAAGCGCAACAAATACCGTTCCCCTGTCCACTCTTTCAAGGCTTTCGTTAAGCATATGCCTGGAAGCCTGATCCCATCTCTTATCCCTTATCTCAATCCTGTCTCCCGGAGCAATGTTGATGGATTGGTGCTCATTCATAAGGTCTTCCGGGCCCTCAGTAACCACACCAAGCACCTTCAGCTTGTCCGTGAAGCTCATGAACTCCAGCTTTTCAGTTACGATGATGATGTGTACCGGTTTGCGATCAGTTTCCTTTGCCCTGATCATATCCTCTTTCCTTTCCTCTCTCCTGAATACTACGCTGCCCACAGAGTCCCCCCTTACAATTATGTTGGACAGGTACCAGAGGTCGTTATCGTCGTCAGGAACGACCACTACAAAATCAGAGAATTTCTTCCCTTCAACGAGTCGCATAGGCAGCAGTTACAAGAAAGTAGTAGCCTTAAATTAAACGTTCGCTCGTAAATCTGGAAATTGTAAGATTCACATACCAGACCAGCGTGACGTCAGATCGTTCTCTATGTTGAGGTGGTCGAGTACGCGACCGATCACAAAATCCACCATGTCTTCAACAGACTTTGGTTTGGTGTAGAATGCCGGCATGAAAGGAAGCACCGACACTCCGTTGACTGACAGCTTGAGCATGTTCTCAAGGGTGATGGAACTCAATGGGGTCTCCCTGGGCACCACCACGAATTTCCTCCTTTCCTTCAGGGCTACCGACGCGACCCTGGTGATCAAAGAGTCGGAAATGCCGGAGGCAATCTTGGACAGGGTTGAAATTGAGCAGGGAATTATGACAAAAGCATCGAAGAGAAAACTTCCTGAACTCACCCTTGCACCGAGATCGGAATCGTCGTAACTGTTGGTTGCCAGCTGCTCCAGTTCTGCGACCTCTTTTCCGGTTTCAAAGGTGAATACCTTGCTGGAATTCTCGCTCATTATAAGGTGGACTTCATGGCCTTTCAAAAGCTTCAGAAGCCTGTAAGCCAGTACACTGCCGGACGCACCGGTAACGCCCACCACCAGTTTCTTCCTAACCATAACAGCCTACTTGTTGCGGTTGAACACATAGTAAAGAATGACTATGGAAGCCACTACGGCGAACAGAATGCCGAAATAGATAATGTTCATGCCACTATTGTTCGTTATCGGGACAGACCAGGAATATCCAGGATATGCGCCAGCATCAAGTGCCTGTATGTTTGTATAGCCGGAAATCTGTGAATTCAGGTTCTTGGTCATGTTGAAAGCCTTTGACATATTGGCAACCGAATCAAACCCTATGTACATGAGAGCTGACACAAAGGCCATGCCGTATGGATTCAGGCCGGTGTAGTTGAGATCGAATATTATGAGATACTGCGTAAGGTTTCTGCTCCAGTTGTAACTGATATAGCTGGAATTGTCTATGATATTGCTGAACAATGCTTTCCACTGTACATCTGTAATCGTGTAATGAGTCCCCTGTGACCCCACCACATAATACGTAATACCAGGGAGCGTGCTCGGCGGAGGGTTGAGCGTGGGGGTGGAAGCGGCTGAAATGGATGGAATTGCCAGTAGCATCACCAGCACCAGGACTGAAAGAATCGCAATCTTTGAGGATCTCATCTAGGCATGGCTGAACAAATCGAGCTAAATAATTTTATTTGTTCAGCCATGGTTCCATAACATACAGGTTTCCGTCAGGATCGTCCAGGACTGCTATCCTATGGTGTGATTTCAGCCGATTCAGTGTTCTCCTGAACGCAAGCCTGTTGTATCCTGTTCGGGCAGCCTTCCGGGACACCTCCTTCAGGGGTTTTCCCATGGAACCCATTATGAGTGCAGTGATCTGCTCATCTGACCTTTTCCCGTAGAATGCAAAGAGCGCAATCCAGCAAAGGAATGCCGAAGCAGGCGCGACAAGCGGAAGGTACCCGTAATTCTCTACGGTTGTCCTGCTTGCATACGATCGGCCGTCAAAGAGCACCACCAACTCGATGCTGCTTCTGCCTATGGGGAGATCAACGCTAAGCACCGTACTTTTGCCTGCGTATTTTCCGTTCACGTACCACTGTACCTGCACCTCTGGCGTGATAACGCCTTCAAGACCTGCAGTGAACTCCCAGGCGGAAAACAGGGAGGAGGACCCTATTGAAGCTGATGTCACGTCGGAAAAGTAAAGATTCTGGATCGTGACATTCTCGGACATATTGAAATTTCCGCATAGATCAAGGGCCATAATTGTGAAATTGTAAATCCCGTTTGATTCAAGATGCACATCGACATTTCCGGATGCAGTGGACAGGTTTTCCACCGATCTGCCGTTTTCCATCAACAGAACAGTGGCCGGAGGAACCGGATCGCTCAACGAATAGGTCAGGTTAACGAACGGCGACGCTATGAGGGTACTGCTGGATGCTCTCAGCGATATCTCTGGCCGGAAATCATAGGCGAGAGCGACAACGGAGGAGTAGTTTGAGTTTCCTGAGTCAGAATACCTCCAGACTGTCACGGTGTACCTTTCGTTAATGTAGGGGAACAGAACAGACATGTTTCCAGTGGAGAAGTTCTCAGTGCCGGTGAAGTTTCCAGAAGTCAGGATCACTGAATATCTGTAAATCCCGGGAAGCGACATGTGCAGAGTGGTAGTGTTGGAATACAGTGCCTGCGGCAGCTCCGGCGCCGATGGAATAGTGTTGTTTACCCGCAGGAAAAAGCTTCTCACGGCGAACGTACCGCTTGGCGAAGTCGCATTCACCAGCACAGTATAGTTTCCGTTGATCGAAAAAACAGGATCTTCCGGGCCGAAGCTAAAGTTGGCTGAGTCTGAGAATTTCATGCTGAAGAGGGTGACCCCCTGATGAATGACTTTCACCATGATGGTGCTTGTGATATTTGTCCACGCATCAATGTCAAGGCTGTTGTTTGGAGAATTTCCAAAGAATGAATAGCAGTTGATCACTGGAAGAACGAGGTTAAGCAATGGAGGATAGCCAATTACATTGATCCATGCAGACCGAAGCAGCACAGTTTGCCCGGAAAATGAAACTCCGTAGAGGCTGACTGTCTGGTTCCCCTCGTTCAGATTCAGCATTGTGAAATTTGAGTGGATTATTGAATCAGCAGATCCGACCTTGACAACGTAGTATTGGGCCCAGGAAAGGTTAGTCCAGGATATATTCTCATATGAGGCGGAAATATTCCCAGACCTGAGGGAAGTGGTGAAATTTTCCTTGCTGATAACTTCACCGTCCAGCACATAACTGAAATGAAACTCGTATCCGAAACAATCTCTGGCAGTGAAATTGAGATACACGTATCCCGGCACGTCTATTCCCGAAAGGTTGACGTAACCCGTAGAATTCAGATTAAGCGTCTTTCCGTCGTAGGACGCAGAAAGGATCTTAATCATCCATGGATCCGTGATATTGTAGTAAATGACCGAACCGTTTGACACATAGGAATAATTTCCGGCAGAAAGGGTGAAAAGAGGAGAGTAATGATCCACCCTGGCAAGCACACTGGCATTCAGGAGGAACCCCTGCAAATTGCCTATGGAAATGACTGACGTGTAATTGCCTGATGGAATGCTTGAAGTATTTACATGCACCAGTGGAGAATTGCTTCTGAAAATCTCACCATCGATCGACAGCGTTGTCGTGTACGGGGAGGTGCTGTTTACGGGCAGATCAATGGTACTGTTCCCCCGTAGCAGGAGATTTCCGGGAGACCTGAAAGAAAGCGACCCCTGGACTGGCGTGGGCAGCCTGGCGTTCAGGACATAGACCACCGTGCCCGCAACAACGCAGATAGTGCCCGATCCATTATCGCCAAATGCAGAATTTATTGCCCGGCTGTTCATTGTGATGTTGATAAACATTCCCGATGCAAGATCGACCATGCCGAACGGGGATGCGAGAATTTCAGTTCCTGGGAGGGCTGCTACAGTTCCACGAGATGGGAAAATAAGCACTCCAGCATAATACAGCATCTGAGAATTGAGGGCAGAGTCATTCTCGGCAAGTGCAAGAACCGAAGTTGAGTTCGAGTTGGAAACTGTTGTGGAAACAATGGAGACGATTCCTGAAAATTGTGCTTTTGGGAACGTATCAGCGGTAAGGTTTATTGCACCAGACCGGTCAACAGTCAGTTTATACCCGCTGGAGAAATCCGTCAGGAAGGCTGAGAACTGGCCCGATTCCATGCAGGTTGCCAGAAGGGTGTAATTCCTCAGGAAGGATGGCAGACTGGTATTTCCCTCCGGCTTGAAGCTGTAGGAAAAGTGCTGAATTCCCATCTTGCTGAATGCCGAGAAGTTACTATCCATTCCAAAGACAACGCTGGTGGCGTCCAGGGACCCGGAATAATAGTATATTCTGGCAGAGAGATTCCCCCAGAGGGAAATAAGGTAAGAACCGCCTGTCCACGAAAACAGGAAACAGGCAGAATCTCCATGACGAAAAGATTCAATGAAACTGTAACCCTGGTCATGTAAAGGGGCAGATTCAAGCCTGAAAAATGTCATGTTCTCATAGTTGAAATCGAATAAAGTTCCATTGTAGCATGGAATGAATATGGAATTTACCTCCGGCATGACTAAGCTGGCATTCCAGTCAGCAACAGGCCTCAAGTAAGCGGGAATGCTGGAATAAACGGGATGTCCGCCAACCTGCGCGGTGGAAAAAGCGAAAGATTGCTCCTTCTGCAGGGAGATGCTGTAAATAGTGAGATTCGAAATTTCGCCGCCAACGCTGAGGAACAGCTTCCCCGACAAAGCCTGCATTGAAAGCGGTACCGGGAAGCTATCCCCGCCGGCAGGAGATAAAATACAGTACTCCGCGGAATTTGGAAAATTCACCTGATCCATACTGATCACGTCTGATGAGAACGGTAAATTCCCTTCCTGATAGAGGATGCCGGAATCATGAATGATCTGCGTATGGAATCCGTTGTAAGGGCCAAACCTGACATCGGTGCATGCCGCAGCTGATGCATTGCCGAAAAGAATGTTGTCCTCGGTAAATGCCCCGTTCTGCTGATCGCTCCACGAGAAATTGACCGTCATGGAATAGCCTGCAGGAACGCTGACTGACATGTTGAGGTACGAGTCCAGCGTGTAGGAATCAGTCCTGATATTGAGGCCATTAAAGCCTCCATACGACTGAATGGAATAGGAAATGTTATCCGATCCGCTCATTCCGAAGCTTATCCAGGAATTATTCGCGGGGATGCCGCCTGCAGGAAGGCTTGAGAAATTATAGGCAAGGGTAGTCTGCCCTTCTTCGGGAGAAAATGCCTGCGGGGAGATTGCATGGGGAGCATGGAAAGGAATTGTGGAGGCGAGTATGGCGACCAGCAGAAGGACCGGTAATTTCACCCACCTGAAACAGAAGGTATTACAAATTACTTTTCAGGAGCCATTCCACGCATTCTGCAGGTAACTGAACCCAAAACAATGCCGATTTATAGTCCGAAACACTTATGATTTATATGATAAAAGCAGGAGTAAACGGATTCGGAACCATTGGAAGAAGAGTCGCCACTGCCCTTTCAAAGCAGGACGACATTCAGGTTGTCGGAATCGTGAAGAACTCTCCCGATTACGTATCCAAGCTTGCACGCTTGAACTTCAACCTATACGTGCCCGATGCCTCCAGGCTGCCTGACTTTGAAAAGGAAGGTATAACAGCGAAAGGCACACTGAATGATCTCATCGGAAAATCCGACATCATCATCGACTGCACCCCTGAAGGCACAGGGGAGAAGAATTCTGAAATTTACAGGAAGGCAGGGATCAAGGCAATATTCCAGGGAGGAGAGGAGAAGGAAGTTGCAGAGGTAAGCTTCAACTCATATGCCAATTTCGATAGGGCCGTTGGAAAGAACAGAGTCAGGGTCGTTTCATGCAACACCACCGGGCTTGCACGAACGCTCTCTCCACTGGCGGAGGCATTCGGGATAAAGAAGGTAGATGCAACGCTTCTGAGGAGGGCGACCGACCAGAACGACAGCAAGAAAGGGCCCATAAATGCGGTGGAACCCAGCCTGAAGATCCCCTCCCATCATGCTCCTGACCTGAAAACGGTAATGGGGGACATCGACGTCGATACCATAGCCATAAAGGTTCCAACTACCCTTATGCATGTCCACGTCGTTCAGGTGATCCTCTCCAGGGAAGCTGACAAAAAGGATGTGCTCGCTGAATGGGAAAAGAGGAATAGAATCATGCTGATCAGCGGAAAGGACGGGAGATCATCGACAGCCCAGGTTATGGACATGGCGAGGGAACTTGGAAGGGATCGCTCAGATCTTTACGAAATACCTATCTGGAGGGAGAGCGTTACGGTTTCAGGCAACAAGTTAAGGTACATCCAGGCAGTCCACCAGGAAAGCGACGTCATACCGGAAAACGTTGATGCGGTAAGGGCAGCGATGAAGACCCATTCCGGGAAGGACTCCATAGAAAAGACGGACAGAACCCTCGGAATCAGGGGAACGGTGATTTGAACTTGGCAGAAAGAAAGAAAGAGGAAAAGGAAGAAAAGGAACCCGTGAAGCAGCTATCAATAGAAGATATCCCTGGTGTGGGCGAAGCCACTGCAGAGAAGCTCAGGGAGGCCGGCTATGATGACATGATGACGCTGGCAGTCGCGTCACCCAAGGATCTAGCTGAAGTTAGCGGGATAGCAGAAGGCATAGCATCCAAGATTATAGTCGCCGCCAGAAAAATGGCTGACGTTGGCAATTTTGAGACTGGCGAGGAGATACTGGAAAGACGAAGAGAAATAAGCAAGCTCACCACGGGGAGCAAGGCGCTTGATGATCTCCTCGGTGGAGGCATAGAAACCCAGTCAATATCGGAGTTTTACGGGGAATTCGGGTCCGGGAAGACACAGATCATGCACCAGCTCGCAGTAAATGCCACCACGCCTGTTGATAAAGGCGGATTCGGATCTCACGTTCTCCTCATAGACACGGAGAACACCTTCAGGCCTGAGAGGATAGTCCAGATGTCCAAGGCAAAGGGGATTGATCCGGAAGAAGTGCTGAAATCCATACATGTGGCAAGGGCATACAATTCCCATCACCAGATCCTGCTTGGGGAGAAGGCGGCAGAAATGACAAAGGAATTTCCCATACGCCTGCTGCTGGTGGATTCCCTTACAGCCCATTTCCGTTCCGAATACATGGGAAGGGGGTCGCTGGCAGAAAGGCAGCAGCTTCTTAACAGGCACATGCACGACCTCCTGAGGTTTGGGACTATATACAACGCGGCTGTGGCAGTAACTAACCAGGTTTCTGCCAGACCAGACGTCTTCTTCGGGGATCCAACTGCACCGATAGGGGGAAACATAGTCGGGCACACTGCCACTTTCAGGGTGTACCTTAGAAAGAGCAAGGCAGGAAAGAGAATTGCAAGGCTGGTCGACTCACCTTACCTGCCGGAAGGAGAGGCCGTCATCCAGGTGGGAGAGGACGGCATAAGCGACGTGGCACCGGTCTGATATATCCATGGAGTTCTGGAAGTACCTGGAAAAGAAATTCCAAAGAAGCCCTTCGCAGCTGCTGGCCATCAAGGCCCTGATATCCAGCGGCATATCGGTAAGAAGGGAACAGGGGTCAGCAAGGTTTTACTCTGGAAACATAGAGATCAAGTCAAACGCCGTGGCCCGTGGACTGCATACCGACAGGCGTGTCATACTGGAACTTTCCAGGAAGATTACTGAGGACAGCGTACTTTCACCCATGTTCTCCAGGCTGATGCCGCTTCCCAACCTTGGAGTGGCAAGCCGCGACATGGGTTTTGGAGCTATAGAAATCATTCCAATATCAGCCTATATCCCTGGAATAGTAGCCGGCGTTCTTGGAATCATTGCAAGGGAGGGAATAAACGTAAGGCAGGTGATTGTTGACGACCCGGAGATTTCCAGCGATCCGAGGGCCGTCATTGTCACCGATCGCCCGATAGACTCATCCCTGATACCCGAGATCAGGATGGTCAACGGCGTGAGGGCCGTCGTTATACTTTAGAACATGTCTGCCGATGGCTCTGTTATCACCGGGGAAATCAATTTTCCGCTGAGGGATTACCAGAGAAAGGCCATAAAGTTCATAACCGGAACGCTTGAAACGAAGAACGCCGCTCTGCTTGAAGCACCGACAGGTTCCGGAAAGACCCTTATAGCGCTTATCAGTGCGATCAGTTACGCAAGGATTCACAAGGCAAAAATCCTCTACCTGACGCGAACCAATACGCAGCAGGAGAATGTTTTCCGGGACCTCAAGAAGCTTTCCGGTGTGTTGCGCATTAAGGCAGCACCAATCCAGGGCCGGCAAAACATGTGCCTGCTTTACCGCGAAATTTCAGGTGAAAAGGACTTTTCCCCGGAATCGCTTTCAAAGTTCTGCACTCACAGAAAACTCCTTGTGAAGGAGGGCAGAACTGAAGCATGCAGGTTTTACAACGAAAGGATGAGATCGACGGAAACTCAATCCAGGATACTTGGCGAATACCTGTCTGCGGAAGAGATAGTGAACTTTGGGATAGCGAAAGAGATCTGCCCTTATGAAGCCATTAAGGCTTCTCTAAAGAATGCCGAACTTGTTGTCGCACCTTACGCCTTTTTCCTCAATTACGGGATAGCCGAAAGATTCCTCAGCCAGTGGGGAATAGATCGTTCCCAGCTGCTGCTGGTCATGGACGAGGCACACAACCTCCCCGACCTTGCAAGAAACGTCGCATCGTTCTCCATTACCGAGAAATCAGTTGACATGGCAGAATCAGAGCTGAAGAGGTTTGGTGATCCTGAGCTTGACAGGGGGATTCGCGGATCGGATCTGACCGAGTACGTGAGAGATTCCCTGCTGGTCATGGGCAGGGATTATCTCAGGGATCAGGATGAGGCCAGAATATCATCCACGGAATTCATGGAGAACCTCATGCTTGCGTCCAGGTTATCATCCAACGACATTCATAACATGATATCGAGGCTTGACATCATAGGTGAGAACATTGCGTCGTCTATGGAAAGGGATGGAAAGATCCCAAGATCCTCGGTGCAGGCCCTGACGACGAGGCTCCTTGCCATGGAGGAACTGGACGAGGACACGTTTATCAACGTGATCTCCAGGGACAGGGGCACTTCACTGTCCATCATGTGCCTGGATCCAGCAGCAGTTCTCAAGCCCCTGAGAGAATCAAAATCCATCCACATATCCGGTACCCTGAGACCCACGGATGCCTATAAGCGCATCACGGGCTTCGACGACGCGGGTGAGATGGTCATAAGCGACGTATTCCCGCCGGAAAACCACCTGTTGCTTTACAGCAATGATTTCTCCACCAGGTTCGAGACCTTTGACGAAGCTGAGGCTGAAAGGATGAGGGGCATGATAGAGAAGATAATATTGCAGGTGAACAGGAAATGCATCATCTTCTTCCCATCGCATTCGGTCATGGAGAAGGTCACTTCAAGCGGGTTTGCATTTCCTTACCTGATGGAATCGAAAGAAATGAAACAGGAGGAAATATCGGAACTCATCGCGGATTTCCGGAAAGGCCCTGAGCCCCTTATGGCTGTTTCCGGCGGGAGGATATCAGAGGGGCTTGACTTCCCTGGAAACCAGCTTGAAATGGTCATAGTCGCAGGCATCCCATTCCCGAAGCCTGACGTGAAGCAGAGAGCCCTGAACCAGCTGTACGACAGGCTGTACGGCAGGGGATGGGAAATGGCTGTCACATTCCCCGCCGCAGTGAGAATCAGGCAGGAAATAGGCCGCCTCATCAGGAGCGAGAAGGATCAGGGGGTATCAATAGTACTCGACAGCAGAATCACGGGATTCAGGCGTTATTTCCCAGGTATGAGGTCATCGGATGACCCGGGAGCCGAGGCGCAGGAATTCTTCGAGTCGCGTGGGCTGAAGAACGCATGGGACTCAGGCATATATTAAATTTAATGAATATATACGCTCCATGAATGAACGGTTTTTTTCCTGATCTTGCCAGGTCTATCCGAAAACAGATTTTAACCGGCGAGATCAAGAAATGGCTATTCCTGGGTGTGTTCATAGGTATAATTGCCGGGGTTGGCGCCCTTGTCATTTATTACTCGATTGAGCTTTTTACCTACCTTCTTGCACAGAACGTTGGAATGGAGAGCATTCCGTACCTGGGAAACCCGGGTTTCTCCAGCACGACCCTTCTCCCACAGACTTCTTTTTTCATTTCACCGTCGAAACTGCTAATCCCTGTCTCAACCACCATTGGAGGGCTGGCCTCCGGATACCTGGTTTACAGATTCGCGCCCGAAACAGAAGGGCATGGTACGGACGCTGCAATTGATGCATTTCACAACAAGGCTGGTCGGGTGAGGAGGAGGGTACCGATAATAAAGACAGTCGCTTCTGCTATCACAATAGGTTCTGGTGGCAGCGCAGGCAGGGAAGGACCCACTGCACAGATTGCCGCTGGTTTCGGTTCATACATAGCCGACGTTTTTCGCCTGAGCGACAAGGACAGAAGGACAGCCGTTGCCGCAGGAATCGGCGCCGGCATTGGGAGCATCTTCCTGGCACCGCTGGGGGGAGCTCTGCTGAGCACAGAGATACTCTACCGGAGGGACTTCGAGGTGGAAGCCTTCATTCCCTCAATCATAGCATCCGTTGTCGGATACTCAATTTTTGGCTACATTTTCGGATACAGGCCCCTGTTCTACATACCTGGCACCTACCCACTCGGATTTGGGCATCCATCATCACTGATCGTTTACATCCTGGTGGGGTTGCTGGCCGGCATAGCAGGCATACTCTTTGTGAAAACATTCTACGGGATGGCGAAGTTTTTCAACGGGAAGGTAAGGGGGCCGAGGATGCTGAAGCCCGCAATCGGAGGGCTCGCGGTCGGTATTATGGCAATGTATTTCCCCGAAGTTCTTGGCCTGGGATATGTCTGGACCCAGGAGATATTTCTCGATCCATATTATTTTCCCCTCTGGATGCTTATAGCGCTTATTTTCCTCAAAATGATTGCCACCTCTCTGACGGTTGGATCAGGAGGCTCCGGTGGGGTTTTTGCGCCGGGAATGGTAATTGGCGGTTTTGTCGGCGCCTCCATCGGGGTCGTGATACAACCTTTTTTCCCTTTCCTGAGCGTTCTTGAAATAACAATTGTCGGGATGATAGCTTTCTTCGGGGGAATTTCCAAGGCTCCTCTCTCTGTGATCATAATGGGCACGGAAATGACGCAGAGCTACACACTTTTCCTTCCCCTCATGGTTGCCACGATAATTTCATACTTCGTTACAGGAGACAATGGCATCTACAGGAGCCAGGTGTTGTCCAGAGCCTATTCACCTGCACACAAGTACGAATACGAGAAACCTATACTTGACGATCTGCTAGTTAGGGATGCTATGAAGAAGGATTACCTCTGGGTGGAACCCAGCACAAGGCTGAGCGACGTCATGCTAAGGATCAGGGAAAGCAAGACCAAGAATGCAGTGGTCAAGAGCGGCAATCTTCTCATGGGGATAGTGTCAATGGACAGCATCATGGCAGCTGATCCAGGCAAGGCGTCTGTGGCGGATGTGTTGGACCCGCACCCGCTGACTATAGGGGAGGGTGAAAGCGTCCATCAGGCGCTGGAGAAACTGGTCAAGAGCGACCAGGGAAAACTGGTGGTGGTAAAGGAAGGGGATCCGCAGTCTGTCGTTGGAACCATCGGGCTGGCAGAGATTGCAGATGCATATAACATGGAGATACGGCGGATAAGGGAACAGCAGTTGATGCAGGGTGGTACCTAGGCATAACGGGGGTCTGGACTGGAGTTTTATTCAGTTTGACGAGAAATACACGGATCGGGTTACCGACCTTGCCAACAGGTCGATGTCTGAAACATACAATGAGAAGGTGATTCTTGACATTTACCGGTCTTGGCGTGAGGGATTCATCCTTCTTATGGCCGGTGACGAAATTGCTGGCTTCATTTGCGGGTCAAGGTACAGCATCACTGAGGCAAGAATTCTTCTTCTTGCCGTAGAGAACGCCTACAGGAGAAGCGGACTGGGATCAATGCTGCTTGACCGTTTCCTCGAAATCTGCCGCAAATCAGGATACCTCAGCGTCAGGCTTGAGGTGCGCACGGATAACGATGGGGCGATTTCCTTTTATCGCAGGCACGGGTTTTCAATAACATCCACAATGCTTTACTATTACAGCGACCTTTCAGACGCATTCCAGATGTGGCGGATGCTCTAGCCGATGGATTCGCACATTTAAGAGAAAGGCAACCCTCCCTGCGAAGAGGCTGAAGGATCTGCCATAACCAGCAAGAGGAATAAGATGAGAGCGCGATCCTGAACCCTGCACATTGCCATAGCGCGTAACAGTTAAATCGAGACTGCGATGCATGTGCTGAAATGGGAAACATGATCTGCACCTCGGTTAACGGTGACGAGAAGCTTGATTCATTTGCCTCGGCAAAATACCTGATCATATACGATGAGGACAAGAAGGAGCTTGCCGTGCAGATCCGCAATCCGGCAGTAGTGAAGAGAAAGGGAAAGAAGGGTTTTGTCAGGGAATGCATAGGGCTGAAGGCAAACGTTGTCATTGCCCCGCATGGGTCCCTCACATTCGGCTGCAGGAGCATGCTGAAGAAAGCCAGGATAAAGATCCTGGTCTCCGATCGCGGTAAGCATTTTCTTGAAGCAGAGACCCGCAAGCCAACTTTCTTCGAGGTCCTTTATTCAACCTTCAAGAGGGAACCAGTGGAGAAGAAGTGACTATGATCTGCTTATGATCGTCACTATGTCAAAATCCTTCAACAGATAGTCAAGCCCCACCCTCATCTCAGAAAACCTTCTGTTCGGGCCTGAAATGATTGCATACCTGAAAGACGAGATGAAAGCCCTGTTAATTTTCCTGGCAACATCCCTGACAGTGCTTCCCTGCGAAAGTATAAGTGGTCTTTCCATGTCGACAACCCCTGATTTTTCGCGCATGTACACCCTTATCAGATTCAGGGAGGTGAAGATCAGCGATTTCAGATCCTCGATGCCAGATCCGGTAGATGCCGACACCCTGACGAACCTGAACTTCTCTGACACAGACCGATCCAACTCATTGCTGTGGGGGAGATCGCTCTTGTTAATTGCGATCACTGCCGGAAGGTAGACTGTGTTCTGCCTGAGATACTCAATCAGATCACTGTCGCTGATGCTGTCTCTCAGGTAAACATCCGCGTTGACTATCTTGAATTCCTTGAGTATGGAAAACATCATACCATGGTCCACAGAGACGTCCGCAGGCTTGTGCACCTTTATGCCGCCGGATATCGTTTTCTTGAGGGAGATATTCTTCCTTGATCTGTTCAGCACAATCCCTGCCCTGTATAGTTCTGCCTCAATTTTCTCAATGCCTGAAACGTTTTGGTCCGTGACAATGAGTATCAGGTCGGAGTTCCTTGCCATGCTGATGACTTCCCGTCCCCTGCCGGCTCCGGCGGACGCATTTTCTATAATGCCCGGTAGATCAATCACCTGTATCAGGGCCCCGTTGTACTCCATTGTGCCGGGTATAGCCTTCAGGGTGGTGAATGCAAAACTGCCCACCTCGCTGTTTGCGCCGGTAAGGGAGTTAAGCAGGCTGCTCTTGCCGACGTTAGGGAAGCCAACCAGGGCAACTGTCGCATCCCCACTCTTCGGTATGGAAAAACCCGTCCCCCCACCTGTTCTTGAAGTCTCAGCCTCCAGCTGTAGCCTTGCCAGCTTGGCCTTGAGGATTCCAATGTGATGTTCCGTAGCCTTGTTGTACTGGGTTTTTTTGAGTTCCTCTTCGATCTCCTTTATTTTCTTGTCATTTGTTCCCATTCAGGCCACCCGAGAAAATGTTGTCAGGTTACCCTGATACTCACTTCCATGAGAAGGAGTCTCTCAAAGAACAGCTTCGTTGAAGCGACAGTTCGAAACGAAAAATCTCTGGATTCGGACATGAACAGATCTATGTCTGCCAAATCTGACAGCACGATATAGCACTTTCCACCCTTATCCATAAAGCGTGGCAAATCTGTGAGAAACCTGCGAACTACCTTGAAGCCGTCAGGCCCTCCGGCCCACTGCTCAAACCCGGGCACTTCCTCCTCCACCGGAAGATATGGCGGGTTGAAAATTACCGTATCGAACTTCCCGGTGACGGAGCTGAACAGGTCGCTTACGTGTGCCCACAATTCGATGCCGTTGCGCTTTGCATTTGCCAGGGTGCATTCAACGGCAGCCGGGTTGATGTCCACAGCCTCCACGGGGTGCCCCATCTTCCGGCAGAGTATGGAGATCAGGCCTGTGCCGCAGCCCACTTCTAGTATCCTTCCCGAGGGAAGCACGTTGTCAGCAAGGAGTATGGAATCATCGGAGGGCTCGTAAACTCCGTTGCATGACTCAATACTAATCGAGATGCCTCCTCGCCTATATTCCATTCTGATTTCCGTCCGGGGGAGAATACTCCCATTCATCTGGGAAACGAACCCTTTCATGAAAGACGGCGCATTATATCTATGTCACGACCTATTACTGGCGAAGTTAACTCAGGGCAATTTCATCCTGTATCTCCCTGAGACTGGCGATTACCTGTTTTTCGATTTCGTCAACTTCCTCCCTGATGGACTTTACGGCCTTTTCAATGTCCGTGCTCTTTGTGCGGATGTTCCTGAAGCGATCGATGGAAGCTTTAATCGTAGACAGCTTCTCGCCAAGATCCAAAGGCTTCATGACAGCTCCGGAAGCAATAGATGACAGGGCACGAAGCCTCGCCCACTTGTACGCGATCTCCATCAGGTTCTGGTTTATCATTTCCGAGGTTTCCGAGGTCAGGGCAACGGCCAGAAAGCTGTTGTCATATTCGTTGAACCAGCCGGTCTCATCCGGAAGGCCTTCAACGGCCCTTGATACAAAAATACCATAGGCCGCACTGCGGTTCTCCATTGCCTCTTTCATCTCATCCCTTATTTTCTTGACCGTTCTGAAAGGGGAGTCCTTGGCTTCAATTACGATCTGAAGGTTTTCACTTCCAATTCTGGCAGTGAAATCGCCTTTCTTGCTTGAGGTTATCCTGCCGGGAGTGGAGGTCAGATCAGAGATTTCATCCCCCAGCGGGCGGGCAATTGCTGCAAGCAGGGACCCAACCTGCCCCTGGAACTCAATTCCCTTCAGCGGAGTCCTCTCCTTCACCTTCTGGACCTCCTCGTTCACGGCAATTTTGCTCTTCATTTCATTTAAGGAATCCAGTATTTCTTTACGGAGCGAATGGAGCGGGCTGCCGGGCCTTCCCGGATCAAACACATTGCGGATCACCTCGCCGTTCGGCCCGACAAGGTCATTGACAAGCTTCAAGAATTCCCCGTTTTTCCCGATCTTTGCATCAAGGAAGCCCGCAAGAACCCCCCTTTCGCCGAAATAGCCTTCGATCAGGTTCCTTACTTCCCCCTCTGTGCCAAACTTTCGTTCCATTTCATGTCTTATGTCGCCAAGCATAGCCGAGAAACTTCTCTCAATGTAATCGACCTTTTCCGATGTGGCTATGCTCCTGAGGGCAATCACGCCGGTTTTAATCACCGTTTCAAGCGTGATCTCCCGCCTTTCCTCTCTTACTGCTGAAAAATACTGGATTATATCGTTGTCGGTGGTGTGAAAGGAATTGATCCAAAACCCGGTTTCGCTAACTTTGATATCGACTTCCATGCCGTCAGAATCCATGTGAACGAATATTCTCTTCAGATATCAAACTAATGGGCACCCGGCATAACTCACACCAGATCCATCCGGAATGCGAATCAGGGGAGACATTTAATTAAGCGGATATGCCTCATTCCTTTTGGTATGACGGCATACACCCAGTATTTAGCTGATCTGTTTTTCCTGCTTCTAGGTCTGTCCGTGATAATTGATGTCGTTATCCTTGCCGGTTCAGCCAGGGTTATGAGGTTAAGAAAGGTGAGGATACTGTCGGCCCTGTTCCTGATCTCCCTGATTGTCCTTGTGTACCTTGTATACACGATACTCGCAGGGTTTAGCCTTATTGCTTCATTTCCGGCATATGCCGGTATTCTGCTGGCATTTTCAGTGCTTTCGGTCTTTTACTTCATGATCCTGAAAGGAATGTCTTAATTGAAGGAAAGTGGATCGTTCAGGGAACTACTGCTAAACCTCATCCGTGAGAACCCGGGGCTTCATTTCAGGGAGATCCAGCGAAGAACTGCTTCCGCAGTGGGAAAGCTGGATTACAATCTCTACCAGTTAGAAAGAGAGGGGCTTATATCTTCCAGAAGGGATGGAAAGGTGTTGCGGTTTTTTTCGATCGATCAGGACTCGGCGCAGGATCGGATGCTGGCGTTTCACCTGAGAAACTGGCAGTCACGAGATCTTCTCATCAGGGCTGCAGACTCTGGCGATGCAGGCCTCCCGATACCCGGCAATAGCAAATACAGGAAAAATGTGGAAAGGATGGCAGAAGACGGAATACTGCAGGTTTCTGATAGAGGGGACACGCTCATCATAAGCGTGACTGACAGGGACAGCCTGCTGAAATTCCTGAAGAAATACGGCGACAGTTTCATAGACTCGATCGCTTCTTCGATATACAGGCTCCTGGATGAACACTAATTCCGGGGTTTCTTCTTCCTGTAACCGCGATACATCATACCGACTGCAGCTGCACCCGCAAGCATTCCGATCCCGAGGAACACTGCATGATCGGCGACGTAGTTGATCACGCTGGTGCCGTACAACAGAAGCCTTGAGTTTGAAAGATCTGCACCAAGTACCGATACATAGGGATCCTGGGTCACCGTAAGTGAGCCGGCATGGGCCTGGAAGTTGAGTACAAATGCAAGGAGAACACCCTCTTCCCTTGGAATTATTGAAATCGTGTCCGTCCCTGCAACTCCGTTGTGCGTGTAATTGTAATTCCACCAGTAAAGCGCGCGCGTGGAATTAATGTCGGTGCTGTTGTTTCCCATAGTCAATCCGCCACCGTACATTGAACTTCCGCTGTACGCGTTTACCTCGTTATAATAGAACTGCTTTGAGTCCTCTGCGCCAGCCGCTCTCTGGACGATCACAAACGTTTCATTTCCGGCATTCCCGGCGGTGAGGTCAACAGTGATTGATAACGACAGCTTTACCGTGGAATTATTGATGCCTGAAAAGTCGAAACTCTTTTGGGTCAGGCCGCTTGTCAGGTTCAGATTGGATATCTGGCCGTCGTATCTTGAGACATTAACGTAGGCCTGTGCCGATATAGGTTCAAGTTTTCCGCCTCCAAGGTTGGCGTTGTCGCCGAGGTTCATGACGGTCAGGTAGAGATCTGACAGATCAGTGCCGTTTATGCCATAGAGTGTAAAGTTGGACACATACGAATAACCCTGTGAACCATTCAGAATTTTCCACTGGAGATCCCCCAGCTGGGCTCCGAACACGCCGGAAGAAGTCGCGATAAAAACATCGGAATAGGTGACGTTCACGCTCACCACATTGGACACGTTAATCGTCACCTGCGGTGATGGCGAGAGATATATCTCGTTTTCAGAACCATCAGCGCTGGCCAGCGGCGCAGCTATCATCAATGCAGTGAAGAATAGGCTTATCCAGAGGTACGCCGACCATCGCACAGGCTGATAATCCAGTGAACTGGTTATTAAGCTTTTGGAACAGTGATGTTCCACAACCGTTTACTGGCTTCACGATCTGTGACATCCGGAGGTGAAAAAACAAGTGCTCTCATCGTTACTAAGCGCGAAGGCGATTGTCGCATTGATCTTGACCGTTTCTGCAGTATCAGTTGCTGGTGCAGCCGGAACAGGCCCTCTTGGGCACATGTTCACGGGGACATCAGGCAGCGGAAATCTGACGGCAGCAGAACAGGCAGCGATCACGTACGTGGATACACATTTCTCAGGGAACGGTACGGCCAAGATCCTGCAGATCGAGAACGATACCGAGAACGGTTCAGCGGTTTTTGATATAACCATACTGGCCCCAAACGGGAATGTCTATGATCTCGGAATAAGCCAGTCGACAAATCAGGTAATCTCTGTGGAACTCTCCCAGGACATGAATGACAACCAGACTGAGACGGAAAACAGCGACAACTCGACTTCGACCGACAACCAGAACATTGACCAGAAGGACAGCTGAATACAATTTCAGCTTCCCAATTTTTTACCACCTTTATCTTTGAATGCACATCAGCTTTCGATCCGATCTGTGCGTCCAGCAGAAACCTCGAAGAAAACCCCACAATGTGCATGGCGTATTGGGTCGATACCTAACTTTATTACAAAGCTCAAATTATACGCCGCAGGGAACCACCGTTGAAGACTACCCTCATAATTGCCGAGAAATTCGATGCCGCCAGGCGCATCTCCTATATCCTTTCCGAGGGCACATCCAAGCAGAAGAGAACTGCCGGCATGAATTATATTGAATTTTCAGATGGAAACGAACGTAACGTCATGGTGCCGCTCAGCGGCCACATCGTCGAACTTGACTTTCCGGAAGAATTTCATGACTGGTCGAAGTCCGACCTTTCCCGAATGGTTTTCAGCGATCTGATAGTCAAGGTAAAGAACAAGACTGCGCATTCGACGCTGAAGACGCTTGCCGCGGAGGCAGACAGGATAATCGTCGCAACCGACTACGACAGGGAAGGTGAGCTTATCGGAAAGGAAACCCTAGACCTGATCGGTGCTGACCCACTCTCAGGAAAGATCGCAAGGGCCAGGTTCAGCTCCCTCACTGGACCGGAGATCAAGAATTCCTTTTCGGAATTGATAAAACTGGACGCTGACATAGCCGATTCAGCTCAGGCGCGGGAGGAAATTGACCTTATTTGGGGGTCGGTCCTGACCAGATTTTTTTCAGTTGCTTCCAAAAGGCTTGGTAACAATTTCCTATCTATCGGGAGAGTACAGACTCCAACTCTGGCACTTATAGCCAGGAGAGAGGAGGAAATACGGAAATTCATCCCGGAAAAATACTGGAGAGTAGTCGCCACTTTCTTCAAGGATGGAGAATTTATGGGAGAACTGGAAAACGGCCCTCTGAAGTCCTCTGAAGAGGCGAAATCCATACTTGAATCATTGAAGGGAAAGGGTGGAAAGGTGGTGGAATTTTCCAGGGAGGAAGTGCCCATAAAGAAGCCACCCCCATTCAACACCACGGAATTCCTGCGCGAGGCATCACGAATAGGGATAGCTCCTGCCAGGGCCATGAGAATAGCAGAATCCCTATACACGTCAGGTCTGATCAGCTACCCAAGAACAGACAATACAGTGTACAACAGGACAATATCGCTGAAAAGCATAGCGGAAAAGCTCAGAAAATCGCAGTTCAGCAAGGAGGCTGAGCTCGTGCTGAGCCAGGAGAAGATAGTGCCGTCCAGGGGAAAAACCGAAGCCACCGATCATCCGCCTATATACCCAGTATCCGTTCCAGGAAAAAAGCCGCTTAGACCGGAATTCCTGAAAATATACGAACTCATAGTCAGAAGGTTTCTGGCGACCATATACCGGAACGGGTTGGAAGAGAGAAAGCAGTCAAGGATTAGTATAGACGGAGTGAACTTTGTATGCAAGGGCAGGAAAGTGATCGACCCGGGCTGGCTCCAGATATATCCTTACCGGAAGATCACTGAGGTATTCCACCCTGATATCGAAAGCGAAGAACAGGTTCCTGTAAGATCGATCAACTCACTGGAAGAGGTTACCAGGCCCCCGCCAAGATACGACATGGGATCGATCCTCAAGACAATGGAAGAATTGAAACTTGGTACAAAGAGCACGAGACACGACATCCTGGAGAAGCTGCAGATGAGAGGTTTCATCGAGGGCAATCCTATCGTCCCTACAGGTCTGGGAATGGCGCTAATAGATGCGGTTACGTCGGTAAAGTCAAGGATTTCAGAGCCCGAGATGACAGCAAGCCTGGAGGATGAAATGGATGAAATCGCAAACAGGAGGAAGACAAAATCCTCAGTAGTGGAGGAATCCAGGGAAATGCTGCTGTCCGTTCTCAAGGATCTTGACGGAAACAGGGAAAAGATAAGGGAAATCATAAACAGTGGACTTACCCGGGGCGAAAGCATTGGCAAGTGCCCTGAACACAACACCGACATCATGTTCTCGCGGGACAGGGAAAGAGCCAGATTCTGGTGCATTACCGAAGGGTGCGAAAGAAAGTTCGACAGGCTTATCAGGGGGAAGATCACTGCAACGGACAGGGTCTGCCCAGTTTGCGGCAATCCATTGATCAGGATAATCAGGCGTGGCCAGTCCCCGGAAGAGGTGTGCATAGACCCGAAGTGCCAGTTCAATCTTTCAAGGCAGGAGCTTGGCACATGCCCTAAAGACGGCGGAAAGCTTGTGGTTAGGCAATCCAGATACGGCAAAAGGTTCATTGGCTGCTCTAACTATCCTTCATGCACTGTAACCTACCCTCTGCCACAAATGGGTTTTCTCTCTGTTACTGGTGAAATTTGCGAACACTGTTCTTCGCCCCTGCTGATATCAACAAGGGGGAATAGGAAATGGAAATTCTGCCCAAATATGGCCTGCGAGTACAACAAGAAAAAGAAAACCAGGAAGGTGAAAGCCGGTGGAAAGGCTAAAACTGCTACCTGAAATTGCGGTAATATTGCTTTTCGCAGCAGTATCGTTCTTTTCACTTCTTGTGGCATACGTTTATGGCGCAACTGCCGGTATACAGCAATCGACGTCGAACACCACCAACCTGCTCTACGTCATTCTCATAATTGCCGTCACACTGGTAATGACTGGCGCAATTCTATACTTCTCACAGAAGCGTGGCATCAGGCTCATCCGCGGCATTTTTATAATAGTCTCCATATACGCGACCTTCATCGTTTCCTATGCTGTGGCTGCCCTTGTGGTATCTGTCATCCCCATGGGCGAGCTTGCAGCCCTGCCGGTGTTTCTCATCATATGGTTCACAATCCCCGGATATCTGGGATTCATGGCATTGACCTCGAAGTCCTTCATTATCGGGAATATCATAGGGTTCATGCTGTCTGCAGGATTCGCTGCAGTGTGGGGGCTCACGCTTGATGTCTGGTTCACCGTGGGTTTGCTTATAATTTTTGCATGCTATGACTACATCGCGGTTTACAAAACGAAGCATATGATAAAACTCGCAGATCTTGCGACCTCAAGCTCCCTCAATATGCTCTTTGTCATACCGGCATCCAGGGGTTTTGATCCCTCTGCCAAGTTCAAAGAAAACCGTGGCGAAGGCACAGAGCCGGAGGGGGAAAAGGGAATTCTCCTTGGATTCGGCGACGTTGCGCTTCCGAATGTAATGATCATCTCCTCCACCATTTATGGAAACTACCAGCTGTTTCCGTTCTTCTATCTCCCACTTCTTGGTGCAGTGGGAGGAATCCTGGTTCTGATGTTTTTCACCAAAAGGCCTGCCCCCGGGCTCCCACTTCTCAACGCAGGGGTTATAATTGGCTTCCTTCTTGCCCTATTCGTCCCCTGGTAAATCTGACTGTGGGGGAGAAATTCTGCAACTGCCTGACCTCCTCTTCCGAAGAAACCATATGTTTGCGCCCGTGCATTCCCCTGATATGCTCAGACCTTTTTTCCTGTCTGCCAAGCACCGAATCCGATTACAGGTACCTTGAGGTCGATCCCTCCGAGTTTCCTGCATTGCATTTGTTAGAATTGCATAATGGTTAATTTTCCCTTTGCAGGTGCATCAGTGCAGGAAGGTTCTTTTCCCGGTGAAGTACATTGGGATCCCGAGTTCATCTGCTGCTGAAATGCTTTCTTTGTCCCTGATTGATCCGCCGGGCTGGATGATAGCAGCAACCCCGATTTCATGAGCAAGCTTTACTGAATCGCTGAACGGAAAATACCCGTCAGACGCAAGCACAGAACCCCTGGACCTTTCTCCAGCTCTCCTCGCTGCTATCCGCAGGGATTCGATCCTCGAGGTCTGCCCTGCGCCCACTCCGACAGTGGCAAGATTCTTCGCCAGAACTATGGCGTTGCTCCTGCACCTTGCGGCAACCTTCCAGGCAAAGCCGAGGTCTGCAAGCAATGAAGGGTCCGCAGATACCTTTGTCACGCATTCCAGTTTTTCGTACTCTGGGGTGAGCGGAGACTGGACCAGTATCCCGTGGGAGATCGATCGAATTCTCATCGAATCGTCCTTTCCGTATCTGAATTTTAGAAGCCGGAGGTTTTTTTTCTTTCGCATCAAATGATAAGCATTGTCCCGGTACCCAGGAGCACAGACCACTTCAAGGAAAAGGTTGGACATTTCTTCGGCAGTTGGCATGTCAATTTCCCCATTTACGCATACCACACTGCCAAAAGCCGATTCCCTGTCAGAGTCAAGAGCTTTCACGAAAGCCTCGCGCAAAGACTGAGCGGAAGCAGCGCCGCATGGGATATTGTGTTTTACGATCACGCATGATGGCCCCTCAAGATCAAACACGCTTTCCATCGCAGCGTTTGCATCCATGATATTGTTGTAGGAAAGTTCCTTGCCGCTCAGCTGGAAAGCAGCGGGGATACCAAGTGCGGAGCCGTCAGGAAACACCTCAGCCGACTGATCAGGATTTTCTCCGTACCTGAGCTTTCTGCCGTCTGATCTTGAAATGGAAAAGTACCCGGCAACGGGTTTTCCCGTCACTTCTGCGAGCTTGTTGTATATCAAGGATTCGTAACCGGACGTTGTGGCAAAAGCCTTCATCGCGAGTCTTTCCCTTGTTTCATGGGATAGGGTTCCAGTTGAGGTTATTTCTCCCGACACGCTGTCATAGTCTGCGGGATCGGTCAGAACAGCTACCCTCCTGTAATTCTTTGCGGCAGCCCTGGTGAGTGATACACCCCCAATATCAATGTTTTCAATCATCCTGTCCAAGTCCCCGCTCAATGCAGCTTCGGCAAACGGATACAGGTTCGATATCACAATATCAAAATTCATGTACCCGTTCCTTTTCATAGTGTCATCCGGCTCATCCCCCGGATTTAGTATACCGGCGTATATTCCGGGATGAAGCGTCTTGATCCTTCCTGAGAAGAGATCGCTAAAGCCGGTGATCGCACCGACCCTCAAGCATGGGATCCCTTTTTGTTCGAGATAAGCGGCAGTGCCTTCACTCGCAACCACGGTTCCTAATCTCTCCCTTATAGCACCCAGGAATTCGAACAGACCTTTTTTTTCATGTACACTGGCAAGGACATTCATTATTCCGCTATAATTTGGACCCAATGAATACTTTGTCTATTACTGTCAGGAATATATCCACCTGCGAGGTAATATTTTTCGCAGGCTGACAAAAGGTTTAAAAAAGTATATAAATAACCCCCTTTGAAAAACATGGAAAGAAACATTGCAATAGAAAATCTCGCTCAGTTGCCGACATATGCCAAGGAAGTAGAACTTGTGGAAAGGAAGGGAATAGGTCACCCTGACAGTGTTTCCGACGGCATCGCAGAAGCTGTAAGCAGGGGCCTGAGCAGATATTACCTGAAGGAATTCGGGCGCATACTTCACCACAACACCGACCAGATTGAAATTGTCGGTGGGCAATCGGCTCCTAAGTTCGGGGGAGGTGTAGTGCTCGAGCCATGCTACATATTGTTAAGCGGCAGGGCAACAACCTCAGTAAACGGGGAGAGAATCCCTTTTAAATCCATCTCCATCAAGGCGACAAAGGAATATCTCACTACCAACTTCAGTCACCTCGATCTTGACAGCAGTGTAATGATAGACTCCAGGATCGGGCACGGTTCAGTTGATCTTAGGGGGCTTTACGACACGAGAAAACTCAAGGCGAACGACACCTCATTTGGAGTTGGGTTTGCCCCGTTCACCGACACTGAAAAACTCGTGCTCTCCACGGAGAAATACATAAACGGGCCTCTCAAGTCAAAGCTGCCGGCGGTGGGGCATGACATCAAGGTAATGGGATTCAGGCAGAAGGACAGGATCAATCTTACGGTTGCAGCAGCCTTTGTAGACAGATATGTCGCGAACCAGAAAGAGTACTTTTCAATCAAGGAAGACCTGAAGGAAAAGATACAGGATAACGCCAGCAAGTTGACAGACAAGAAGGTTTCAATTTTCGTGAACACAGGAGATGTCAAGGAAGAGAACATAGAATACCTCACGGTCACCGGCCTTTCCATGGAAAATGGCGATGACGGATCGGTTGGAAGGGGAAACCGTGTTAACGGTCTCATCACCCCATTCAAGGCCATGAGTATGGAAGCAGCTGCGGGCAAGAATCCGGTTACCCATGTCGGAAAACTGTACAATGTGCTTGCCAACCTGATAGCCGGAGATGTGGTAAAGGAAGGAGCAGGAGACATCGAGGAAACTTTCGTGCGCATCGTTTCCCAGATCGGCAGGGACATCAGCGATCCCCATGTGGCAAGCCTGCAGGTGATTTACAAGAAAGGCGTCGATCCATCCAAGCATACGGGTAACATCAGGGGCATAGCCGACAACAGGCTGGAAAACATATCCAAGCTGACCGACGAATTCGTGGAAGGAAAAATCCCAGTCTTCTGATCAGATGGTCTCCCCTTATCTGGGGGGAAATCTAACTTTTTTGTTCAAAAAAAGATTCAAACAGATTATTATAAATCAGGAGAATATGGCATTATGGCAGAATTTGTGTGCTATTCCTGCAAGAGGAAAGTCCTCACCGGCGAGAAATTTACATTTACAAAGTCCGGAGCCGTCCACTTCGATTGTTTCATTTCCGCAAGGAGGAAGGAAGTGCCGGAAGAAAAACAGGAAACTCTGAGGAAACTTTCATTGTTGCTGGACAGCCAGCTGAAACTTCTCATCGACATCCTGGAAATACGAAAGGGTCAGCCAGAGGTCGAGGCGGTCACCGCTGCATACAAAAACATTGAGAAGGAGTGCGGGGAGACTACCAGACAGATCTCATCCCTTTGAAACATTGCAATCAATTCAAGCCAGCTTTCCCCCGATCCTCGTTCTTTGATCTGACGGTTATGAAGATAGCAGCCGTCATCACTCCTGTGAGAATCAGGGAGAATGAAAGCACGGTCAACCATACGGGTTGAGGTTGCACGGAAACGAAGGTGAATTCCTGGTTCACGGACACATTAAATGGTGTGCCGGAATCAGAAGTTACGTTTACGGAATAAAATTCCAGTGAATATGTGCTCTCCCATCCAACCACCCTGGTGTTGTTAGTTGCAACTCCGGCAGCAACGTGCGTATAGTAAAGCGAACTGTTAGAGGTGCCAGTGGGATGAAATTCCGAAACAAGGTCTATCTCGTAGCTCACGGCCATGCTATCCCGCATCACGAAAGTGAAATTAGACTGATGGAAGAGAAACACGTTGAAATAAAGGGTGGAAGCATTCACCGGATAAGCAGTCACGCTCTGATCATTGTATACGTAGTGGTATTCGTACTGCGGATAGTAAATATTCAACCCTAACAAACCAACAACCACCATTATGGCTGCTACTACCAGATACGAGTTCCTTCTCACCCTCCTCCAGATCTTCCTCCGCATGGATTCCTTATCGGACCGGCTTACCGAAGCCCGTATCGCCATAATGATTATCAGGTAATGTGAATTACAATCTATTATACTTTCTCCAAATCAGATGCTCCAGGAAAACCTAATAAAGCTATTTTTGCACATTTCAGGATACTGCTAAAATGCAGGGGGAGGGATTTGAACCCTCGTATCCCTACGAAACCAGACCCTCAATCTGGCGCCTTTGACCAATCTCGACAACCCCTGCGTGATCTGCGTGATGCCTGTAATTTATTTAATCATGTTCCAGACATCAGGGTGGATTGATCAGAGATCGCACTTTCCATCAGGACAGGCAGGATCGAAAGTTCCTTCAAGAAGAAGCAGGCCCCCTCCCGCATCGGTTTTGAGCTTGACCTCCACGGTTTCGTGCTTTGTTTCTCCGGAATAGAGGACCTGTTCGGTCTTGCTCCTGTCCCTGTAGATCGTGATCCCCTTGCACTTGAGATCAAAGGCCATCCTGTAAGCCTTCTCCACGTCTTCTATCTTCGCTTCAGCGGGAAGGTTGATAGTCTTGGACACGCCGGAATCACAGTATCTCTGGAATGTTGCCTGCATCATTATGTGCCACTCCGGAGTAATCTCGTGCGCAGTGCTGAAAATGGATTTCAGATCCTCGGGCAAATCCACATGCGCAAGGCTGCCTGTCTCTGCGATTTCCAGCATAATGGACTCCGAATAGAGCCCGCGTCTCTTCAACTCCTGCTCGAGAAACTCATTTTTCTCCACCAGAGTCTTTCCAGAAAGTACATGCCTGACATATGAAAGGGCGAAGTAAGGTTCAATGGAGGAGGAGCAGTTTGCAATTATTGAAATGGTGCCCGTGGGTGCTATGGTGGTAGTTGTCGAATTCCTCATCTTTATTCCCTGCTGCTTCCAGGTGGATCCTTCCCACGCAGGGAAGCAACCACGTTCCTTTGCTAGTTTTGACGATTCGTCGTGGGATATATCCTGCAGGAAGGACATCACTTCCTCTGCAGTTTTCAGCGCCTCTTTGCTGTTGTACGGCACACCAAGCTGGGCAAGCATATCTGCGAAACCCATTATGCCGAGCCCAATTTTCCTGGTTTTGTGCGTAACCTCATAAATATGTGCATCCGGGAACAGGTTTGCATCGATCACGTCATCCAGGAATCTCATCGATATCCGTATGGCTTCTTCAAGGGACTTGAAATCAATCTTGCCTCCGGATACAAACTTTGCCAGGTTTATTGATCCAAGGTTGCAGGATTCATACGGGAGAAGCGGCTGTTCTCCGCATGGGTTGGTCGCCTCAATCGCTCCAACATTGGGAACAGTGTTATGCCTGTTCACCTCGTCAATGAAGATGAGCCCCGGATCTGCCGTTTTCCACGCCTGCGAAACAATTGAATCCCAGAGTGCAGAGGCCCTGATCTGCCTCTCAATCTTTCCGTTTCTTGGGTTGACAAGGTCTATGTTTTCATCCCTGTCAAGTTTCTCAAAGAATCCGGAATCTACTGCGACAGAGATGTTGAAATTACGCAACTTCTGGTTCTCGCTGTCCTTTGAGTTGACAAATTCCATTATATCCGGGTGATCATACCGGAGTATTCCCATGTTAGCGCCACGGCGTTTCCCTCCCTGTTTTATGACTTCCGTAGTGGTGTCAAATATCTTCATGAACGAGACCGGTCCGGAAGCCACCCCCTTCGATGACCCGACTAAGTCATCCTTAGGCCTGAGGGAAGAGAAGGAGAATCCAGTTCCACCGCCGGATTTGTGGATCTTTGCAGTAAGTTTCAGTGAATCAAAAATTCCGTCTATATTGTCCCCTACCGGTATCACAAAACAGGCAGAAAGCTGCCCAAGTTCTGTGCCCGCATTCATCAGCGTGGGGGAATTGGGCATGAACTTCATCGATACCATGAGATCCATGAATTTCTCCGTATAGCTGTTTACCGAGTTCTTGTTAGTTGCCAGGAATTTCTCAAGCTTTTCCAGGTCTTCCTGCGAAGGTTCTTTGCCAAACACGGATTTGTAGGCAATCTTCATTGAATTCTTCTGGTAGTTAGACAGGTGCGGTAGCATAGTCAAGTCGGAATTTCTTGTCCTGGAGTTCTTTGCCGACGCAAAAAATTCATAGACGCCCTCCACGACCCCTATGGATTCTGCAACCCTCCTGAACAGTTGCCTGGGGGTTTCAATAATCTTTGCGTCCGCATCCTTAAGAAGGTACCTGGATTCTAGCACGGTAGCTGCATTCAGCGACAGTTTCAGGTCATCGCTGACGCCAAGCCTCTTCTTCTCCTCCCTGATTATGCTCCTGTTCTCCCTGTAAAGGATGTAAGTTCTTGCAACGTCAGCAAAGGACTTACCCTTGGGGGAATAGTGCATGAGCTCCTCTTCCACCATATCCTGCACCATTTCGACATGCGGAACCTCGTGAGTGCTTTCCAGTCTTGCCACCACCAGGTCGCAGATCTTCTCTGCATCCTGGACAGCCCCATGATTGGCGGACAGCATCGCTTTGTACACTGCCTTGGTGATCCTTTCCTTTTCAAACGGGACTGACGTCCCGTCACGCTTTATTATCTCTTTTATGGTCATTTTTCTCATCTCGTATTATTTCTGTTCATTCTGGGAAGGCGGCCTCAGCCTCCCAATGTTGAAGTTCTTCCCCGTCTTCTGATAATTCGTCACTCTTCTCTCGAAGAAGTCGGTCTTGGTCAGGTTCATGGAAGAGTATGATTCGATCCATGAAAGCGGATGCGTCTTCTGATCAGGATATGGCTCTGGTAAATTAACCGCTTTACTTCTGATATTTCCAAGATATTTTATGTACATCTCGATGGCCTGATCGCTAAGTCCAAGGATCTGGTTCCTGGTCACGTATTTCCCCCACTCTATCTCATGCGTAACCGCAGTTTTAACCATTGCTGTCAGGTCAGACATAATCCCGGGAGTAAACCACTCACGGTTTTCGTCCATCAGTGTCCGCATTATGTCGGTGAACAGGGCGAGGTGGGTGTTCTCATCCCTCTGTATGAGCCTTATCATGCTCACCGTCCCTCCCATCTTGTCCTGCCTTCCCAGGGTGTAGAAAAATGCAAAACCGCTATAGAAATAAACCCCCTCCAGAAGGAAGTCAGCCATGCACGACCTGATGAAATTCTCTGGAGAGGGATCGGCGATAAACTTCTCATAGAGGTCGGTGATGAACCTGTTTCTCCTGAGGAGATGAGAGTCATCCTTCCAGAGATCATATACCGCATCCCTCGTCATGTGATCGACTACAGAAGTGAGGAGATAATCGTAACTCTGCGCATGGATCGTCTCAAAAAATGCCTGGGCCTTCAGGCAGGCGGTCACCTCAGGTGCGGTGATGTAAGAGGCGATCGCTCCCAGGTTATCTATCTGTATGCTGTCCAGAAAGATCAGGAAGGATAGGGTCTTCTTGTAGGCATCCTGTTCGTGGGGAGTGAGCGTGGGGTACTGCCTTTTGTCGTCAACAAGCGGCAGCTCGTCCGGTATCCAGAAGAAACTCCTCATCTTCTTGTAGAGTTCCTCCGCCCAACCATATCTGCAGTTGTCGAATTCCAGCAGGTTGGTTGATGGGCCGCCCACAAGCCTCTGTACACTTCTGTCCCTTGTCCCTTCCGGGTTGAACAGCCTCTTCTGTGACATCGTCTCATTTATGCCTGGCATGACTCGCACACCTCCTCGCTCTTTGTTTCCTCGTTTATGGTGAAGTTGCGGAAATAGTAGATGGTCTTCACCCCAAGCTTCCAGGCCTGGAAATATACCCCGAGAAGGTACTGCTCATCAAGTGCCTCCGTGGCGTATACATTCATTGACTGTGACTGATCAAGATGACGCTGCCTGGCAGCAGCCGCCTTGATGCTCCACATCTGATCAATGGAATGCGCACCCTTATAGAATGGCGCAGTCCCGTCATTCAGGTTGGGTGCAATCTGCTTGATGATGAAGCCCTTCTTTTCCTCGACGAAGACTGGCTTGAACACAGGATCAATGCCGGCGGTTGAACCGGCAATCACGGACGTGGATCCTGTGGGTGCAATAGCCATTATGTAGCCATTCCTCACCCCATCCTTCCGGACTTCTTCCTTAAGCTTGAGCCATCTTTCGCTTTCATAACCCCTCAGCCTGAAGTATTCTCCTGATTCCCAGTCACTTTCTTTAAAGAGGGGATACGCGCCTCTTTCCCTTGCAAGCTCTACCTCGCTCTTTATGGCTATGTAGTTGATCTCTTCAAACAGTTTGTCGGCGTACTCCAGATGTTCGTCTGACTCCCAGTCTATCCCCCTCTCTGCCAGATGCTGGTGATACCCTGAAATGCCGACCCCTATAGCCCTGTACCTGGCATTCGTCAGCCTAGCCTGTTCAAGAGGCAGATTGTTCATGGTGATCACGTTATCAAGCATACGAATCTGCACAGGGATCACCTCGTTCAGCTTTTCGAGAGTGTCTGTCCGTCCAAGGTTTATAGATGACAGGTTGCAAACCACGAGGTCTCCGGGAATGTAACGCTTCTCTATTTCCTCTTCAGCAACGCCTTCATTTTTGAGGACAGTTGGCGACTGGTTCTGGCAGATTTCAGTGCACAGGTTGGAAGAATAAATCATGCCGGCGTGCTTGTTCGGGTTCATCCTGTTCACAGTGTCCCTGTTGAAGATGAACGGCCCCCCTGTTTCATAAAGGCTCCTTAGTATCTGGCCAAATATATCGAGAGCCGGGATAGTTTTCCTGCTTATCCTGCTGTCGGAAACACAGTCCAGGTATCTCTTTTCCCACTCTTCTCCCCAGAAATCTTCCAGGGACCATCCTTTGACGCTCCTGATCTCATGTGGATCAAAGAGATTCCACTCACCATCCTTCTCAATTTCCCTGTAAAAAAGATCGGGAATGCACACTCCAGGAAAGACATCGTATGCCCTCCTCCTCTCATCGCCGTTGTTGGTTTTCAAGTCGAGGAAATCCAGAATGTCTTTGTGCCATATATCCAGCCACAGGCTGACTGCGCCTGCGCGTTGCCCCAGCTGGTTAACCGATACTGCGGTGTCATTGTAAAGCCTTACCCAGGGAACTATTCCGCTGCCGGCGCCCTTATACCCTCTTATGGTGCTGCCGAGCGATCTCAGTTTCCCCAGATATACTCCCATCCCCCCTCCATTCTGGGACACCTTGGCAAAGGTTGTCAGCCCGTCGAATATAGCTTGAAGCGAGTCATCGGGCGTATCAATGAAGCAGGAGCTGAGCTGCCCGTCAAGCCTCCTCGCGTTGGCAAGCGTCGGTGTCGCTACTGTTATGTACAGGTTTGAAAGGACATCATAAAACTTCTTCGCCCATTTTATTCTATCTTCCGGCTTCTCGGCAATGGCCAGGAAGCAGGCAATGCCCATAAAGGTCTCCTGAGGGAGTTCCAGTACCTCATCCTGCAGGCCCTTTATGCAATATCTGTCCGAGAGATGTTTTAATCCTGCGTACGTGAACAGCCTATCCTTGTCAGGTCTGATGTATGATCCCAGCTCCTCAAGATCCTCCTTTGTGTATGTCTGCAATACCTTTGGATCGTACCTGCCTATCTTCGTCAGGGTGTTCACGAGATCATGAAAGCTGCCATATCCATGCGGGGACAGCCTGTTTTTGGATGCTTCCTTGTAAAGATCGTGGAGAAGCAGGCGCGCAGCCACGTAAGTCCAGTTTGGTTGGGATGCCGTAGTTTTCTCGTTCGCGACTTTTATGAGTGTTTCCTGTATCGCTCTGGTTGAAACTCCCTCGTAGAAATGAATTTGGGAATCGACCTCAAGGACAAGCGGATCAACCCCGGCCAGCCCGTCACAGGCATCCATGACGACATTCCTGATCTTTCCTACATCTATTGGCACTCTCTCTCCTTTCCTGTTGGTCACAGTTGTCGGGCGGAGCCTAAGATCAACGCGCGGTTGTTCAAGCACTACCTGCCCCTTTCCGGAAGGAATCGATTTTTCAGAAAGGCGCTGCTTTTCCTCCCTTATTTTCCTCCTGTTTTCCCTGTAAAGGATGTAGGATTCGGCCACTTCGGAAAATCTCTTTCCGCCGATTTCTTCGTTCAAAAGCATTTTGATTACGATGTCCTGAACGTCCTCTACCGTCGGCATATCACCTGCTTCTTCAAGGGACTTCAGAACCATCCCGGTGAATTTCTCAGCATCATCGATATCGCCGATCCCTGACGAGTGCATTGCCTTGAAGATAGCCTGCGTGATCTTTTTAGGCTGAAATTCCACTACATTTCCGTCTCTCTTTACAATTGTCCTGATCGCCATCTTCAAGCCACCTGCTGGTAAAAGGGAAGAAATACTGACGAATCTAAAGGAAATTTGACACTCTTATTGAATTGGATTTTGAGCAAGTTGATACTATATTGATCTGGATATTTAACTGGATATTTATCCATTAATAGTCATGAAGTTAGTAATATTTAAAGTTAATAACCAGAATCCAGCAACATTGTGATATGGGAGGGGCAACTGGTATGCGTCTCCACATCAGGGACGCGATTTTTACCTTTAACTTCTGCTGCAGACAAAGGGCAAAATGCACACGAATCCACTTCGGAAATTTTTGAGGATGGTGATCGGTATCACTAGTATCAGGCATTATGAAACGAATGAAGACATGCTCGGGAACTGATCAATGGCTGATAGCATAAATTACGGCAAAGATCACTGCCTATTTCTTTATCTCTATAAGCGAATCATACCATGGAATCGGGCTCCCGCTGATGCCGGGATATAAGGTGGCTATGTTCAGGGCCTTGGCTTCCCTGTTGGCAAGTGCCTGGCTGAACCGCGTAAGTGCAAAGTCAGTGAGGCCGGGTGCCATCCCTTCCGTGACGTTATGTATGAAATCCGTCTCCGATCTTATAAGTTCCTTGATGACATCTGAGGAAATAGAGTTGAAAGTGTCATTCTGCAGCTGAGGGTTCTCCTCCAGTATGGTGTTGACCGTCTTGACAAGCAATTCATACTGAAGGATTATGTCCCTGTTTATATATTTCACAAGGTTTGTGGTGAAGATGAGCCTGTTGTGTCTGGAAAAGGCATAAATCACCGCGAATTCTGTAGGTAGAATGGATCCGACAACCACTGCCGAAGTTATGAGGTTCAGCAGGAAATTCTCTACAATCGGCTCTCTGATATAGGAGAAAAAGTAGTCGTTGATGATCCTGTTCCTGCTCTTGAACCATTCAGTAGTTCGCCAGGACTCATAGATCGGTTCCCTGAGGTTCTGCGGCAGGGCATGGACTGCAATCTGGGTGTAAGAGTCTGCGTGCAAAGTTTCCTGGAAGGATAATCCGGAGTAGGCCGCAACAACTTCCGGCGAAGTGAAATAAGGCAAAATCACCTCATAGTTGGAAAAAAGTATACTTTCAACAATCATCAGGGAGGAAAGGGTGCGCATAAATATCTTCCTGTCAAGGTCAGACAGCGCTGAGAAATCCCTGTTTTCCCTGTCAAGGTTGAACTCTGCGGGATTATATGTATTGGAAACAATTTTTCTGTAAATCGAAGCCGCCCATGGATACTTGGGGTCGTCCAGTGACAGTAGATTTGTGTGGCTTCCCCCAATTATACGTTTCCTGCTGACCCACTTGTCTCCGCTCTCGTTGAAGAGGAAGATCCGCTGCATCCTGTCCCTTGCGGAAAGCCCGCTTTTGCTCTCTATCATACCAATCTTACCCGTGTTTGAACGCTGTAATTTATGCCTCCCCTTATTGGTACAGAATATAAATACAGTATCTTTAGCGTCCATGCCCTCAGGCAGGATCAATGAGAAGGGGTTTATCCCGGTCCTCGCAATTCCGCAACGGTTCAAAATGCTTTACCCGTGATTCCTGATTCTGCAACACTTTCTTCACCCTCCAGATTCCTATGGCAAACAAGTCATGAGAGTATATGTACGGCGCAGGAATACCGTTGTATGGGAATCGTCGAATGCGTTCCTAATTTCAGCGAAGGAAGGGATGAGAAAATTGTATCCTATATAAGGGAGGCAATATCGTCGGTTGAAGGGATTTCGGTTCTTGACACGGAAATGAATCCGGATCACAACAGGGCCGTGATAACCTTCGCAGGGGATTCTTCCATAGTTGTAGAGGCAGCTTTCAGGGGGATAAAGCGCGCGGCAGAGCTTATAGACATGACCACTCACAAGGGAGAGCACCCGAGGTTTGGTGCTGCCGACGTAGTCCCGTTCGTGCCGGTCACTGGAAACATTGAGGAATGTGTCAAACTGGCCGGAGATCTTGCTGGCAGAGTTGCCAGGGAATTGTCGATACCTGTGTATCTGTACGGAAGCGCGGCCAGAATTCCATGGCGATCCAATCTGGAAAACATCAGAAATGCAAAATTCCAGATCGAGGAGCTCAGGGAACACATCTCCGAGGATAAATGGAAACCGGATGAAGGACCTAAGACAATAGGGAAGGCTGGTGCATGCATAATCGGCGCAAGGGAGTATCTCGTCGCCTACAACGTAAACCTCGACACTCCTGACGTTGACGTGGCAAAGAAGGTGTCGAAGCAGATCAGGGAAAAAGCAGGAGGGCTCAAAAACGTAAAGGCCTTGGGATTTTACCTATCCGAGAAGAACCGTGCCCAGGTTTCAATGAATCTGGTGGATTTCAAGTCAACTCCTGTCTACAGGGCTTATGAAAACGTCAGGATGGAGGCAGCAAGGTATGGCGCCAAGCCGGTGGAAAGCGAGATCGTGGGGCTGATTCCGCTGAAAGCTGTGCTAGATACAGCAGCCTACTACCTGAGGATGGAAAGCATTCCCGAGGATCAGATTTTTGAGAACAGGCTCTCGAAATCCATGATCAATGATACCCTGGGGGACTTCATGTCGAGACTCGCTTCCTCATCCCCCACTCCGGGAGGGGGGGCAGCAAGCGCAATGGTGGGTGCAATAGCCGCAGCCCTGTCCAGCATGGTAGCCTCCCTAACCGCAGGCAGGAAGGCTTACGCGTCAGTCAGTTCAGAGATGGAGAAAATAATCGCCGAATCCAGGAACATCATGTCAGAGATGAACAGGCTGATGAAAGAGGATGAGGAGGCTTTCAATGGGATTTCCGCAGTCTGGAAAATGCCCAGGGAGACAGAAGAGCAGAAGGAGGCCAGGAACGGGGAGCTTCAGAGAGCGCTAGTGGACGCTATAGGCGTGCCAACGAGAATAGCGAAAGGATGCCGCAGCATCCTGGACAGTTTGAAGATTCTTGCGGAAAAGGGCAACAAGAATGCGATCAGCGATGTGGCCTGCTCAGCCGAATTCGCGTTTGCGGCCATACGTGGTGCATCGTCCAACGTACTGATAAATGCAAAGTCCCTTGCCAGTGGAGATGAATGCACAAGGCTGGTGAAGGAGACCGCAACCCTGATAGATGAGTCTGAACAAATTCTAAAGGAGATAAGAAAAATTGTGGATTCTAAAATAACAGGGTAACTAGAATAATGATTTCTTTATTGCAGAATCCACCTTGGTTTTGAGCTCAGGCGATATCTCATTTATCTGGTGGGCACTCTTCGCGTGGTCAGCAATCTTCTTCACTAGGTCTTCCCTGTTCTTCTCAGCCGCAGAAAAACTGCAGTTCATTCCGATGTCCGAGCACTTAAACTTGTATTTTGCCATAATATCAATGGCGTATGAATAAATCAATATATAAGCTTGACTGACTCTGCCCGCCCTTAGGGAAATATTCAGGCACTGCAAACAGCCTCCAATTTTCCGTCTTATCTGAACCGTAAGCATCCAACCTTTTTAACCGGAGATCAATCACTTCCGCAGTGGAAACTGCACAAACTGTGGAATCCGTGCATGGGAACAGGTGGTTCATCGGGTACTTCTTTTCCAACCTTGCATCCGGCCTCATCTCCCCGCTGATCCCTCTGTACGTGCTTCTGTATCTCAGACTCTCAGTGCTCTACGTAGGCATTGCATCTGCAATAGTTTCCACTGCTTCCGTTCCAGTTCTCATTCTTTGGGGAAATCTGTCGGACAGGTATGGCAGGAGGAAGATCTTCATTGTGCTGGGTTTCCTTGGAGGCGGGGCCTCCCTGTTCGGGATAATGTTTGCGTCCAACATATGGCTGTTTTTAGGAATACTATCACTGTTCCAGATCATAGTGATGGCCAGCGTTCCCGTTGCCACAATGATAATCATCGAGAATTCGGCCAGGGAGAGCTGGCCGAATGTGATGTCGCGCTTCAACATGGTTGCATCGGTTGGGAACGTAGTCGGGCTGGCGGCTGGCGCAATTTCTATCATATGGGTTTCGTCAAATGCCCAGATGCTTGTCTTCCTTTATATCACCGCTGGAGTTGTGTATATACTGGCCGGGGTGATGGTTCACCTGCTCATACCAGAGCCGGTAAAAAAAATTCAGAGAAAAAAGCTGGCGGGCATTTACTCGGTGCGGATCATGGAAAAACTTCGGTTTTTTCCGAGCAACATGATACACATAATTTCGCCAAGGCAGCCGAGCGACAGATCCTTAAGCGGCGCCACCTGGGGGTTCCTTGCCTCCTGCGCATTCCTGATGTTCGCATTTCAGGTATTCTTCGTACCGTTTCCCGCTTATATGATCGACATTCAGAAATCTTCAGATCTGATTATTTACCTTATGTACCTTGGTAATGCGGTACTCGGGGCTTTCAGTTACAGGTTTTCAGGCAGGGTAGTTAATTCTCTGGGCCCGGGAAAGGTTCTCCTTGGCTCACTCCTCACCAGGGGCATAATCTTCGGCATTGCGGCGATACTTGCACTGGTATATGTTCTTGGCTCAGCCACTGTATTTTCCCTGATTGTAATGTATTCAGTTCTAGGAGGGATCTGGAGCCTGATATCCATCAGTCAGCTGACCATACTTTCCAACAACGTGAAGACAACGGTCAAAGGACGGGCGATTGGATATTACAACTCGCTTACAGGGGTCGGGCAGATAATAGCCGCAATCGCGGCGGGATATCTTTCAGAGATACTTGGATATGGTGTGACCTTCTCGCTGTCCGTAATGTTTCTTGCAATATCAGGAGTAGTTCTGATGAAAGCAATCAATTCCATGTCAGGTAAGAACAGGGGAACCGCCGGAGCCGCACCAGCCTAAAATGAACCCCTCAGCCTCTTCCTGTCTATGCTTATGCCTTTCGGGGTGAGTATGAAGAAATCCTTGGTGAGTGCGGCAAGATCACCATTCACGTCGCCAGCCGCTTCCTTGAGGCTGTTCCACACTCTCTTTATAGCCGATTCGTCAGAAGACAGGGATTCGCAATTGATCAGGAGTATATTCCCGCTGTAAATGTAGTTCATTAACCTGAAGACATCCTGGTCATCGTATATCTCTGCGACCTTTACTGTGGAGGAAGCGCTGCTGTCAGGCTCGGGCATCTTGAGTTTATTGAGATCAACAAATCGCCTTGGTCCCTTTGTCATTCCCCTCTTGGGCTGGCCCTTCTTAAGAAGTGGAGGCATGGACTGATAAGAACGCTTAAGCCTAAATACTTTATTGGAGACACGGCCTGCCAGGAGCTGTATGGGGGAAGTGATCCAGGGAACTCGCGATAGATGCCTTCAGTTAGATACCCTCTTTATGAAGATATGGGCCAGGTTCCGGAATCCATCGCTCCATGTCCTCAGTTTGGGCTTGGTCACCCTCACCCCATACTTCACCGGAATCTCTACGAACAGGCCGAGCTTGAAGGCCTCAATCTTCAAATCCTGGGAAAATGCCATACCGTTGCTCAGGTGCCGCATCCGGGGGTAGAGTTTAGATCTGAACACCCACATGCCGCTCTGGGAATCAACCATCCTGTAGCGGAAAAGTATTCGGATGAAAAGGTTGAGAACGCTGTTGCCCACAAAATGAAGCATGGTGTAGTTTACCTCGTTTCTCAGGGTCATCCTGTCGCATGAAATGAAATCCACCCCGTTGATTTCCAGCAGGTCTATCAGCGGCTTCACCGCATCGGCCGGGTACGTTGCATCGCCGTCCAGGCCCACATAAATGTCTCCCGTGCAGTGCCTGAATCCGGTCTTGAAAGCCAGCCCGTAACCCCTTTCTGGCTGTTCCAGAACCACTGCGCCCATCTCCCTGGCAATTTCCCTTGTCCTGTCGGTTGAATTAGTATCAACCACCACAATCTCCACGTCATCTATCCTCTTCAACTGGGAAATAACAGTGCCTATGGTATTCTCCTCATTGATTGTAGGTATTACAACGCTGACCTTCATTGTTTCTTCTGTGATTCGCGTATGCAAGCGCATATTAAAGAGTTGTCCAGAGGAAAGGTGCAGGCAAGACCGATCATAGACTATTGCTTCTGTGCAACCATAATATATTGGAGTAAATTGTTCAACGGCTATGGAAGCTGACCTGGAGGCTGCTTTTTTCTGGGATCAGGCCGTTGTGGAAATACTCATATTCGGCAGGATTACCATCATGAAGCTGCCTCTCCTGGCAGGGCCACCCCCAATATCCGCGTCCGGGATATTCTCCAGATCCGTAGGGTCAGGCAAGGGGCAGATCGCAGACTGGAGAATTCGCATCGAGAGCACAGGCAGGAGTGTGCACGTTCTGGAATATGGGGACAGGTATGTCGGACATGTAGATCGATTCGATCCGCTTAGGAAACCGCTGGAACACGTAATCTATGATCGCGGCCTCGATCTTGTCAGGACAAGGGCGAAGAACCTGATCCGGAAGAGTTGATGCGTTAGAGGTTCCCAGCTTCCTCCCCGTAATACTCCTTTGCTAGCAGCGTCATGGAGTGTATCTTTTCGCCAAAAAGGGAGTTCAGCGCAAGTGAATCCCTGTAGAATTTTTCAACACCGAAATCCTCGATGTAACCATATCCTCCATGAGTCTGGAGTGCCTGTTTGCTGGATACGACTGCGAAATCAGCGGCCAGTTCCCTTATTCCAATCATGTCCGCGGCAGACCGCCCGGAATCCGATAAGAGGAATTCACGCAGTGTCTTCAGCTGGACGCTCATGATGGACAGAGGGAAGGCAAGCGGCTGGAATGAGGACAGCGTAACGCCGAATGCTTTCCTGACCCTGGAATATTCCATTGCTTTTTCAAGAGCGGCCTCAGACATTCCGATGGCAACCGCCGCTATATCCCCTGAAATTTCAGCCATCAGGGAATCAACGAATTTCCCAGAGTCCTTAATTGCGGCCACTCTTTCGCTGACCTCGAACTGCGGGTCCCCAAACTTCAGCCCCCTGAAACCAAGCGGGCGGAACTCACGGCTGCCCTTCAACGAAACTCTGGCAAGCACGATTTGGCCGTCCAGCATGAAAATAGACATCGGGGCCTGGGGATCAACAAAGAACTTCTCCTTGCCTGCAGCCCAGAATTTAGTGAAAAGAGAGGTGTCGATAGAGATGGACGAAGCACCTGAAATGATGTCCCTGACGATCTCCTCCTTTCCCATTTTCTTCAGTACCCTGTATATAACGCCATTAAGCAGCATCACCCTCAGTGCAGCAGATCCAGAGAACCTGGCAATATTCATCAGGATGGTAAAATAGGCGGGGCGATCCAATCCCGATCCTCCTAGTTCGGTTGGTATAGCTGCTGCAAGGAATCCCTGCTGCGCAAGCTTTTCAACGAAATCGCGTGGTATCCCGATCTTCTCGAATTCCTGCTCCCTGCCGGAGAGTTCCCTGGTGAGAAAATCAAGAAGCGACGACCTGATCAGTTCCAGCTCTTCACCCGGCATCTAGTTCACGCTCCCTTCCTTGAGAAGATTCCTTGCAACCACAAGTTTCTCAATCTCACTGGTGCCCTCCCATATCTCGAGTATCTTTGCATCCCTGAGGAACCTCTCGAGCTGGCTGTTCAGTCCGTCCGTTCCCGTAATCTCCAGCGCCTTCTCCGTACAATATACCGCAGTCTCGGCGGCGTAATATTTCGCCATGCTGGTAAGAGTGGGATTCGGGTTGAAGTTGAATAGGAACGTGGCAGCCTTGTAGGTGAGCAGCCTTGCAGCCTCAAGCCTGGTGGCCATCTCAGAAATGGCAAACTGGACGCTCTCCTGCGAGGAATATGCCTGTCCCTTGGCCTTTACTATCTCCATTGCCCTGTTTATCGCTCCCCTTGCAACTCCAAGCCCCTGGGCAGCCACGTAAATCCTGCTGATGTTGAAGAACGTCATAATGTAGTAAAACCCTTTGCCCTCTTCTCCAATCAGGTTCTCCTTCGGTATCTTCACGTTGCTGAACTGCAATTCTGCTGTGTCAGTAGCCCGCACCCCCATTTTCCCCTTGATCTTGCTGGACTTGAACCCTTCCCATGATGAATCTACCAGGAAGCAGCTTAGGCCATGATGTTTCTTCTCTTCAACGGAAGTCCTTGCAAGAAGGACAAAATAGTTGGCAATCGTGCCATTGGTGATGAACATCTTTGATCCGTTGAGCATATATCCAGAATCTGCCGGAGTTGCAGTGGTCGCAAGGCCCGCAACGTCGCTGCCGCCTCCAGGTTCAGTAACTGCAAGGCCCATGATGGCCTTCCCCTGGCTGACTTTGGACAGGTATTTTTCCTTCAGGTAATCCGATCCAAACAACATGAGGACCTCCGCACCGAAATAGGGTGTGGTTGCGGCAATGCCCAAGCTTTCGTCCACACTGCACATTTCCTCAATACCTATGAGCACCTTCCACGGATCGGTGAAATCCATTATCCCGGCATTGAATGTCTTGATCCTCAATTCCTCGGGATACTTCTCGCCGCTGTCGCACGTCTCTATCAGTTCCCTGGTGAACTCCCTGTTTGCAAAATCCCGCACAGTTGCCCTGTATTTTTCATATTTTTCCTCAAAGTTAAAGTCCATTTCACACCCTCTCCAAAATCATAGAATAGCCCTGTCCTCCGCCGACGCAAAGAGTAGCCAGACCCGTATTCTTTCCAGTTTCCTGCAGTGTGCGAGCAAGGGTTCCCAGGAGCCTGGCCCCGCTTGCGCCAAGCGGGTGGCCGATTGCAATGGCCCCACCGTTGATGTTCACCCTCTCAACAGGAATGCCGAACGCCCTCATAGTGTTCAGAGGGACCGCAGCAAAAGCTTCATTTATTTCCCAAAGGTCGATGTCATCAGGTTTCAACCCGGCCCTGTCCAGTGCCTTTTTCGAGGCAGGTACCGGCCCCTCCCCCATTATGGACGGATCTACAGCAGCCCATCCGAAAGACCGGATCTTTGCCAGGGGCTTAATCCCGGTCTCCTTGACCATCTTTCCCGACATCACTTCCACAATTGAAGCACCGGCATTGAGCGGTGATGAATTGCCGGCAGTGATCCTCCCTCCCGGCTTGAACGCTGGCTGAAGTTTTGCCATCTGCTCTATGCTTGCATCGTGCCTTATACTCTGATCCTTGTCTATGGTGACAAACTCGTTACCCTTCTCCACTTTCACCGGCATTATCTCCCCTGCAAGGAAGCCGCTCTTTTCAGCTCTTGATGCTTCCCTGTGGCTCCTGAGCGCAAACTCATCCATCTCCCCCCTCTGAATGTTCTTCAGATCGGCCAGCTTCTCTGCGGTCAGACCCATATTGTAACCCACGTTCATGTCAAGCTTTGCGTATTCCGGCCTTACAAGCAGCTTGATGTTGGGTTTTATGTGGGGGTTGCCATTCAGAGGCACGTGGGTCATGTGCTCCATCCCGCCGGCCAGCACAATATCGGCATTCCCTGTGGCAATTTCCATTGAAGCTATGGAAATGGCATTCAGCGATGAGGAGCAGGCACGGTCCAGCGCCATTGCCGGAATCTTTAATGAAAGGTTGGAGAGCAGCACGGGATGCCTTCCCCCATACATCCAGTTCTCGTCGGCCTGAAGTGCACATCCAAATATTGCGTCATCAATCGCTTCCGGGTTTATCCCCGTGGAACTGACTGCGTTCTTAACCAAAAGGGAAAGTGCCTCATCCATACGGATGCTGTTGAACTGGTCCCTGTCAGGCTCAGAAGGCCTGGACCTCGAGAAAGGGGTTCTCCTGTAATGCACGATAAAAGATTCTCTGTCTTCCGTCATTATTGATTATAATGAACATATTTATTCATTTATCTGTGGTAGGTGAGAACCCCCTTGATCTTGCAAGGAGATGAAGGCGAACAGAAACTTTGAAGGGCTTTGGAAAAACTCAAGATGATTTGTAAGCCGGCATTATTTAAATCCCTCGTCCACATGTTGATGCGTGATACAGGTAGAGAACGTAAGCATAAGGGGAAATGAGCTTCAATACGTCAAAATAGACATGTGGGGAGCACCATTGGTCATGCTCAAGGGAAAGAAGGGTTACGTTATGTGCGGTTATCTCAACATCGCAACTGCGGACAAACTGGGTGACTTCGCCGTCAGGGTCACGGGCGTGAAGGACCTGGATTCAGTTCTTGCATCGAAGGTTGTTGAGTGCTCGGCTGCGGCCAGCAGAGCAGGGATAAAGCAGGGGGATCCGGTGTCAGAAATTGCCGGACTGCTCTGAGATACCACTATTTGACCACAAGAACTGGAATACTGGATTCCTGCACAATTCTGGTGGATACGCTCCCCAGGAATATCCGTTTGGCTGCGGAAAGCCCCCTGCTTCCTGTGACAATAAGCCCTGCACCATTGGTTGTTGAGTAGTCCAAAATCGATCGTGAAGGTTCTCCCTCAAGAACCTCGGTAATGCAACTCACTTTTTCATTCTCTGCCTTAGATTTCGCCTTATTCAGTATCTCATGGGCTTTTGAATAGACGCTATCCATGGATTCCTGTGGAACAACCACCCCCTCGCCATACAGGTGCGAAATATCCACAGCTGTTACAATCAGCAGCTGGTCTTTCAGCTCAGCAGCCAGGTTTATTGCAGTATCCAGTGCTTTTTCAGAATTTTCTGATCCATCGACGGCCACAAGTATTTTTGTAAACACAAATTAAATCGCGAATGCTGTAAAAAAAGGTTTCGATCTGAGCGAATGCGCACTATTTCAACTTTGGCTTTACGCCTGTCACGTTCAGCGATTGACGCCTGGAAATCCCGTCCCTGTCTATGCCATTGGCAAGGCTTAAATTCTATCAATAATCTTGCATGGATACGCAGCTGGACCGGGCACAGGCGGAGAGGGCGATTTTTGTGTTCCCTGCAGCCGGGGGACGGGCAAAACCAGTGATCATGCAAGGTGGATCGCTGAAGCATGATATAACGTGGGCATTCGCCAGAGGGATCCGCGATGGTCTTTCAAGTTCGCATTTAACGGCTGGGCGCTGTACAAATTCTTGGAATGATAAAATAAAGCGTAAAATGAAATTCCCGCCAGGAAGCGGGAAGATCAAAAAAGATGAAATGTTGTTTGAGATCAGAAGATCTTGGTTGCCTGTCTTACAGAATGCTTCGTGGGGGGATTTACCTTTGAAAGCAATCCGTTCAGCTGGTCCACGCTCGGGCACGACCAGGAGCATATTGCCCTCCTCTCGTTGCTGATTACGTTGATGGAGTTCAGCTCAAATCCGCTGGGAAGCTTTCCATTCTTGGCCATATCCACTATGCTGTTTACCACGTTGAGCACTTTTTCCTGATCCCTTTCTTTCCATTCATGTTCCACTATTGCGTTTACCATTTTGGTTCCTCAAATCCATGAACCAGATAGAGTAAATACAGATGGTGCCATTCTGGACCGGTATACATGTATGAAGTGAACCTGAAAACCAGGAACAACATGCCATTTTCAGAGCTCTCAAAAAAGTTTCCCGGGCTTCTTATTTACAGGTGGTGCAACTCTGCAGTCGATTATCTTGAATTCTACGGCAAACAATATGAAATCGATCGGATCAGGGCCCTCCTCCCTGAGTTTGTTGAATCCCTCAACACAAATATCGTAAGTGAATCGAATGCAAGGGGCAGGCTTTCAGTGATGGTCTCATGCAGGTGCTCCGTCCATAACTCGGCAATCCGGATACTGGAGTCAAAAAACTGCCTGTGGCAGGCTCCCGTAATTTACCGCGGGGGGTACGAAAGAATCAATGCCGTCGCGTTCAACGAATCGGATCTTCAAGAGCTGTTTGAATCACTCTCGTCCATAGGGGAAGTTTCCCTTGAACGGAAGACGCGCCTTGAGCCAGAATCTCTGCATGACGTATACCTGATCCCGATCTCCAGCCTGCTGGGCAAGATGACCGAGAAGCAGCTCGGAATACTGAGAGAGGCGATCAGAAAGGGATACTTCTCGACCCCAAGGAAAACTACGGTGGAAGAACTGGCTGAAGGCGAGGGAATATCCGAATCTACAATGCAGGAGCACATGAGCAAGGGAATCAACAAGCTTCTGGGCTCCATGGAACCATACATCAACCTGATGCTGGAATACAGGAAAAACCTGATGGAAGAACACAGCGGCGAATGACGGACGGCAGGCGGTACAGAAGCTTTAAGCTGGCAGTAAGAATCCATACTTATGAAGAACAGGTTTTCCGAACTGTTCCATAGCAAAGGGGTGAACTATTATTCAGACGACCTGCCGCTGCAGGCTGCACTGGCATTCTTTGGCTTCGAGGGAGACAGCGATCTTTCCGGGCTTGGCCGATTCGTGTCCGAGGAATTCATTGAAGCCCTCGATTACATTGATCACTACGGGAAACCGGTTCTGAAGCCATGGAGCCTGACAGGGGAGAGGATTGATTACGTAAGGCTTTCGCCCGAGCACAGGTATATTCTGGACAGGTTGCAAAGATTCGGCCTGATCAGCAAGATGGTGAACGGATCTGAATCTCTTTTCTACCACTTCGTGACCGGCTACGTGGTTTCGGACTCCGGGATATTCTGCACATTCACCCTGACTGCACAGACAGCCTATGCACTGCAGAAATATGCAGACGAAGGGACCAGAAGAAGCTTTCTGCCCAAATTTTCTGATCCGGAAGAACCGTGGTATGGAGCGACCTTCTACACGGAAATACAGGGCGGGAGCGACCTGGGCGCAAACAAGACCGTTGCCAGGGAAAGGGACGACGGGTTCCTGATTTCCGGTCCGGACAAATACTTCGCGAGCAATGCGGGCATAGCAGACGGGGCCGTCGTCACAGCAAGGATTGAGGGTTCGAAGGACGGGGCGAAAGGAATCTCCACGTTCTTTGTACCTGCTTTACGCAGGGACGGAAGCCGGAATTACACGATCAGGAGGCTGAAGGACAAACTGGGAACTGTGGCGGTCCCCACCGGAGAGGTTGAATTCGATGACGCGGAAGCCTTCCTGCTTGGCAGCAGAGAATATGGAATTTACGTGGCAATGGAAATACTGTCCATATCAAGAATAGATGATGCAATTGCAGCAGTCGGCATTGCCAGAAAAGCTTTCTGGGAAGCATGCATCTATTCCACAGAAAGATACGCCTTTGGAAAACGCATATCAGATCACGAACTGCTTGCAAGGGACATGGTGGAAATGGAAGCGGAACTGGAAGCCGCCATGGTTGTCTCACTCATGGCAGCCAGGGAATTTGACAGAGCTTCAGGTTCAATGCCCCCATACGACGAAAGGTACAACCTGTCAAGACTGCTTGCCAGCCTTGCAAAAAACGTCGCGGCAGAGACAAGTGCGATGGTGACCAGGTATTCAATGGAAATTGCAGGCGGCATCGGGTTCCTGGAGGAGTTTCCCATGGCAAAATTCCATAGGGATTCCATAGTAACATCTATCTGGGAGGGGACCAGCAATATACAGGCGCTGGAAATGCTGGAGACGATAGTGAGGAAAAGAGCGGATATTTCCCTTATTAAACGCATGAAAGAGCTGATTGCGTCACTGAAAGACAGGGCACTAGCCAGCGATCTTGAAAAGGAAACCACGCTGTTATTTGAGAGAATAGGCAGGGTTCTCAAGAGCGGAGAAGGGGAATTTCACTCGAAAACCATACTTATGGAAATTGGCGAACTGGTTGCCACGGTACTGATGTTTTCGATCGCGGATCGGTCTGCTCCGGGGAGCGAGATATTCCGGTCTTCAGCAAAAGTGTACTATGCCAGGCATTTCCGGATGGCAGAAGATTACAGGAAGCTTGTTCTCGGGTCAGGAAGCATCATAAGCTGGATGTCTGATGCTGCAGCATCCGCAAAGAAATAGCTGCCGAACTTGCTTTATCATTCAAGATCAATGCGACGCCAATCACACCTGGACAGGGTTACGGGCGGGCAAATCAATTGATTATTCGCGCAAGTAGCATACCTGGTAATACCGGCAATACCAGATCGTACTGCAAATGCCTCAAAAATGGGGGTCACAGGAACGTATAATGCCGAATAAAGTCCAGTTGCGGGCGGCCTGCATTGCAGATCACCAGATTCAACAAAACGCTATCAAGATCCATGCCTGTCTGCATGTGCCGGAAGGCTGGTAATGAGGACAATATGAGGAACTGGAATCTTTTTTAAGGTAACTCAAATCCCCTGCTTATGTACGGAACGTTATTCGGCTGGGAACTTTTCATTCTGGCCGTATCATTTGTGGGGCTCATATATGCTATAGCACAGAGTTACCTGCTCTTGAAGATACCGGTGGACGACGCCGTTGCGAAGGAAATTTCGGATCACATAAAGACCGGTTCGAATGCATTCATGAAGAGGCAGTACACCTGGGTTTTCATTTTCGCTGTTGTGCTGGCAATAGTTATATTCGCGGCCTTCACAGCGATTGGGCAGGAGACAGACGGCGGCAAACTTGCTGCAGGTTTCATAGTGGGGGCAGTAGGTTCTGCAGTAGCCGGCCTGGCCGGGATGAATGTGTCAATCAGATCCAACGTCAGGTGTGCGATAAAGGCAAAGTCTGGACTCAACGATGCCCTCAAGGTGGCTTTCAGAGGCGGCAGCGTTACCGGCCTCACCGTAGTTTCACTCGCATTGCTGGGCTTAGTGGTCTTCTACATGCTATACCAGGATCCCTCGCTGATGGTGGGTTACATCTTTGGGGCCTCTCTCGTGAGCCTTTTTGCAAGAGTCGGGGGCGGGATATTCACCAAGGGTGCCGATGTTGGAGCAGACCTTGTCGGTAAGGTGGAAGCCGGCATACCTGAAGACGATCCAAGGAATCCTGCGACGATTGCCGACAACGTGGGGGATAACGTAGGCGACTGCGCCGGTATGGGCGCCGATCTATTCGAGACATATGTGGTGACCGCGCTTGCTTCCATGCTGCTCGGATATCTCGTGTACATAAGCGGCTATACATTCCTCGGAACCTTTGGAATAATATTCCCGCTTGTTCTTGGCGCAGTCGGTGTTCTATCTTCCATCTTTGCCACATTGTTTGTGAGGAAAGGAGAGGGGCAGAGGATCATGACCGCCCTTTACAAGGGTCTCATAGTTACTGTCATAACCTCAGAAATTGGATTTTACATTGTTGATTACCTGATGCTTGGAGGGAACCTTGCCATATTCGGTGACACGCTGATCGGTTCAATCATAATGCTTGTGGTTGTCTACGTCACAGAGTACTACACCTCAGAGAGATACAGGCCCGTTGCCAGGATTGCGGACGCTTCCACAACCGGGGTTGGAACCAATATCATCACAGGTCTCGGGTATGGTCTTCAGGCAGTCTTTGTCCCTTCAATCGTTATCGTCGCGGGAATAGTTACCGCCTACGGAATAACCTCTTATTCGCTGGGAAGCCAGCTCACGGCAACGTACGCAGGATTGTACGGAATTGGAATTGCAGCAGCCTCGCTTCTGTCAGCAACGGGAATGATAATCTCCATCGACTCATACGGCCCAATAACGGACAATGCAGGCGGGATTGCTGAAATGGCCGGCTTTGATGAGAAGACAAGGAAGGATGTGACAGACCCGCTCGATGCGGTAGGGAATACCACAAAGGCGGTCACAAAAGGATATGCAATCGGAAGCGCCCTGCTTGCCGCTCTCACCCTGTTTGCCGCCTTCAAGATTGACATATCCGGATCATTCACTTCCCTTGAGCTTGACAACCCACTGGTTCTTGTTGGCCTGCTCATAGGTGCAATACTCCCGTTCTTCTTCACTTCGTACCTCATGAACTCGGTCGGGAAGGCTGCGCATGCAATCGTTGAAGAGGTAAGGAGGCAGTTTACTGCAGACAAAGGCATACTGGAAGGCAAGTCGAAGCCGGATTACGGAAAAGCGGTAGACATAGTGACCAAGGAAGCTCTCAGGCAGCTCGCGATGCCTGCAATCATCGGTGTAGGCACGCCAATTGTCGTTGGATTCACGCTTGGGCCTCTTGCTCTGGGGGGAGTCCTCCTCGGAGTGATACTGGGAGGATATCCGCTCGCCATTATGATGACAGTCGGCGGCGGTGCCTGGGATAACGCGAAGAAATACATCGAGCAGGGAAACTACGGCGGGAAGGGATCCGAAGCCCACAAGGCTGCCGTGGCCGGGGATACCGTTGGAGATGCCACGAAAGACACGGCTGGCCCGGCTATAAACCCGCTGATCAAGGTCGTAAACACGGTCTCCATCCTTTTCATCAGCATAATGCTGAGCCACTATGCCCTGATGGGAATAATCAGCTATTTCCTCTGATTTTCCCAATCCCACTTTTTTATTTTTAAAGTTCTGCTTTTTTGACGCTTAAGCCTTATGGACAGTCAGTTCATGCGGCAATTTCTCAACCGGCACTGCCCGATCCCCGGTCCAAGTAACATCTTAATACAGGTTGTCATAATCTTCTTTGAACGGACTGACAGGGAAACTCATGGAAAAGTATCTGGTGCTTGAAGACGGGACGATTTTCAAGGGCACTGCCTTCGGTTCGGATGCAGATTCCACGGGAGAAGTTGTTTTCACCACGTCAATGACCGGCTATGTGGAAACCCTGACCGATCCCTCATACAGGGGGCAGATAGTCGTCTTTGCCAGCCCAACTGCCGGAAACTATGTCTGGAATGAGGAGATGATGGAGTCTGACAGGGTGCAGGTCTCCGGGGTAATCACGAAGGACGGTCATGCCATATACAGGTCAACAGACGATGACGAACCGCTGGACGGATTCCTGAAAAAATACGCCATTCCTGGGATTGATGGCATCGACACCAGGCGCCTTATCATGAAGATAAGGGAAAACGGGACGATGAAGGGGGCTATATGCAGCGATCCTTCCGACCTCAAGGGGATACCTGATCCGATGTCCACCGATCTACTCGGGGAGCTCCGGATCAGGAAACGCACAATACCGGGGAGCGGGGAATTCGCAATCCTGCTTGTGGACACTGGCGCAAAGAGGTCAATAATCAGCAGGCTTTCTGCCATCGGAACTGTAGACATAGTTCCCTACAATGCAGATTTTGCGTCGATGGGAGAAGATTATGACATCATATTCCTTTCCAACGGGCCCGGCGATCCTGCACATCCGGCGAACCGTTCTCTCACTGACTTCGTAGCCAGCAGACTGGGAAAGGTGCCGATAGCGGGCATATGCCTCGGACACCAGATAATCGCTCTGGCCAGCGGTGCGCACACAATAAAGATGAAGTACGGGCACCGCGGGGTCAACCACAGCGTCACGGACGGAAAAAAGATACTGATAACAACGCAGAACCATGGCTACTCTGTGGACGAGGCCAGCATTGAGGGAACCGGCCTCAGGGTCACGCTTCGCGACAGCAACGACAGAACAGTGGAGGGACTTGAGAGCAAAAGAAAATCCATCATGTCGGTGCAGTACCACCCTGAAGCGTCTCCGGGCCCGATGGACAGCATGAATTTTTTCAGGGATGTCGAGAACCTGGCGAGGGGTGGCTGTGCCGAGAGACAGGGCCATTGACGGCATACTGGTCATAGGTTCCGGGCCGGTCCGCATAGGCCAGGCAGCAGAGTTTGACTACTCCGGCACCCAGGCATGCCTCTCCTTCAGGGAGGAGGGACTTTTCGTAGTGCTGCTGAACCCGAATCCTGCATCAATCCAGACAGACGACGGAGTCGCAAGCAGGGTCTACATCGAACCAATAACTCCGGCAAACGTTGCATCAATAATGAGGAGGGAGGATCTGCATTACATATATCCGGCAGTAGGGGGACAAACTGCACTCAACGTGGTATTGGAACTGAACTCCATGGGATTGCTGAAAGAGATGGGGATCAAGATACTGGGAACACCGGTGGAATCTATACAGGTTGCCGAAGACAGGGAAAGGTTCTCGGAGCTTGTCAGGAGTGCCGGAGATAAGGTTGCACCTTCCCGGACAATCTGGAGACTGGAGGAAGTAGACGCGCTTGAGGTTGAGATGATCCCCTGCATAGGAAGAACGTCCTTTTCGCTGGGAGGTTCAGGCGGGAGGATTTTTCAGACCAGGGAGGAACTCAGGGAATTCTTTGTCAAAAACGTGATGGCAAGGGAAGGCAGGTCGCTGGATGTACAGAAATCCCTGGAAGGTATGAAGGAATTCGAGTATGAGCTTGTGCGTGACTCATTCGGAAACAGGATTGCAGTCTGCAACATGGAGAACCTTGATCCGATGGGCGTACACACAGGGGAAAGCATAGTGGTGACGCCTGCCCAGACAATAGATGATAAGACCCACCAGAGAATGCGGAATATAGGTTTCCGCATTATTGATGCCCTTGGCATAATCGGGGCATGCAACATCCAGTTTGCCCTCTCGGAAAAAGGGGACGTCTTCGTTGTTGAGTTGAACCCGAGAACCTCAAGGTCCTCTGCACTGGCATCAAAGGCCTCGGGGTACCCAATCTCCAGGGTGGCATCAAAACTGGTGCTGGGATACAGCCTTGCAGAGGTGAAAAACCCCGTCACCGGAACTACTTTCGCCTCATTTGAGCCCTCTCTTGATTATGTCACCGTGAAAATACCGCGATGGCCCTTCGAGAAGTTTGCCGTATCGAGAACCATAGGGGTGCAGATGAAATCTATAGGCGAGGTGATGGGGATCGGGAGGACATTCGAGGAAGCCCTCATGAAGGCAATCGCTTCCCTTGAAACCGTTGAATCACTGAAAATAAGGAATTACTTTTCAGGCGACAGGCTCATTAAAGCGCTTTCTGAGCCATCGGACCTGAGGCTGTATTCCATTTTCGAGGCGCTCTTCCAGGGGATGGATCCCGCACAGATTTGCCGCCTGTGCCATTATGACGCGTATTTTATCAGGAAAATGAAAAACATCGTGCAGAAACTCACGGAAATTGAGATAGGGAGCGTACCGGAGAAGCTTATCGAATTGAAGAAGCTCGGCGTTTCCGACGGCCAGATATCGTCTTTTACGGGAATCCGTGAAGTTGAAATAACAAGATTCCGGATCGAGAACGGAATAGTCCCCTCTTACCGGCTGATCGACACCTGCTCCGGCGAGTTCAAGAGTTCCACCCCTTATTATTACTCGACCTATTGCGAGGAAGACGAATTCAGGAAGCCTGAAGGGAGGATAGTTCTGATAGTAGGGGCAGGCCCAAACCGGATCGGGCAGGGGGTGGAATTCGACTACTCTGCAGTAAAGGCCGTCCAGGCGCTCAAGGCAATGGGGCTGAAGGCAGCAATAATCAACTCAAATCCGGAGACAGTGTCAACCGATTTTGACATTTCCGATGCCCTCTTTTTCGAGCCAGTCACGCTTGAGCACACCTCAAACCTGGTTTCAAAGCTGAACCCTGAAGGCGTAATAGTCCAGTTTTCAGGGCAGACCGGACAGAACATGGCGGCAGGCCTGGGCGAACTATTTGGCGAAAACATACTCAGAGGCACTAAACCTTCCGAGATTTTCAGGATAGAGGAAAGAAATGTCTTTGCCAGAATACTGGCGGAAAACGGCATAGATCAGCCAGAATTCGTTTCAATCTCCAACGAGGAGGATTTTACGAGGACCGTGGCGGCTATGGAACCACCGTACATTATGAGATCGAGCTTTATCATAGGCGGCAGGGCCATGGATATCATATCAGACAGGGGTGAGGCGATCAGGCGGGTCAAGTCCATCCTTGCTGAAAGGCCTGGCTTTCCCGTACTGGTCAGCAAATACATTGAGGATGCGGAAGAGATCGACATCGATTTCGTGGCCCACGGCCAGGATTTCTCAATATGTGGAATAATGCCACACATAGAGGAGGCAGGGACTCACTCAGGTGATGCAACCATGATCCTTACCCCAAGCATTGACAGCAGCACGCTCGACGGCATTCGAAAGCTTGTTTCCAGGCTGTGCATGGCTTTCAGGCTTGAAGGGCTCTGCAACCTCCAGGTGGCAAGAAAGGGAGACACGATATTCGTGATAGAACTCAATGCAAGGGCAAGCAGATCAATTCCATTCGTAAGCAAGGCCTCAGGAACGGACTGGGTTAGGGTTGCAGTCCGTGCGGCCATTAGCGGTGATTCCACCTTCCCCGAGTCATTCATCTCGTCATATTTCCTGAAGGTGCCGGTGTTCCCCTTTGACAGGTATGAGGACCTGGAGCCACTGCTGGGCCCTGAAATGAAATCGACAGGAGAGGCGATGCTTTCGGGAAAGTCATTGAAGGAGGCAGTTTCCAAAGCATGCTCACTCATCGGAATAAACGATCTTGGGAAAGGCGTGGTGATTTCCGTCAAGAATTCCGACAAGCCCCACATACTTGGCATGGCAAGGAAGCTTACAGCCGCGGGAATAAGGATTTACGCAACGCCAGGAACCCATGAATACCTTTGCCAGAACGCTGTGGAATCAAATGAAATCTTCAAGATAGAGGACGTCAGGGAACCCAAAATAGACGGGGTGATCCGGCAGACAAAACCATCTCTCGTATTAAATACGCCTTCCGATACATCCGGATCCATAAGAGACGGTTTCCGCATGAGAAGGGTATGCGTCACCTCCGGTGTGACCCTGGTCACGAACGCACGACTTGGAAGACTTATGGTGGACTCCCTTCTGCAGCCGCAGGAGCAGAGGTGCAGATCAATAACCGAATATCGTCAGAGCATTCCCGATCCCGGCGATGCCACACAAAACAGTTAAGCAGGATCGGGCTAAACTTATGAAAAGATTTATAGAATCCCATTGGTTAAACAGTTCATATGCCAAGAGACACTCTCAGATATGGTAGCCTCGTGATCGGAATCATTGCGGGCATCATTGCCATACCCTTTTTCATCTCAGTCCCATTTTTCGGAATATACCTCGTGATATTTGGAGGTATTATTGCCGGGATGATCGCACGCGGGGTGATTAGGGGGATCGCGGTATCTGCTGCCGCTGGGCTGATACTTGCCGCACTCGCGATAGGTATTGCGGCAGTGAACCCGCAGAGTTTCCTCAATTCATTTTACCAGGACGTCCAGTTCTCGTCGCTGCTGTCATCCATGGTTGGAACATACCTCCATGATGTTACTGCGTTCAGCATCACGAGGCTGGTCGAACTGACAATGCTATACGTTGTCGCCATACCTGTAATCGGAGGATTCATTGGCGGCGCACTGAGACCGGGCTACTGAAGCCCGTTGGAGTTTCCCGTCCTGGATACTTCGATCCAGTCATGTTAATTTACAGGAAGCCATTACAATAACCGATGGAGACAGAGATCAGGATTGTCGCAGCCTCCTACAGGAGGACGGATGTTGCGGTCGAGCTTTTTGGCCGGACCAGGGATAACAGATCAGTTACAGTCCTGTACAGGGGGTTCTTGCCGCATATAGATCTGATCGATCCTGATCCAAATTACATCAGGCACCTGAAGGCGGAAGGGGAATACGTTTCAGAGGAAGAGAAGAGGATATGGTATGAGGGCGATTTCAGGCAGGCATTGAGGGTTACCCTCAGATCCCCGTGGAAGGTCCCCAACCTGAGGCAGCTTACGAACAAGCCCGTGATCGCTGCAGACATTCCTTTTCATCACAGATTCATCTACGACTTTGACCTTGGCGCCTGCACAACCGTAGTCGGGGAGCTTGACGAACAGGAAAAAAAGAATTTCACGACTGATTTTGTGATGGAAGCTAAATCCTTTGCAAATGCAGAACAGTTCAATCCTCCGCTGAAGGTTCTGTCCTTCGACGTTGAGAATTCAATACAGACACAGGAAATATACGTTATCGGGTATTCTATATACAATGGCGCCTCGTTCAGGGAAGGCAGCATTTCCGGCGACGAAAAGACCATCCTCACCAGGTTTGTTGAACTTGTCAGGCAGGAAGACCCGGACGTGCTGACCGGATACAACATCGACGGGTACGATCTCCCTCTCATACAGACACGGATGAAGAAGCACAACGTATGGTTCGGCATCGGGAGGGATTCTTCGCTGCCCAGGAGGATACAGAACCAGTACTGGCGCGTCCACGGAAGGGTGATAAGCGATACATGGTGGAACGTCAAGAAATTTCTGCACCCGAAAAATGAGACGCTGAATGCAGTCGCGAAGGAAATGCTCGGGGAGGGGAAGGACAACATTGACAGGCTCAGAATTGAGGAAGAATGGGCAAAAAGGCGCAATGAGGTCATAGCATACTGCATCAAGGACGCCACCCTTACCCTGAAAATATTCCTAAAGCTGAGGGTGCTTGAAAGAAGCATGTTCATGGCCTCGGTTTCCAAGCTCCCGCTGGAAGACGTCATGAACGGAGGCACGAGCAACTTTGTCGACTCCATATTGATACGCGAGGCAGACAGGAACGACATCGGGGTGCCCATGACATCCTACAGGGACAAGGGCGAGGCGATTGAGGGCGGATATGTGAAAAGCATAGGTTCCGGGATATTCCGGAACGTCATAGTGCTGGACTTCAAGAGCATGTATCCATCAATGATCATCAAGTACAATATCTGCTTCACCACGTTGAGCGACAGCGGCACCAATGAAGCACCTAACGGCATAAAATTCCTGTCCAGGGAACAGAGGGAGGGTCTGATCCCCCGGATCCTGCGGAACCTGATGGAAGAGCGGGACATGGTAAAGAAGAGGATGAAGTCTGCGGCTTCAAAGGAGGACAGGGATTTCTACGACGGGATACAGGGGGCAATCAAGGTGCTGATGAATACCTTCTATGGCGTCCTCGCATCTTCCTTTTACAGGTTCACAAATCCCCAGATAGGGGCCGCAGTGACCGCATTTGCGCGGAATACCATAATGACGCTGATCGACAGGCTGGAAAAGGAAGGGGTGAAGGTGCTGTACGGCGACACGGACAGCATTTTCATAGAATCCGTTTCCCAGGACCTCAGGCAAACGGTTGCCTATGGCGAAGAACTCAGCCAGAAACTGTCCAGGGAGGAGAACCTTTCCCTGGAGTTTGAAAAGGTCTTCGACCCGTTCTTCTCCCACGGTGCCAAAAAGAGGTATGCAGGGAAGATTGCCTACCCGTATGAACAGGCGGGAGAAACCCTGATTCGCGGTTACGAGGTGAGGAGGACGGATTCGTTCGACCTGCAGAGCGAGGCGCTCACTGCAGTTTTCTCGCTTATCCTTGACAACAAACCAGAGGAAGCCGTAAGGTATTCCAATGAAATAGTGGAAAAGGTGCAGAAGGGAGAAGGTGTCCCCATATCGAAACTGGTGATCTCCAGGTCTGTCAAGGACTTCAGTGAATATGACAAGAAGGAAAGCCACAACCTTGCCAACGTCAGGGTTGCCAGGAAGATGAAGACCCTCGGCGAAACATTCGTACCCGGAATGAAGGTCTCATGGATAGTCACCAACGGAAAGAAGACTCCGCAGGAAGTGGAGCCTTACATAGAAGGAAACAAATTCGAGTTCACCCCTGACTGGTCTTATTATGCCAGAAGGGTGGAGGAGACCCTCAAACGGGTTACGGAAGGGCTTGACGGTACTGCGGAATCACGCCAGGAAGGCCATGGGAAACAGAAAGTGACGCTTGACAGTTTTTGATCAAGAGCTTTTCCCGATAGCGCACCCCAAAATTCTATGCGCGCAGCAAAAGGCCCTGTGCTTTTCGCCGACGCTGGTGAATGAAAGTTTCATGCAGGTGCAAAAATGGGAATGCCGAATACAAAGCCCCGGATTTTTTTTGTTTCGTTCCAGAGGATAGGCCTCACTATCCCCCCATCAAGGCCCTAAGATAAACGGAACGTTCAAAGCCAGTAAGGGAAGGGATCAATAATATTCTGAAGGATCGACAACGTACTGTGGTTTTCCATCCAGGAACCTCCTCACATTGGTACATGCAAGAAGCACGGCCTCATCAAAGTCCCCCTGTACCTGGTCGCTGACGTGCGGTGTGAGAATGCAGTTTGGTGGGGGTTCCTCTGCCATTGTGGGCTCGTTCCACCACACATCTGAGAGGAAGTATTTCTCCGGAAATCTCTTGAGATACCAAAGCATGTCAGTCTTGTTCACAATGTCGGCCCTTGCCGCGTTTACGATTATCTTTCCGTTAAACATGGAAAGTGCATCTGCATTGATCATGCCACGTGTTTTGTTTGTCAGGGGGAGCAATATGACCACTATGTCTGCAAGTCCCATCAGCTTGGCAATTGAGACCACATACTGGCTCACGTTTGCGTCCTCCCTCTGAGTTCTGGTGTAGGCAAGGATTTCCATTCCGAATACCTTTGCCTTCTCGGCAAGCGCCCTTCCAACTTCTCCATATCCTATAATGCCGAGTTTCTTTCCTTTCAGGGTATCGACAGCCTCCCTCCTGAATATCCTGTGATGGGTCTTGTTGTTGAGTTCGATGATCTTCTTCGTCGCGGACAGTATAAGGGCAAGGATATGCTCTGACGTAGAGGCTGAAAATGCCCCGGCATTCTTGCATACTGTGACTTCCGCCGGAACGTTCTTGAGGTTTGCGGCATCGAGACTCGCATAGATACTCTGGATTAGCTTGGTCTGGCTTGAAATTTTGTACTTATTGGCTATTATCTGAATCTCTCCGCTGGCGTCAGGATTTACAGTGACGTTGGCACCGGTAATTTCCTGACACCTTTTGAGAACTTCCGGAGAAACGTTAAAGGTTAAGAAAATATCCATGCCGTTCCAACATTATATGGTTGCTATATTTATTTTCTCTTGATGCAAGAAAATAAGCACCTGAATGTCTGTCCGGCAAACAGTAATATAAACATAACACCTTTATCCCTATGCTCTGGAAGCACAAGGAGAGGCTGACTGCACCCAACAACGCAATCAGGGTGTGCCCCAGATGCCTGTCAGTATACCCGGAAGACACCATTTTCTGCTCAAAGGACGGATCTAAACTGCTCCTGGAGATGGACATGAACGTCGGGGAGTCAAAATGCATCCAGTGCGGTGCATACCTGCCGGCGGATGAAACGCAATGCCCGGAGTGCGGATACAGTGCGGATCATTCCAATGTAGTATTGCGTCTCACGCCGTTGCTTTCCTCAAGCATAGTGATATGGAAATTCCCTTACGAATTCGGCAGGGAGGACATAATCAGGATTGAGGGTGCGGAATACGTTAATTCAAGGCACCTCATGTTTTATCTTTCCAACAAAAAAATAGTGGCCAGGGAGCTTAAGACCCTGAACGGGACAAAGATCAACGGAAAAATTCTGGGGAGGATGAACCAGAAGAAGGAAGTCGAACTGAAGAGCGGAGACATCTTGGAGCTTGCAATAAACTCACAGGGCGAGGGCATGGTCAAGCTGTCAGTCAACGTGTTAGACGCGAGTGGTATTTAAATGGGGTTGTGCTGATGAAGGGTAATCTGACTGGAACGGAAGCATTATTCTATTCCGCGATAACCCTGATTCTGGTAACCTCTATCGCCGCCATCCCTTACATTGGATCGCTGGAACTATATTTCTCCATTTTTGGAATTCCTGTAATAGTCATCATCACTGCATTCCTGGTTGGATCTGTCTTCATACAGACCAGGAGAAGTCTCTACAGGCATTCCGGTTCCTATGGAACTACCAGGGGGAATAAAATCCCGCAGGTGCAGTCAATATCTCTGGGAATCCTTTCCTCCACGTTTGCGTCTATACTAATCTACACGTTGCTGGGCAAATTCTACCTCCTACTGTTTACCATCATACTGGTTCCTTTCGAAATTCCACTTCTCATGCTGGAGGAGAAGTTTGCAGATTTCAACAGGATCAGGAAGGGCGTAGCAGTGGCTTCGTTTGCCGTGATTGTGCTGCTTTTCCTTTTCACTCTTTCCGCTCTCTTCAATCCGGTTCTCTACATTTCGGGAGTGGCCATTTATTCTCTAATGAGGACCTTCATTCTCACTGAGCCGAGAGAAAGGATCAGACAGAACGGTTACAGCTCGGCCACTGCCCTTATTTCGCCGGCTTATCTCGGCAGCCTCACGCTTGTATTTTCCTCCCTGCACTCTTCAGGTTATGCCGTCACAATTGTCATTCTGGCAATACTGATGATTTTCGTGTCAATGATGATTGTGATGCGGAGAAGAAGGGTACCTTCCAGCATCCTCTTTGTTCTTCTGTTCCTGTCGACGGTATTTGCCATCATTTTTACCATAAGAAACTATCAGCTGGAATATGCGGTAACCCTTTCAGCCCTTTTTGCGACATCGGCTTACATGATGTTCTATGACCTCCTGGACTCAAAATTCCACAACATATGGAAATCAATAAGACTCCTGCCGAAAGGGGTTTTTGCGCCGCTATTCATCTTCTTTAGCGCTGCCGGGCTGGTGAACGTGTCCGGATTTTCATCTCTCACCTTGTCCGCGCTGTATCCCGGAACCCAATTCAGCGATTTCTCGCAGATTTTCATGATGGTGTTCCTGGTATCCATCCTGTTGCTCATAACCATCACCGGCAGCAGGATCTTCAATCCTGTTGCCTTCATCGTACTTTGTGCACTGTTCATAAACGGTATATACTCCATTGTCTCACTTAACTTCGACGGCATCTGGACTCCCGGTTACCTGGAGGCTGCCATCCTCACCGTCGTTGTTTCCGGGTTTGTGCTTTATGAACCGGCGTTCAGGTTTGCAAGATCATATTCAACCAAGGTTCCGACCACCCTGTCAATTTCTCACCGGCTGGGGATAACCCATTATCTGCACTCACGATACGACGTAAACCTTGAAAAGAACAAGAAGTCAAACAAGGATCTGCTGGGTTCAGGGGGATTTGCCTACGTCTTCAGGGGGAAGGACATGGCCACTGGCGAAACGGTGGTCATAAAGACTCCGAGGGTTTACGACGAGGAAGGAAAGACCGAGTCGCAGAAAAAAGAGTTCCTTCAGGATTCCGTGAAGCAGCTCAGGTCAGAAAAGGATGTTCTTTCAAGCCTTCATCACCCTACGATTGTCAGGTTCATAGACTACTTCAAGGAGGGGAATGAATACTACCTGGTAGAGGAATACGCGGAAGGGAGAACCATAGATTCATTCCTGTCTACCGGAACAAAAGCGGGGGTAAAATTTGACGAGCAGAAGGTTCTCTCCATTTCCCGCAGGCTTCTGTTTGCACTCAACTACATGCACATGCACGAAGTTTTCCACCGGGATCTTAATCCTGGCAACGTGCTGATCACCAAGACCGGCCCGAAGATCATAGACTTCGGCACCTCAAAATCAATGATCGGCAAGGGAACGAGGAGTTTCTTCGCCCACAGTGAAAGGATCGGCGTCCCATGCTATAACCCTCCTGAGCTTGAAATAGGTACAAGCATAGAAGCATCACCGTCGTATGACACATATTCCATCGGGGCCATTATGTGTTCCCTCCTGACAGGATCATTCCTGGACGGAGACCAGATAATGGTGAAATACGGTAGCAGGTTCATAACAGACAGGTACCTGAAGGAGGAAATCGAGGACAAGCTGAGCGGCAATATATTCGTAATATTGCGAAAAATGCTGGCCTTCAGGCCGGAAGACAGGTTTGAGTCCGTTGTGGCTGTGATCGCCGAACTTTTTGATCTTTCCGGGGAAATGCTGATAACCCATATGGGCGACACCTATGTGCTTGACAGGCAGACAAGGTACTCGGTAATACTGTCAGGCGACACCTCCCTGTACGTGCCAGAGGGGAGAATTATCAGGGACAATGAGATATTCATTTTCGAATACGGGAGAACAGACCCGGTGAAATGGGGCGAGATATATTATGACGGCATCCAGAGAGGATACTATTTCAAGGCCGAGCCCAAGAAAGGCATATACGGGAAAAACGCCCACATAACAAGCAGCAGGCAGCAGATCATAGAAATGAAGTCCCAGTATATCTACACCTCACAGCAGGATGTAGGCAGCGGGGCATTTTCTTTTTACGTGAGGAGGACCTGATATGGATCTGGGATATGCCAGCATTAGAGGGCGCGTCAGGCATAAGGACGAAGACTCCATCCTGGTTGAACTGGATGCCTCAATGTCTATGGATTCTGTATCAGAGCGGGCACTCATTGCTCTTGCGGACGGCATGGGCGGAGGCGAGAGGGGGGAAGAAGCAAGCCGGATCGCTATCCTTGGGGTAAGGGAATCCAGGAATTCTATCATGGACAATGATCCGATGGATCACAATGCAATACTGAACTCGCTTCTGGATGCCATGCATTACTCAAACGAGAAGCTGGTGAAGTACAAGGAGGAAAAGGGGTATTACAGCATGGGTACCACCATGACAATCGCTTATTATGCTGAAGGCTGGCTTCATGTGGTAAACGCAGGCGACTCAAGGGCCTACATCTTCAATCAGGGCGCTGCTTCCCAGAAGACTACAGACAATTCCTACGTGATGGAGATGGTAAAGGCCGGCAGGGTGAGGGAAATCGAGGCAAGCAGGCATCCAAGGAGAAACGAGCTTACGGTTGCTCTCGGGTTTGAGGACAATTTCATACCAGAACCATACCTGTGGAGGTGCTTCCGCGGAGACTCAATTATGCTTTGCTGCGATGGCCTCTGGTCTGCCCTGGATCCAACCTTTCTTGCTCTGGGCGCCACTTCCCGCGTCACCTGTCAGGAAGCTGTAAATTCACTCATCACATGCGCTGATGAACTGGACGGATCCGATAACATCTCTGCAGTGCTGTTAAGGCCGTCCCTGAACGTGGACGAAGAGGAAGCCATCAGAAAACCTACGCTGTCGTCAGTCACTGTCAGGAATACCGTGTGAATTCCAGAATATGAATAGTACCACAAAAATTATTAACGGTCGAACCACTAAGCCATTTGCATGGATTGTGATTCTCTGATAAAACAGGTGGAACACAAGTTTTCCACAGAAGTCAAATCAATTGAGGAGTCTGAAAATTACGATCCTGCGGAACTTTCCAGAAAGTCCGCCGACTTCCTTGAATGGTTCGAGAACCTCATCAACAACGGTTCTGTTGAGAACGGAGAGATCGCAGAGTCCGCAAAAAAATGCATACTGAAGACTCTGGAAAACGATCCGGAGGGGACGGAACATCCGCTGCTTTCAGACGCGCTGTCAATATTCTCCGATAAGAGGCTGAAGGAAATGTTCGGCGTAGAGATTTTTGCCAACCTTGACGAATAGGCAATAGATTTAATCTACGGTTGGATTAGCTGACGATACACGTGCCGGGCGAAATTGACAAGAAACTTGAGAATTTCATCAGAAGCCTGCCTTCAGAGGAGATTTACTTTGAGGCGATAAGGGAAATCCTGAAGGATATCATAAAGGAGTACATCAAGAAGAAAATAAACAGCGATGATCATCTCAAACACGAAATAGTGGAAGTCCTGAAGGAATTCACCGAGGCAAAGGTGAAGGAGTACGATTCCATGGCAAAGATGACCAGGATTTCAGCAAAACTTGGATACAGCCTGGCTCCGGAATCGCTTAAGGATGAGGCAATCTCAGATTTCCTAAGCGTATTCCAGAAGGAAATCGAAGATATTATCAGGAAAACCCTCTAGTAAGTTGGCTTGAAATCCTTCTTTACCACATTGAGGGAGTTCAGATCGAACAGGGTCAGTATCGAAGGATTGGGGCTGAAATTCATCATCCTCTGGTAATCAGTCTGTGACTGCCAGGTGGAAGAATTCACGTACCTCACCGACTTGTATTCTCCCATTGCATGGGAATGCACGTGGCCCGTTATGAACACGTCCGGGATTTCCTCTATGACATGGTAATCGGTGGCAGAGGGGATTAACGGAGTTTTTCCTCCGTATCTCGGGGCAAGATGCCGCCTTTTAAGCAGCTCCTTCACCGCATCTCCTATGGTTGAGTAATTCATTCCCGGGATCAGTTCAACAAGATCATTGAGGGACATTCCGTGATAGACCAGGACCTTCCTCTTCTCCAGCGTCAGGGTGCATGGGTTCGGGATAAGGAACGCATTATCCGGAAGATCCTTCCTGAGGGCTTCCGGAAGGCATGGCTGTGGTTCGGCGAGCCTCACGGTATCATGGTTTCCCGGCATTATGAATACCTTCACGTCTTCGGGTATGCCGGAAATCAGTTCCGCCAGAGCAGAATACTGCTCCATGGGGTTAAGGATCTCAAGATCGTTTTCCTGGGAAGGGTAAACGCCAATCCCGTCCACCACGTCACCGCTCAGAACCAGGTACTTCAGCTGCTTTGATTCTTCGCTTCCTCCGTTGAGCCAGTGGATCATGGATCGGAAATCGTCCTTCCTGAAAGTTTTGCTCCCGACGTGTATGTCTGAGATCGACCCGACAAATACGGGGGCAGATTCCTCGAACTGCACCACCCTGTTCGGTATATCCGGCCTGACGATCTCATCCGCGAATATCACTGGGTCGCCTTTGCCTGAGGATACCGATCCCACGATGCCAATTACCTCATCAGGCAGGATAAGTTCGGAGGAGATCGGGTTCTTCTTCATTATTATGACCTGAATGGAATCCTCAAGATCCTCAATGAGGAGCTTTCTGTGCCCATTGGAAGTGACGCTCGTCTCCGAAACCATGCCGACCACTTTTAACTTGCCCGGAGTCCTTTTTGCCTTGGAGATCGGGAGGGTCCCGCGCATATGGCTGGAAAGCAGGATAATCTTCTTCAGTTTCTCATACCTGTCCGAGAAGTATTTCCTGAAATCCTCGGCAGAGCTGTTGACCTTGAGGTTGGAATAATCAACCTCAAAGTACGGGTTTCTTGTTTTGTTTGAGTCTACGAGGACGGAATGTATCTGTTTTTCAGAAAGATAACCGGAGTCCAGCACCTCAGAGGTCAGCAGGGATCGGATCATCGGGCCCATATTATTCTCAATGATCCTGTTTAGCGCGTCAGGGGCGACGAGTATCCCATTTGACTGAAAAAATTCCAGGATTCTCTCTTTTTCCCTTGACTGAAGCAACGTGATCAGGCTAAAAGTCTCGGGCGGTTAAAACACTTTTTTATTTTTTGCGTGATATCCCACAATGAAAAGCATATCCTCTCTTGTCAGCAATCACAACGAGTACAGAAGAAATTGCCTGAACCTTCAGGCCTCAGAGAACATCATGTCAAAAAAGGCTCTGGAGGCGCTCTCATCGGATCTCTCCGGCAGGTATTCCCACATCGGCGAAAATGGAATCAACGACTATGGCGGCACCTCGATTTTTGAGGAAATCCATCAGAGGACTATAGAAGCCGCAAAGTCCCTTTTTGGGGTGAAACTTGCTGAGGTCAGCCCTGTGGGGGGGCACATCGCAGCTATTGCAGTGCTGAGATCAACGGTAATGCCCGGCCAGAAAATGCTCCATATTTCCACAGAGAATGGGGGGTATCCAGGCTATGACAGCCCCTACATCCCGAAACTGCTCGGCGTGGAGGAGGGCACCATACCATACAACTTCGCGGAGCAGGAGATTGATTATGAGGCGCTGGAAACCATGGTGAAGTCAGAAAGGCCTGCACTGATAGTGCTTGGCCAGTCTGCATTTGTCAGGGAATATGACCTGAAGAGGATCAGGGATATCTGCGAGGATTCTTCAAGCGGATTGGTTTATGATGGATCGCATGTGATGGGTCTCATTGCCGGCAGGGCTTTCCAGAAAGATGTTATGCGTTTCTGCTCCATTCTCTTCGGATCCACACATAAGACATTTCCCGGTCCTCAGGGAGGCATAATTCTGGCAAACGATCCGGACATGCTGGAGGGCATGAAGGAAGGTTTCACATGGCACATCCAGGATAATACCCACCTGGCTAGAATTGCAGCACTTGGGGTAACACTGGAGGAAATGAAGGAGTACGCCGGAGAGTACGCTTCAAGGGTCGTTAGAAACAGCGGGAAACTGGGCGCAGAACTCTCTGAAAGGGGATTCGGCGTAAGGTTCAAGCCATGGTTCTCACATTCTCATCAGCTCCTGATAGACGACGGATGGCTTAACAGGAAAGAAATCACGCGCGTGGAACTTTCCAGTAAACTGGAGCGAAACAATATCATAGTGGATAGGGATGGTAGAATAGGTACTTCGGAGATCTCACGACTGGGGTATGAGGACATGTCCCGCATCTCCGAACTGATCATGGCCTCCCTGCGCGGAGAGGACGTGAAAGGTACTGTCACGAAAATTGCATCCGCACTGTATGGTGATTTCAAGTGAAAGTTGAACAGATGATGACAAGGGAACTCATAACACTGGAGGCATCAGAGCCTCTTTCTGCCGCACTGACCAAGATGAGGGAGAACAGCATCCATTCCCTCCCTCTAATCAAGGGGGGCAAATACCAGGGGCTGGTTGTTTACAGGGACATTATGCGCAGGAGGAGCATCCAGCCCAGGGCCAAGGTTGCGTCCTTCATGATCACCACCGCGGAACTGTCCCCGGATGAGGATGGCTTAAGCGCAGTCCAGAAACTCCATTCTTCCGGACTGCCCGCACTTCCTGTAACCGATAAGAAGAAGCTCGTCGGAATACTCTCCAGGTTTGACATCGCAAAATACGTACAGGAGATCAGTGACGTAAGCGGGATTATGGCGCTTGAGGTTAAGACCGTCGATCCAATTTCCGTGAACGTTGGCGATTCCATAGAGAACGCAGTCGAGGCCATGAGGAAGCTCGATGAATATGAAGTTCCCGTTTCCGATGATTCAGGAAAACTGGCCGGAGTGCTGAGGCTTGAAAGCATTATGGAAATGACAATGGCTGACAGGCAGCGGATCCAGTACGGGCAATACACCTCGGAAAAGAGCAAGTCAAAAGTCATTGTCTCCTCACTGATGGATGACCCTGTGTCCGTTACAGACAGGGATCCGCTGAGCAAGGCATGCAGCGAGATGGTAAAACTGCGCATGCACATAATTCCCGTGGTCGACTCATCGCAGAAGATAACCGGCGTGATAGGGATCGACGACATCATTGACATACTCGCCAGGCCTGCCGGAAAGCAAGGTCTCCTGGTGACCATCACCGGCCTTGGTCCAGGTGACGAGGATCTGTACGACATCGCTTACGGCCTGAGTGAGAAGTTTGCCCAGAAGCTGGGAAAGATGTTTGGCGTGAAGTCTGCTCTGCTCAATATTCACGTGATCAGGTACAACACGGAGGGCAGCACGAAATATTCAGTCAGGACCCGTCTTACCGCCGGGAAGATTTACATGTCCGTGAACTCCTACGACTGGAATTTCGGAAAATGCGTCTACGAGATCTTTGAGGGTTATGAGGCAAGGCTGATCAAGCAGAAGAAGCGATGACCTGCCATAAGCGACCGCTTGATTTACCAGGCAAATTCCAAAATTGCTTCGAATGACGGGAGTGGAATCGGCTTTTAGAAATGCTTAACTAATAAGTAATATTGTCAACCTATGGAAGAACTGCTTAGACCAGGAACAAAGGCACCAGATTTCGAATCAGTGGATCAGGATGGCAAGCACGTGAAACTGAGCAGCTTCAGGGGATCCCCGGTTGTTCTCTATTTTTATCCGAAGGATGATACTCCAGGATGCACCGCGGAAGCATGCAATTTCAGGGACAATTTCAGCCAGTTCAAGGAAAAGGGCATAACCGTGCTTGGAGTAAGCGTCGATAGCCAGAAATCGCACAAGAAGTTCCAGGAAAAATACAACCTGAATTTTACGCTTGTGGCCGATGACTCGAAAAAGATTGTCACTCAGTACGGGGTAAAGGGCATGACAGGGCATGCGAACAGGGTGACGTACCTGATAGACAGGGACGGTAAGATTGCCCACGTCTATGAAAAGGTCTCTCCAAAGGCCCATGGATCTGAAGTGCTGGAAAAGATGAAGGAACTCAAACTTACGCCGTAAACCCGGCGCTTCCCGCACTGAATCTCAAATCCGGTTGGATCAGTTATAGCGAATTCTCCCGGAATTCGGGCAAGTCTTTTATTAAATGCCGCGCCCGGTAGAATCTTCGACATTCATTATTGTTATAAACACAGCTATGAAGAGCCAGATCACGGAGACTATTACCATAAGGATATCGACGTAGATGAACGAGAAAATTATAAAGAATAATGCCGGAATTATAAACTTCACGGCAAGAATATAGATTTTTGAAAGATCCATTTCTCAGATCATCCGAAAAGGGAACTCAGGCCTGCAAGCGCATCGTCCTCAGAGCCTTCCTGCTTCTTCTCTTCCTTAGGCTCCTCCTTCGCTTTCTTCCCGCCCTTCTTATCGCCCTCGTGAGGGGTCTCATGTGACTGAGCCTGGGCAGCGGGTGCTGCCGATACGGTTGCCGATGCGGCGTTTTTCAGAACCTCATCGATGTTCACGCCCTGCAGACTCGACACCATGGATTTAATCCTGGCCGCGTCCGCCTTCACGCCTGCTCCTTCAAGTACCTTCTTCAGTTTTGTTTCGTCTATCTCCGATCCCGCTGAATGCAGGAGCAGAGCTCCATATACATATTCCATTTTTCTCTCCTCTATTATCCGAACAGAGCCCCTAGACCCTCAGATATCTGGTCGTCCATGTTCTCCTTTTTCTCCGGTTCCCTGTCCTTTTTAGCTTTAGGTTCCTCTGCCTTCTCCGGCGCGTCCTCTCCTGTGGAGACTACCGAACTGAGTGCAGCGGCATCCTTAATTGCTTTCAGTATAAATAACTCTATACTGCCCTCATCAACAACCCCGGCAGCAATTGCAAGCGACTCGGCATTTATCCTGGCCATGACGAGAAGTTCTGGAACGATTTCCGGCACAATGAACTTCGAGGCAAGTGCAAGCTTCTTTGCTGTCACCAGCGCACGCGATACATCCTGCAGGACACTGGATGGAGTTATTGAGAGAGCACTTTCATCGAAGAATATGCCTTCGTACAGGGCACCCTTCATGTCTATGCCTACAGTGAGCGGGAAAATCTCCAGCTTTTTCAGCACCCCCGCCTTCTCCTTCGAGATGGTTTCTCCCTTCTTTACAAGAACTGAGTCTTTCTTGATTACAATCTTTCCCTTCTCGATTGCAGTCTGGAGCCCAACTTTCTGGAACTCGCTGACCATAGGGCCCGGAGGGAACGATGTTTCGCTTGCCTCTACGACTATGTCGTCCTCGGCAACCTCACCGCCTTTGGCGGGAGACTTCTGCTTGGTTTTTGAGAGCTTCTCGAACGTTGCGTTCGGAGAACGGTCTGTCGTGAGAATCGCCACCTGGCCTGAAATGAGTTCCCTCAGGTTCTCAAATCCCTTGACTCCGGACTTTTCAAGGGCCTTCCAGATTAGAGTTCCGCGCGTAACCTTGAGTTCCATTTCCCCGCGGAGGTCTCTCCTAATCTTCTGCAACTGATTGTTGCTGATTCCCTTGATGCCTACTATCGCAGAAACTTTCGACTTGGAAAGCCGATCTGAGAGATCGTCAACCAATTCAACTTTCCACTGTGCTGGTTTCCTCATTTGCGATCACCAATGTCTAGTTTGACAGCCTTTCCCATTGTGGTCTTTACGAAAATTGATTCTATGTTTCCATACCCCTTTTCAAGTTTGGTAACGAGCCTTCTTATCACCGCATTTATGTTTTCCTCAAGATCCTCGTCCTTCATGTCCCTGGTACCGACCGGTACGTGGAATGTCCTCTTGTCACGGCTTCTTGCCCTTACGGTTTTACCAAGGCTGGAGATCATGGCAACAGGATCCTGGCCTGGCGGGATTGGCTTAGGTATCTTCCCTCTCGGCCCGAGTATCTGACCCAGCGACTTACCAATGGAAGCCATCAATGTGGATTCGGCTATGAAAAAGTCAATTTTTTCGACAAGCTTCTTGAACTCTTTCTTGTCCTCAAGGAACTTATTGATGTCTTCAGGCCCGTAGACGGCTTTTGTGGCCTTCTTAGCCTTCTCCTTGAGTTCTGACGTGCCAAAAACTGCCACGGAAATGTCTTTCCCCCTTCCCTTGGGCAGCACAATCTCTTCATTTACCCTGTTCTTGGGATCAGAAAGATCAAGATCCTTCAGATTGATTGCAAGCTCTATGCTCTCCCTGAATTTCCTTTCAGGCGACTGCTTCTTTATTTCTTCAATTGTTTTTGAAATGCCATCTTCCGGCAAATGCATTACCTCCGTAGTCCGTGCGAGATATACTCTCTCCTACAGGTCAGAGTTTGATTGACCCGCTCATAATAAGCTTTTGCACTTCCTTGGGGTCTTTACCTTCAACGTTGACCCCCATCGACACGCATGTCCCAAGGACCTCCATTACAGCCCCCCTGAGATCGTATGATAGCATTGACGTCATCTTGGAAGCAGCCACTTTCTTGATGACTTCGAGGGAAGCGTCAGCAGCGATTTTCTCCTTCTTGTTTCCGGACGCGCTCTCGATTCCAAGTTCCTTCTTGAGTAGGGCAGAGGTTGGCGGCACTCCCACCTTAATCTCGTATTTCTTCGAAGCTGGATCGGTGATTATGACCGATATTGGAACCTGCATTCCTGCAAATGCCTTGGTCTTCTCGTTGATATCCTTGATTACCTGGCCAAGATTTAATCCAAGCGGGCCAAGTGCAGGGCCAAGCGGTGCACCTGCTGAGGCCTTGCCCCCTTCTACCATTGTATTTACTGTTTGCGGCATGTTGAACACTAGTTTGAAGTGAAGCCTGTAATTGATCCGCTTTAATATTACTTTTGAAAGGAGAGGGCGTTGGCGAATTCACATTGCATGACAATGTTTAACGCCTGAGCAGTAAAAGGTACACCGTTTAGGCGTGCATACCAAAAGTTTAGATACAGATCAACAGTATTATATTATAAAAATGGACAATGAGGAAAATTTAGGAATTTACGATGTTGTCAACAAACTGAAAGAAGAGATTAAGAAACTGGAAGATCAGAAAAAAGACAATCACCTTTTTAAAATCGATAAGGTGACAGTACAGTTATCTGTAGCGGTCGATAAACATGTGGGAGGAGGAGTGGACGTCTGGGTGTTCCGTGCAGGAGGGCTCTTCAAAAAAGAAAACACGCACACAATTACCCTGGAATTATCCCCGCTGGACGATGCGCAAGTTGCGGTGGCGGACATAGGTAAACCATCGCCGATCGAACTAGAAAGGGGGAGTGCAGGCAACAATTCAGAGAAGAAAAAAAGGTAAAAAGGGAAATAAGAAGAAATAAAGGAATGCCAAACGTCCTGAACTATCTTGACTGGCAAAATTGCTGTATCGCCAGGCATGCTCTCATTGCTACCTATTCCTGCGATCCTTTATCAACGGAGTTCTGCAGGCTCACCCGATATTCACGGGATCTCTGTCTCTCTTGTCGAAAATGTTCCATTCCAGCCGGCTGCCGATAACACAGCTGGAAGAATTACGATATTGTGAAATGCCTTCGTGCCAAATGTCGTCATGCTCAGAATCCAGCCTCCAGCAAGTTCCCTTTGCTCACTGTTCTCGAACAGGGAAGTGTGGACAGATGCGCCCCTATCGTCCCTGGTCAGCCATTTTTCTACAGTTTCGATGCACCAGGCATCTGTTAATATATGCGATAGATACATGCCGTAGACTTGAAGATAAGCATTGTCGAGGGTAGAAAGGATATCATCCCGCATGCGGAAGCATATGCGCTTATAGATATCTTCAGATCCACATCAACCATACCATTGCTGTTAAGGAATGGTGCAAGCAAAGTCGTACCGGTCTTCCGCCTGAACACCGCCAGGGCAATGATGAAGAGGAATCCTGATTTTATTGCGGTTGGAGAGAGATACGGATTCAAGATACCCCAGTTTGATTACGGAAATTCGCCTGCAGACATACTCAAGCACTCTTTTGAGGGGAAATCCATCCTGTTCACTTCAACGAACTGCACCAGGGTGCTTGAAAGAATGAGGGAAAGGGACAATATTTTCGTAACATCATTCGTCAACTTCACTGCGACATACGAGCACCTGATCGGGTTTGACGACATCGCAATCGTAATGTCCGGCAGGCCTGACGGCAGTGCAGATGAAGACCAGATATTCGCTCTGTTCCTTGAGCAGAAGCTGAAGGGAAAGGATGTTGAACCAGCCTCCTTTATAGAGATGGCAAGAAAATCCAATGGCGCAAGGAGGCTCAAGCTGATAGGCTACGGAAGGGACGTGATTCCAGCCACAACAATGGATACAGTCAGGTCCGCCGCCGTTTACCAGAACGACAGGATTGTCACAGCGAAATAACCTCTCCTTCCAGCATGGAGGTATTCCGCTGTTTTGCTAGTTCTTCCAGGAATCTCCGCGCCCATCGGAGCTTCTTCAGTTTTCTTGCCTGGTTGCCAAACGGCTTGGGCACGGGATTATCAAACCTGAACCCGTAGATCGTAATAGATTCCGATCGATAATGATCTGCAATGAATGCCGACCTGTCCCCATCGGTGAAACCCCCAAAGTCAAAAAGATCGTAGGTCTCCGTGGACTGGCATGTGAACAGCGTCCTCTCACCGAATAGCGGCATGTTGCTCTTCACTTTCTCAAGGTTGTCCCCGTGCACGTGCACAAATAGGAAAGACCCGTTCCTCTGGCAGAAAAGAATTTCCTGCAAAGGACCATCCAGATCGGTGACGATGACGTCCGGCAGTGAATTCATCACCAGGAATCTGGAAATCCCTGAATCCGCGACAATCTTCAATCCATACCCGGATATGTCCCTGACCACATAGGGGGCCGGCCCGAATATGGCAACGTCTCCCCTCCCCCATAAATCCGGCAGGTTCTGTCTGAACCCATGCTTCTCTGCAAGCTCACTGACCTCAAGTGCAGCTTCCCTGTCAAGTGCAGGATCTATTCCGAGGTCAAGGAAACATTCTTCCCTCAGTTTGAGAATTATCTCCCCGGCATAGCTTGGCATCACTTCTCCTCAAAGAGCGATGTGGGCGACTGTTCTATCGCGGTTACGCTGATGATGTCGTTGTAGTACCTGTTGATGAGCGAGGAAAGAATTGCAAGCACGACGCCGAGTATCATTATCGTGAGGTTGATCACCGCGTCGGAAAAAGTGGTGTAGCTGAATATGAACCTCACGTAGTTGATCATCCCGTAGACGACCATTCCTATCGCGAGTGAGAAAAGTAGACCGTAAAGTATCCCGCTTATTCCGGTCTTGCCGCTCACAATCAGCTCCACGCCCTGCCCAAGCTCTATGGCGGCCACAGACCCGTATATCCACCATATGTAGAGGGAGAAGAAAACCAGTACCTTGTTGAACAGCGGCCCGGGAAGGCTGGATACCTGAACAACTCCCGAAGCAATGCCTGCCAGCAGGAGCGAGATTGAAACCACGTAAGACAGGAACGAAATCCTCGTCTCCCTCGCGTAGGTCCTGAGCGAGGAAATGGAATTCTTCATCTTTTGCACAAGGTCCACTCCCATTTCCACCAGGTATGCCCCCAGCACGATGGCCACGAAAGTGATCGCGCCATTGCCCGGGGAAACCGAGTACCCGTTGAACAGGAATACAGAATAGAGAATGAATACAAGTGATACCACACCATAGGTGAGGAAGACAAGCCCGATCGGAACCACGAACTTGCTCATGAACTTCTTGTCCTTTATCGCGTTTACGATATAGTAGTACAGAGATTCGATGTTCTGGTTATGCCTGACGAGTATGTGCTTTACGTACCTTATCTTGAACCTTGAAAGGATCAGCGGAACTATGTAGTCGTCTTCCGCCCCGTCCGTAACGAGTATGGCATCCGAGAATCTCCCGAAATTCCCAAGCTCGTCCAGCTGCCTGCCGAGTTCGGTATCGGAGACCGCGCCAACGTCACTCTTTCCGGTGATAAGGGCAATTTCCACATCCTCGTTCTTTTTCCTCATCTCCTCATACAGCTTGATCGCGCCAAAAAGAGCGTTGGCATCGGAATCTTCTGGGTCGGCAGATATCAGTTTGAGAGCTGCGTCGTAACAGTCAGCATATCCCGTAACAGGGCCCTTTACGCCCGCTTTTTCCCCGAAATCGTCGTCTCTGTCAACGTTTAGAATGAGAGTGGTCATCCAGTACCTTTTCGGATAGAAATTGAATCCCGCATATTAATAGGTGAGCCTGCCCGTCATGTGTTCTTAAAAATGCGGCAATACATGATCAGATTACGCATTTCAGAGCCAACACGGGTGCGCAATCAGCACTATCTTATGATCAAGAGAGAAAACAGGGAGAAATGATGCCTTCACGGAAACATGCGAAAAGGATGTGGCAGGCTCACTCGAATGGACCTGCCTTTAATGAAATGGCGGAAAAAACTGGAGGGTTTATTTGATCAGGTAGTAACCGGCGCTTTTCTGTCTTGCGACCCTCTTGGCATATCCCTTGCTGACCAGATCCTGCAGGGAAGAGGCAACTATTGCCTTGCCCACGCCGGAGGCCTTCATTATGTCATCCGCTGTTTTCAGCTTGTCTTCAGACGTCGCGCCCAGCTTCTTTATAGCATCGTAGATCTTCTGCGAGTTTGGAGATAGATCCCCCATTGTTACACCAGTAAGCACGTTAAGCGTTTAAAAATATATATAGGTATGTAATTATAGCTGCAGAGATATATGAATCTTCGACAGTTGTCGACATTCAATTAGTTAGTTTTTAATATGTGCTAGGGCTGGCTCCTAGGCTGTAATATGTCAGGAATAGTAAGTTACGGGAGCTATATCCCAAAATACAGGATTAAACCGGACGAGATCGCCAGGGTGTGGGGCGAGGATGCCGACAGCATCAGAACGGGGATCAACATCCTCAGCAAATCTGTCCCTTCCCCAGACGAGGACGTTGCAACAATTTCCGTCGAGGCCGCGAGAAATGCGGTCAGGAGGGGTAAGGTAAATGCCGGGGACATCGGGGCAATATACGTTGGATCCGAATCCCATCCATACGCGGTAAAGCCTACCGCAACCATAGTCGCTTCGGCAATAGGCGCCGATTTCAGCCTGTTTTCCGCCGACTATGAATTTGCGTGCAAGGCAGGCACTGCCGGGATGCAGAACGTGAAGGCCATGGTGGATTCAGGCATGATCAAGCTGGGAATGGCAATCGGCGCAGACACCTCCCAGGGAGCACCGGGCGATGCACTGGAATATTCCGCATCTGCAGGCGGCACTGCCATGATCCTTGGAAAGGAGAATGTCATAGCCGAAATCAACTCCACCCTTTCCGTCACATCAGACACGCCGGATTTCTGGAGGAGGGAAGGACAGCCGTACCCTACGCATGGAGAGAGATTTACGGGGGAACCGGCTTATTTCAGGCACACGATAAACGCCTCAAAGATGCTGATGGAAAGGATGGGAACAAAGCCGTCAGATTACACTTACGCGGTGTTTCACCAGCCCAACGGAAAATTCCCCACAAGGGCCGCAAAGACCCTGGGCTTCAGCGAACAGCAGTTCAAGGACGGCCTTCTCACACCGGTGATAGGAAACACCTATTCCGGATCGATGATGACCGGACTTTCGGCAATACTTGACAAGGCCGCACCCAGTGACAGAATACTTGCAGTGTCATTCGGGTCCGGGGCAGGATCGGATGCTTTCGACATCACAGTCACTAAGAACATAGAGAAGATGGACCGAGAATCCGCGCCGACAATCAAGAAGATGCTTTCGGACGTGAAGTGGCTGGATTACGCCATCTATGCGAAGTTCAAGAAGAAGATAATCGTGGGTGATGCTGTTGAGTGAAGACGTATACATAATCGGTTCGGGAGAGACCAAATTCGGTGAGCTCTGGGAAAGGTCGCTCAGGGAACTGGCAGTTGAGGCGGGTCTCAGGGCAATCGAATCGGCGGGCATATATTCAAAGGACGTCCAGCTGCTGTACGGCAGCAATAGCCTTGGCGGGACGATAAACTCCCAGAATGATATCGGTTCTCTGATTGCAGATTTCTCAGGCATAGCCAGCAACCACATACCTGCGATCAGGATAGAGGCGTCCAGCGCTTCGGGAGCGGCTGCGGTCAGGGAGGCATATCTCGGAATAAAATCCGGAGAATACGACTGCGTGATGGTCGGTGCAGTCGAAAAGATGACCGATCTTTACGGTACGGAGATGCTGGATCATATGGGTACCCTGCTTGACAGGGAATGGGAAGCATTCTTCGGCGGGACTCCTGCCGCAATGGCGGCATTGAGCGCCAGGAAATACATGCTTGATTTCAAGGTGCCCAAGGAGAAACTGCTGAGCATTTCCGTCAACGATCACAACAACGCATCAATGAACCCGGATGCGCAGTACAGGAACAAGATTACGATGGAAGCTGCGATGGAGTCCACCATGGTGGCAGAACCGCTCAACATGATGGACTGCAGCCCTATGAGCGATGGCGCCGCTGCCCTTGTCCTCTGTTCCGGATCATTCATGCGGAAGAGGAAGCTGGAGGGCGTGAAGATCATGAGCTCGGCAATTTCGCAGGATTTCCTTGCCCTGCACAGCAGGCGCTCCATTTACACAATGGACTCAACCGTTCTTGCTGCAAGAACCGCATTTGAGAAAGCCGGGCTGAAGCAGAAAGACATTTCATTTGCCGAAATCCATAATTCATACAGCATCTACGGAATGACTGCGCTGGAAGACCTGGGATTTGCCGAGAAGGGAAGGGCCAGGGACGTCATAGATGCCGGGATTGGGCTGGCCGACCCGCTTCCCATCAATCCATCCGGTGGGCTGAAGGCCAAGGGCAACCCCATAGGTGCGGTGGGTGTGGGACAGTTCGTGGAGGCGGTATCGCAGATCAGCGGGAAGGCCGGGCAACGCCAGGTGAAGGATGCCAGGATCGGGCTGCTGCACAACGTTGCTGGGACGGGTTCCACTTCAATAGTACACATTGTGGGAGGTGCATGAAATGGGGAAACTTTCTGCAGTATGGAGGGAAACAAACCACAGGTACAGGCTGGTGGCGCACCAGTGCGGAAACTGCAAAAAGATGTACTTTCCGCCAAGGGACATCTGCCCGGACTGCCACAGGGAGTCCATAGGGAAGATGAAGGAGAAGCAACTTTCCGGAAACGGCAGGATAGAATCCTTCACCATAGTGCATGACGCCCCGTCAGCATTCGCGAGGCAGAGGCCTTACGTGCTGGCGCTGGTAAAGCTGGACGAAGGTCCCATCCTGACCGCGCAGATAGTGGACAGCGACTTCTCTGAACTGGAGGCAGGCAAGAAGGTAAGGGCAGTATTCCGGAAGATCAGGGAGGACGGCAAGGGAGGCATAATTCAGTACGGTTACAAATTTGTGTTAGAATAGGGCAGCAACCTGTTTAATAACCGGAGTTCATTTGCATCTGGATGATGCAGGAACACAGCGATGGTGGTTACCAACCATCCGCTGTCATTTTCATGATCTTTGGGGGCCTCGTATTACTGGGTCTCCTGACGATGCTTTCCGTGGACGGGGCAATGATCTATTCCCGATCCCAGCTCAGCGTCCCGGTCCAGCCCTATGCTTTTTTGCTCCTCCTGATCTTTATCGTGCCCTTCGCGATCAACGCGTTATGGGTGATGGCGGGCCTGACCGTGCTCTACTTCCTAATGTTTGCCTACGTGATCTATCTCGGCCACGGAAAAAAGTCAAGGCGCATGCTGGAAAATCCGGTCTCGTTCATTGGGATGAGCATACCATTTCTCTATGTTGTTTCGGTTGCAATCCTGCTGCTTGAAAACGTTTTCGGGGTTCAGGTGGGCAACCCGATTTCAACCTCCAGCCAGATCGATTACCTGGACCTTATATACGCCCCGTTTGTAGAGGAGATTGGGTTCAGGATAATCCCGCTTGGCATACTCGTGCTTGGAGAGGCGCTGTTCGTGATCAATGCTGGAAGATTCAGCGAAAAGCCGGGGGAATTCGGAATGGGCAGCCTACTGATCGGCTCATTCATTTTTCCCGGGAAGCTGAGGAGGCGTCTCGGGATCAGGATGGGCAGGGCAGAATGGGCCGGCATAATCCTGACTGCAGCACTTTTCGGGTACGCCCATTATTTCTTCGGTGAATGGGATATCGGGAAGATAAGCCAGGCAGCCTTCGTAGGAGTGCTCTTTGCCATAGGATTCCTTGAGTTCGGCCCATTTGTGGATATCCTTATGCACTGGTTCTTCAACGGATACTTCACCTTTGTGGAATACATCTCCGGTTTTGCACCTGTTGCACTGGTTGACGTCAATCTGGTCTGGCTGTTCCTCGCAGGCATAGCATCGCTGGTATATTTCTTCAGATGGCTCATTAGCCGTGGAAAACCGTCAGGAGAACATGACCCTCTGACCTGATATCCGGAACTTCTGTAACAGCAGGGACCTGATCGAGGAAACCAGAAGCTCCCTTTCGACTGGCTTGACGCGATCGGCCAGGCTGGAGGGGGTATCATTGTCAAGAACCTCCACGCTCCTCTGGGCGATTATCGGCCCCCCGTCAATGTCGTCCGTGACGAAGTGCACGGTGCAGCCTGTGATCTTTGCACCGCTCTCGATCACCTTCGCATGGACCTTTTCCCCGTAATACCCCTTTCCGCCGAAGCAGGGGAGAAGGGAAGGATGCGTGTTGATGATCTTGAGCTTCCACTTCTGCACCACCGTTGGAGGCAGGATGCTCAGGAATCCGGCCATAACATAGAGATCGGCGTTGGTATACTCGAAAGCAGCCTCAATGTTCTGGGCCTGCTTAACCCAGCGCCTCGCAATTATGGTCTGTATGTCCTTCGAATGTGCGATGTCAATTGCACCACAGCTGGACTTATCGCTAATGAGGGCAGTTACAGCGGTGTCCGGCAGTTCCTTTCCCAGGTGATCGAGGATGTACCTGAAAATGGTGCCCTGGCCGGAGGCAAGCACGACCAACTTCTTCATGGCACTTGAGTTAATCCAAAGTATTTATTAATCATAGCGAATCTGCAGGAAGCAGGGCAGAGTGATCCCCCATGAACGAGATATGGATTGAGAAATACCGGCCATCATCGCTCGATGAAATCGTAGGGCAGGAGGACATAGTGAACACCCTGAAGGCCTTCGTGAGGAACGGGGACATACCGCACATGATATTTGCCGGGCCTGCCGGAACTGGAAAGACCTCGGCAGCCATCGCTGTTGCGGTTGAACTGTTCGGCGATTCATGGAAGGACAGCTACCTGGAACTCAATTCCTCCAACAACAGGGGAATAGACACCATGAGGGGGCATGAGGAACGCGACAGGAAGTGGGACAAGGTTGCCAGCGTCAAGGACTATGCCAGGATCATGCCTTCCAACGAGAGGGGGTTCAAGATCATATTCATGGACGAGGCAGACATGCTCACAAACGAGGCACAGTCAGCCCTGAGGAGAACAATGGAGGTTTATTCCGGCACCACCCGGTTCATATTTTCGTGCAACTACTCTTCTCAGATAATTCCACCCATACAGTCAAGATGCGTGGTCTTCAGGTTCAGGCAGGTGACCCCTGAAGCGATGAAGACCATGATCGGGAAGGTGATGGATGCCGAGAAGATGGAACTGGGGGAGAGCGAAATAGATGCAATCATAGACGTTTCCGAAGGGGACGGCAGGAAGGTGATGAACCTTCTGCAGGCAGCATCCATGCTGGGCAAAGTCACCGCCTCCAGGATATACGACATAGCCGGGACTGCCTCATCTTCCGAGATGAAAAAGCTGGTCTCAAAAGCCCTGGAGCACAGACTTTTCGAGGAGGCCGTGGCGCAGGCCGAGGAAATGATGACGGCTGGGGGGCTTTCCGGGATAGACATAATCAAAGGCATCCACTCGGTGCTGAGGAGGAGCCAGATAAATCCCCGGATCAGGATCAAGGCTCTCATCGCAGTGGGAGAGGCTGAGTTCAGGCTTGTGGAGGGGAGCAGCGATAAGATACAGGTTGATGCCCTTCTTGCGAGGCTGGTCAGCATAGGATCAGAATCGGCGTAGGTCAGAAATCGTCCAGCGATACCCTCTTCTTTTTCGCAGAAACCTTCTTCCCGGAAGTGATTGATTTCACCGACATGTAATAATATGGGATTTCCCGGCCATCCTGGAACATGAGTATCTTGACTGATCCCGGCCGGAATCTTCCGGTCCGTCCCCTCCGCTGGATGGTCCTTATCTCTGACGGCACGGGCTCGTAGAATATGATCAGGTCAGTGTCCGGGATGTCAAGTCCCTCCTCACCAACGCTTGTGGCAACAAGCACATTGAATTCACCCTTCCTGAATGCATCTATCACCGCCGCCTGATCCTTCTGGGACATGCCCTTCTCCCTCCCTCTTGGACCCTGCCCGAAGAATGCCCTTGCTGTCACGCCCGGACAGTTTGAATTCAGGTAAGAGGTGACTATTTCCCCGGTGTTTCGGTAGTGTGCAAACACGATCACGCGGCTCCTGCCGGCCTGCTCGGAGCAGAGCCTGCAGATCGTGACCAGCTTCGGGTTCGATCTGTCGGATGCCGGATCGTTAAGCAGGTCAAGCAGTCCGGCCATTTCATCCATGGAATTCAGCTTGGCAATGGACTTCCGCACAGATGGCGTTTCATCGTCCAGCAGTTCCCTGATATATGCATTGAGCTGATCGAACCCCTGGGTCTCCGCGTATTCCCTTGCATAGTCAATCCTTAATGCAGTTACGAGAAGATTCATAGCGGTGAATCCTGAGGCATCCCCCGATCCGATAGCACCTGAAGCCTCCCTGATCCCCTTCAGAATATCCTTTCTCCCGGAAATGCCTGAATAGCCGAGATCCTTCAGTTCCGAAATGATCCTGGCATATATCGAATCCAGGATGAACCTTGCCCTTTCCAGCGTTTCTGGCCTCCTCAGCCTGATTGCCTCAATGTCCACCCTGTGGGTATATTTCCTTATCTGGGCATCGGCGAACGATCCCCTGACGGTGAGGCTCAGTCCGAGGTTCTCCATAATCTCGGCTTCCATCTCCTCGCTACCCGGGCTGGCCGTAAGCCCAATGAAGCGGGTTTTTGTGTCGCTCCCAAAAAGCCTCCGGATTGACACGTAACTGTGTTCGCCGGTGGCACGATGGGCCTCGTCGAAGACAACAATCCCGAAGTTGTGAATGATCGAGGGAAAGGCAGACAGGTCGTTGAAGGCGGTCTGTGGGGTGCATACCATGATCATGAAATCTGTCCACAGGTTGCGTCTCTTTTCAGGAGGCGTTTCCCCGGTTGCGATCTTCACCTTTGCGGTGCCTGCGAAAATATCATCAATCGCCTTTGCCTGCTGCTCCGCGAGTGGCTTTGTGGGGGCAAGGAACAGCGCCAGCTTCCCCTCGTTGAGGTGTTTAACCATCAGCATTGCCGCAATTGCAGTTTTACCAAGACCGGTGGGAAGAACTATCAGTGCGCTTTCCGATCCGGCGTCATCAACTATCCTCTTCTGGTAATCCCTGGGCTTGAAATCCTGGCTGAGGGTGACGATTTCCGTCATGTTTCAATTACTGTTTCAGGAGCTTTTTCAGGGGGCGCTGCAGGTACTGGCACAGTCTTCGTTCTCGATTTTACTACGCGGTAAAGTGCTATGCCCAGACCGGCAAGCACCACCCCGCCACCAAGTGACTCGTAGATGTTCATTCCCAGGCCGGTCATGGCATAATAGAGCAGAATTCCACCAAGAATCGGGGCAATATAGTTCAGTGCCCTCTTGTAAACAAACATCGAGACGATGAACACAATTGCTATGATGTAGAGCATGTCACTGGTCGGTACAGCGAAGATGGTGGAGGCAACGTAATAAACCATGATCGCTATGCCAGCACTTATTGATATACGGGCCAGGAAGAACATAAAAGAGGCTCCGAGCAGTATCCCGATTATACTGATCAGCCACGACGGAAGCACAATGAATGATAGTATGAACTGCGCGAAGAAATAGGAAGAAAACCAGCCAAGGATACCTCCCACTATTAGGAGTATGTACCTGTATGCCCGTCTGCCTATGAACGCGAAGGCAGTGGCAATCAGTATAATGACCCAGAAAGCAAACAGCCTTTCGTTAGGCGGAAGGGTATATGGTATGTTCATGTACTCCAGTATATAGCTTTCGAGAATTGAGACTATAGTGGAGGCACTGAAGCTCACTGATGGACATGCGATCCCTTAATTATATTTATTTGTCCTTTTCTTTTTCTGGTTGGGAAAGGAAAGCAACTGGCTTCAAGACAGAAACTAATATGCACTGGGGGCATTTTCCGGAAAGAATCAGGGCCGGTAGATCAGCGGTAGATCGCCTGCTTCGCAAGCAGGAGGTCTCGGGTTCAAATCCCGACCGGTCCATCATCAAGCTAGATCTCAATAACTTGAATACCAAGCTTTTTGCATTTCTCTCGCAATATTTTATCAAAAGTAACTTGAGGTACATTTCTTGATGAACTGCTCGAACTCTGATTTTGGAATTACCTGTAAAGTCAAATCATGTAACCCTCCTAGAAACCTGATTAAAAGTTATCATCCTACCTGCCTTTAAGTCTTAGAGTGCTTTTGCAACTGCTCTCACAAATCCACCTAAAATTTACGCTAATATTTTTATCGGTGAGTGCCTGAACACTTTTTCGGGGGGGGGATTATGAAGTAATTATCATGTGTTAAAGTGATATCCAGAAAATATTTATATGATACACACACATATATGTGTGTGTCAAATGGGAAGCAAAAACATATCTATTTCGGATGAAGCTTATTTAAGATTATCAGAATTAAAGTCAAAGAACGAAAGTTTTACAGAACTCATATATAGGCTTACAAATAAAACGAATGTGCTCGATTTAAAGGGCACAGTAAAGGAAGATGAGGCAAAATATTTAGAGAAAACGATTAAAGAATCAAGGAAACTAAGCAGGGAAAGAATAAAAAGAATTACTGAGGAGTTAAACAGATAATGATTGCGGATACTTCATTTATTATAGACATAATGAAATCTGATAAAGAGGCGATCAAGAAAGCAGAGGAAATTCAAAAAAATGGTAATACTATAGCAGTTACCTCAATTTCAGTTTTTGAGTTATTCGTTGGCGTAACCCTTAGCATTAAACAGGATCGCGAGAGAGATAAGATAAATCGAATACTAATAGGTCTACCAATAATAAGTTTTGACAGGGATTGTGCAATAGAGGCCGGTAAGATCTTTGCACGAAAAAGGAAAAATGGAATAACAATAGAACCAGAAGATTCAATGATTGCAGGTATCTGTTCAAGAAGAAACGAGATTCTAATCACGCGCAATATTAAGCATTTTAACGATATAGAAGGTTTGAGAATAGAGAGTTATTAAAAACTTGACGCCCAAATAATACCTCCTCGAAACTATACTTAAATACGGGCAGGTCTGTATTGGGAAATGTGTTTATATTGAATTTGCGGTAGCCTTCTTGATTTTCTTTTATTCTTTATCTTTGGATTCTAACCAGAAAGCATCATTATAATACCTCCTCTCTCTTGATCAGACCATTTTCAAATTCAAATACATCCACTGATCTTCTTGATAGTAGTTCAAGCTCTGCAATTACGATCCCTCTTTCTATATCCGAGACCATGTTCAAAACCTTGAATCTTGCTGATATGTTCTGATAAGCTCTGATCATAGTCTTGACATACGCCTCCCCTCCAACCACGGCTTTTCGCTTGGGGGGGGGGCGTATGAAATCAACTCTATATCTCGTGAGAGGAACGATTCACATAGTTTCCAGTTCCGGTTATTCTCTGCATTGAAAAAATTTATGAGCTTCTCATCAGTCGAATATTTGGACTTCACGAAGAGACTACCAGATCCGGAAAACCATTTTTCGCATGATCTTTATGTATCTGTTCTTCTCTATAATATTATCATCATGGTGTTCCAGTTCTGTGAAGGTGCAGGGCAATCAGCTTTCCAAGAGCCTCGTTTTTCGCTGAATGCGGGATGGCACTAAATTTAGGAATATGGATATTATAGCAACATTTGAGAGTATGAATCATCTGGAAGAGCTCGTGAAAGAGTATTATGAATACCAAGGTTTTTTCGTAAGGGCAAATGTAAGATTTAACAAGCTTCCAAGTGGCGGATACCAAGGTGAAGCTGATATACTTGCATATGAGGCCAATACTAAGAAGCTCTGGCACATAGAGTGTTCAGAAGCAGCATACAGCGATAGCGAAATTAGCGGCAAAGCAAAAAAGAAATTTCCTCCAGGACTAGATTACTGCCATTTGCTCGGTGTAGATATAAATGATGTCTCCAAGGTATTCATAGTTGGGCAGTCCGGAGTTTCGAAAGGGACACTGATGCCACATGGCATAGTACATAAGTCCCTGAAAGAATTTATGAACGAAATATATAGTCACATCCTGGATGATTTCTTGCACGAAGCCATTCCAGAGAATTACCCGTTATTGAGGACTCTCCAATTGCTTAAGTGGGCAAAATGATCGCCTAGTTACAGAGTGTGGCGCAGAACTACTTGCCCCTGGTTACAATCAGATAAACTTACCGGCCAAGAGTTACAAACGATTATGAGTCCGTACTTCTGCATTAAATTTGTCAAAGAATAAACGGCATTCCCAGATCTCTAACGGCACTCATTATGAAGTCATCAGTTTTTTCTGAACCAGTCAACGGTTCTTCTAACCCCAACGCTGTAATCGGTATAAGAGAAGGCCGGAAAGGCCTTCAGGAATTTTGAATCATCGAGAACATAGGGATCTTCATATTCATACAGAAGCTCAATGAACTCGCGTGCATTTGAATTGAAAATTCCCATTACCTTGATAGACCTTCTAGAAAGCACATTTATTACTGCCCTGTTTCCAGCCACACGAAATATTTCTTCTATGAATTTTCTGGCGGTTATGGTCTGGCCTGAGACATGAAATACATTACCGTATGCGCTGGGATCCTGTACCATCAGTATAGTTGCCTCAGCTGCATCATCAATAAAGGTGAAATTGTGTTTCACATCAGCGTTGACAGGCCACATCACCGGCTTACCATTGATGGCATTGCGAAACATGGCGCCAAATAGGTCATTTACAACATTTGGACCATAGAAATCAGCAAACCTTGGGATAATCACGCTTAACTTTCCCTTGAGATGATAATCCCACAGGATTGCCTCTATCTGGTTCCTCAACATCCCTTTCTCAGATATCGCACTTAGGGGATGAGATTCATCAACAGGCAGGTGTTGGAACCTGCCATAACCATAAACGTTTCCCGGAAAGACAACTAATGGCCTCGATCTTTCACAACCCTTTAGAACGTTGAGGACTGACCTCAGGTGATAGTCTTTCCACCTGTTGTATGGAAAATTGTGTCCTAAGTATATGACTGACGCGTCCTTACAAGCCTTGGAGGTCTCCTCCTCATTAAGCACATCTGCCAATGCTATCTCCACCTTTTCAGGAAAGAGGTTTGCGGCTTTTCTTTCGTCTCTTGCAACTGCCCTGACTTTATATCCCTTTTCAAGGAGCTTTCTGGTCACAGCGTATCCATAGGCCCCCGTGGCCCCGAAGACAAGGTGTATTCCGTCTAGATCGACTTGCTCTGTCTGCGACATGATAGTCAGATAACTGAATAATTAGTCAGTATTAAATCTATCTCGTATGAATTCTTTAATATTCCATTGAAATTACAATTATGCCCAAGGTGGTTCAAGGATACAGGAAGCAGGCAATGGACACCATCATGGAATCAGCTTCCCGGCTTTTTTTTGAACTTGGATACCAGGAAGCCAGCATGGAAGATATCGCCAGAGAAATAGGGGTAACCAAGGGCACGCTTTACCTGTATTTCAAAAACAAGGAGGAACTGCTGTATGAGGTATGCAAGAAGAATTTGAAACTGCTGGAAGACAGTCTTGGGAAACTAACATCTGCAGATATTCTTGAGAGCGCGAAAAGTTTCTTCAGGTCAGAGTTGGATCTGCCTGATCACTTAAGATTTCACTGGATTTTTGCACTGGGAGAAATCAACAAAAATCAAAAGGTAAGAAAAATATTAATGGAGAGCTATGAAAATTACGTGAAGATAATTTCCAGCAGAATCGAGGAACTCAAGGGCAAGGGCTTGATTTCAGGGGAGGCAAACTCCAGAAGGCTCTCACTCACCATGATCGCCCTGCACAATGGTATATTGATGAGCATGATGCAGGGCTTGAGTGAAACGGAAGCTTCCGAGATGTTTGAGGCTGGTATTAGATCCTTTTTGGAAAATTCTGATAAATTTAGGAAGTAGGCTTTACTCAAGTCTCTATACCAAGGCTGGGACGGATCTGCTTTTTTACCATGTCCAATTTGACTCAAGTGATACATCTACTACAACAATTGTAAACGCCGGTCAAGATTTGTGCAAAATCGCCGGTTTGGAATTGACCCCTTTATATATCGCTCTCATTGCTTCTTCACTCCTTTCTCATTGTTGGCAGTGAATTCTTCTTCCTGTCCTCGTAAATCAATCTGCAAAGGTTCGACAGGTTTTATGCAACCTAGAGCCAATATATACCTCGCTAATATTTGATCTGGTTCCGTCAATGAAAGTACTTAATGAAAAAAACCCTCACTGCTTCTCATCCTTGAAACTTGCTCTGCTTTAAACTGACCCCTCGGGCTCCCAAACCACCTAAGAAATGAGAAATTAGTTAAAATGGGAAGTCGATCCGCTTAAACTGCCGACTTCCCCTTGCTGGACTCCAGCCGTTTTTAGTCTTTTTCCAAGCGTTCAAGCTCGTCCTGGACTTCCTTTAACTCGGCTTCAAGGTACTTCTTCTGGTCTGCAAGATATTCCTTCCTGTCTTCGGGAGAAATTTCATGGTAGTGATGCCAGCATGGTCCGACTTGTTCTGAGTGGTGCCTGCCATAGCATTCATCCCCTCTGCCACCGAATCTGTGTCCATATCCGTGTCCGTACATTTTATCACCTCGTTATAGTCATTACAGATAAGTTTATAAATATATCTGTCGATATAGTAAGTAGGTGTACAAAGATGTATGGGGGAAGATTCGGAAGGCACGGATCAGGATTTGGCCCGGGTGGTCATGGACATGGATTCGGCGTCAGAAGAGGGGAATTCAGGTTCCTCGTGCTTCTTGCGCTGGAA
>JAKATN010000011.1 GCA_021818715.1 Thermoplasmata archaeon
AGGCTGTCAACATAAAGCCCAATGACCCGAAGTACCACTACAGCCTGGGCATATTCCTGCAGGAGAAGGGAAAGTACGAGGATGCCCTGAAGGAATACGAGAGGGCGATAACGATTGATCCGGATAATCCAGAGTATCACTACAACAAGGGAAACCTGCTGATAAGGCTGCGGAGAACCACGGAGGGACTGAATGAGCTCGACCTTGCAATGTCAAAGAACCCGACGTCAGCAAAGTACAAGTATTACAAGGCGCAGAGCTACAGGAGGCTGAACCAGCTTGAAGATGCGGTAACCATGCTGGATGAGGCCCTTTCCCTGGAACCAAACAATGCAGAATACAATTTCGAGAAGGCTGAATGCATGAAAGACCTTGGAAAGATAGAGGAAAGTGTTAGATTCTATGACAAGGCAATTGCCCTCGAACCGGAAAGGCTTGATTTCTACGTACAGGAAATCACATTTCTTAGGGAGCTTGGAAGGATTGAGGATGCACTCAGCAGATCGAAAGCTATCACGTCAAAGGGGACAGCGATTGCCCAGATATGGCTCATTCATGCTGAATTACTCTCCCTGTCTGGATCGCCTGCCGACGGCGTTTCTGCACTGAATGCGGCAATCAAGGCCAAATTCATCAATGCCAAGCAGCTCTGCGACCTGATTGCCGGGGAAGCCAAAAAAGAGAAGGAAACCCCTGCAAAGCAGATGATGCAACAGTTCAGCAAGAGTAACTGCTGAGTTATTGCTAAAACTATAATTATTGCGTATAATTACCGGGCGACGGGTCCGTAGCTTAGCTAGGTAGAGCGATGGACTCTTAATCCATAGGTCGGGGGTTCAAACCCCTCCGGACCCGCTCATTCCCTGTCTAGTTCTCGTTAGATTTTCAAAAGCCTTTTTTAGTTTGGAGTGAGTATTTAGTCTTTCTTCAGTTTGCATCGAAACGGAATGCAGGATGAGTGAGCCTAGAAAGTGATTCTTATACCACGGGTGGCAGGAAAACGGATTCTGAGACGTAAATTTACCTGGAATCTTGAATAATATCTGGTTTCAAGTTTTAGCCATCAGTTCACTATCTGATCCCTTTAGGTAGTTTGTCAGGGAACACCTGCGATCAGGCATTAAACCATCATCCCTTGAAATGAAAGACGCAGGGATTCTCCGTAACGCTTCTCTGTAGCTGCAAAGCCTGAAGAGCGAGATCCATATGAAGGTTCTGATGTCTCCTCAGAGAATATGTCCCGTATTGAAATTGCTTCTCTGTTTTTTCTGATTATACTTAGCGCGCTGACAGGTTATAATTTCGCCCTGACAGTCGAGCTTTAAGCTAATCCGCTTGTCACCAGAGCTTTACTGTATAACAAAATAGGAAATAGCGTCCCTTTCCTTACCCGGAAAATCCAATGCATTAGCATATTCAAAGTGAAACCCTGGTTTCTCTTGTAAATATCTTTAGCTTTTGGCAATTCTCACAGGAGTATGTCTGGACCATCATGATTTGCCCGCATCCACTTTAAGGGCCTTGCTGATCGCCCTTTCGGTTTAAGGGCTTAAGACATGGGAATCAAGAGATTGGCCTTCTTTCCTTAAGCCTTGGCGATAAGCCAGAAGATTGTTGTGCGTTGATTTATACTCTGTAAGCAAATGAAAAATTTTCTTTCAGCCTTCATTTTTACGAATTATTCGTAAAACGAAGATATAAGAATAGAAAGTGTATAAAAAGTTGGACAATGACAGCAAGCTACGAAGGAAGCACGGCAACCGGCACAATTCCTGAAAACACCACCAGGTATGAAGTCAACTGGTCAAGGATTATGAGAAGAGGGGTTCCTATGCTCCTTGTACCTGTGATCCTACTTATCGCAATTCTCCTGTACAACAACTTCTATTTCCTGGAATATTTTCACGCAGTTTCCGGCTCTATCTGGACTGGAATAGATCTTTTCATGGGCATATTCATAGCGCACATTATGAGAGGGCTGAGACCTGACCAGAGAACTGAAATTGCTACGCGCCTGACCCCAATCATGCTATTCCTTATGCCAGCCATTGCGACTGCTACCATCACGGCGGGCATTTACGTTGCGCTATCCATGAATATACCACTGTTCAGCCCATATTTTGAGGCAGCTGGTGTCATAGCGATCTCAATGATCGTAATCGGGTTCCTGATCTTTCTTCCAAATGAATTGCGAATCTTCCTTGAAATTGTTCATGGCGCGAAGGATGTCAGAAAGATCGTGAGACTTACCATGATCAACCTGAACCTGGCGGCTGTCATGCTGTTCCTGCAGATTGCCATAATACTTGTGATGGCCCATTTCGCGACTGGGGTGCCAATATGAATCGGGGGGAGCTTAAGAGCAGCGGGCTACTGTTGCCGGCCCTGCTTGTAACTGTCATCCCGGCTGCTGCAACAATATTGGCAATCCTGCTTGGGAATGTACTGATCCTAGATTACGATCACGTTTTGCTTGGAGCGATATGGACCGGAATTGACGTGTTTTTCGGACTAATATTCCGATTCATCTTCAGGGAACTCTCCGTGGAAACCCGGCAAACGGTTGCGAACAGGATGCTTCCTGCAACACTGTTCTTTCTGCCAGCTTCATCCATTCTGACTCCGCTGGCTGGATACTACCTGGCAAATATTGAAGGGATATGGTCCCTGGGAAATCCCATAGTGGATGCAGTCATAGTGGTTACAGCGGTGGTGGTGGCAACCGGATTCATTACGATATTCTATCAGTCCCTGCTCATCGCGATTGGGAAGGGAGAAGGAGACGATGCCATCCTGAGGAGAAGGTTCTACTGGATAGTAAACGGCGCCTTCCTGCAGGCGATTCTCCAAATTGGCCTCATAAGCCTGATGGCCTACTGGGTGGTGTATCAATAGTCACACCAGTTTTTTGGAAAAGCATGGGCTACGGTCGATTCACAAATATCTTATGACCGCTGTACCGTTGCGCAAGTGGCATTTCAGACTCACAAATCAGCAGAGGTGGCAGGTTCCTGTAATAATCCATGGAATGGCATAATTGCCAAATTTCCCAACGCTGAAAACCTTTTCCTCTATGATTTTAAAACCGTAACTGATAGACCCAAATCTCAGGTAAAATTGAGGGATCTGCCACATAACATATGGAAGCAAGGCTTTAAACGGCTGGTTTTGCAAGTGCATAGGCATAATTGAACGGCCTGGAATAATCATCTGGCTCAACTTTTAATTCGATTGTTTCGAAACCTGAATGAGTCAGCATCTCAAGCAATTTCTGTGGTGTGTAGTAATATACCATCATTTTACCTCCTTCAGTTGACTCTTCGATTGTCTTAAGGTTTTTCTCCATGGCTCTTGTGGCAAGGAACAGTGTTCCGTCACTTCTCAGAACCCTCTTAAACTCATCTAGGATGTGTTCAACCTCGGATTCATCAAAGTGAAGCATGGTTGCAACGTTCCAGATGCCGTCGAAGGAATCAGGCTGAAAATCCAGCTGACGCATATCCATGATTCTGAATACAGCCTCTGGGTTATTTCCTGCAGCTATCTGAATCATGGAATTTGAATTATCTATGCCTGTAACTTTGAAACCATCCAAGACAAAGTAGTGGACAAATCTCCCGGTGCCACAGCCTGCATCCAGTATATGGCCGCCTGGTTTTAGTCTTGAAATAAACTTCCTATATCGTTCTATGGCCTCTCTCCTGGATTCCCGGGTAGACTCTTGCTCCGTAAAGATCCTGTGGTAGTTCTCAGCGCTCTCCCTGGAGTCATAGTGACCCATTTGCGACCTAGGATACGGCGAGATAAAATAATTATGCCAATACTGGAAATAATGGGATATGACCAGACATATGTTATTCCATTCGACAGAGAATAACCGGATGCTGGAATAGCTGAATATTAGCAAAAGGTGCATTTAGAGCTAAGGGCTCGTGTCTTCAGGGATTCGCGCAATTTCCCAGGGGGCTATTGAAATCCTTGTGCTTTCCTTCCGTTTGCGATATGAAAAATTAGGTAATGGCATTCCACCATGGCCAATAGCCGCAATAGGAGATTAAAAGTCGTGGGAACACAAGCAACAAGCCCTTCATGCAAGATATTCCAAGTTACTGATGAAAGCGATCAGACGGCAGGGACAGACACGCTGCTCTAAACGTAAATTAAGTATTGCTATACGTTGCACTCGTGATTTGCGCACATCTGGACAAATTGGTTACTGCCGTTAAATTGTCCTCTTATGGATTAGTTGCTGCAGATTGGAAGTGCTTATCAACGCTTTTACATTTATCATCAGATACTATGCCATTGTCAGCAGGAGATACTGCCCCGGATTTTAGGAGTTCAGATGAGGAGGGTAATGAAATAACCCTTTCAGAAGTTGCAAAAAAAGGCTTTGTTGCGCTTTACTTTTACCCGAAGGACGAGACACCGGGATGCACGGCCGAAGCCAAATGCTTCAGGGACAACTGGGATTCACTGAAAAGTTTCAGAGTTTCCGTCATAGGCGTGAGTTCTGATACTGCAGAGAGACACAAATCTTTCAGGGCCCACCATTCACTTCAGTTTCCCCTGATCAGCGATACAGACAGAAAGCTAAGAAAGTTATATGGCGCAGAAGGGCTGATTATCCCTGCACGGATCACTTTCCTGATCGACAGTGACATGAAGATAAGGCTCATTCATAATTCCCAGCTGAATCCAAAGTCGCATGTCGAAATTATAAAGAGGTTCCTCGAGGAACACACTCACAGGAGCGAACAAGGCGATAATGGGCAAAATAATAGAGATCAGGCAAATAGATAAAAGGAAAAAATAAAATTAAAAAAAATAAAAAATAATATTACGGCTGTCCCACCGGCGGCTTTCTGATGAAGAACACTGCAAGCCCACCGATTATCAGTCCAACAACCGCTCCTATGGCGAGATATTCATAGAGTGTCGTGGAGGATGTACTGGATGAGGAGACCGCACTGTAAGCCACCGAAATATCTGTGTTGCCGTTAATGTTCAGGATGCCTGGCGCGTACACTGGGTTGTAGCCTGATACATTCTCAAGCACATACGAGTAAGAACCGGCCGACAGTCCCGAGATGGTTATGGTCGTAGCGTTGTTGCTGTATAATTTCCCGTCAAAGGTTACAGACCAGTTCGTGCCTGCAGAAAGCCCGGTTTCAGTGAACACAACCGTGAAAGTCGGAACTGGCGTGAAGGTAAGTGGTACAACAATGTTATTCCCGTTGACAACAACCATACCGCCAGTGGTTGAAACAGTGTATCCGCTGACTTCAGGAACATAGAATGTGTAGCTGCCGTTTACCACTCCAGTGAAGGCTATCGCTGATCCGGATCCGTTTCCAATTGAGGATCCGAAATCAACATTCCAGCCAGTGCTAGCTTTAAGACCAGTCTCGGTGAAAGTCACCGTGTAGGTCGTGAACTGGATCAGGATCGGCTCGGTGTTTCCTGCCACAGTCATGACGAAGCCTGAATTGGAGACATAGCTTGTCGCAGCGCTGAAGTTATAGAAGTAGGGTATGCCAACCCCAGCGGGGAAATCATAGAACAGGAATGCCGTAGATGTGGGAGACTGCATTATCAGCCCGCCAAGATCTGCCAGGAAGGAAGTCTCATGGTTCACGTTCAGAGCCAGGAAATCAACGTTTGAGCCGCTCAGAAGTATTCCTGGAGAGAAGTCTCCTCCCAGGGCTATGGCACCGTAGTTGTCATATACAGGGTCCTGCCCGTTGTAGTTCCAGTAGTAGTTTCCAAGCCCACTGAAGGCGAATTGAGGTGCGATATACGTCGAATTCTGGGCACCTGAAGTTAAATATGGGCTGTCCCAGCTGTTCGCTGCATAGCCGGGCGAGATCGCAAATTCCCAGATATTAAAGAGGGGGTTTATCACGGGCGTCTGCGTCAGGAATGCATTGCCGTAGATCATGTTGCCTCCGCTGTCTATGAAGAGCCCCATCTGCTGGTTGAAGTTGCCGACGAAGGCGGACAAGCCATTGTATGTGGCGTTCATTGTTGGCATAATGTTGTTCTCAACACTGTAGCCCAGGAACATGTTTTCGGTGACTAGGTTATTGCCCATCTGGGATGGAGAATTGTATATCAGGATAGACATTCCCTCTGAAACGAACAGGTTGTTCACCACGTCAACGTTTGTCGAGTTCCATATGTTTACTGCGGCTGTATAGAAGTATGTGGAGATCTCAAAATCGTACCATGTCTGCAAACCGGTGGTGTTAGTTATGGTAACGTTGGAAACGTTGTAAAGCTGCACAGAAAGCTGGTTCTGGAAGAACTGTGCCTGCGGTGCAAGACCGACTACCGCTTCAAAGTATGCTATCGCATTCGCGTTGAAACCTGTGTAAGTTATCGGAAGATTCGTATTGTTCAGTATCAGGTGGTCCGTGGTGTTCAACAGGAGTATTCCGCCAAATGCAGGGAAAGTGTAGTCATTCATCGATCCGAAAGTCGCGTTTATCATGGAGGAATCTGCATTAACCCTGTATGGTGATGCAGCTGTTCCGGATCCAGTTCCGCCAAGTTGCGATACCACAGTTGAAAGCTGGCTATTGCTCATGGCAACGATTGGCGTGTATATTCCTTCAGAAGCTTTAGCGACCAGTGATATAGTGGTTGTAGGCGCAAGCTTTCCGCTGGCAGGGGCAAAGTCGTTCAGCATGGCAGTGTAGTTATACTCTGTAGTTGGAAGCGTGAATGTCTCCGTGCCGGTAAATGGCATAGGCGCCCAGGCCCATATGTTCGCCGCAGCAAGGCTGGCGTTGTTCTGCACAAATACAAAAGCGTTTCCAGGTGTGGCGGTTACTTTATAATGGGTCTGGCTGTAAGTGTTGTTCCAAAGTCCATACACAAGGGACGGCCCAGGATTGAGGTATGCCGTTGTGCCTGAGTACGAAACGTCAACGCCCACCGATGTCTCACCGGTTTCGCTGCCGATGTCATAAGCCGCCCTGATGTTCTGGTACTTCTTGGTGGTTGCATTGTAGTATTTCAGGTGCATTGTCCCGTTGATGCCGTAGACGGTGGCTGTGCTCCCTCCTCCGGGTCCGCCAATCATTATCTCAGAGTCGAATGGAATGAAACCTGTGTTGGTGAGAGTGGTTCCGCTTACAAAGTAGTGCGGCGCAGGGGCAGCATATCCGGCATGTCCGTAAGTTGAGTTGAATATCACCTCATCATAAGTCCCGTGCCCTACACCGGACAGTGAGTAGTTAAAGTAAACCGTTGACCTGCTGTTGTTCAGAGTGGTGTTCATGTAAAGGGTGAGAATCATTGGATATGAGACCTTGAAGATCGGGCTCAGTCCATAGTGATATCCTCCGCCCGTCGCACCCATTCCCGCAGCAACAGCTGAGGAATAGTTTATGGCGTTATTTGTCAAGAATATAGCAGGGCTGGAGAAGTTCCATACGTTGTCCACGAATTGCAGCGTCATCGTCCTTGCGGAGAAGTCCACCACATCCTGCGTCCACATCTGATATGTTGAGTTACCAAACAGGGCAACATTGTTCAGCACAGCGTTGAGCTGGAAGGTGACCGATGTCGGGAAATTGTCCAGGAGATAGAAATCATTCAGGTAGCTCAGATTTACCTGCGCTTCATAGCTGGAGGTTGTATAATTGTAGGTCGTTATCACTCCGGAATTGTTGTACAGACCGTAATCGCCTATACCCATCGGAGCCGGTGCAAATGCGTATCCTGGTGTGATATGCCCGTTCGAGATCTTCGACGTGGACATGAAATTCGGCAGGTATACGTACTTTGTTGGAATTCCGTGGCTCTTCGCGTAGTTCAAGTAGTTCTGGGCCTGCGGTGCATTGCTATTCGACAGATGTGGACCGCTTGCCGTAGGTGATGTAACGGTTGGTTGCTGCATTGCGTGGGTTGAAACAGCAGTTCCGCCATTAATGCTGGTTCCCTGCGAAGTTGGGAATCCGGTAACCAGCAGTGTCGCACCTGAAATCACCATCAGTGTTGCGACCAATATCGCTATCATCGCTTTTTGGTTCATTGAGAATCTGCAGATAATGGTCAGCTTCATATATAATTTTTACCTGTAAAGTAATTGTCTATTACTTCTGCAAACCTTCGCTTGTAGTAAATTTATTTCTATCACAGACCGCTCCAGTAATCAAATGAATCTTTTGATCGTGAATTTCAAGCAGTATGAAGTTTCCACTGGAAGTAATTCCATCGGCATGATAAAGGCGCTCTCATCAGGATTGAGCGGAACCAAACTGCAAATCCTGTATGCCGTTTCTAGTACAGATCTGCTCGCGTGCAGGGAAAAATTCGGTGACTTGATAATGGCCCAGCACTTTGACCCAGTTCCCTCAGGCCCGCATACGGGAAAAGTCTCGTACAACACCCTTTCGAACATGGGGATTAAATACTCTCTTCTCAATCACTCCGAACGCCGGATAAGTTATGACCTGATATTAGCGTCAATTGATGCTGCGAGGTCAAGGCAACTCGAGGTTGTCCTCTGTGCTGCAAGCAGGGAAGAGGTGAAAAAATTTGCAGAACTTGACATTTCTTACATAGCGTACGAGCCCCCAGAACTGATTGGGGGGAATATATCAGTCTCCACATCAAAACCCGATATAGTCAGGGAGGCGGCGTCCGTGTGCTCCTCAAACGGAAAGCGTTTGCTGGTGGGGGCCGGAGTGAAAACAGAGGAAGATGCCAGAGCAGCAGTCCTGCTTGGAGCGTCAGGCATACTTGTTTCTTCTGGGGTGGTTCTTGCCAGATCCCCTGGAACCGCGTTAAGTTCATTAGCCAAAGCATTATCTTGAATGGAATGCCCAAGGACAAGACAACGGAACTGCTGAATGCGGAACCATTCGAAGTCAAAGAATTTCTGATTTATGAGAAGGACAGGGCCAAGGCCGTAGTGCTTGTTTTCCTGATGGCAATTTTGCTTGCGGCAGCGTCTGCCTATCTTTACCTTCAGGGAATGTGGTACTTTGCCGTCCTTTTCTTCCTGGCACTGGTACTGTTCCTGAGACACATACTTGTCACTTTCAAGATTCCTTTCCCCAAGAGAGGATGGCATAAGTTCCTTCTTTACGCTCAGCTGTTCTTCACATGGCTGATATTCTGGATTGTCTTTCTGAATCCGCCTTTCGCGGTAGTATCTGGCCCTCAGATAGGCACCCCACAGTATGAACTCTCAGGAGGCGCCTGGCAGGATGCAGGAACCGGAAGCGGAGCCTACCTGATCCCGTATAACGCATCTCTGCACATTAGGGTGCCAGTCTCATTCGTCAGCGGAATAACTTCATACAGCGTGACTGAAATGTTCAAGAGTACAGGTTACCCTAATAGTACGCTCGCACCACACCTGTATGCGGGTTACCTGTATTTCAACATAACAAACTCCCCCATAATAGGAGAACCTGTTTACCTCACGGTATCTGTCGCTTCGGGCAGTCTTTCCACCACTGATACGCTTGAATTACAGCTAAGCTCAAGCTGACACTGCGACATTATTTTATAAAGACTATGAATCGCGCCTTCAACATAAAGCAGGTGTAGTGTAGTCTGGTCTAGCACGGGAGCCTTCCAAGCTTCCGACCCGGGTCCAAATCCCGGCACCTGCATTTCTCTTTATATCCATTAATTATGACCATTCATGATCTTGATCGACGGGAAATCCCTCACTTCCCAGGCATTGTACAGTGTTTCAGTAAAAAGGGAAAGTGTGGAGATCAGCGACCAGGCCAGGAAGGAGGTCGCCCGCTCAAGGGAAGAACTCCTTTCGCTGCTGAAGGAGAACAAGAAATATTACGGCATTAACACAGGGTTTGGTAGCCTGTATAACATGGATGTTGGGAAGGATGATCTCTACAAACTTCAGATAAACCTCATTCGCAGCCATGCCTCAGGTGTTGGAGACCCTCTCCCCGAAGCAATAGTCAGGGGCATGCTGCTGGTGCGGATAAATTCACTGATTAAGGGGTATTCCGGGGTATCGGTAGATCTTATTGATCATTCGCTCAGGCTTCTAAACAGCGGCTTGTATCCATATGTACCGTCTTATGGATCCCTGGGTGCCAGCGGAGACCTTGCACCGCTCGCACATCTTGCTCTGGTGATCATTGGCGAAGGAGAGGTAATAATGGACGGACAGAGGAAGCCTGCAGCCGAAGCGTTGAAGATCATGGGTCTGAAACCATACCGTTTCATGGAAAAGGAAGGCGTCGCCTTCATCAATGGCACATCAGCCATCACTTCCATCCTTGGAATACAGACTGTCCGCCTTGAAAACCTAATCAAATCTGCTTCGGGATCCGCCATGCTCTTCTTTGAGTCCCTGGGAGGTAACGAAAATGCATTTTCCGCGTGGGTCATGGACAGCAGGAACCATTCCGGACAGCAAAGGATTGCACAAACGTTCAGGAAACTCCTTTCTGACAGGCCACAGGATGAGAAGACCAGGCCAAAAAGACTTCAGGATCCATACACAATAAGGTGCATGCCACAGGTCTTCGGGGCTGTACTGGATACGCTTGACTATTGCAGAAGCGTCGCGGAAAGGGAAATGAACTCTGTCACGGATAACCCGCTTGTGCACAATGGAGAAATTATATCTGCCGGTAATTTTCATGGAGAGCCTGTTGCCCTCGTTTCTGATTTCCTTTGCTTTGCGGCAACCGATTTGGGAAATTTGCTCGAAAGGCAGCTGGCAAGGCTCACAGACACCAGCCTGAGTGGGTTGCCCCCTTTCCTGACTGAATACAGCGGCCTTAATTCCGGGTACATGATACCGCAGTACGTTGCTGCTTCACTGTGCAACATGAACAAAGTCCTTTCATATCCGGCTTCGGCTGACTCGATCCCGACCTCGGCAAACCAGGAGGATCATGTCAGCATGGGAATGACGGCTGCCCTGAAGCTTAAAGCCATTATCGACAATATGGAGCGGTTGGTGTCCATACATCTCTTGCTTTCAGCCCAGGCTTTTGAGCTTTCCAGGGTGAAAGGAAGCTCGTTTTCGAGGGGAATGCTAGCCCTTTTGAGGGAGGGCGTACCTGCACTGAAGGAAGATCGTCCGGCTTACAGGGATATCGAGTTCATAAGGGAAATGATTGCGACAACTCCTGAGAAAATTAATAGCAGAATTGAAATCCAGGGTGAAAAGATAAATGCCTGACAAATCTCTCAGCATAAAAAAGGGGCAGAAATTCAGCGAAGTTCTCTCCCAATCAAATAGAGAACGAGAAGTTATTGCAGTTTCCTTCCAGAACAGGCTGATGGACCTTCAGCAGGAGGCCCCTTCCAATGGTGAATTTACGCCTGTTACGCTCGATTCCGAGGAGGGACTTCGGGTATTGAGGCATTCAACCGCACACCTGCTAGCCCATGCCGTAACTGAACTGATCCCGACCGCACTTCTTAACGCCGGGCCAGCCACTGATGACGGTTTCTTCTATGATATCGATATGCCTGTTATTTCCAGCGAAGATTTTCCCAAAATCGAGAAGAGGATGAGGGAAATCTCTGAAAGGAATTTGCCCATCACCAGGCATGTATTCCCAAAGAAAGTACTGCAGGAGAAATTTTCCCGTAACCCCTACAAGTTGCAGAAGATAGAGGATTTCGTGCCCGAAGGGGGCTCGTCATCTGTGTATAGTCAGGGAAATTTTGAGGATTTCTGTACCGGTCCTCACGTGCCGTCCACAGGCTACATCAGGCATTTCAGGCTCACCTCCGTTGCCTCCGCGCTTTACAGGGCCGGAGGGATCCAGAAACAGCTGGTGAGAATATACGGGACGGCTTTCCCTGATGAAGCCTCGCTCAAGAGATATTTCCAGATGAAGGAAGAAGCCCAGAAAAGGGATCACAGGAAGATAGGTTCAGAAATGGATCTGTACGTATTCGATTCAGAAAACGCTCCAGGCTTTCCCCTGTATGCACCAAACGGCACGGTGATACGGGAAGAGCTTATCAATTACATGCGCAGGCTGAACAGCGAAAACGGTTGGACCGAGGTGTCCACCCCGCATGTCTTCAGGGACAGCATGTGGAAGCAGTCCGGCCATTATGCCAAGTACAAGGAGGACATGTACCTGTTCAATCTTGACGAGGATGGCTATGCAATCAAGCCCATGAACTGTCCCGGGCACATCCTGATCTTCAGGAGGAACATGTACAGTTATCGCGACCTGCCGTCAAAGCTGTCGGAATTTGGAACTGTATACCGGTACGAAAAGTCCGGCGAAGTCGGAGGGCTTACCCGTCCCAGATGCTTCACGATAGATGACGGCCATGCGTTTCTGGCCCTTGGCCAGGTGGAGAGCGAGATAATTTCCATACTCCGCATGATCAGGGAGACCTTCACCACCCTCTTCGGAAACCTGGAAATCAGCTACGAATTGAGCCTGATTGATGAGAGCCACCCTGAGAAATTCCTCGTGACTTATTCATGCAACACCTGTGGCGAGAGGTTCGACCTCAGGGGTGCAGTGGAGGAACTTCGATGCCCTAAGTGCGGTTCCGGGGATCTCAGCGTAAATCTGGACAGATGGATTGAGGCGTCTGAAGCGTTGAGGTCTGCTTTAAGAAAACTCGATCTCCCGTTCAGAGAAACTCCAGGCGATGCCGCATTTTACGGACCAAAGATTTCGGTTTACCTGAAAGATGCGATGGGAAGGAAGTGGCAGCTGTCGACGATCCAGCTCGATTTCTTCATGCCATCCAACTTTGGATTGACATATGTGGACAGCAACGGAGGGAAATCACCAGTGATAATGATCCACAGGGCGGTTTTTGGTAGCCTCGAAAGGATCATGGCCATATTGATTGAAAACTACAATGGGAAGCTCCCTACATGGTTGTCGCCATACCAGGTGGCAGTCGTCCCTGTCAGCGAACATTTCGCGTCATATGCTCAAAAGATCACTGACCAGCTCAGGGAGATCGGAATGAGGGTATTGCTTGACAGTTCTGCGGAAACACTGAACAAGAGGCTGAGATTGATACGGAGATTCAGGCCACCATACGTTTGCGTGGTTGGCGAAAGGGAGGAGAAGAACGGGACCGTGACCGTCAGGCCCAGATCCGAAAAGGTTAGCGAGATCACCGTACCGGAATTCAGGAAGATTTTGCTGGAAGAGATAGGAAAGCGATATATTGATCAACTGATGAAGTGACCGCATGACCGACTGCCTGATCTACAATATTAGCGTTCCAAAGAGGCACCCATCCAGCATATGCGTGGAACTGCCCAGGCTTGCAGAGTCACTGAAGGGCATCGGTGAACTGTTTTCGCCTGTTGCACAGGATGAAGCGCTCATGGAATTCATCGGTGATTTCTCCAGAACCGACGAAATAAAGCCGGAGGACAGGACAATCGGTTTTGTGGTCGTAAATGTGGAAAAAAGGAAGATTGCAATCTCCATATCAGACCCTTCGGGCAGACTGGCTCCTGAAGTTAATGCAGCAGCAGACAGACTCAGAACCCTCGGAATTGAAACCGGGGTCGATCTTTCGTGATGTCTAAGATTATATAACCGGGCAAATTACCTATCCATGGCGTTTGATTCGCTGCCTGATTGGCTCATCATAATTGCGGTTGTGCTAATCCTGTTTGGCGGTGCCAGAAAGATACCGGAACTTGCAAGAAACCTGGGAAGGGCCTCAGGCGAATATACTAGGGGAAAGATGGAGCTTGAGCGGGAGATCAGGAACGCAATGAACAATCCTGGCTCCGCAAAGGATCAGATCGATTACGTGGAAGCTGCGAAGAAGCTTGGGATAGACACAAACAATAAGTCTGTTGACCAGATCAAACAGGAGATGTCCGCAAAGCTGAATCCCGAGACCCGATGATAGATGGTTTTCACCTATCAGATGTACTGAAGCACCTGGAAGAACTCAGGTACAGATTAATCAGGATTGGGTATTTTTTCATATCCTTCTTTCTCATTTTCATTGTGTTTCGGGTTGAGAAAGTATCCTTGCTTGGGTTCACATTCCCATTCATATATCCTGACCCATACAGAAATATCTCTGCCCAGTTTCTTGGACTAATAGAAAGCCATGTACTCCCTGCAGGCACCACCCTTATAGCGCTGAGGCCGACCGACGGGGTGGTGGGGGACTTCTACGTGGCAATGTTCCTTTCTCTTGTCTTCTCCATGCCGGCGATAGTATACCATGTCGGCAGGTTCGTTGCCCCCGGCCTGAAAAAACGGGAGGTGGAGACCATTTTTTCGCTAGTGATACCTGCCGCGGTGCTCTTCGCAGCCGGCGCGTTTTTCGGGATTTGGTTCATCGCACCTGGCCTTTTCGTCATATTTAACGCCTTTGACATCGGACTGGGCGCATCCGCCTCTATGGGCATTGTAAATTTCGTAACTTTCCTGATTGTATACGTGGTAGCCTTCGGCCTTTCATTCGAGATACCCGTGGTTATGGCTGGCCTCACGCGCCTAAGGGTCGCGAATTCAGCGTTCTGGAAAAAGAACTGGAGATATGCGGTGATAGGTGCGCTCGTATTCGGGATGTTTTTCTCCCCCGGAGTGACGGGATTCACAATGGTGGTCATGGCTGTGCCCATGATTGCACTGTATTTCCTTGGGATATACGTGTCAATCAGGATCGAGAGGAATCTTGAGACTTCCAGCAATGACCTCTCTGAACCGCTCTAGGCCTTTCAGATCGATGGCAGCAAGATCATAGACCATGGAGAGCATTCCGTCCACCTGGCTTGTTTCACGTGGCCTGACCCGCTTATAGAATCTCCTTGCATAAATGAAGTTCTTCTCAAACTTGCCGAGAGCTGAAGATGGAATGAACCCAGGAAATTCAGCCTCTCCGGCTTCGATTATCCTTCCTGAAAGCATGAGACCTGCCTCGTCATGAGAAAACATATTCCATGGAACCCCGGTCAGGAAGGGCATCCCGAAACGTATATCGGGGTTTCCTATCCTTGTATCCTTGTCATGGACAACCGCGTCACAGGAAAGGGCGATCTCGAGTGCCAGGCCCAGGCAGAGCCCGTTGATCCTTGCGGAATAGAGTTTCTCTGATGACCTGATCAGCCAGGAAACGCTCCTTGCAAGTGTGAAGATGTCGTTCATCCTGTCCTCCATCCGGATCAGGACGCAGGAAGTATCGAATCCAACCGAGAACACGTCCTTCAGGCTGCTTCCTATGGTGACGTGATCGACCTCCTCGTTGATCTCCAGTTCAGATATTGCCTGAACCAGATCCTGAAGCACTTCAGTGTCAATCACGTTCAACGGCGGATTGTTTAACAGGATCCGGGCGGAACCCTTCTCCTTCTTTACTATGACCTTATTCTTGCCGCTTGCCACGTCCCCACATGCCCCATGCCTTAAAAATTGTTCATCCCGTATTCAGGGCTGGTATCAATGCGGCAGGATACGTCAGGCATCAGTACATTGTAAGATTATATGTGTCGTCTGCCTTCTCATAATCCTTTCTCGTCCTTATTTCCAGCAGAGTTGAAATTTTTTCCATGTATTCTGAAACTGTTGGGTCGTAACCTTCCCTGCCAAGGACGAGCCTCTTTTTTTCCTTGGAGTAAAACACCTGTTCTCCGTGCTTTTTAAGGCAGTGAATGCATTCAGCCGCCGATTCCTCGTCGTTTCCAAGATGATCAAAACATTCCCTGAAATTTCTCAAAGGTCGTCGCACCTCTTTCCGTTGAACTCCGGGTATCTCACATTATATCTGTCGAGACAGTACCGGAGATCAAACCTGTAAAGATTTATCCTGTCTTCCAGTTCCCTGGTGTCCCCGAACAGCTCGAATTTTTCCCTCTCCGAGAGGCTGGCCAGAAAAGCAGCCGGTAAGGTTTTTCCCGAAAGAATTTCTTCAAGCTGGGCAAAGGCTGCCTTCATTAGTTTTCCGGAATTGCCTGGGATGCTGCCTGCCATGGCAATGTCGCGCTTTAGCCTCCGCATTACGTCATCCAATTCTCCCGAAAGGATTCCGTTCCTGAATATCTCCAGCTCAGTTGTGAATTTCATGAAATCACCCGAAAAGGCCTCCCGCAATCCCGACAAGCGTCTGGAAGATCGCGAAATATATGCCCAATCCCACTATAACAATGGCACTTGCAATTATGGGTATGCTCGCTGAACGCGATACGACGAGCTCTGATGAAGGCTTTCCCCTGTACATTACAAGTATGACCCTGAGGTAATAGAACACGGATACGGCACTGTTCAGAATGGCGATGACGGCGAGCCACCATAATTTTACCTCTATGAGAACAAGGAACAGGAACAGCTTGGAGACAAAACCACCCGTAAATGGTATTCCGGCCAGTGACAGCAGCAGTATGGAAAACGCGAGAGCCAGGGAGGGTGATTTCCTGGCAAGCCCTGAAATATCTGATAGTTCCACTCTGGCGTTGGGAGACAGGTTCATTGCGAGGAATGCCCCGCCTTTCATGAAGATGTATACCAGGGAATATATCATGCCTGCTGCGATGGCATCATAGACAAAAGTGGTGCTTATCGAAGTGGACTGTGCATAGCCCGTGGCGCTGAACACAAGGATTAGATATCCGGCCTGTGCAACGCTGGAATAGGCGAGCAGCCTCTTGAGGTTCGTCTGCGATAGTGCGGATAAATTACCATATGTCATAGTCACTATGGCAAGGATTGTGAAAATCAGGTAGTAATCGTACGACTCCCCAATGAATCCTGATATGAAAACACGCATCATTATCATGAATGCCACAAGTTTGCTTCCGGTTGAAAGGAATGCAGATACGGAATTTTCAGAACCGTCATAGGTATCGATAGCCCACTGGTGCATGGGAAATATTGCAAGCTTGAATCCGAATCCAATCACCAGCAGGATCATGGCCACAAGCATTGCCTGTGCCGAGGTAACGACTGGGGAAACAAGGGAGAAAGTTCCGGTCGCTTCAAAATAGTAAGAGAGACCCATCACGATTATTGCAGTGGACACAGCACCTGTGAAGAAATATTTGGTAGCAGCCTCAAGTGTCCTGTCTGTCTTGTGGAAACCACTCATGACGTAGGTGCCTGTGCTTACCGCCTCGAATGATACGAACAGGATTATAAGATTGCTGCTGGAAGCCGCGACAAGCATCCCGGTGGTAACAAAGAGCAGCAGTGCGTAGAATATTTCCGGCTTCCTGGATATATTAAGCATGGAAGGCACGGAAATGAGCATCGCCGATATCATGAAAAGAAGCGAGAAGTAAGTCCCAAAATTGTTTACGATTATGGAACCGTTGAACACAGTCGCAGACGCGTTTATGAACGACAGTTCCACAATGAACGAAAGTGCAAGTGATGCCATGGTAATCGTGGAGTACAGCTTTTTGCTTCCAGTCACAATTCCCATGGCCAGCATCAGGAATCCTGCTATCGAAAGAATAAACTCAGGCAGGAAGAACTGTATAATGCCAAGACCGTTGAATATAAGCATGCTTCAGATCACCCCGCTGGCATAACTGCTGAGCAGTTGGAACGCATAGTGGGGGAATATTCCAAGAAACACTATGATGATCAACAGGATAGCAAGTATGGCTGAAGATGCCGTACCAGAATCCGGAATTGATCCGAGATTTTCGTTATATGGGCCAAACAGGGTCCTCTGTGCCATCCAGATGTGGTAGGAGGCAGTGATAAGCATCCCGAATATCATCAGGAGTATCCAGAACCCTACCTCTGGATAGATTCCTGCGAGGATGGAGAATTCTGCCACAAATCCAGCCATGCCGGGAAGGCCGAGTGAAGCCAGGAGAGCAGCGAGCAGGAACGAGGAGAGGATTGGAGCCTCCCTGAATATCCCCCCGAGTGAACCTATCATCTCCTTTCCGGTGGATCTGGATATATAGTACAGAGACGCAAATATGAAAGCCATTATCAGCCCGTGCACCACTATCTGGTACATTCCCCCCGTTATGTCGAGCATATAATTTGAGGCGTATATGTTTCCCTGGATCTCCAGTGCCGATGCACCGAATGATACGGTAACAAACCCCATTGCCGCGGCGCTTGCATAGGCCATCATTCTCTTCATGCTGAGTTGCGACATCGCAGCCAGGCTGAAATAGATCAGGCTCACTATCCCCAGCACAACCAGGGTCACAGAAAATGCATAGGGCATTATGGATACAACAGGGAGCAGGATGCCGAAGAGCCCATATCCCCCCATTATTGAGAGGGCTCCGGCAAGTATGATGGTAACCGGATACGGCGCAATCTCGTAACTGTCAGGCAGCCAGGAGTGCAGGGGAAATGAAGGAAGTTTTACCAGAAAGGCCACAAAGAACCCGAAGAGCACGAAAAGGCGCCAGAATTCCGGCATGCTCTGGAAAAGCGAAGGAGTAACCAGGGATGAGAGCGACATTGAGAAAGTTCCAGTGTTGTTGTACTGATAACTGTACAGGGAAAAGAAAGAAAGCAGCATTAGAACAGATCCTATGTGGGTGTAAACGAAGAACTTGAGTGATACAGAATCTGCATTCCTGCCGCCAAATACCCCGATCAGGAAATATACGGGAATCAGGACGACCTCCCAGAATATGTAGAAAAACAGGACGTTACTTGACAGCAGAAGTCCGACTAGCCCTGCCATTGTAAGCATTTCCAGGCCAAAGAATACCCTGCCATGGGTGCTGTCGGATATGAAGACTGCTACAAAAATCACCCCAAGAGAAAGAAGCACAAGCAGCGCACTGAAGCCCGATACCTGAAGGGTGAAGTTGAAGCCATAGTAAGGAGAGATCAGAATCGTCTCTGCAGCACTGAACCCGCCGTTAAGCGAATAGAACTGCGAAATGGAATAAATCAGGAAGGCCAGGAAATAGACGCCCGATACAACCAGCGCATATGGTCTGGAGAATCTTCCAGTAAAGAACGTGCCTGCCGCCAGTATGAACATCGAAATGTACAGTTCGAGAAGAATCGCTCAAATCACCCCCAGTACAATTGCCAGGATGAATACCACCGCGGAAGAGAGGATGATCAGGGTGAAGTAACTTTCAAGCACACCGCTCTGGAGCTTTCTCAGGAAGGTACCGAAGTCCAGGGTCTTCCGCCCCAGCTTTTCCACACCTGCGTTGTATCTTTCCTCTGCGGAGGAGAATGCACTTGAAAGAGGGAGAATTGCCCTTTCAGCAATGACATTGGTATATAGCCTGTCCATGTAGAATTTGTTCTTCAGCACTCTATACGCCCTGGATCTGTGCAGGTCCAGGTGTTTCCATCTCTCTCCAGCATAGAGGAGGTATGTTATCAGTATGGCAATTAGCGCGAGAGTCATTGGAAGGTATTCTATACCCAAAGGCACGGAAATGGAATACGATCCGCCAAGATAGTTGAGGAAGTCAGCCTGAAACAGGCCGTAACCTGCAGAAAGAGCGGCCAGAACCATCAAAGGTGCGAGACTTATCAGAGGTGGATCTTTTGCATGGCTTGCAAGATCGGATCTTGGTTTGCCAAGTGCCACCAGAAAGAACATCCTGAATGTGTATGCTGCAGTAAGGAAGGATCCTATAGTCAGGAACAGCCATGGAAGGGATTGGTACCACTGGCCAGACGCTGTCATATAGAGATACGAGGCTGAGATTATGCTGTCCTTGGAGAAATATCCGGCTGTCGGGAATATTGCAGCAAGCGTCAGTACACCCACAAACATGATGGAGACGGTCACGGGCATCCTCTTCCAGAGCCCCCCCATTTTTCTCACATCCCTGAGATCCATAAGCGTCAGGATAATTGCCCCGGCAGCCATGAAAAGCATCGCCTTGAAAAATGCGTGCACGAACAGGTGATACATTGCAAAGCCTACTGCACTTCCCTGTATCACGGAATAAAAACCAAGGGCAGACATCATGTATCCAAGCTGGCTTATAGTCGAGTATGCGAGAATGCGTTTTATGTCGTTGACAACAAGCCCCAGAAGCCCGGCGAATAGTGCGGTGAATGATCCAATTATTGCCAGAACGTAGAGGGTATCGGTTCCAGAAACGTAATACAGCGGATAGAGCCTTGCTATCAGGTATATCCCGGCAGTGACCATTGTTGCCGCGTGGATCAGCGCGGAAACGGTAGTCGGACCCTCCATGGCATCAGGTATCCAGACGTGCAGTGGAAACTGCGATGACTTCCCTATAGCCCCTCCAAGAAACAGGAACAGGACAATGTAAAGGTTAGTCTGCCCTATTGCAGCCATCACCTCCGGCGCGTGGGTAACAAGAAACTGTATGTTCAGGGGATCCGGAAAATATGACACCAGCGTGGAGTATAAAATTGCCAGCCCAATAATGAAGGCCATGTCCCCGACACGTGTGACAATGAATGCCTTCTTGGCGGCAGATGCCGCGTTCGGCTTGAAGAACCAGAACCCTATCAGCAGGTACGAGCAAAGGCCGACTATCTCCCAGAACAGGAAGAATTCAAGCAGGTTCGATGAGAGCACAAGCCCGAGCATCCCGGCTGTAAAGAGAGATGTCTCGGCAAAATAGACATGCCTGTTTGGGTCCTTTCCCATATAATAGATGGCAAACAGATGTATCATCAGGGAAACGAATGAAACCATCAGCGCCATTGAAATCGAAAGGGGATCTACGTATACCCCGTAACTGAAGGAGTAGAACCAGCTGATGGAGGATTCCACTGGCGAGGTGTATCCCAGATACAGGGCAAATGAAAGGGCGAATGAGATCGCTATCGAGGCGGACGCAACAATACCTGAAAGATTCCGGCGTACATGCCCTGCAAAGTAGCTTACGGGAAATCCTATCAGCGGCGTTAGAAATACAAACCATGCGATGATCGAGATGTCCATTTTAGTCCCTCATTTCCCTAAGAGTCTGCAGGCTGATCTTCCCGAATTTTCTGTACACCGCGACCATCAGGCTCAATCCCACGACTGACTCAACCACGCTCACCGCTATGACAAAGACCGCAAGGATCAATGGCTCGGAAGAATACTGTCCCATCGCCACCAGGTTTATCAGGGCTGAGTTCAGCAAAACCTCAATCGAGATTAGAGTCTTTATTCCACCGGCGGAGGTCATAACACCATAGAGGCCTATGGTGAAGGTGAGGAGCGAAAGCATCTGTATGAAGTAAAGTTCCATCACTCTTCCCTCCCTGTAATGTAAAGCATCCCAATAATCCCCCCTACAAGGATAAGTGAAACAAGCTCGAATGGAACTACGTACGTTGAGAACAGTAAGCTGCTGATGCCGCCGAGGCTCTCATTATAATAGCTGAAGCTGCCTGGTATGGATACCACCTCAATGGCAAAAGCGATGAAAAAGAGCACGCTGGCAAGCAAGGGAAGTGCCCTGTTCATGCGTCTTCACCCCCCGTGATCATGAGGCTGAATACCAGCATCGATACAATGGCACCAACATACACGAGAAGTTCGACTGATCCTATGAATGATGCGCCCAGGAAAAAGAATATCGATGCCACCGCGATCATGAAGAACATGAGCCACACTGCGCTGTGGACTAAGTTCCTTTCAGTCACGGCTTTCGCTGAGGCAATAACTATGATCGCAGCAAAAATTAGGAAAAACACCGTATATATCATTTGACGACCTCATCCTCCGGTTTGGAGAGTTCCTCCGGCGAATAGAGAAAGCTGTTCTTTGTCCTGGATGTCTCGAAGACATGGGTAAGGTAGATCGCATCGGTAGGGCAAATCTCCTCACAGTTCCTGCACACTGTGCATGTACCGAAGTTGACGTCGGGGTAAATCATCCTCTTGTTCCTCGGGTTTTCCCTCTTCACGGTTTCCATTTTAATGGATTTATTGGGGCATACCTGTTCACAAAGGGTGCACCCCACGCAGTCATCGAGTTTCAGGAAAATGCGGAACCTGAACCTATCCGGAGTGTACTCCTTTTCTTCCGGATACTGAACCGTAACCGGTTTCATGAGTGAATGCTTGAAGACGGTCATTATTCCTTCCAGGGACCCCACAAGAGGGATCTTTCTGCCAGGTTCTTTAACTTCCATTTTACCACCCCAGGTAAAGAGTCAGGAACCCGGCAAGTATCAGGTTTATCACCGAAATGGGAAACAGATACTTCCACCCCAGGTTCACGAACTTGTCAATTCTGATTCTCGGCATAGTCAGCCAGACCGTAAAGGATATCACGATAACCACTACAGCCTTGATCAGCAGATAAATGAGCCCGAGATTCCACTGGTATGGGCCGTTGTATCCGCCGAGGTAAAAAAGGGACACTATGAATGATCCCAGGAGTATAGTGCCAAACATCCCGACGTAGAAAAGGCCGAAGCGCATACCGCTGTATTCCGTAGAATATCCGGAAACCAGCTCGCTTTCACTTTCCCCCATGTCAAAAGGTGAATAGGAAGCCCTCGCAATCATCCCGATATAGAAGACAAACAATCCAAGCGGCTGAAGGATTCCGTACGGGAGGATTTCGCTGCTGACAACGCTGGCAATGTTGAGGCTTTCCGGCGTTCTGGCAGACGCCATCACCACAATAGCCAGGACTGAAATCATCATCGGGACTTCAAATGAGATATCCTTCGCCACCGACCTCAGGGCCCCGGTCAGAGAGTACTTGTTGTGCGAACTTATTCCTGCCAGTAGCTCACCGATTGGCATGATGGCAAGAACTGCGAAAAGTAGTATGATGCCTACGCCTGAATTTGAAATAAATACATCCCCAATCCAGAAAAAGCTGCCATAAGGGAGCAGGGAGAACGCTATCATCAATCCGGTGAAGACAAGGATCGGAGCTACCTTGTATGGGAGATCATCCCTCAGCCTGGGTAGTATGGATTCTTTTCCCATCAGTTTGAGGGCGTCCGCAATAAGCTGCAGGGTGCCATACTTTCCCACCCTGTTCGGCCCTATTCTGAGCTGTACCCTTGCCATGTACTTTCTGAAAAAGTAAATGGTCAGAATAATTGCAACAGCCGCAACGAGGAGGAGTATGATGCTGTCTATAAGATAGGTTATGAAGGTTGAAGCGTAGTAACCCAGAATACTGAATATAGAATAGGTTCTAGATAGCAGGCTCATCTGTCAATCTCCCCGAATACAAGATCGGTAGTTCCCAGTATGGATACCAGATCAGCGATCATGACGTTCCTTCCCAGTTCCCTCATTACGGACAGATTCCTCAAGCTGGGGCTGCGCACCCTGACCCTGTAGGGTTTTACTCCGCCATCTCCGACTATGTATACGCCAAACTCCCCCTTCGAGGATTCTGTTCTGGCGTAAACCTCCCCGTCCCCTCTGAGCCTGATCATCATTGATTTCTTTGCCTTGGGGTTGAAAAAAGGTCCTTCCGGAAGCTTCTTTATTGACTGTGAGATTATTTTGATCGACTGCCTTATCTCCTCAATCCTTACCAGGTATCTGGCCAGATTATCCCCCTTTGTGGAAGTGGGAATTTCAAAGTTGACCTTAGAATATGCAAGATAGGGCTCGGCCTTCCTGACGTCGTACTCAACGCCGCTTGCCCTCAGCATGTGCCCCGTCACGCCATATTCTATGGCTACGTTCTTATCTAGAACGCCAATTCCCTTGTTTCTGGATATGAAAATGTCGTTCTTTATGAAGAGGCTGTTAATCTCTTCCACCTTTTTCGGCGCATCCTGAACAAACTTTTCGACTTCGTCTGTTATCTTTTCATTGAAGTCCTGGTACACCCCCCCAATGCTGCAGTAATTTGTAAGCAACCTGCTGCCACTGGCCTCCACAAAAATTGTCAGGATTGATTCCCTGAGATCAAAGCAGTAAAAGAAAGGGGTCAGCATTCCGAGTTCGAGGCCGAAGGCGGCAAGCCAGATCAGGTGGGAAGCTATCCTGCTCAGTTCGGCCATTATTGTCCTTATCCAAACTGCCCTTTCCGGTGGAAACACTCCAAGGAGTTTTTCCGCGGCCTCAAGATAGCCCACTTCCATTCCAGGCGCACCGACGTAATCCATGCGGTCAAAATAGATGATGTTGTCACAGAAGAAGGTGTTCTCGCAAAGTTTCTCAGCGTTCCTGTGAAGGTAGCCTATGACCGGCTCCACTTCGCGCACCATCTCGCCTTCCACCCTGGCTTTTAGCCTCAGCACCCCATGTGTGGAAGGGTGGTGTGGCCCGATGTTAAGCTCAACCCAGTCAGACATGGCTACCATCCGTCTCCGGGATCGAAGGTGGCGTAATCCTCGCCCTCTTCATCCACGTTTATGTACTGCACGTTTTTCAGATCATAGTCCTTCCTAAGCGGGTGCCCCACCCAGTTCTCGGGAAGAAACAGCCTCTTCAGGTTGGGATGGCCGATAAACCTTATTCCTACAAGATCGTATTCCTCCCTTTCTTCCCAGTCCGCGCTTTTCCAGAGGGAAGTCACGCTCGGCACTTCGCTGTTGTACGTTACTGTCTTAACGGAGATGTACTCATTCCTCTCAAAGGAATGAAGGTGGTAAACCACCTCTATGAAATCCTTCCTGTCGACCCCTGTGATAAGCGAGAGGTGTATGTATCCTTCAGACTTGAGCTTTGAAAGCGTGCTGACCAGGTCCTCCTTCCTGACCTTTATAATCCTCCTTCCGTCCTTTCCCCTCTCCTCACCCGGCTGAAACTCCATCATAGTCACCTGGTTGCCTCTCCCCTGATTTTTTTCTGCAGGGTCATTAATCCATAGGTCAGTGCTTCTGGTGTCGGAGGACAGCCCGGTACGTATACGTCAACCGGGATGACCCTGTCTACCCCGAGCACTACTGAATAGCCTTCCACATAAGGGCCACCCTGTATAACGCAGACCCCCATTGCGATCACATATTTCGGGTAGGGCATTTCATCATAGAGCCTCTTTACCCTTGGAGCCATCTTTTTGGTTACCGTGCCGGAAACGATCATGAGGTCGCTTTGCCTAGGGGAATTCCTGAAAATCTCGCTGCCGAACCTTGAGATATCAACTTTCGAAGCCTGTATGGCCATCATTTCAATGGCGCAGCAGGCCAGGCCGAAAGTCAGGGGCCAAAGGGAATTGCTCCTGCCCCACTCGAGTGCCTTCTCGAGAGTGGTGGTCAGTATTCCTGGATCCCCGGTCTTCATCTCATCCACTCCATGTATTTTTCCTTAAACGCATAATAGACTACGAATACTGGCATTGCCAGGAATATCATCGTTTCTGCGAATGGTATGAATCCCAGTGCCTTGAAATTGAAGGCCCATGGAAAGAGAAGTATCATATCGATGTCAAAGAGAATAAAAAGCAAAAGGACTACATAGTATTGAATGCTTATGAAATTCCCCTTGTACCCCCTGGAGACTTCCCCAGACTCGTATGGGTCGAGATAGGCACTGTCCCTCACTGGCGGGGCGCCCTCGTTCGCTAGCCTGGACATCACGTCGTTGAGCTTTAGCGAAATGTGCTTTCTCTTGTCATATCTTGCCTCTCCAATGGAGGGCAGGATTGAGAAAAGCGCAACCATAGCCAGGATAAGGATAACCAGGACGAATCCCACAGCTATGTAATCCGAGAGCATTTCGGTTCTGGATTTCTAGACAATATTTAATGGTTTATCGGAGCTTTGATTTAGCCTGTCAGCGGTTAAACACGGGTTTATAAAACTGCGCCCTAACAACGCTTCAATCGGTATTCCAAACATCCAGTTTTGACAATGATCTGCCGCATAATTAAAAATACGGAATTTAAATCTTTATGATGAACGGCGGAGATTGTGATCCTGCTTGAAACCAGTTCCTCAGGCACTTCCATCCCCGGATTTCTTTTCCTGGTCTTTCAGCCTGTCCAGCAATCTGCTCAGCACCTGGGCGTTAATGGGCCTTCCTGTTTCCTTTCTTATTCTGGCAATAATCTGGGACTGGCTCATACCGGGATCCAAGCGGGATAGTATTTGCTTGAGTTCCTCCTCGGATAGGGGATATATGATGGGCGATTTCTTCACCTCATCAAATGAAGCACCATGTGAGCACATTGCCAGCATAGCTTCCACGCTCTCCCTCTTCAATCCCTTCTCCTTTGCCAGGCGGAAGGTGCTTACTAAGTCCTTATAGGCAATCGCCCCCGAGGTCCTTTCAAGCTCCGGAATGGTCTGGAGGAGTACCCTTGCCGTAAGCCTGGGATCGCCAATTATCGAGTTTAGCTCCAGGAACGACCCGGACTTGAATTCATTCACCAGTACCTCAGAATCCTGCCTTGAAATGCCGTATTGCCTGGCAAGTCTATCCACGAGGCTTCTCATATCTTCCAGCGGCCCCATTGCTTCTGCGTTTTGAAATACTGGAACCAGGCCGATGAGTGGTATATCGGTTTCGGGATACATCCTTTCTCCTCCAGGCATTGGACGCAGGAAATGTGTGGCTCCATCTTCCGATACCGATCTTGTTTCGGAAAAGTCCAGATCTGCGATTTTGGAAAGCCTGTTCTGTATTTCTTTTGACAGTACGTGGATCAGATCCGGCTGGGTCATCACGATCATGAAGGCATCCCCTTCACCCGGCTTGAGCAGGGCCCTGATCTTCTCAAGCTCATCCTTTTCAATGCCATATCCGGGCAGCTCGTCTGAATGAAGCAGCCCTTTTACGCCAAAGAGCTTCACCAGGTCTGCGATTTCCCTGCCTAGCCGGAATTCTCCCTTCTTCAGGAGTCCATCCATGCCCTTCAACAGGGAGCAGAAAGCGATTTTACCTGAACTGGCCTCGCCCAGTATGACCTTGGATTTAGTGTTCCTGAAAATCTCAGAACACTCTATCAATTTTATATCATAGGCTTTTCCTGGATTTCTAGAGTTAAGTACTGACACTGCCTGGGCAAGGGATGTCTGCCTGCCTATCTCACTCCTGATTCCATCACCTATAAGCGAGAGCTTGGAAACGCCCTTGATTTCAACTCTTCCGAATCCCAGTGAAATGTTCACGTCCTGCCGGATGGCCTCAGCGGATCGCTTAAAGTGACCTGCGCTTGCCACTATGAAGCTTATCATCCTGGCTGTTTCCACAGCATGATCAGCATCCCTGATATCTGGCTCGGTAGCAATCTCTAGCAGAGGAATTCCAAGCCTGTCAAGCCCGAATACGGCCTTCCTGCCGTCTTCCGATATCCTACGGGCCGAGTCTTCCTCAAGGCAGATGGTCGATACCCTCACCGTTCCACTGGAAGTCGCTACGCTCCCGCCGGTGGCCACGAGAGAGGTCCTCTGGAATCCTGAGGTGTTGGACCCGTCAACCACTATCTTCCTCATCACGCAAAGGTGATCAAAGACGTTGGATCCAAAAGCCCTGGCTACCCTCACAGCAGTGAGAAGTGCATCCTGGTTTATTTCATGCGGCGGGTCCTCATCAATCTCAACAAGGCATGAATTGTCAGAAACGTTGTAGTGGAATTCCCTGTCCCTTTCCTTCTCATAATAGGCAGCCCTGTCCGTTGTCCCCATTTCTCCGGAAACGAGGGAAAGCTTTCTGACGAATGTTGAGATTGACTCTTTTTCAGCCTCATTGCCGCAGCGGCAGAACAGCTTGCCGGTATCAAGCTGCATGTGTATTTCCAGCCCTATTTTAATCGGATTAGAGTTCAATTCAACAACCTCGCGCTGATCTCTCCCCGCAGGGATTTCATCATGGTTTCCCCGAAGTTTTCACCATGGTTCGCAAGGACATACATGGCCTTGGTGAAGGCCACCTCGGGTAGAATGTCCCCGGCCGAAATGACACCCGCATCCTTCAGTTTCCTTCCTGTTGAATAGATGTTGAGATTGACGTTTCCCTGGAGGCACTGAGAAGTCATGACAACATGGACTCCATCTCTGGCTATTCCCCTGATTTCCGAGATGATGGCTTCTGAGACATGCCCGAGCCCGGTCCCCATTACCACCAGGGCCTTCTTCTTTTCGGCAATCCTTGAAAGGATGCCGGACTCCATGCCAGGATAGAAATATACCAGGGCAACCCTGTTATCCAACTTGGCGCTAAGCACGGTTTCATCTGCTGCCGGCCGGAATTCCCCAAGAATGGAAACTTTGCCGTTCCTGATGCCTGCAAGCCCGCCGCCATCAATATCTCTTATGGCATCCCTCCTGGAGGTGTGCATCTTCCTGCTTCTCGTTGCTCTGATGAGCCTTTCAGAAAGATCCGAGCGTGAATCGTGCATGCATATTGACACCTCGCCCACGTTGAGCGATGAAAATGTGATAGCTGAACGAATATTTTCGAACGCATCACTGCTTGGCCTGTCCGGGGATCTCTGTGAGCCGGTGAAGATGATCGACCTTGACTGCTTCTCGAACATGAATGAGAGCGCTGACGCGCTGTAGGTCATGGTGTCTGTGCCGTGGAGAATTATTACATGATTGCCCTTGTCCAGTTCTTTCTTCGTGTGCTCAGCCATGAGAATCCACTTTTCCGGGGTCACGTTTTCGCTGAGTATGTTGTCTATCACTTTCGTGCCAAGTTTTTCCCTGATATCGGCTTCGCCCAGCAGGGAGGATATGTCATAATGTGGCTTCACAGCCCCTGTTGCGTAATCGACCCGGCTGGCTATGGTGCCTCCTGTGGCAAGCAGGATTACACCGCCGGAAATTTCCCGTTCCCCGTTTCGATCCTCCGATAGTCTTTTCACTCGAGTGACTGATAGGTACTCTGCCCGGTCATCAGATAGGGCAACGTTGTATCCGTTTTTCAACTTGACCGTGATAATGCCGCTTTCATGGCTGATGAATGTTCCCTCTATTTCCGCACCGTTATATGACAGCCTGACCTTGTCCCCGAAGCTGGCCTTCTCTTTCACTTTCAGTGGAATAGTCTTTACTTTAATTACATGATCCTCCTTTATGGCGAATGCTATCTCCCGGCTCGTAAGTTCCGGCAGGATTTGATCGCCTGGATTTACCGGTGCATGAATTCAGTTCATGCCAGCCTGGACTGTCCTGTGAAAGGTCTTTCGGAGTCCAGCATTTCCATGAGGGAAAGCGCATTCCTTGGCGCATTGCCCCCGGGGTGATTGTTGAAAAAGATATACACGTCCTCGAAACCCGATTTATCCCGGTTTATCATGCCTGCAATTTCCTCCAGTTCTGCCCGGGAATAGTCGTAGTGGTACCTTGACAGACCGGCGTTTCCGTCATTCCATAACCGTGAGTTCCTCCCGTGCAACCGGATATATGCACTCCTTCCCCGCGGATGGATCTGCTTGAGCGTATTATTCGGGCTGTCCACACTCACCATGCTTACTCCCCACCCTTCAGATAGTTTTTCGACGCATTTCCAAAATCCTTCGATCTGAGACCTGATTTCCAGGAACTTCCCGCTGACGTTAAGGGATTCCATAAAGCTTCCGATCATATCAACCCAGCTATCATCAGCCGAGGGCGGAAGCTGTAACAGAACGCCAGCCAGTTGACCCGCATTTCTGATGGGATCAATGCAGTTGTATGAAAATAGCCCCGATATTTTCAGAAGTTCAGGTTCCTTGATCGAGCCGAGTCTGTGAGATATATCTCTAGGCACTTTAAGCACGTACCTGAAATTTCTGATTCCATGGGTTTTTCTCACCCAGCTCTCCACCATGCCTCTCGACGGAATTGCGTAAAAAGTCGTGTTGATCTCAACCGCAGGGAAACGGCTAGAATAAAAGCTTAATTTGTCCGACCTGCTGTTTCTATAAAAAGAAATCCAGTCGGGATAGGAATAACCAGAGCATCCAATTAGGATCATTTTCCCTTGAGGATTTCCCTTGCGATGATGATGCGCTGGATCTGGTTTGTTCCCTCATATATCTGGGTTATCTTTGCATCCCTCATGTGGCGCTCCGCGTCAAAGTCAGTAGTGTAGCCGTAACCGCCGAAGAGCTGCAGTGCTTCTGTTGTTATATGCATCGCCGCGTCGGAGGCGTAGAGTTTGGCCATGGAGGAGAACAGTACTGAATTATCATGCTTTTCCCACGCCTTGCATGCCTCGTATGTCAGCAGCCTGGCGGCCATGAGTTCTGTATAGAGATCTGAGATCAGGAATTGAATCCCCTGGAAATCAGCAATGGCCTTCCCAAACTGCTTCCTGTTCTTGATGTACTCCGTAGCTTCTTCAAGCGCATTCCTGGCCACACCCAGTGCCTGAGCCGCTATCCCAATCCGTCCTGCGTCAAGCGTTTCCATGATCACCTTGAAGCCTTTGTTCACCTCGCCAACAACGTTGTCTTCAGGGATCTCCGCATCCTTGAAAACAAGTTCAACCGTGCTTGATCCCCGGATTCCCATCTTGTGGATGTCCCTGCTTATCTCGAATCCCGGGGTCCCGGCATCGATCACGAATGTGGTTATCCCCTTGCTTCCCTTCCCTGGATCGGTAAGGGCGTCAAAAACGAAGAATTTTGCAATTCTACCGTTGGAAATGAAGGTTTTTGTGCCGTTTATCACGTATCTGTCGCCTTTCTTGACGGCACTTGTTCTTATGGATGCCGCATCGCTGCCTGCACCCGGTTCGGTTATAGCCAGGCCCCCGACAGCACCTTTTACAATCTGTGAAAAGTACTTGGATTTCAGATGATCGCTTCCAAACATCATCAGTGGCTCAGCGAAAAGGGTGAGCGCACCGTCAAGGACAAGTGCAGTGCTCGGACACGCAGCAGATAGTTCCTCGATGACCCTGACAAGAAATGAGAAACTCAGCCCTGAACCGCCATATTTTTCCGGGATATAGGATCCGAATAGCCCGAGGTCCTTCATCCGGTCTATTAGGGACTGCGGGACTTCCTGGTCCTGATCTATTTTCTTTGCAAGCGGCTTTACTTCCTTATCTGCGAACTCAATGACATATTTCAGGACGTCCTCTTCCTGCGGCGTGAGAATCTCCATGTATATCCATATGGAGTTTTGTTTAATAATTTACTTTCTTGAATTGAAAATTAACCTGAGAGTTCAGCCTTGAGGACGGCGAGAAGTTCCTTCGGGATTCTTGCGGTTTCCTCGAAACCTGGATGGCGCACCTCTATGTAGGCTGCATCGGATGCGACGAAATCTCTCAGTTTATCGCTGGAAAACCTGAATTTAAGGTATTGAACGGTGGATTCCAGGGTGTCGGTTGATCTTCCCTCCTCGTACTCGGCCGGCATTTCATTTCCTCCAAAAACCAGGAACACATGCTTTTCGACGCCCGATAGCTTCGTCATGGCCTGGACCATGGTGTGTTCGTCTTCCAGCTCTATGAACATTGTGAGGCTCAGAAATCCCTTTCCCGGAAGCTGATCACTGTAAACACGTATCAGCTGGTTAATCTCATCCTCATCGTGGATCTTTTCAAGGAATACCATTTCGTTAATCTGGTTGAGCACGATTTCCCTGTGCTCAAACAGGAAGCTGAATGTCTTCGTTACAAGCCTCCTGTGCCTTTCGAATTCTGCCAGCCTGTGGTTTTCCGCTTCCCTGATCTTTCCGTATTTTTCCGGGGAAAGAACATCAGCAGCAGTAATTTGTTTGCCCAAATTTATGCCTTCAGCTTCTGGAGCGTATCCTCGTATTTCTTTGCGTGGGATTTCTCTGCTTTGGAAAGTATCTCAAACCAGTGGGCGATATCTTCGAAACCCTCTTCCCTAGCAGTCTTTGCGAACCCCGGATACATCTGAGTATATTCGTAAGTCTCCCCTGCAATGGCCGACTTGAGGTTCTGTTCTGTTGTCCCGATGGGTTCTCCCGTGACGGGATCGCCAACCAGCTTTAGATAGTTCATGTGACCGAAGGCATGGGCCGTTTCACCATCCGCGGTGGATCTGAATATGGCTGATATCTCCTGGTACCCTTCCTCATCCGCCTCAAGCGCAAAATAAAGGTATCTCCTGTTCGCCTGACTCTCTCCTGCAAAACCTGCCTTAAGGTTTTCAAGGGTCTTGCTCCCTTTCAGTTTTGTCTTAGTATCCATGGGTAGGGATAGCGGTTCTGTATTTAAAATTTAGTTAATTTCAATTGATAATCGATATAATTTGAGCTCCTCCCATTCCGGCCGCAATGCAAGCTACGTACCCGGGGACATTGTGTTCCCCTTCCCGAAGGGAGAAGAGTTCCCCCTTCATCCTTATGCTGAAATTCTTATTTACCTTAATCCTGACAGGCACATCGGAAGAATCTGGAATGGCATCTGAAAGCGGATCATAACTATTCAGCTGGGAAAGGGGGACGGGTTTCACAATCATGCCGGTCTTTCCATGCAGGCTGAAAGGGTACCTTATGAGCCTGTGGACGTCGGTCGTAACAGGCTCGTCTATTTCACATGCCCGTTCTTCCCTTACCTCATCTATGATACTGGACACGACATGGGTGTCATATTGGTTAAGGAACCCATACTTTTCCCTGCCTGGGCGCAGGAATACCTGGATTCTTTTAGCTCTCGTGCCGAGAAAATTGATCTCCGTCTCGAGAGCGGACTGCATGGCGGATATTTCCTTTTCCCCCATAAATGCAGGGAACATGCCCTTCGAGATACCCTCATAAATGGAGACGACAGCGTCGTCGATCCACTTCAACCACCCCGTGAACCTTGCCGAAGATTCCAGGATCGGAAGAGCGTCTTTGATAGTGAGCCCCTCGCCCCTTACGAGATTGGAAATCTCCCTCCTCGCATCCGAACTCAAGGAGTAGACCTTTTCAGAGACCACATGGACATGGTACCCTCTACCACCTGAGAAATAAAGCTTCAGTTCGTCCTCCCCGAATCCTGCCATACCCATCAGAAAATCCTGTACAAGCCTGTAGGTGTGTTTCCTGACTTCCAGAAGGATCTGCTCATAGGTCATTGAAGGCGCCCCCTTTAGATGATCTGCATCCAGATCGAAGATCAACTCTGCGCCCTGCCACCCCTTATCATTCATCTTTTTCTCCAGCGGGAATTTATAGTAGGTGCTGGAATAATACAGGTGTCTCGGGACCTTCTCATAGGCAAACTTTTCTATTTCCTGGTGGGTCCGGAAACCCATGTGCCTTACCATTGTGCCGTCAAACGGTATGTACCCAATCTCCCTCTTTGAGATCTGATCGGGTTCCACAGACCTGAAATTCCTGTAGTATCTGCCAAACAGTTGCTTCAGGCCAGCTGTTCCGTTGAACTCAGGCATCAGGAACAAGATTCGATCGTACGCTATAATTGTATTCAACATGGGCAGGATGACATGCTGTGGATATCTGCTGCCTTCGGAGTCGGTACTGTTGCGATTTGCTTTCCCGATGTTCCATGAAGTTACAATTAAGTGCAGCTGTAGAATGGGTAGCTGCTATCGCAATGATCGACAAAGATGACATGATTTCATGCGACCGCTCAGTCATTCAGTGTATAATCAGTTCTTGTTTGTCATAGACCACGCCTGCATTCCACCGCACAGCCCATGTTGTAAGGAACATCCCGTCACATTGCTCCTGATACCTGTTCCGCCGTACATGAACCACGTGCGCTCATGCATGTAAGTGATATTTCACTTCCCGCCGGGAGAGAGGATGCGGAAAATAAGGTGCGCCGTTGAAGATGGATAACCATGAGTGAAAATATCAACGTATTAATAACCGGAAGATACGAAGCGAGGGTAAGGATGGATTGGCAAGAGTTCCGTCTGAAGCAACCCGACAGCGTGAAACATGGGTCCTTAGCAATAAGGATCAGAGATCTCTACGCGAAGCCGCAGGTTTGAATGAAAAGGAACCTGTGTGTAGCGTCGTAATCCGCACCTCCAGTAATGGGGTGAGTGAACGTGCCGATCCTGTCTTATTATGAGACTGTCAATTCCTGGTTGAAATTCTGTGATGATCTGCCCCATGACCGCAATCATGAAATATCACGAGTGCATTGTATTCCATGCGGATACTCCGGATTCCGGGCATAAAGAGGGTCGTGATCCCCACAAACCTCGACGACTATTCCGGCGATCATCCATCATCGCCATTGAAACTGGAGGAACAGCCCAAAGGCATCGGGTTCCTCACAGACGAAACTCCGTTGCTTCATTATTCCTGCCCTGTCTCTCCGAGATGCGTATCGCGCAACGTTGCAAGGAACTGCACATACATGCGCGAGATCCACGGCACACTGTAAAGGTACAGAAATACGTCTGCAGGGACTGTTCATATTCATTCGAAGCACGCCTTCCGGGATACGGATATAGAAAACACTTTCCAGACGATCCGGGGGACAAGAACGCCAGATCTCGGGTGATCTCATCCCCCAGGAAAGCGGCGAAGATGCACGGAATATTCCTTGGGATTTCCGTCTAGCATGAAGCCATAAAGGGAGAACTGGGAGAGGATGCAACAACGGTGTTCATGCTGGATACACTGAAGCGATTTGATATCTCTTCCAGAGCAGGGATCATCATCACAACGGACGGATCTCATTACGGCGATGCAATCAAGTGCGTTTCCCGCGCCATGAGGATCGGGATGGCCGGGCAGAGGTGCCTGTTCCACATCCTCAATGACCTGACCAGGAAGGCGTATGATGCCGGAAAGCCGGAGGAACTGAGGGATGCCCTGGATCTGGTAAACTACATGTTCTTCCTGACCCTGAGAACTGGGGAATAATTCTGAGCCGATTGCAAGGATCGTCTCCGGGTTGCCGGAGAAAAAGGTGACATTCAGGATACTCGATCCTGTCCGTGACCTGTATTCCGGAGACCCGATTATGGGGAAGTTCCTGGAGTTCCTCAAGAGGAACAGAAGACAGGTGTTCGGGTATCTGGAAGATGACAGG
>JAKATN010000012.1:0-1282 GCA_021818715.1 Thermoplasmata archaeon
ATTAATCGAACTGGTTATTTCTCTGATCATATCTTTGCCATGGACGGGGGTAAAACGAGCATAGGAGTATACTGCCTCTCTATCGTGATGGGAGTTGTGCAAGTGAAGTCTTCATACGTTTTATGGGGGGTTCGCATGAAAACTCTAAATGTTTCATGGCGCATTATAGTACGGACTTTCCTTTGCGATAACCTTTCCTGGAAAGAAAGCCTAATCAAGGAACATCAGTACTAAGCTGAAAATGGGATGCTCTGATAAGAGCCGAATGTCTTATTTTATTGGCATTAAGTTCATACCTCAATGAATAGTGAGAGAATAGGGGGATAGGGAAATTACCTATGATTGGCACTGGCAACGAATTGGCTGTCATCTCAGGAATGATCGGCGGAATGAAATAAGATTTAAATTTTACCGAAGGCTCTCTCACTATGATAAAATTGTCAGCTTCAAGGAAGAAGTTTATTCTTGTGATATTTGCTGTCCTTGTTGTCTGTGCATTTCTTGCAACTTCACTGTTAGGCAATAATAATTCTTCCAATGCAGGTTATGTAAAGTATACTTTAGTGCTATCAAATAGCACACTTATCACAGGTAATTTTTTCAACACTGAAAACGGCATAAATCCAGCTGGAGTCTCTTTTGATTCCAGCAACGGGTATGTGTACGTTGCAAATGGCGGTTCTAACAGTGTATCCGTGATCAACGGTGCGACCAATACCGTGATAGGTAACATAGCGGTTGATACAGATCCAGAGGGAATCTCCTTTGATCCCAGCAACGGGTATGTGTACGTGACAAATGTAGCTTCTAATGACGTATCAGTGATCAACGGTACAACCAATAATGTAATATATGCAATATCGGTCGCATCAGGACCGTATGCAGTATACTTTGACCCTGGCAAGGGATATTTGTATGTTACAAATGCAGGTTCTAACAGCGTATCAGTGATCAACGGTACGACAAATAAGGTAATAGATACAATAGGCGTCGGCTTATATCCAGATGGAGTCTCTTTTGACCCCAGTAACGGATACGTGTATGTTGCAAATGATGGTTCTAACAGCGTATCAGTGATCAACAGTGCAAACTTTGCCATGATTGGTACCATAGCGGTTGGATCAGGTCCAGATGGAGTCTCTTTTGACCCCAGTAACGGATACGTGTATGTTGCAAATGATGGTTCTAACAATGTTTCCGTGATCAACGGTGCAACCAATAAGGTAATAGATACAATAGGTGTCGGCTCAGAACCATATGGATTATCATTTGACTCCAGCAA
>JAKATN010000012.1:1325-33369 GCA_021818715.1 Thermoplasmata archaeon
GTGATCAACGGTGCAACAAATAAGGTAATAGGTACAATAACGGTAGGATCATATCCAATTGGAGTCTCCTATGACCACAGAAACGGGTATGTGTACGTTACAAGTTCTTTTTCTGACAGCGTATCCGTGATCAACGGTGCAACAAATAAGGTAATAGGTACAATAACGGTAGGATCATATCCAATTGGAGTCTCCTATGACCACAGAAACGGGTATGTGTACGTTACAAGTTCTTTTTCTGACAGCGTATCCGTGATCAACGGTGCAACCAATACTGTGATAGATACAATAACGGTAGGATCAAGCCCAGAGGGAGTCTCCTTTGACTCCAGCAACGGATACGTGTATGTTGCAAATTCTTATTCTGACAGCGTATCCGTGATCAACGGTACGACAAATAAGGTAATAGATACAATAGGTGTCGGCTTATATCCAGAGGGAGTCTCCTTTGACTCCAGCAACGGATACGTGTATGTTGCAAATTCTAGCAGCGTATCAGTGATCAACGGTGCAACCAATACTGTGATAGATACAATAGCGGTTGGATCAGGTCCAGGGGGTGTCTCTTTTGACCCCAGCAACGGGTACGTGTATGTTGCAAATTTTTATTCTAACATTGTATCAGTAATCAACGGTGCGACCAATACCGTGATAGGTAACATAGCGGTTGGATCGGGACCACATGGAATATCCTTTGACTCCAGCAACGGATATTTGTATATTGCAAATTCTTATTCTAACAGCGTATCAGTGATCAACGGTGCAACTAATACAGTGATAGGTAACATTGCAGTTGGACCAGAAATTGGAGGAGAACCCCTAGGTATATCCTTTGACTCCAGCAACGGATACGTGTACGTTACAAATTATGCTTCTAACAGCGTATCAGTGATCAACGGTGCGACCAATACCGTGATAGGTAACATAGCGGTTGTTTCAACTCCATATGGAGTGTCCTGTGACCCCAGCAACGGGTATGTGTACGTTGCAAATTATTATCCTGGAACAGTCAGTATAATTGCCGCACCAACTGCAACATCAGAATCAGGAATATCTAGCACTGAGCTATACAGTATTATTGGGGCAGTTGCGGTAGTTGCGGTAATCGGATCAGCGCTAACAATTATGGGGAAGAAGAGGTAATACCTCTTCTAAAGTTCTTGTTGTGGCGCTATTCGATTAGAAGAATACTTGCACAGTGGTCTTCCGCATAAAACAGTCAAATCGCCACTTTCATAATAGAAAGTAGAAAGAATTAACCGCAGGCTTTGGAAAAAATTCAACCGGCGTTGACACAGGAAATTAAGAAATGATGTCCGATCCCTTATCTCACTTTCGATCTTTGGACCGGAGAGGTTGTACCATTGCCGGAATAGGAGAATCTTCACCATTAGAACTGGATCTTAATTTGGTCTTCCACCATTCTCTTTACCGCTTGTCAAGAGATCAGCATTATCGGTCTGATCCTTTCAAAGTCAATGCGAACTGCTATTCCTATGAGAAGATCCCCAAGTGCCCCAATTTCCTGTACAATTCAGATAAACCGGTGTGGTAAAATTCCATGTATATTGATCATATGAGTTCATGAAAAATGATTTCAGTTGAGGTTTTTGGAAAAGCTCTCAATTTATTCAATTGCCTGGTAATTCAGGCATGTTCACTGGTGTTTAACATTTCAGCCTCAAACCTTTTTTTGTGACATCAATTCTATCATGTTGTTAATTGCAATGTGAGTCAAATCTGAATTATACTGGGTACAACCTATATCTGGTCTGTTTTGGGTCTGCTCATATATATCTCTCTGACGTATGTGGCTGCATCGTGGGCCTCTTTCGTCAGGTGTATGGCTTTTCTGTCATTCTTGATTGAGTTGACAGAGGTTTTCAGATCGATAAGGTTTCCGGGGCTGATGTATCTGCCCATGGCAATTCCGGCCACCTCCCTGCCGGATATCAGGACCGATTTATCTCTAACCTCTCCGGAGAGGCTGCTTTTGCCAACGCCGATTGTGGCACAATCCCTGTTTAACCCAATGTAAGAAGCCAGTCCGCAGAATCTTGGATGATAAATCCCCTGCCCATCCACCAGCACGGTACCTTCAAAATCTCCGATTGCACCTAGCATCACGTCACCTTCCCTGTAAGTCAGATAAGTCGGGATATAGGGAAAATTAACCTCCTTGCTATAATAACGGGAATGAACAATTCCATCTTCGGCCCACACCAGTGCCGCGTATGCCATTCTGCCGTCGTATGAAACATCCACTGCACCCAGGGGTTCCGTTGCTTCCCCATGGAGTTCGATCTGATCTGCCATCATGGACTGTTCGTCGGACATGGCGGCCAATGGTCTGCTTGACCTGAATTCTGTAAACCTGATTTTTTCAAAATTGTCTATCTTTCCATCGGTGACGGATATTCCATCGTTTTCAAGTCTCCCGATCTTTTCCTTCTGCCCGAGGGGGTGTGTGAAGTTTCCAACTTTCCCGTCACTTAGAACTACCCGGAAGCATTCAGTCCCTTCGGGATCGGGGTTTTCCGAAAGCATTAACCCAACTGCTCTGGCAGATACGGGATCACCGAGCGCCCTGGCAAGGTCACCATAGGTGCACACCATTCCGGATGGTATCTGTCGTACCAGGGAATAGAAATAGTCGTAAAGATTGAAATCTGAGTACCTGCTTTTTGCTGGCATATTCACGCAGTATCAGCCGAATTAAAGTTTTTACCATATTAGCTATTACCCGACTGCCAATGTTTGAGAAACAGTTCAGATCAATAGCAAAATTCGCGATAAAGAACCGGAAGAAGATCATCATTGCCTGGATCATTCTTTTCCTTGTGCTCTCTCCATTTGCAATCGATTTTATCAGCAATACAAATTTCAACTTTGCGAATGGCCTTGTTACCAAACAGTCCGAGTCATTCAACGCAAACCTCACATTTTCTGAGCAGTTCGGCAGCAGAGCGCAACAAGATCCGACCATGGTGATTGTGACAACAGGCACCAATATCAACAACGCTCACGACGCCGCACAGTTGATCGAACTGCAAAATAATCTCACCAGCTACTTTTCCTCACATAATCTCGGATTCCGGAAACTGCAGAGCATATTCACAGTTGAGAAGAGCATCCTGTCCAGTGTTACTGGCAATGCCACGCTGCAGCTTAACGGGACAAAGCAGCTAATCGTGAGCGCCAACAATGCTGTTTATACTCTCATTCCGCAGGCCAACGGCACCGCCAGTTTCTTCTATGGGCTGGTCATGGTTTATTTCCAGCACTTTGTGAAGGACATCGGCAGCCACGATGTCAGTTACAGCCTCAATGACTCTTATAATTTCACCCGGCAATACATCGCATTCTACGTCACTCCCAATGGGCTATTTACACCGCAGCTCGCTTATTCGTATATGGACAACCTAACAGGTGTGTGGAACGGGACCGTTAAGCTCGCCAATCCATCAGCTGACAACCTGAGTCTTATGAATTCGGCGCTGAACACAACAGTGCTAGAGCCTACGCCATTTTCCAGGGATCTTTACAACCTCAGCCATGAAGTTGCTGGTCTAACTGCCATGATAGTTTCAAACATAACACTTTACCAGTTTTCGAACCCTTCGCTGTACAAATATGCTCTGGATGAATTTTCCGTTGGCATCATCTCCTCAAATTCGACAATAGATTCAGCAGTTGCACGGCTTGGGCTAGTTGTTTCCCCGTATACGCTGGTTTATGACGCTTTCAATCTCTCTTCCAGTCCACAGAACAACATTTTCCTCAATTATACTGCCTCTAATTTCGTTCTTTATTCCCTGGAGGCTATATTCGCAGGCCAGCCGACAATTAGGGCAAACTCCGGTATTGCACTGGGGTATCTGGATTATCTGCAGAACACGACATTACCGGTTTCACAGATTGTACAGGTGGAATTGCAGAAAGGATTCTCCGCTTATCCGTTTGTCCCTAAGTGGTACGTCCTTCATCAGCTTGTGGGGTATGATAATTCTACAACTATCATCGAGGCAACATTCTCGAAAAACTTTGGCATAGATCTGGTAAACTCAGTCACTTCCCTTGCAGAAGGGTTTTCCACGCAATCTGGATTGCCAGGCAGTTCCTTTTACGTTGCAGGTTCCAGTGCATCTGCCTCCGAATACGAGCAGCAGTCAATGTCTGGATTGGTCACAGCCTTGGTCATCGGCATACTTCTGTCTGTGTTAATCGTAGGCATATTTTTCCGGTCTCCGGTTGCCGCACTCATCCCGCTGTCAATTTTCATGCTGTCAGCGATCATATCAATGGGCCTGGGATATCTGGTATACGACGAGTTTTTCCACAGCCAGGTCTCTTTCATTACCCCAACACTTCTTCTCATTCTGCTTCTCGGTATCACCTCTGATTACGTCGTTTACATAATGTCCAGGTACCGCAGGGAACTGAGAGTTAATAGTCCTGAGCCGATTGAGGATGCAGGGCAGTGGGCAGGACATGCGGTTTTCACTTCCGGAATAACCGTGGCTGCCTCATACATGATTCTCTGGTTGGCTAACGTGCCTCTTTTCAGTGATGCAGGGATAACAAATGCCATCGGAGTCACCGTGACAATCATTCTTGCAAACACTTTCCTGATAGCACTGCTGCAGATCCTTAAGGACCGCATATTCTGGCCTTCAAAACCGGGTGAAATGACACATGCTTCATTCGAAAGGCCGATGAGCAGGATTGCAGGTGTAGTTACTACTCACAAATACCAGTTCATGGCGATATTCGTGGTAATCTCCCTATTAGGGATATACGTGTACGCAGTTACGCCAACCGGGCTTGACATATTTGCACTACTGCCAAACAACAGCAGCACTCAGGCAGTCCAGGCTGTTAACTCTTCCTTCAACGGCGATTTCTTTGAGAGGAACTACATGATCCTGGAAATGCCTTCCCCCATCTACCAGAATGTTTCTGGTAATATCACGTATAACAATACAGAGATGACCCATATCACGCAGGTCGAGGACCTTCTTCTGAACCAGTCGCAGATATCACAAGTCTATGGCCCAAGTTATCCGTACGGGTACTATCAGAACTGGTCGCTGTCAAACATAACTGGGTCTGACATTAATCATTACACCAATCCATATACTTCCATGATCCTGTCTTATTTTGGGAACAATTCAAGGTACGCCATAATATACTACCAGACATCCGCACTGGCATATTCACCATACATCACGAATGCCATGAACGGGATTGATCAGAAGGTGGCAGCACTTGGATCTGCGGACGGCTTTCAGTATTACAACGGCGGCCTCTCACAGGGATTGACCGACGCCAACTCCTACAGCCATTCTGCTTACAACGAGATAGTTCCCCTGATTGTCATAACTGTTGCGATAATTCTGCTTATCCAGCTGAGTTCGCTTCTCACACCAGTACGGCTGCTGATAATGGTTCTTGCAATGGTGGTGTTCTCGCTCGCACTGACTTACATATACTTCTTCTACATTCTTTCGCTTCCGGTCATAATTTTCCTGCCGATGTTCGTTTTTGTCACTCTGCTGGCTGTTGGGCTGGACTATGACATATTCATGATTACCAGAGTGAGGGAGGAGGTTATCAAGGGATCGAGCACAGATGAAGCAATCCGGAAGAGCGTTTCCGAGAACGGTGGAGTCATAGTTGCGCTCGGGAGCATCCTGTTTGTGACATTCTTTGCTCTCAACTTTGCCAATTTCAGCATACTGTCCGAGATTGGTACAGGCCTTGCACTTGGCATATTGCTTGACACGTTCGTAAGCTGGCCTTTCTTTGTGCCAGCCATCATGACCATAATGGAGAAATACAACTGGTGGCCATCCTCGATCTCTAAGCGTGATTAGGGCGGTTACAGGCTTCATGCCTGAAGTCTGTGCCATCTAATCTCTCACTTTTAACGTGTTCGATCAGGGCGTCTTCATTTTCAGGATCGTTCAACGCTGCCCCATTATTCCAATGAAAAGAAATTAATAGCTCCCAGCAATGAGACTGCAAGGCCAATGAAAACCTACCTAGACGTGACCTTCTCAAGCGAAGGTGCGAAACCAAGCGAAATCATAAACAGGCTCAGATCACTTGGATTCAAGCCAATCATAGGCGAGCACGATATGGTGTATGAGTGGGGCAAAAATGCCACCGCAGAAGACTCTATCTGGTTTGCGGACAAGATACAGGCCGCAATGGAAGGATTCAAGGTCATGTTCCATATAGAGACGACCAGCGACTAGCGGTAAGGTATCCTCCTGACATTATTGCAGTTCTGGCATGTCAGGACTATTAAGCCATTGTTCAGTCTCACCATAGAATCTGTTCCGTAAAGGGTGAGGCACTTCTTGCAATATGACCTCTTAATGTTCGCGGGGAGGGTGATATCCATCCTTTTGGCGATCGCTTCCATAATACCAAGATATCTTCGCGACAGGGTGGGATCGCCGGTTTCCGTTGCAAGCTGAAACAATCCGGTTATCCTGGTCAGGGCCACCTGCCTGATCTCCTTTTTTCCAGGTTCTCCTGCCGGCTTTCTAATTCTAATCACCAGCATTAATGAACTTCCCGAATCTCTCTTCAATCAATTCATAACCGTCTATGGCAATGTTTCCGCCGATTACAACGTGGGAGGGGAAAACAGCACCGAAGCCGTGGAAAGGCGTCACTGGAGTCCTGGAATGCAGCCTGTCCTGGTTTATCCTGATCTCGTTGGAGAAATCGACGCACATGAAATCTGCCGAATATCCTTTTTCGATCAATCCTTTCCTGATGCCGAAAAGCGCATTCGGGAAGGTTGATGATGATGATAGCAGGGTGTCAAGCCCGACAATCTTCCTCCTTACCAGGGCAAGGAACAGCGGCACTCTGGTCTCAACTCCAATTATGCCAGATGCGGCATGTGCAAAACCACTTTTGTCCTCTTCCGTGTGTGGCGCATGGTCAGATGACAATATCCTGTATTTCCCGGCAATGTAATTGCCAAGCAATTCCTCCTGTGATCGGCTGTCCCTGAGAGGCGGATTTACTTTTCCCCATGAGTTTTCCACTTTGCTGTCATTCAGGAGGAGGTGATGAGGTGTGACCTCAACATCGTAGCCCGCCTCGACTTCCATGGGTGCCGAGAGATGGGCTATTATCCCTCTTTTTACCCCGAAGGAAACCGCATCAGATACTGCAGTTCTTTCGCATTCCACTGGCCTCGAAAGGTTATGATCCCTGCAGCTCGTTTCTACCATACTGTGGCGATCGAGGCATTTTCCGTCCTCCGCATGAAAGATGACGGGTTTTCCGTACTCCTTCAGAAAAACCCTTGCATGTTCGTTCAGTTCCCCTACCGGCAATGCATTGGTGCTCCCGCCAAGGTATATTTTCAGGCCGAAGCTCCTTTTATCAAGGACGTCCTGATTGCTCCCATTGAACAGGGAATAGAGCCCGAAATCGCAGTATGCCCTGCTGGTTACGGAATCAAGCTTGTTTTCGAACCTCTCATAGTCAGTGACCGGTGGGATGTTGTTAGGCATATCGATCACGGTTGTTGTTCCACCAAAGAGGGCGGAAGTTGATCCCGATCGAAAATCCTCCTTCTGCGTTTCCCCCGGGTCCCTGAAGTGGACGTGTATGTCGGTCCCGGCAGGCAGTACAGCATGGGGTAACACAATCTTGACGTCTCCCTTCGTATCCTTTCCTATTTCCGTTATCACGCCATCCGTCACCCCCACGGCAAGGTCTTCGAACTTCCCGTGGTAATAGAACCTGCCTGAAAACACGGTGTCAGCCAAATCAGACACCTTTCCTCTCTCCCCAAATAAGCTTATGCAACTGCGGGAGTACCCTGACGTTTATGCCGTCCCTTATTGCGGATTCCACCAGCCACTTCAAATCTGTACCGCCGCATGGCTGGAATATGGCCTCTATGCTACCCAGTCTCCCAAGCCAGTCAACGGCAAAATCATAATCTGCCTGATTCTTTATGACAAACTTTACGTAGTCCCCATGTTTGAGATACCCTAGATTTCCTGCAAACAGCGAGGACTCTTCACCCGAGGAAGGGGTCTTTATATCCATGTCAAAAAATACGTTTCTGGTAGCCGCGAACTTTCCAATATTGATCGATCCTGATGTTTCAACAAGGGTTTTCTTCCCGGCTTTCGAAACACCTTGCAGGAACTCCAGTGCCTCCGCCTGAATAAGCGGCTCTCCGCCTGTGAAGCAGATCCATTCTTCCCATGCTGATGCCGCCCGCGCAACAAGATCATTAAGATCAATTTCAGAGCCCCCGCTGAAAGAATATGTTGTGTCGCACCAGGTGCACCTGAGGTTGCACCTGTTCGTCCTTACAAAGAACATTGGAAGTCCGGAATACAGGCCTTCCCCTTGAATGCTATGGAATGTCTCGGTAATCAGCAACAGGGGTAAAGTGCCTGGAAGGTTAATAGTTTATCAGAGTGTTGAAGCGATTATCTATGGTTCAACGCCGCATGATTTCAAGCAGTGCAATGCTGCACGCTTTGATTATGGATTTTTCCGTGGCATAACTAATAATAACCGCTCTCATTTTTGGTTATGGAGTACAAACACATCTTCGATTATGCCAGAGAGGTTGACACAATACTGATAGTCAATGGAGGAGAAAATTCCATAGACAAGAACTTTTTCTATCTGACGCAGGCGAAAAGCGGCGTATTTGAGGGATCGATGCTCATAGTGAGCCCTTCAAGAATCAAGATACTCACATCCATACTGGAAGAGGAGGCGGCCAGGGATACTGGACTTGAGGTAATAACCGCCAGCAAGAAGAAGGATATAGAAAGGATTCTTCAGGCAGAACTCAAGAACGTGGATGTTGTCGGTCTGAACTATGATTCCATAACCCTCAGCGACTACACCGATCTGAGCAAGATGATCCCCGACAAGAGGTTCGTGGACGTATCGGTCTCAATCCAGGAAGCAAGAAGAATAAAGACTCCTGAAGAGCTCAAAAAAATACGCGAGGCGGCGAAGATTGCCAGTGAATCTTTTGAATCAGTCCTTGGCAGGATAAAGGAAGGGATCACCGAGACGGAGCTAGCCTCAGAGCTCGTTTACCAGATGCTGAAACATGGAGCATCTGAACCTTCATTCAGCAGCATTGTTGCCTTCGGATCAAACAGTTCCCTCCCGCATTACAGCCCAGGCAACCGTAAACTGAAAAGAAATGAATTTGTACTCATGGATTTCGGCGCTCTTTTCGAAAGGTACTGCTCGGATGTCACCAGGACAGTTGTATTCGGAAAGGCGTCGGAAGAGCAGAGGGATGTCTATTCTACGGTGAAAAATGCCCAGGAGAAATCCATGAACGCCATCAGGGAAAACGTTAACGGAAAGGACATAGACAAAATAGCAAGGGACGTTATTGATTCCACGAAATACAAGGACAGGTTCATCCATTCCCTGGGGCACGGGCTGGGCATGGACGTGCATGATCACCCTGCACTGAGCCCTGGCGTAGACCTTCCGTTGAAGGAGAACATGGTTGTGACGGTGGAGCCAGGAATTTACATTCCCAAGTTCGGTGGAGTAAGGATAGAGGATGATGTCGTGGTGAAGAAGAACGGCTATGAAAGAATCACGACAGCGCCAAGGGACCTGATAGAAATCTCATGATGCAAACGGCTTCATTGCCGGTCCTTTCCAGATCTGTCTATTCGGACGAGGTTCTGGAAGGTATATTCAGATCTTTTCAGAAGGATGACATAGAAAGTGTGAATTTTGCCGTGACTCTGGCGCTTGATTTCATTGAAAAGGGGGAATCAGAATTTCTAAACAGGACCTCGGGCAGATTCCTCGCAGTCCTCCTGACGCTGCTCAGAGGAGTGAACGAGAACGTGCTGACCAACAGGATTCTCATCAGCTACAGGAAAGAGGTCGAAAGGGCCTGCAGAACAATGACCCTGGAAGATGTTGAGGGATATTCCATCAGGCTGGGGATAGACGCCAACCTGGAATTCGAGGAGGAATGCATCTCAGTAAGCCTCAGGGATTATGTGGGTATTGCCGGCAGGATATCCGGATCCACCCACCACCTCATTTTCCAGGAATTGAGGCATGGAAGAGTTTTCCTGAACCGGGACCAGGTAGCCAAGCTTCTCCGGGAGTATTTCTACAACAATGTCAGGGCTTTCTATGACTCTCTGACCTATGAGGATGCAGTCAGGATCACATCGCCTTACCAAAAGGAGACCGGATATGTCAGGGAACTGTACCTGAAAAACGCAGGAAAGAATTCGCCGGAACTTGGAGAAGTGGAAGCAGAGAAATTCCCTCCCTGCATAAAGGAGTACGTAAAGCAGGTTTCAGAAGGGATCAACATTCCTCACCTTGCAAGGTTCACCATGGTGAGTTTCCTGCACAAGATAGGCCTGCAGAACAACAGTATAATGGAGATATTCAGAACAGCACCTGATTTCAACGAGAAGATTACATCATACCAGGTCAACCATATAACCGGAGAGTCTTCAGGGACCCAGTACTCGCCGCCCAAATGCGTAACCCTTCAGTCCAATCATCTTTGCTACAAGGGAGATGACCCCTTATGCAACAAGGAATGGCTGAAACATCCATTGAGATACTACGAGATCAAAAAGTCGGCGAAGGAAAGGGGCGTCAAAAAATCATGACTGGGCAATCTTTCGCTCAATCATCTTCAGCAATGTGCCCTTCTTGACTTCTGATTCGACCTCAAATATAAACGATTCACGCCATGGGGTTCTTGGATATTTACCGGTTCTTTCCGAGAAATGGATATTGAGGGATTTCAGAATTTCCCTGAGGTCGTTGCCATCGATCAATTTGCGTGAAGGCTTACTTATCCGCCTTCCGTACTTTCTTGTGTTCCTTGGATCAAAATAGTCCGGATAAAGTACGTATTTCATTGCACAAGAACAGCGTTTATGGCACCTTCCTGTCCTGGCCTTGAGGTGATCCTTGCCAGACCAGCTTCAGTCTGTACAAGCGTGCCCTTATTCATGATGTTTCTCTGTACATAATGTGAATTGGCAGGATTTTCCTTAACTGTGACTATCTTTACCTTCTTGCAGGACTTGTCCTTCGGGTTGAGGAGGTTGACGTACTCTGCCCTCATGACTATCATCTTCTGCCCGCCGCCCAGGACTCTTTCCTTTTTGGTTGCTGTAGCGCCTATCCTGGTGAAAGTAGGTTCCCGTCCAAGCTCATATTTCCTCTTGATCCTGGCAGTCCTTCGTTTTCCGCCTGAAGGTTTCTTGTGGCTTTTTCCCTGAAATATGGTCATTCAAGACCGAATCGGTGACAGATATATAAACAAATCAGCAATTTCTCTGGGATTTTGCCAGGAGCAACAACCATGTCACGTCATGGATTGAAATTTAGGCCCTACAGCGTATCTTAGCTCCAGGTTCATGACGACAATGGTATCTTCCAGAGCAAACTTCTTAACCCTGCTGTAAACACTGTCACAGATATCACGCCATCCTTTCTCGATCTCAGGAAGCATTCCCAGAAGCAGGTCATGTTTCGCCCTGAAGATTGAATCAACCTCTGACGGGTCGAACTTTCCGGAGGGGGGCAGTTTCAGGAATGAGAAAATGGCGCTGTCGACCATTTCAATGATATTCCTCCTTGTGATGTCCACATGGTCTGGAGAGGAGGAAAACATCCTTTTTATCGATTCCGGCATGAACTGGTTTGCATCAATGTTGACTTCGGCCAGTTTTATACCAAGTTTGGAAGATTTTGCCTTGAGTCCGTCCCTTATACTCTGGTCTGGCTTGAAAATCCCCTGGTAGTTGTCGATGGAAATACATATTGCATTCTTGAATTCATCAGTCAAAGCACCGGCTACCTCTTCGGGTCCAAAACCGTTCACGAACCCAGACTGTGTGCCATAGAAGCAGGCAAATTTAGGCTGCATGATTATCAACTGTACTTGCTGTAATCAAACACAAGATCAAGTAGTCTCTTTTCGAGTGCAACATCAATGATTCCCTCCTCCCTTTTCTGGGTGATATAATCCTTGGCTTCCTTGGACCCTTTCCTGGAGGCGATTGAATATATGCTGCCTTTAATGGCTCCCCTCAGGCTGTCCGGAAGATTTTCAACTGCCATTGAAAGCAGGTACTGGAACTCATCAGTTCTTCTCATGTCCAGTTTTCTGGATCTTTGCTGTGTATTGTTATTGCCTCTATGGAGGTAATTTGCATTCCTCCTGCTGTATTTCCTGTTCATTCTTCAAATTCCTATCGGGGAACGCTATAAATAGGTTGTGACGCTGATGGCATTGTTGCTATATGCCAGATGATCTGGAAAGTACCTGCAGAAGATATTTGAACCTGTCAAAAAGTGCGCTGGAGAAGCTCCAGATTTCCGCGCCTAAGGACTCATACATGGAGGTTCTTGCTAATGATTTCCTCACAATGATCAGGGGGTATCTGCAGGATGCGACGCATTTCTACGAGAAGGGAGATCTTGTGAAGTGCATTTCAGCCATCAACTACGCGTATGGCTGGATTGATTCCGGCGCAAGAATAGGGTTATTTGACGTCAAGGGGGATCATGTGAATTTCACACTCTACAGATGATGGATTCCCGGCAAGTAGAATCGAGTTTCGCAAGGGCTAATTCTTAGGGCTTTTTCAATAGAATAAGCTTTTAAGGAGTTCATAATTCCGATAAACCGTTACCATCTCAAGGTTAGATAACTATGGCAAAAAAAGAAGAGGTTCCCAAGGGGGCAGAAGCCGAAAAGGTCGTGAAAGAGAATCCCGAAGCAGAGGCAAAACCCCAGAAGGCATCCAAAGAGTCAAAGAAGACCAAAGTTCAGAAGGAGGAAGGTCAAGATGCCCAGGCAAAGAGCTCAAAGGGAAAAGGAGAGAAAAAGGGCGAAAAAGAGGCTAAGCCTGCAAAGGCAAAGCAAAAGGAGGATGAAAATCTTCTCTATATCGTGAGAATAGCCAGCAGGGACCTGGATGGGGAGAAACCGGTCAAACTTGCACTTTCGGAACTCAAGGGAGTCGGTATGCGACTCGCTGAAATCATCCCGAAGAAATTAGGAATTTCCCCTTCCGTGAAAATAGGGAGCCTCGGGGAAGCAACAATTGAGAAACTGAAGAACTACATAGAAGCGAAGGAATACAATGACATCCCGGCATGGCTGCTTAACCACAGAAACGAGACCGTTTCAGGCAAGAATTTTAACCTTGTGTCCAATGATCTTGATATACAGCTTCAGGACGACATCAATTATATGAGAAAGACCCGTTCCTACAAAGGTATACGGCACGAAACTGGTCATAAGGTGAGAGGGCAGAGAACCAGGTCAAACGGCAGGAAAGGTCTTGCAGTTGGGGTCATAAAGAAGAAAGAGGGGCTGGTGCAGCCGGAAAAGAAGGAGTGATTTCATGGGGGATCCAAAATTCAGGAGAAAAACTTACTCAGCACCCAGGCATCCATGGGATAAGACCAGGATAGATGCGGAAAATGAACTGGTAGTAAAATACGGCTTGAAGAACAAGCGGGAACTCTGGAAGTCCCAGGCAACGCTTGCCTCCTTCAGGACACAGGCAAGAAATCTTCAGGCAAAGATGAGGATAAGTGACCCAAATGCAAAGGTCGTTTTCCAGAAGCTGATAAACAGGCTGAACAGGTACAAAATCCTTGGCAATGAGGCAACGCTTGATGATGTCCTTTCCCTGTCTATCGAAAGCGTCCTTGATAGGAGGCTCCAGACTATAGTCCACAAGAGGAGCTTGGCCAGAACTGTAAAACAGGCGAGGCAGCTCATCACCCATGGTCATATTACCCTCAACGGGAGGAGGGTAAACATCCCTGGAGTCCTTGTCGAGGGTTCAAACGAGGAATCAGTTCAGTACTTCGGCAGATCGCCCATCGCGGATCCGGATCACCCGTTGCGCAAGTCCTTTGAGGAGAATTCAGGCAGGGAAGAGGGTCCAGTGGCGGGAGGAGATGCAGTTCCTGCACCTGCAGAAGAGACAGGGACGGAGAGCAAGGAGGGGGCGCAGTAATGACTAGAGTAGGAGTTGCCCATATTTTTGCCTCTCAGAATAACACCATAATATTAGTTACGGACTCAACCGGCGCTGAAACCTTGGCCAAAGCCTCCGGCGGTATGGTTGTGAAAAATGACAGGGATGAATCAAGTCCGTATGCGGCAATGAAGGCGGCTGATCTCGTGAGCGAATCACTCAAGGAAAAGGAGATCACCGATCTGATCATCAGGGTCAGGGCGCCTGGAGGAAACAAATCAAGAATACCTGGGCCAGGAGCGCAATCCGCAATAAGGGCGCTTTCCAGAGCAGGGTTTAAGATTCTCAGGATCGAGGAAGTCACTCCGAACCCCCACGATGGAACTAAAAAGAAAGGCGGAAAGAGGGGAAGGAGAGTCTGATGGAACTCAAGATACTGGAGCTTAGGGATAATTTCGCGAGGTTCAGCATATCCGATATTACACCGTCTATAGCTAATTCGATCAGGAGGACCCTCATATCTGACATTCCAAAACTCGCTGTCGAAAAGGTGATCATACATCATGGGCAGATTAGGGACATGCAGAACCACCAGTATGACTCTTCACTACCGCTTTTTGATGAGGTTGTGGCACAGAGAATCGCAATGGTCCCCATAAAAACCGATCTGAAGATGAATTTCAGAGAGGAGTGCTCTTGCAATGGACAGGGTTGCGCATTGTGCACTGCAACCTATTCAATCAATAAGCTTGGACCATGCGTGGTTTATTCTTCAGATATCCAGGCTGTAAGTAATCCAGACGCTACCGTGGCCGATCCCAACATACCCATAGTCAAGCTTGGCCCAAAACAGGCTTTGCTGGTGAGTGCAGAGGCCATCCTGGGAAGAGGTTCCACGCACAGCAAGTGGCAGGCCACCAGTGGGGTTTCACACAAGTACCACCGTGAGTTTATTATAAACAAAAAACAGTTCGAAGACTGGGACAGGTATAAAAAGTCATATCCCAGGTCTGTTCTTAAGGAAAATGACAAAGAAATCACCTTCACTGATGATTTTGGTGTTAAGGGCGTTTCACAGCTGTTCGAAGCGCCCGGCGTGGAGATAAGGGAGGACAGCACCAACTTTGTGTTCAAGTTTGAAACAGACGGCTCCCTTAAGGCAATGGATGTCCTGGAATACGCCCTGAAAAGACTGCCCCAGAGGCTAAATATAATGCTTGACAGCCTTGTTACCCCAGACTAGGGCGGGTGATATTCCTGGATGTAGCCTTTGTCATAAGGCGAGATTGCCCAAGATGCGCTTCAATTGTCAGGAGAATACTGGATATAGTTCCTGCTGACTGGAATCTTATCTTCGAAAACGAAGTCGCCCGATTCATTGGAAAGAAGGGAGTGCCTCTTGACAGCGTTAAGGCCGACATAATTGTGACAATAGGAGGCGACGGCACTGTGCTGCGCACTCTCCAGAGGGCACACGGCCCTGTTCTGGGCATCAACATGGGCGGTCTTGGGTTTCTGTCGGAAGTGGAACTTGGCATGGTTGAAAATACCATATATAAGCTTGAAAGGAAAGAATACAGGATCGAGAAGAGCATTAAACTGAAGGTCACCCTCAATGGCGTGAGACAGATGGATTGTACCAACGAGGTACTGATACATTCTGACAGGATCGCAAAAATCAGGAGATTCGGGATTTACACCAGCGATAACTTCATCGATCTGGTTGCTGCGGACGGAGTGATAGTTGCCACTCCGGTTGGTTCCACTTCCTATTCATTCAGTGCCGGTGGACCCATTATATACCCGACCCTGGATGCTGCCGTTATTACCTACCTTGCACCTTTCATATCTGGATCAAGATCAATCGTGATCCCGCCAGACCAGGAGATCAACATCAGGATTTTGGGGAAGGATCAGGATTGCACACTAGTTCTGGACGGCCAGGAGAATGTTAAGGTTTCGCAGGCCGACGATATAAGGGTCTCTCTCTCCGAAAACAAGGCGGAATTTGTAAATGTTGGCAGGACATTCTTCGAGAGGATGAGGGACAAGCTGATCAAGAATGTGGTCGATTAGGAAGAAAGTGCTGCAGATGGTGATGGAGGCGTCGAAGGACAGCTATCCTAACGAGTTTGGTGCATTCCTGAAGGCAGAGAATGAGATAGTCTATGAAATCGCCGTGCTTCCGGGGACGGTTTTCGGAGATCGGCACACTATTTTCCAGATGTGGAACAAGCCAATTGACTTTTCAATAGTCGGCAGCATACATTCTCATCCGTCAGGTGTCTGCTTACCATCCGATGCGGACAGGCAGATGTTCTCCAATACAGGTGCACTGCACATCATCGTGGGATACCCTTACGGGATCACAAACTTCAATGCTTTCAACAGGAAAAGTGAAAAGATCGAGATACACCTGCTTTAACGAATTACGGAATTGATTTCCGAAGTGAGGGGAACTATTTTCGATGTTTGCCCGGACTTTGCATTCAATCTAGCGGAGCGTCAGATCCATCTTTCCCACGTAATGGGCCAGCGGCCTGATCAGCTTGTTGTTGGACATCTGCTCAGAATAATGCGCAACCCATCCGAAGGCCCTTGCGGCGGCAAAAATAGGCAGGTAGAATTTCTCATCTATCCCGAGAAGATGCATGTAGAGCGCCCCATAGAAGTCAACATTTGCTGCCAGAGCCTTTTTATTCCAGATGTATTCTTCCATGTACACTGCATTCTGCACAGCAGGGTTGTCCCGGAAATTTTCCAGAAGAATTTTCTTGATGTACTGCGCCCTAGGATCCTTGTCCTTGTACACCCTGTGTCCGAACCCCATAATCTTTTCCTTCTTCTCCAGGGCACTGTCCACGTATCTCTTCACTTCGTCCCGGTTCTTGATACCAAGGAGGAACTTTAGAACTGCGGAATTGGCGCCTCCATGCAAGGGCCCTTTAAGCGTGGCAAGTGCGGTTGTGAATGCGCAGACAGGATCGGCCATTGTAGATGCAGTCACTCTGAGGGCAAAGGTGGATGCATTGAATTCGTGTTCCATGTACATAATCAGGATTTTTTCGAGCAGTCTCGCTTTATTTCTGTCCTCTTTCCCGGTGAGAAGATAATAAAACCGATCCGGATACGCCTCAGGGAGTTTGCTGCCTGCAGGCGAACTGTTTGCGGCACTGTGAATTATCTCGGGGAATTTCGCTGCAATGGAAAGCAGGGCATCAGTGTTCACCCCCTCCGGCTTCAGGGAAGATACTACGGTCCTCAAAACGTCAATTACCGGTCTCCCTTTCATGATTCCGGCAATCTTCCCTGACTCCTCTGATATCTGCGCATTTTCGCGCAGAAAGCTGGAAAAAGCCCTGGATTTATCTGCATCAGGTATGCTGCCATAGACTACAAGATAAGCTATGTCCTCAAAACTCGTTTTATCAGCAAGATCTATTACCCTGTACCCCCTGTAAACCAGGTTTCCGGTCTTGTCTGTCGTGGCAATTTCAGTGGTATCTACGTAAACGCCTTCCAGCCCCTTAGGTGCGAGATCTACCATCACGATCTTCCTCTTTTGTAACTGTATTCCCTATCGTTTTCCTCATATTGATAATATCCTATGAGCCTGTAATATTCCTCACGTGTCATTAGAGAATCAATGAAGGTGCGCTGTGTTCCGGTTGCCGCTAGATCCCGATATACCTTCTCAAGTGTTCTCAGGGCCGCACGAAAACCAGTCAGAGGGTATATCACGATTTTATAGCCAATCTTTTCAAGTTCATCGGCGGACAGCAGTGGCGATTTGCCGAACTCTGTCATGTTGGCGAGGAGTGGAACTTTTGTGTTCCTGGCAAGCTTTTTAAAGTCTTCCGCTGATTCCGGGGCTTCCGGAAAAATTGCATCGGCACCCTCTTCAGCATAGAGGTTTGCCCTTTCGATTGCAGACTCGATCCCCTCAACTGCAATTGAATCAGTCCGGGCGATTATCATGAAATCATCGTTCCGTCTTGACTTTACAGCAGCCCTTATCTTGGAAGCCATTTCATCCCTTGGAACGAGTTCCTTACCTGAAAGATGACCGCACTTCTTGGGAAGCACCTGATCCTCAAGATGAATTCCTGCTGCACCCGCAGATTCTATGGTCGCAACAGTCCTGGAAACGTTCAGGGCCTCACCAAAACCGGTGTCGGCGTCGACAATAAGCGGCCGGCTCGAAATTCTTGTGATTCTTTCAGTTTCAAGACATACCTCTGAAAGGGTTGTGAGTGAGAGATCTGGTAAGCCCATGTTTCCAGCCACCCCAGACCCTGAAAGATACAGGCAGCCAAAACCGGCAGACTCTGCCAATAGAGCGCTAATCCCGCTGAAAACTCCTGCGGCCTTCACGATGCCATTTCCCAGCATCAGTTTGCGCAGGCCGGCGGGTCCCTCGTTTCGGTTGTCAATCAGCCTTGACATCCCTTACTACCTCCATAAGTTCTGGCACTCCTATTTCCTCAAGATTTCTGATCTTGCTCTCAATCGCTGAGTAGCTGCTCTTTTCCATTACCTTCTCCCCCTTGTTTCTCAGGTCTTCCCAGCTGTATGGGTTCATGTAATGCCCCTTCGGATACCTCATCTCCGAAGAAACAGTCCCCTGGTCAGTCTCCACAGTGATCCTTACCGGAAGATCAGATGGATAGGTCCTGTCGTAGTCGCTGTTGACCACGATTTTGGTGCTGTCTATAAGCTTGAGTATTTTCTCGTCCCTGAGATATCTTTCAGAGTAGCTCCCGATATCTGGATCACCATAAAGCAGGCTGTAAGCGACTATGTACGGAAGGCTATGGTCAGCAGTCTCCTTTGTTTTTGGCCTTAGTTTCTCCGGATCTTTCACGATGATTTTATGTGCGACTGAGAAAGTTTCTATGGTTATCCTCCTGATCGGGGAACGGATTTTTTGCTTCAGGGAAACTGCCACTTCAGCAGCACTCATTGAATGGTATTCAACCGGGAAGTTCTTTATCATCGTTCTCAGCACCGCGTTTCTGTCCAGCCTGAGATCGAAAGGCCCGGAAACCTGCTTAAAAAATCCCATTTCTCCTGTAAAAATCTGGTAGGGGCCGGTCATCCCCTTTTCTGCAAGAAGAGTGGCAAACATGCTGTTCCTGCAGGCGTTTGCTGCCGTCGCGCCTTTCCACATGCTCAGTTCCCCCGCTCGGGTCTGCCTGAGACTGATGTTGTTGTTGATAGCCAAACTGATGGCGCTTTCGAACTTTTCGCGGTCCAGCTTAAGAAGGTGAGCCATGCCGGCGGCCGAGGATATTGAAATGTAGGTGACATGATCCCAGCCAAGATCCCGTATGCAGACAGCATCAGCAAGCCCAGCAATAACACCATAGGAGACTGCAATCGAAAGCATTAATTCCTTTCCTCCCAGACCTCTTGATTCGGCAAGGGCAAGGATCGGTGGAATATTATCAGAAGGATGGAGGGCCTCCTTTGAAAGGTAGGTGTCGTTGTAATCATGATACCTGGTCATCGTACCATTAATGAATGCTGCAACCTGCGGATCAGCCCTCTTTCCAGTGAAGTAAACGGACGAATCAGCCTTTCCGTTCGCCGGCATCAACGCATTCATTGCGATCTTCACCGGTGTCGATCCAAATGCAGCATAGGAAGTGATCAGGGAATCCATTATTCTCTTCTTGATCTCTTCCTTTGCTTCTGCAGATACGTTTTCCCATTGGGTCTCTTTTGAGAATTTGAGCAGCTCAGCAACGACAGGGTCCATGCGGCCGGGATTTGCTGTTTTTATAAATATGTCACCTCATGTGCGGTTTTATATTCATTCAGCTTTTACAATCCTGATAGAAATGGATCATGAAGAAGGTTATATAACAGCAAAGGGGCTGAAACTCTATTACGAAAAATTCAATGCCAGGACCCCCTTTGCCGATCTGCTCACGCTCCATGGCGGTCCCGGGATGTCCCATGATTATCTGCTTCCGCTGGCTGACCTCTCTGATAACGGAATAAATGTCGCATTCTACGACCAGTTTGGCTGCGGAAAGTCAGACGAACCTGCAAGAAAGTCCGATTTTTCCATTGATTATGCAGTCGAAGAAGTGGAAATTGTGCGAAGAGCTTTCTATGGAAACAGGAAAGTCTTTCTTATGGGATCGTCCTACGGTGGTGCTCTCTCTCTGGCTTACAGCATCAAGTATCAACGCAACCTCCTCGGGTTGATAGTGTCTGGAGGGCTGGCAAGCGTTCCGCTCACGGTGCGTGAAATGCATAGGCTAGTGGATGATCTCCCGGAAAGGTACCGTAACTCTATACGGGACGCGGAAAAAAGTGGAGAGTATTCTTCCCCCGGTTACCTTGAGGCAGTCAGAATGTTTTACAGGAACTATCTTCTGAGGATGGACGAGATGCCTCCTGAGGTTGAGAGGTCTCTTCGGTATGCAGAGGAGAGAAATGTTTACAGGTACATGAACGGCCCAAACGAGTTCACCATAACCGGATCAATCAGGGACTGGGATATCTCAGATCAGATTGGCGCAATCAAAATCCCGACTCTCATAACGGTGGGAGAATTCGACGAGGTTACGCCGGTTGTGGCAGAGGAGATACACTCCCGCATCACCGGATCGCGGCTGAAGGTTTTCAGGAACTGTTCACATCTCACCATGTGGGAAGACAGGAAGGATTACAATGATACGATCCTCAATTTCATCCGGGAAATCAGTCAAGAAAAGAGAAGGTAGTCATCACGTGCCATCGCCTTGGGGAGTAAGATTTCACCACCATGTGATCCAGAACCGCAATCTGTCTTTTCAGCAGGCCACGTATCCTGTTACCTGCGAAATGCGAATCGTTTTCCTTCCCGTTCTCCATCAGGTGATGCATAATTACCGTGGCTCCAGGTCCGGCAACTTCTTCTACCTTTCCCAGGTAATCCGGCGAATCAAAGTTTCCCATAATTACGATTCCAGGCGGTAAATCCGGGCTAAAATCGAGGCAGTTCATGCTGTACGCCCTTAACCTGTCTGATACGCCATTAATTGTGGCGCCCTTACGCAGGTAATCGATTGCAACAGGATTTATGTCGGTGCAGTAAACAACCTTTGGCGATCCGTATTTTGCAATTGGGAGTGAAAAATATCCTATGCCTGAAAATACATCCCATACTACCTTGCCTTTAGCATCAATCCTGGAGGCCAGAGTTCTCACGTTCACGTTACCCGGTGAAAACATAATCTTTTCTGGGTCAAAGCAATAGCTCACGCCGTTCTCTAAGTGAACAATTTCTCCTCCGTTCCCGGAGATGAGCGTGACTGCAGGCTTCCTCGTTGCACCCTGTATTCTGCCGGTGATTTCGTATACCGATTTGCAATTGAGGACTTCGCCCATTATCCCGGCAATTCTCCCCTTGTTTTCGGCAGGGAGGCCCCGGAGAAAAAGGGCGTTTCCGAGTTTTACCCATGTCTGGGGGAAATCTGAATATATATTTTCCTTAAGCAGAAGGTCCTTAATCTTCTGTTGCGGCGTGATAAAACCTGGGCGCATCTGAAAAACCCCCTGCAATACCGTTTCATGTCCTGCGACATTTTCATAGCCTTCCCTTATCGGGATCAAAACTTTTTCTCCGTTTACCCTGATTTTCAGGGTCTTGTCGATAGCGCCACAGCCAAGTAGCCGTCGAATGAGTTGATCAGCACCCGACCTGGTTGTTGTCAGGTAACTGCTTTCTTTCAATCCGGATTCCAATGTATGGCTTAATCAATGGGAAGTATTTTTATCTACGACAGATTGTCTTTTCATGCGGCTGGTATACGGCGGGTTGCTGGTTATAATTTCATTACTGATTGTCGCCCCGCTCAGCGCAGCGTCTAATCCGGGACAGGTGTCTCCTGCATTTTCTCTGAGCAACATTGCAAGCAGTCCACCAATCTGGGCATTCAACGGTTCGTACGAGGTCTACAACGGCAGCCTTGAAATAAACGGGTCCACGTCACAGGTCAGTCTTACAATGACCATTGAGAACGTGGACTACTCGAATTCCACGCTTCTAGTAATTGTGAACGGTTCAGGTTCCGCTGAGATCTCCAGATTGAGCAGTGGTCTTTCGCAGGGTACTGAGCGCACATTTAACAATCCTTTACCATTTCTTGCAGTGTCCCCGACCTTTGCACCACTTCTCCCCCTAGTACAGATCCTTAATAATTTTTCAGGGAATGCTTCAATATCTGTCAGTTCGGCTGAGATAGTCACCACCCCTGCAGGCACTTTCAGCGGTTTCGACGTAAACTTTGGCCTCACTTCGGAGAGCGCTTCTGCTTTTATCAACGTGATGAACGGGATTTTTGTCAAAGTGAGCTTTTCCGATCCATCGAATGGAGTTGACGCCAACCTGGTGCTGGTCAAGACCAACGTGCCTGCGACCCAGTACGCATTTGTCAATGACCTTAACGGCTATCTTGGCGGGGACAACGTGTACATTATTGGCGGGGCCCTCACCGTGCTTGATGCCGCGGTAATTGCGCTTGTGGTCTCAAAGAGGTTAAGAAGGCATTAAAGATAAAATCCGGAGTCGGCATTACTTGCAGTGAATGAATCCGAGAGGCTCTTTGAAATTTCCCGCAGGATTTTCCCAGGCGGTGTCAATTCGCCCGTCAGGTATTACCAGCCTTTTCCCATCTTTATAAGGAGCGGTAGCGGGCCAATAATTAGAGACGAAGACGGCGGGGAATACATAGATTACTGCCTCGGTTTCGGCCCTCACATCCTCGGGCACAGTTTTCAGCCGATTGTGGACGCAATTTCGTCCCAGGCGCGCGAAATAATTTCACCGGGCACGGTCAACAGGGCTGAGCAGGAACTGGGTGTTATGATACTTGACGCAGTTAATGAGGAGCAGATAAGGTTCGCAAGCTCTGGCACCGAGGCAACCATGCACGCAGTACGCCTCGCAAGGGGAGTCACAGGCAGAAAGCTTATTGTCAAGATGGAAGGCGGCTATCATGGTGCACACGATTATTCCCTGATAAAGAGCGGAAGCGGGAACCTGACGTTCGGGGTACCCAGTTCCGAAGGGATTCCGCCAGAGGTGTCCAGCACTGTCATACCGGTAAATTTCAACGATGCGGCTAGCCTGGAGGCGGTCTTCAGGACGAAGGGAAACGAAATTGCCGGGGTTATCACCGAACCTGTGATGGGAAATACCGGGGTGATACCACCTGAGAGCGGCTTTTTAGAAAGGATCAGGGAGTTGTGCGACAGTCATGGAAGCCTGCTGATTTTTGATGAAGTGATCACTGGATTCAGATTCCACTATGGAAGCTTTCAGCAGATTGCTGGTGTACGGGCTGACCTGACCACCTATGGGAAGATCATCGGCGGCGGGTTGCCGGTGGGAGCAATAGCTGGGCCGCAAAATTTGATGAGGAATCTGTCCCCTGCAGGAAGAGTATACCAGGCAGGGACGTTTTCTGGCAACCCTCTTACCATGAGGGCAGGGACGGTCGCTCTGGAAGCCCTGCGGAAGGAATCCTACGAGAAAATAGACCTGCTGGCGGACTATCTGCTTTCCTCCATGGTAGATGTGATCAGACAGGCAGGATTCACCGTTACAGGCAACAGGGTAGGCAGCATGTTCCAGCTATTCTTCAATGCGTCCATCGTGAAAAATTACACTGATGCAATGAAATCGGATCCCGGGACTTACATGAAGATCTTCAGAAGCATGCTGAAAGAAGGGGTCTATCTGGCTCCGGGGCAGTTTGAAACTAATTTCGTGAGTTTTTCTCACAGCAGGAATGACGCTGATAAGACAATAGAGGGGTTGGTGAACGCAGTTGGGAAAATTGGTGAGGATAGGGGCAAGAGGAAGTGAACTCTCCCGATATCAGGCCGGGATACTGGGTAAGGTCCTAGAGGGAGAGGGCTTTGAAACAGAATATCACTGGATAAAGAATACCGGTGACATCGATTTGACTTCCAGCCTTTACTCCAGGGGAGAGGGCGTGTTTGTTGATGCCATAAACTCCGCCCTTATGAGAGGCGATATCGACGTTGCGGTGCACAGCGCAAAGGATCTGCCTGGCGACTATGACCATGGGATCGACATTGCTTTCGTTTCCAGGAGAGGTGACCCGCGCGATACGCTAGTTTCCCCGGTGAAGCTGGGGGAACTGCTGCCCGGATCCGTCATAGGCACATCCTCCCTCAGGAGGCAGTTCCAGCTCCTTGACCTGAGGAGAGATCTTGATGTGAGAGACCTCAGGGGAAACATAGGAACAAGGATAGATAAAATAGGCCACCAGTACCAGGGGATCCTCATGGCACTGGCCGCGATCGAGAGGCTTAACATCAGGGCAGCAAATCATCCGTTCAGCATCGATGAACTGGTCCCTGCCCCGAACCAGGGATTTATAATAGGCATGACCCGCGCACATTCCGGGCTGGAGTTCCTTCGTGAGATGAACCAAAGCGATCGGGCCCTGCTGGAAATGGAAAGGTACAGCATGAACTTCCTTGGCCTTGGGTGCTCGAAGCCCATTGGCATAATGGTTACAGGTAATGGCAAAGGATACGCGATCAGGCTGAAAATTTACGATGGAAACGGGATCAGGACGGTTAACATCAGGGAGGAATTCGAAGACATGGAATCGCTGAAAAGCATACTCAAAGGGGTTCGTGAAAAACTTTGAAAACTAGGTTCATCATAACTACCAGGCCTGAAGCAAAGTACAGGAACCCCGGAAAGAACTATTCTTTCAGAGTGGTCAACATTCCGGTTTCAGAAATTGTCTCGGACAGGACGTTCTCACTGGAAGATTTCCATAGTTTCAGGGCAGATGTCCTGGTTTTCACAAGTTCTGTTGGGGCTTCAATCTTTCTGGAAAAATTCGGTAGATCCGCCCTGGGCAACAGTCAGATACTTTGCATAGGAAGAGATACGGCTGAACCATTCCTCTCATCCGGAATGGAAGTCAGCCTGCCTGAAACGTTTGACAGCAGGGGGCTCATCAGGCTGATTGGCAGCAAATTTCGTGGAAGAAGGATAGCGCTGCTGAGGAGCGACAAAGCAAATAGTGAACTCACGGATTTCCTTGCTGCGCATAACTACGACTTCATGGAATTCACCCTTTACAGGGTGAAGCGCATCGAGAGCGATCTTTCCGCTCTGAACGATACGGGCTGCGCCGGCATCCTGATGACCTCGTCGTTCGAGGCATCTATCGTGATCGATTATATGGAAAGGGAGAGAACCAGAATACCGAATCTATATGCCATCGGTTCCACAACCGCAGAATTCCTGAAATCGAAGGGCTACAGTGTTGTCGGGGAAGTGCCAAACTCCAATTTCCTGGAGGCACTGGCAGAAATAGAGAAGGATATCGGCAGCAATAAAAAATAGCGGGGAATGGATTTGAACCATTGATCTACGGGTTATGAGCCCGTCGGGATTTCCTAACTACCCTACCCCGCTGTGGTCACCACATAGATGCGGCGGATATAATGTTTGTTTGTAAGTCTACGGGAAACCCCTTCTGGATTCAGGAAAACGGGAAGTGAATCCAATTTTACAATCTTTAGGGCACTCCGTCAAAGGACTGCTCCAGCCTCTTAGTCTTGATCTCCCGGGTGGATTTCTCGAGAAACTGGTACACCGTCCTGTGCTTCTTCCCGTTTACAATCATCTCAATCCCATGAATTGCATACTGTATGGGAACCAGGTCCCCGATCACGGAAACGGTATCTCCGTAAACGCAGATATGGGTTTCAGTCAGCTCCTCCATTATCTCGCGGGTCCGGCCATTCTTCCCGATCAGCCTGGCCTTCATCTCATGGAGCCTGTGCGACTTAGGTTTGGCGAATTCCCTCAGGGATATGACTGCCAGCTGCATTCCGGGTGTAAAGAGATCAAGGGACTTCTCGAATGAAAACCCCCGGCCGATGGCCTTGACCGCTTCAAATGTGGTACGGGTGAGGATGGCATCCTCCATTCCCTGTATGTAGACGTCCCCCGTGACCGAGTTGACCGTGATTCTGGATTTTCCAAGTTCTTCGAGCCGCTTCTTTGCTTCGCCATTCTTCCCGATGAGCACCGGGATCCTCTCCCTGGGTATCCTTATCTCTTCATTCAACGGAACCACCCGTGACAAAATCGTAAAGCTCCTGTTCTTCCACCTGAATGCCCTTTCTTCTAAAGAAATTCGAGATATTAAAGATATCACGCCTGAGAAATTCATCGGCTGACGGATGACGCCGATCCACCATCTGCCCCACGTCAATGAAGTAGGGTTTTTTCCTGTAAACAAGGACATTGTATTCGCTCAGATCGGCATGCACAAGTTTCGCTGAACTGTACATAATTCTGAGCTGCCTTCTCAGTTCGGCATATAGGGGCTCGAGTTCCCCCCGGTAATCCCTTAGCTGAGGGGAAGGGCTCTTTGCAGTTCCCAGGTACTGCATTATAAGTACGTTCATGTTGTAATCATAAGGCATAGGCGCGTTTATCTTCCATCTGTTCAGCTCATCAAGGTTGGTGTATTCCTTCCGGCACCAGAGAAAGACCCTGGTGGAACGGTCCTTTCTTTCATTCTCAAACCTGCGGTCTCCGTGGATATATCGTTCAAGCGTTGAAAATTTAATCGTGGAAATCTTGAAGATCTTTATCGCAACGGGCTTTTTGCCTATATATGCCTTAAAAACAACGGATTCCTTCCCGGAAGCGATAGGGTAATCGACATAGCTGATAGAGAGGTTCTCCATCAGCTTGTAAAGCGCAGTGATAGTTCTCTTGTCGAATACAAGGGACTCAGTTTTTTTATCGAGATTGTTTGCATTCCTGAACTCCCCGCGCTCGATAAGCTCCTTAAGGGCGGAAATGTCTCTCTTTTCTAAAGCCCATCACCCTGGAATCATTTGAAAATATTAATGACCTCAGGCAACTTGCTGCTCCTGCTTAAATAGTTTGCCTGCGTCTGTGTATATCTGTAAACAACATCTGCCTTCTCACGCTGAAATTCCCACGGTTTCAGGATTACCAGATCCCTTTCCCTGATCCACATCCGTCTCTTCATCTTGCCGGGGATTCTTGTGAGTCTTGAAACCCCGTCTTCGCACATTACCATCATTCTGGAGGCGCCGAGCAGTTTTTCAACTATGCCGAACATTTCGCCCTTCTTGCGGTTGGGCATGATCGTTCGCGTAGTCATGCTTTCTAGACTGTCTCCGGTTTCTCCTTCGTGCATATTTGAAGGAGATTGCATACTTATTTATAAATATGGACAAATTTTTCAATATCCTCAGCGGGCTTTACTGGGCCGGCATTGGGAAGAGCAAATGTCGATAGTGGTTTATGAAAAAATTCGTCGAGATATTATACATTCTGCATGCAGTTATTCCTTTAGCTGTCTGAGGATTGCGTTCCGGATGAGGTTTAATCAGCATAGCTGTTGAACGGTCATTGATCCACCAGTTCCTCACATTCCTGCGATGCCTTATGTCAGCAGCATAATATTGCAGGCGTACTGCATGTAATGCGAGACCGGGGATTGAGAAAAATCCCCTTAGGCCAAAAATGAGGAAAAAATACCAGAGATAATTAAAAAAAGGTTAAAAAAAGAGCCCTTTGCAGGGCTGTTGAAGAATTTAATTTAATATGACCGGACTGGAGTGGTCTGATCTAGGTCATGCTCATGCTCGCTGTTGGAGTAAAGGTCTTAGCCATCAGGTTCAGATCCTGCGTCAGGTTAAATTCTATTATGATGTTGGTGGTGGAGTGGGCTGACACCGTGAATGGTGTCACGATATCAACATACCCGTTGGCGGAGGTGAAGTTTACATGCTGTCCTCCCATGACGACTGTGACATTCACTATGGCAAGTTTAATCATGGTGTAGGTTCCGGCTTTCAGTGAAATACTGCCGAAGAGTGATGCATTTGTGGTGGTAAGATCCAGTATGTCTATTGTTTTCGCAGTTACGCTGAAATTCTGCCAACCGGTGGAGTTGCTGTGTACATAGACATCCTTGAAGGTAATGTAAACCGCGGACGCACCTACAGGCGCATCAGCGACCTTCACATTAACCGTCCCGCCGTTGTCGAAAAATTCATAGTATATCAAAACCCCTGCGGCTATCACTATTACAGCGACAATTATTCCCAATATTTTGGAGTTCATTGTCCAATCAAGGAGGAATGCTTTAATCTGAATTGTGGTACAAACTCCTCATATCACCACAAAATGTGACCAAACCGTAATTAAACCTGCCGCACTTACAAACAGTGGAAGGGCCAGGGTCCAGAATAATATTCAGGAAGTTGCAGAGACATGCCGGAAGGGCTTTTCAACTGCAGCTTGATGGGAAGGACATCGGTTTGGCCAGCCTTTCAAGGGTTGCCATTTACGGAAAAAGGATTTACCTTACGTTAGGTGGCGATTCCTATTCCATATTCTTCGGGATGTTTGGGCGCTTCAGTGAAGGGCAAATTACAGGAAAAAAGAAGCCTGGAATGGTCCTTGCCAGCAGCGCAGCGACGCTCTCATTCTATGGTTGCTCCATTAAAAGGATCCCAACCGACAGTTATCTTGGGTTCATAGACGAAAGCAGGGATTTGACCTCGGTGGAATTTGACCTGGAAAATACAGCAAATGAAGCTAAGAAAGCAGCATCGGATGACGATCTCATCTGTGACGTGCTTCTGGATCAGTCAATATTGCCCGGGTCTGGTAACATAATCAAGAACGAGGCTCTCTTTCGTTCTTCTATGCATCCAGCCAGGAAAATGGGATACATTACTCTGGATGAATTGTACGGTCTTTTCAGGCAGGCACGTGAATTCTCCATGAAATGGGTTGAGGCATCTGAAAAGGGAGAGAAGATTTCTCCACTTTTAACTGTATACGGAAAGAAGCACTGCATGATATGCGGCCGTCCGCTTATGAAAGAGAAGATGGGACTGGGCAACAGGCAGACCTATTGGTGCTCAATCTGCCAGAAATGATGAAGGCATTGTCAACAGGATCAGACTTAGCTTCTTAAGTATCAGATGCAAATATCAACTGGAGGATCACGTGCTGGAGATTGAGATTGAATTCAAGGTCCCGGTGAGCTGGATTGATGATCTGGTAAAAAGCCATTCAGCCAGAATAAAGGTCAGGGATATCAGAAAAACCAGCAAAGGGACAATGGACCTGATAGAAGTCTTCTTCCCGGAAGGCAACGTCAAAGCAATGGCCGAGGATATTGAAAAATACCTGCCTGAGGAGAACAGTTCCCTGAAAGCATTTGATGATAATCACGCCACAGCGATTGTTGACGCCGGGGATTGCCCTATATGCAGAAACATGCAGAACTGGGATCTGTTCCTGACTGAAGCTTTCACAGAAGGTAACGGGGACATGCTTATGCGCCTGCTTGTTCCTGACGATGCAACGGCAGTGAGCTTCCTGAAGAGGCTCGAAGATGACGGAGTCAAATTCAGGCTGGTTAAGAAAAGGAATCTCACAAGGAAGAGCGATCTTACCGCAAGACAGGAGTTTGTGGTGAGGACTGCCTTTGATCTGGGATTCTTCGATTATCCAAAGAAGGTCAACCTGGAGGGTCTTTCAGAAAGGTTGAATGTATCATTCGTCACTCTATCTGAAATACTCAGGAGGGCAGAAAAAAACATCATATCCTCGTACTTCAGGCAAAAAGGGGAATGAATTTAAGGTGCCTCACCTGACCTGCCGGCCAGCTGTTGAATTTTTTTCCAGCGCAAGAAGCTCGCACGCAGCCTCAGCGGCAGGATATAGAATTTCCTCCTCAAGCTCCACATGATGCAGCAGGCTCCTCCCAATTTCTGCAGCTTTTTGGCTTGAACCGGATTCCTTAGCCGATGCAACTTTCTCAATAATCTGGGCCATTTCCCGGTGCTCAGATATCATCTCTTCGGCATCGCCAATGAACTTCCTTGACGCTGATTCCAGATCATGAAACCCAACTTCACTCCGGGCAGTACTCCGCGATTTGAGGTAAGCCAATAGCGGTATCACGGTCTCCTCCTCCTTATCCAGGTGGTAGCTGAATATGGAAAGAATCTCACCGTATAGCTCTGCGACCTTCCCTTTGCCTGCCGCAATCTCCGACATCTGTTCCAACAGTTCGCTATGTTCCCTGTCAAGGAAACCTTCCATTTCTGTCATAAAATTGTAATCCATTCCGCTTATTCTGGGTTATCCCGAAATACTTCGGGATGCAGAAACAAGACATCCCTATATTTTAAGGGATTACTGACATGCCATGTTTCACGCTTCTAGTTTTGTATGGTGAAGATGATCAGCAGGGCAGAAGAAGAATTTACAGTTTTTGCTGAGAAGTACAACAATAGCTGGCAGAACGAGGGGCGCGCTTTCCTGGAACTGCAGGACCAGGTGCTTGAGCATTCGATTCATGAGGATGAAATTGTGGCGCCGCTTGCGGAAAATTTAGGAAATTCTCTTACGGGAAAAACAGGAGTGATTTCGGGGCGAGGGGGATCGACGTGCGAATTTTACACCCGGGATCGGTGCCCGGATAATGATCACGAGGAACTGAGGCGTGGGCTTTCCAGTTACACAGGGAATGCTCAAGCATACCGTTTCCGGATGATCATCAGCAGGCATGCGAAATTTGAAGGGATGATGCTGAAACTGGCACCAGCGTACTCTGTAATGATCCCCTCTGACAAATTTGTAAAGGAGTGACATGCTATGGGGACTGAAAACACCTGGATGAAGAATGGCAAAGAATCAAGGCGCATAAAGGTGGTTGTGCTTGGTGCAGGATTTGCTGGGTCATCATTTATAAACTCATTCAAAGGTAAGCTAAAGGGTAAGGACAGGCGCCGCATCGATCTTACTGTAATTGACGGCAATTCCTATCATCTGTTCGCCCCGCTTCTATACCAGGTGGCTACTGGCAGCGTCCGCGACCGGCACATCTCCGCCCCACTCAATACTACAGCGGAAAGGAAAAAATTCAGGTTCATTAAATCGACAGTACTTCGGGTTTCCCCAGAGAGGAACCAGGTTATAACAACGACAGGAGTTGTTGGTTACGATTACCTGGTTGTCGCACTTGGCGCTGAAAATAACAACTTCGGTATACCAGGGGTGGAGGAATATTCGGTTCCCCTGAAGAGTCTGCAAGATGGCAGGACGATAAGGGAAAGGCTGTTTAACTCGCTTATCCCTGAGAAGAATGCGCTTGGTAATGGTGTTGGGGTCCTTTCGCCGGTGAACTTTGTGATTGTTGGTGGCGGGGCTACAGGTGTGGAACTGGCCGCCTCCATGTCAGATCAGGTCATGGCGTTCTCAAGAAAGGCAGGCGTTAGGCATGACGGCATCAACATCTTTCTTCTGGAAGCTCAGGATCGCCTGGTAAGGGATGCGCCTCAGGAAGTATCTGATAGGCTGATGTCTGATATGGCACGCAGGGGGGTCAAGGTTAGACTCAATACCAGGATCATAAGGTTAGGGAGAAATGGCGTCGAACTTCAGAATGGAGGCTTCATAGAAACTGAGAATGTCTTCTGGGCGGCAGGAGTCAGGAATGGAAAAATAATAACTGAATTCGGCGGGAATCACGTTGAAAAGGTTCATGGGAGGATAGTAGTGGACAATTTCCTTAGAGTACCAGCGTTCAGCAATGTGTTCGTGCTTGGGGACAACGCACTGGCCAAAGACGCGACCAGCAATAACCCGGTCCCACAGACGGCTGCTGCTGCAGTGCAGGAGGGAAAATTCGCCGGGAAGCATCTGGCCTCGATCATAGGCGAAAAGATGAACTCTCATGGTTTCAGATACAGGGATACCGGATTAATGGTTGCCACCGGATCATACAGTGCAGTTTGCATGTTTCCAGGAGGGATCATCCTTTCAGGTTTTGGGGGCTGGATCATTTGGCACGCAGTGCACCTGTTTAAGTTGGATACGGTGAGAAACAAGATATCGGTAATGGCAGACTGGGCACTTCGGGATCGATTGATGCGAAATATGGCGGGACCCGGGTTGAACTGAA
>JAKATN010000013.1 GCA_021818715.1 Thermoplasmata archaeon
TTACAGCAAAACAGAATGGAATGGGAATTAAGCTCGAAAATCTCAAAGGCGTGAGGAATGCAAAATCGGGCAGGAATTTCAGGTATTCCCTGAATAGCTGGTCATTCTATCAGCTTGAGCAGATGATGGAATACAAGGCCAGACTACTTGGAATACCCGTTGTATACGTTGATCCATACAACACTTCAAAGGAGTGTTCAAAGTGTGGACAGGTAGGCAACCGTTCAGGCAAGAGTTTTAAGTGCCAGTGTGGGCACGTTGATCATGCCGATGCCAACGCTTCGTTCAACATAGCGTTGCATCCAGTATTTGAGGAAGGCATAGGTCGATTGCACGTAGACAGGGATGCGTGCAAAGGGAACACTGATATCCCTAAAGAGGCAACGTTATGAGCGATAGCGACCTTAGAACCCCACATGCTTTAGCTGTGGGAGTATGTCAGTGCAATTGACGGCAATTCCTATCATCTGTTCGCCCCGCTTCTATCCCTCATGGGACAGCCTGGGTAATAAGAGGGGCGATCTGTGCCGGAAATATGATGTCAGGCCTGCAAGATTCTACAACTGGGAGGACCAATTCCTGAGTCGTGCACCTGGGATATTTGAGAACTCCAGCAGAAGATTTGATGAGAATCGCCTCACGAAAGTGGGCCGACACTATCTTCCCCAGCGAAAGCCTCGAAGGTTCCTGCTGAGGTGAAAGTGCGATTGCCCCTATGAAACATTCCTTGGGCCCCCCCACTTTTGCAGATCTGGCTGGTAGTCTCTGTTGACGATTCCATTCATACATCAAGGCACGAGCCTTACTACCATGCTCTGCCGGGGAAATCCATTTCGTCCGGGACCTGTAGAGAGCTAAGGACGGCAGATTATGCGGACAACACATCCTTGTTGGGGTAAACGGCAACTCTCTCGCGACTACGCCTTTCATGCTACCGTCAACAATGCTCAATTAGCACATCTAATTTCTTTTCTCTGTGGCGAAAAGGAACGACCAAAAACTATGTGTTCCGAACCGTTAAACTGCATTGATGACAGAACAAATCTCTATGGGGGCATGCTTGAGGAGGCAATACATAAAATGTTCAAAATTGGGCATTAGCAGCCAGTATTCACCTTACATCTTAGCATAAAGAATTAATAGTAACATAGCAAATAACTTCTCAAGGTAGTATACCAGATTTTAAGTGATCATGTATGATGGTAAGAAAGGAATTTCTTGCGATTGTTATAGTTGTTGCTATTGTAATAGTATCCCTGTCTGTGTATATAGTGGCAAACCATTCCGGAAATTCTGGTAGTAATTCCGGCAGCGGCGCTCTGAGCGTGAAATTCTCCTCGAATGGAAATACCACTGGAACGAGCTCCGTGACTGCAGGCTACAATCTGATCATTGACCCGGTCAATCCAACTTCTATGGATGAATATCACATCTCCGTCTATGTGAATTCTTCATTGACTTCGGTGCTGACAGGGAGCTATACGATATCCTGGGCCAGCGGTGCTGGTGGGCAGTCAACGAGTTCGGGCCATGATGTGGTATGGGTTTCAACCACAGCCGGCTCAGGCTATGTGATATTTTTTGCTGCTTCAGGAACCCAGACAGTTTCGAACGGTGCCATTCTTGATGTGTTCTACGGTGACATCGTCATATCTGGGAGCACTGTTACTGTAAATCCGGTTGCAACTTCCACCTGGTCTGGTGTACAGATCGGGCTATCGTATCAAGGATACTCTGGAACTGCAGGTGTTGCATTATGAATGATTCTGCCACCGATGGTAAAGATCGCAACAATTTCATTCTCTTCACTAACACTAATTTTCAATTGAAGTTAGGACTAGGGCTTGGGATCGGACGTTTTAAGATCGGCTTTCACTCCATTGGGGAGGCTTTGGGGTACAGCTCAACCTCGATTGGATGGGATGATGCCATACAACGTATGCAAAGCGATCTGGGAAAATCCCTGATTCCACCCAAGGCGAAAAGCATCCTGAGCGGTGTTGCTACCCTTGTCGTTCCAGGCGGGGTGTTTGCCTCACAGATGTTCGGGAACAAATGGAACTGGTCAGGGGCATTGGATTTTGGTAGTTTCCGGGTGTATACCTTCACCAGTATGATGGGGGGAGTGCTGAAATACATATTTCATAGCTGGATAGTTTCCGAGGTGGCCGGCGGCTCCTCAAAATCCAGGGATTTGTTCAAGGCTATGATTTCGCATTCCCCACTCGAGCCAATCTCGAATGAGGAATTTGATGACAAGATTGCTAAACTGCGCTTAGGCATAAAGGAGATGCTTGCCGGGATTCCCCTGCAAGGACTTGACAATAATCTATGGCAAACCCTGTGATCATTGGGAATTGATTCTGGAAAATGAGCATATTCCTGCAACATCATTTGCATTTTCTTTATTGCCCTGAGAAGTCCAGCACCCAACTTCTTATCAGAGTTCATTATTAGAAGGGGAAACCATGGGTGGTGGACAATCATGCCCGTATTTTGCGTTTTGCCATGCGGAGGGGTGGAATTTTATTATGACGCCCGAGCCGGGATTTGAACCCGGATCAGAGGCTCCGCAGGCCTCAAGGATATCCATGTTACCCCACTCGGGCACTTGGCCTTTAACGCGTGCCTAAGTTATAATTTTTCCCAATAATATCAGGCGCTTCACTCGAAAGGTGAAACTGTGAACCCAGTTGGATGTGTTATACCTTCGTGATGATCGGGCTTATTTGCGTCTTTTTGTTTTGTATGCAGTGCAGGTTTTTCCCCAATCAAAAGGCTAGCTGTTTCTGATCATTTGGATTGTTTCGGCCTTCCTTTCAGTTGATCCAGTAATTACCTGGGAAACGCCAGATTTGCTGAAGTACATCACACTGAGATATGTACCATATATGGAAACCGCAATAGAATGAATGCCGGCATTGTCTTAGATTTTATACCAATTTATAATACGCTTGCGTTGGTTTTGAATCGCGAAAATAATGACTCTCAGGACCTGACTACCCTTGTTTTCACATCATTAGCGCACTTTGCAAATGATGGGAATTTCCTTCTCTATTCGCTCCTAATAGTGTATTATTACGCGGCACTGAACTTGAACGAAGCCTTCGTTGGGATTGGTGCCATTGGCGCAAACCTCCTATCCGGCATTTTAACCGGGCCAATTGGCCTCTATGCGCAAAGGAGCGGCAGGATCGGGGAAATGATTGCACTCGGGATATTCCTTGAGGGCATTTCGGCACTTATGTTCGCTGTACCATTCTTCATTCCCGGCCTTACTTACTGGTTCATATTCGTTTCTGCAGGAGTTCTTGGGCTCGGCCAGGCCTTCTATCATCCCCTCGGGGCATCTTTGATCAACCAGACATACGGATCTAAAAGGAGCCCGGGGTATCTTGGCATAAACGGTTCACTTGGAAGCATAGGCAGAGCCATATTCCCCCTGATTATAGGTACTACAGTCCTGTTTTTCAGCTATGGAAGAGGCATTCTTACCACTGGAATCATCATGCTTGCCTTTTCCCTGGTTATATACAGCGGGCTGAGAGGCTTTTCGCCAGGGAATAACCCGGTTAAGGTGGAGAAAAGCCATAGAAAAACGGGAAAACCGGACATGAAGCCATACGCATTCTTCGTTTACTACTTCACTGCCTCAATGTTTCTCAGATCGGTCTTTTATCTCGGCGTAAACACATATCTTGCGGACTACTTGCAGATATTCACCGGCTCAAAGTTTGTGACCTCAATCGTTCTCACAATTGCGTTCATCCCGCCCATCATAGGACAGCCCATATTCGGCAAAATGGTATCCGAAAGGGGCGGGAGGTTCATTGTATTATTGACCGGATATATGTCAGTTTTTGGCTTCGCATTATTCATGCTTTCTGCAAATATTGTGCTCCTGACTGCGTCACTGGGCTTCTTTGCCTTTTTTGCCTTCACGGGATTCCCTGTAATGCTTGGTTACATGGGACAGAAAATCCCGAGGGATATTCTTCCTTTTACAAATGGCATAGTTTGGGGGGTTGGCAATACCCTTGGATCTTCTGCTGGTGTTGGGATCATGGTTGTGCTCCTGAGCCACTGGAACCTCTCCTTCAGCTTCTGGGTGATGCTGGCGATAGGCTCTGTCTCGGTTCTAATGCTTCAGTTTGAGCCAAAACGCAATCGCGAGATGGCAGAGATGGCTTCCTGAAATCTCTTTTTGGGTATGGAAATGTACCAAGGCTAATTTTGCCACAATATAATTATATAGTTTCTGCTAATCGGGAATAGTCTTCTCAGACAGAAAAAAAAGGAAGTAAACGAAATGGAAGGCGCGACCAAAATAAAGGATTTGAACCCCTCGTCAAGAAGGGTCAATGTATTGGGAAAGGTTTTGTCAATAGGGGAAAAGAAGGCCATAACCACCAAATTCGGTGAAGAGAAAACAGTCACCGAAGTGATAATTGCCGACGACACCGGGAAAATCACCCTGTCACTATGGGGCGAACAGGCGGATAAGGCAAAGGATGGCGAGGTTCTTTACATCGACAACGGGTATGTCTCACTCGTAAGAGGCCATATGAGGCTGAACGTTGGCAAATACGGTGCTCTGAACACGAGTTCCGAAGATGTGGGAGAAATCAACGACTCAATTGACATGAGCGAGAAAGAGCACGAAAACCAGTTCAGGGGCTACAGGAGATTCGGCGGAGAAGGCGGTAACAACCGCAGGTCCGGCGGCTTTCGTGGCAGAGACGAGTAATTTTCCGGTTTAGTATTCTAGGATCCAACGGGCTTTTTAAGCCCATATTTATTATTTTTTTATTATTTGTATTATAATTGTTGTACAGTTCGAATAGAAAGCATTTCTCGGATATGATCCTGATAGCGCAGTTCGTAGCCATGCCTGATTCCGTGGAAAGTTAGGTCAAACATTATCGTCAACATAAGCAAATGCATATAGTCCGGAACTGCCGGTTTTCCCGTATAACGCGATAGAAGAAATTGAGGATTTTTGCCGCAGCCCGATTCAGAAGCATTATGTTTTTGGTTGTAAATGAGTCACTGATTGAAATAATTTATATGCATTCGGGAATGGACAATAGATGCCGGACCTGATTACATCAATCCTCCTGCTGCTTGTAGTTGCCATCGGCCTGGGTACAATTTTCAACAATTTTGGCCTTCCGGAAGTGGTGGGAGCAATTATTGCAGGCATATTACTCGGGCCTGCAGTTTCGTCAATTATTCTGCCATCTTCCGAACTCTCCACCATAAGCCTGCTTGCACTTTTCTTCATTATCCTTCAAATAGGAATAGAGGCATCTTCGGACATCTTTTCGAAGAACATCAAATACGTGACTGGGTTTGCGCTTACTTCGTTTCTGGTCCCTTTTCTCATTATGTCTGCCGGCTCTATGTTCATTTTTAACCTTTCATATCTGGGAGCCATCAGCGTTTCACTGTCTGTCAGCATCCCCTCAATTTCGATTACCTCGGTTCTGCTTGTCAGGTCTGGGCTAATCAAAATGGACGACGGGCTGAGGCTTCTTGGGGGTGTTGCAATGAGCGATACCATAGCATTCATCATATTCGTATCCTTCCACAGGCCTGTTTCAACCATAATTGTGGTGTCAACATCTCTCGCTATTTTCATGGTTCTGCTCTATTTCCTTGATGTTTTCCTGAAGGCGAGATCTGAAAGAATCAGGTCCAGATTCGACAAGCTCTCAACGAGCCAGAAGGAGTCATTAATCTTTGCTGCTGTCATTCTGATGGGGCTTGGAGTATCTTCGCTCTTCGAGTACATCGGGATCACTTTTGTCCTGGGCGCATTCTTTTCTGGCCTCATCATTCATCAGAACTCCGTGGGTGAGGAAACCTATGGCGTATTGAAAAGAACTTTTCAGAGAATCAATTCCAGCTTCTTCATACCGCTCTTTTTCAGCATCTCAGGACTGGAAATGACCCTGATCCCTGTTTCCCTGATACCATACCTTGTGTTCCTTGTCGCCGTAACTGCCTCAATAGGGGGATTTGCAGCCTATCAGTTCTCAAAGCGCTACATGAAGGATATCACCCCGAGGGTCTCTCTCGGTATATTCGGGGGAAGGGGGGCAGTCGGGATCATTATAGCATCCATCGCCCTCTCCAAAAGTTTCATTGACGCTACCTATTATTCAGTGGCCATCTTTGCGACAATTGTCATGGCACTCTCCTTCACGTTCATCTTTGAAAGCTCATTGAAGAAAATGGAAAAATCATCCGCCACCCAATAGTTCCATAGCTGAATACATATCGGCCGGTTCATTTCTTGGCCTGATTGTTGTACATCGATATGATCTCAGAAGTCTTGCTGCATTCGCTTCCCTTTTTGTCTGTCCTGAAGATGCCTGTGAACCTTGGGAAACGCAGTGAGAGCCCTGACTTTTCCTCTATTACAGAATAGGCGCAGGTGTGAACCGGGCTGATCGTGATCTCCGCGCCCACCACCTCCAGAACGGTATCTGGGTAGAACCATACCTCCGGCGTCATGATGGAATTTACGTTGTTCGGGCAGGATTCCGTTTTGAGGGCCTCGAACCTCTTCGGAAGGGAGAAAAGAATTTCGTCATTGAATCCGGTTCCCAGCTTGCAGATTGTCTCAAAAGTATCCCTCTCATCGTTGTACACCCCCATAAGGAGTGCACCGTATGTTCCCTTTCTTCTCCCGTGACCTGCAAAGGCACCGAGGACAACAAGATCAAGAGAATCCCCCATTTGCCTCTGGTAATCCCTCTTGAACTTTATCCACTGCCATCCGCGTGCTCCTGCACGGTATGGAGTCTCGTCTGAGACGCTCTTGGCGACGATTCCTTCACACCCATCGGCGATAGATTTCTCGAAGAATGCCTGTATCTCCTGCAGATCAGAAGACACTATCCGCGTGGCCAGCTTGAAGTTCTCATTTTCGCTAAAAAGAGATTCCAGGAGCTTCCTTCTCTCCTCATAGGGCAGATTCATTGTGGAACGGCCGTCAAGGTACAGTATGTCAAAGAGAAAAACCACGATGGGGATTTCCTCACTCTTTCCCTCTAGGTCATATTTTCTTCCCCTCCTTTTCGATACCATCTGGAAGGGATAAAGCTCCCCAGTCTCAGGGTTATACGGAACAGACTCCCCGTCCAGGATACAGGATTTCAGGTTGAAAGTTGATTTGAATGCCCGGATTATATCCGGGAAATTACCTGTAGTTTCCTCACTCCCCCTGGAAAAGATTTTCACGTTGCTGCCGTCATAATGGATCTGCGTTCTCAGGCCGTCATACTTGTATTCGAACGCAGCCTTTTTGCCGAGCTTCACAAGGATTTCGCTGAGGCTAGTCAGCCTCTCTGCGAGCATGACCTTGACGGGCACCATAGGCGCAGGGCTTGTGGCTGCAATGGAATGCCAGTCATGACTGCGCATCAGCCGCGCAAGCCTTGCCATGTCAGGATAACAGTTGTATGCATATTCGATGGCCTCCGGATCGCCATCCCATCCGAAGGCAGCGATCAGAGAAGAAATGATGGTGGCATCGGACACGCCGAGCCTAAGTCTGCCCGTGATTATCCTTGTGATGTATTTTGCCTCGGAAGGGGTGGAACCTATTATGAGTTCGGTATAAAGTCCGAGTTTTTTTGAGATGCTTCCCTCTCCTGATATTTTGGAAATAGCCTTCAGGGAATCAAAAACGTCGGCAATTGTATGCATTCTTTCCTCCAGTGCCCGCTGCTTTATGCCAGAGGCAATACCGAAGGCGACCGTACCAAGATCTCCTGTCTTAGCCATGTCCTTGAGTATCTGATCTTCCCGGACATTGGAAATTCCAGATAGAGCCTTTACAAGAAGTTTATCCGCCATACCTGTTTCAATTCCTTCATAATCTGGGGCCAACTTTCCCTGCACAAGAAAGACGAGCTTCTCCACCTCATCCTTCGCATCGACAAAAAGAGAGGCCAGCATGGAGGCCAGTTCCAGCCTCTTCGCCGTGGCTTCCATTTTTTCGAAAACGGAACACGCGTCCCTGAATAACACAAAAATATATGCCGCAAGGCGATAATTAGTTTCCTGATCCGCAGATCAGTTGTGCGGATTGGGGAATTTGTGCACATTTCCATAAACCTGGATGCCGCTGATCCCCGGGCTGGACTTGCATCTATGCGGTGGATCACGGGCAAAATGTTATTAGTGCTCGAATATTTGAGGGAACACCAATCAGGGGATAAAACATGGACTGGGGAATGAGTAACAGAATGTCTCGAATGATTAAGCCGGCAACTGGCCGATCTGTAATGCTGGCCTGCGACCACGGTTACTTTATGGGGCCGACGCACAGGCTTGAGAATCCGCGCAAGACAATAGAGCCTCTGCTGCCCTATGCTGATACTCTGGCCGTTACCCGAGGGGTGCTCAGATCGTCCGTGGATCCGAAATGGGATACCCCAATCCTGCTCAGGGTCTCAGGTGGAGCAAGCATACTGAAGGATGACCTGAGCGACGAGGAGATTACGACCTCAATGAAAGATGCGGTAAGGCTGAATGTCTCTGCTGTTGCTCTTTCAGTGTTCGTTGGTACCCAGCATGAGAAGCAGTCCCTGGTCAACCTGTCAAGACTGGTTGACGAGGGTGAAGAATATGGAATGCCAGTAATGGCCATAACAGCTGTAGGGAAGGAACTGGAGAAAAGGGATGCAAAATATCTTGCCCTGGCATGCAGGGTGTCTGCGGAGATTGGAGTTCAGATTGTGAAGACCTACTACTGCGAGAACTTCAGCAAGGTTGTCAACGGCACACCCGTACCATTGGTTGTGGCAGGCGGACCAAAGCTGAATACAGTTGACGATGTTTTGAACCTTGTCTACAACGCCATTCAGGATGGTGCAGTGGGAGTTGATATGGGAAGGAACATCTGGCAGAACGACCACCCCGTTGCAATGATAAACGCAATCAGGTCAATCGTGCACGAAGATGCTACTGTTAAGGAAGCACTGCAGGTGTTTTCCGACAACATGATCACGGAACCTAAAAAGGTCGAGCCTCAAATCCACTGATCTTTGGGATTAACACACGTACCATGAGGATAGCCCGTCGCCTATCAATGGCAGGGCATCCCGATAATTTGTCTGCACACTACTGAAGCCACTTTTTACTGTATTTCTGTGAATTTGCGGAAAGGGAAATTATTACTTTATGGGGCGCAATACCCCCCAGATGCAATCACTCTGGAAGAAACCGGATGAAGATGATGATGTAGGCGTAATGGTATATTCATCAAGACTGCTCGGTTCAGAAAGCGATCTTGTCCTTCACGGCGGAGGAAATACATCGGTAAAGACAGATGAAATTGATCACACCGGAAAGCGGATCAGCGTACTCCGGGTCAAGGGGAGCGGATCCGATCTGTCTGCAATGAAGAGATCGGATTTTACCGGGCTGAGGCTAAATGATCTTCTGGCTGCGAAAGATCTGAGGGCCATGGACGATCTCCAGATGGAAAGTTACCTGAAAAAGAGCATGACTGATCCAGAAGAAGCCTCCCCGAGCGTGGAAACTTTTCTTCATGCATTCATACCCTTTAAATATGTCAATCACAGCCATGCAGATGCCATACTGTCCCTTACAAACACTGAACTGACTGATGCTGAACTCAAAAAAATACTGGGAAATGTGGTGGTGATTCCGTACATATCGCCTGGTTTCGCCCTTGGGAAAGCTATCGCTGACAGGGCAGATGAAATCAAAAGCTCGGATGGGGTGGTTCTCAGGAATCATGGCCTTGTTACCTTCTCCGACAGCGCAAGGGAATCCTACGAAAAGCACATCAGGATTGTGACCAGTGCCGAGAATCATTTAGACAGAACCATAATCGGCCCTGTTTTTACCAGGAAATTTGATTCTACAGAAATTAACGAGGCAAAATTCCTGCCGAGGCTCAGGGGTATTTTGTCGCGGAACAGCAAAAAGATCCTGAAGATAAGAACCACTGGGCTGGCTGCCGAAATTGCTCTTTCAGCAGAAGGCGAGGAACTTTGTCGTCTCGGCCCTCCAACCTCAGACATGCTTATCCGGACTAAGCATGAATTCCTCTATGTGGACAGGCCGGAAAATATCGAGGCTGACATTGAGCAATACATAAAGAATTATCAGGAGGATCACGTAAAATATGCTGGATCGTATCAGATGCATGATCCATATCCGTGCGTTATACTTGTCAGGGGATACGGAATCATCACTCAATCCACCTCTGCACGTGAGTCAGAAATAATAATGGACATGGCTTTGCATTCCTTCACTATAAACGGCAAGAGCCTGCATGTTGACAAACACGCCTCGATCTCCAAAGCTGAAGCTTACCATATGGAGTACTGGCCGCTGCAGGAAGCCAAGCTGAAAAGGAGGGGAAAAGAAAAGCTTGAGGGAACGGTATCCGTTGTCACTGGCGCAGCAAGCGGCATTGGACTGGAAGCTTTCAGGGAACTCGCCAGCAAAGGTTCGCAAGTTGTGGCAATTGATATAGATCCTGCCATCGGGAAGATATCAGAAGAAGTTTACAGGGAATCTGGCAGGCAGAATCTCCCTGCATGCATAGACCTTTCAGATGAGGACGCGATAGAAAGCACCTTTAAGCGAGCGATAAGGGAATTCGGCGGCATTGACTTTGTTTTCAATAATGCAGGGATCCTGAAGACTGCACCCCTTGACGAAATCACCACGTCAGAAATGGACAGAGTCTTTGCCGTCAATGGAAGGGGCACCTTCATCGTAACGAGGGAAGCGTTCCGCATCATGAAGGAACAGGGGATTGGCGGCAATTTCGTGTTCAACATAACAAAGAACCTCACAAATCCAGGCGCAGAGATGGCCATGTACGGTTCTACGAAAGCGTTCGCAGCTCACCTTTCGCACTACGTGGCGAAGGAAGGGGGAAAGCACCGGATACGTTCCAATATTATCAACCCGGACAAGGTGTTTCGCGGATCCAAAATCTGGGAGGGGGGCATACTCCAGTCACGGGCAAAAGCCAAGGGGCAGTCGATCGAAGAATACAAGACCCAGAATTTGCTGGGAATCGAGGTTCTCCCTTCGCACGTGGTTGGCGTAATGATGGCGCTTCTGGACGAAGAGAGCTTCGGGGCAACCACGGATGCAATGATCCCAGTTGATGGAGGGATAAGGTAAACACGCGGAGTTTGACCCTGATCAATCCGTCATGACTGAAAACCAGGCTGCCGCATAAATAAATTGGGTTGCCGGAGCGAATTCGCCTGAAGTGTGCATTCCATTAGTATTGTTCCGGTATGCATTGCGGTTTTATCGCCCTTCACTATCCTTAAGGGTGAATCTCCTCATCAAATTCGCATACGATGGCACGAAGTTCAGTGGCTACCAGAGGGGCAACGGCAGCAACAGTATTGAAGGGGCGATACTGTCTGTGCTCGAGGAAACCAGAATTGCCGGAGATATTAAATCTGCGGCCAGAACTGATAGAAACGTTTCTGCTCTTGGAAACGTGATAATGATCACTACCAATGAGAGACCTGACAAGGTGCTCGGGATCCTCAATTCAAAAATTTCGGAAATGGTGTTCCATTCCTATGCCCTGGTCAATGAGACATTCAATCCAAGGCATTGCGTTCAGAAGAAATATTCCTATTTTGTAAGTGCTCCTCCTGAGAATTTTGAGAAGGAACTTCAGAAGTTCGCAGGAAGGCATGATTTCAGGCAGTTCTGCAGAAAGGATCAGAGAAATTCTATCCGCACGATAGACAGAATTGATTACACGGAAGAAAGCGGAGGGGCGAAGGTGGTTTTTTACGGCAAAAGCTTCGTTTGGCAGCAATTGAGATCGATTATCGGTTACGCACTTGCAAACCCCGACCCAGATACGGATCCTTTCAGTCTAAAACTTAAAAGGAGGATGGTGGCGCCTGCCGAGCCTCTTGTCTTGGAGGATATAGTTTACGAAGGCGTTAAATTCATGCCGCTGGTTTCAGCATCAAAACAGGCTGCAATCCGCGAAAAGATGATTTCTTCGGTCCTTTGCGAGAGATTTTACGCAGAACTTTTCACAAGGGTGTATGATCTTGACGAAAGGTAAGATTTATTTTCAGCAGGCATAGCAATCCCACGGTGGATTGTGAAAAAATAAACCCCCACATTGAACAGGCGAAGCCGTCGCGAAATCTGGTTTTCACCGGGTACCAGCTTAACAGCATCAAAAAGATGAGGCAAGCCTGCGAAAAAGAGTCGGGATTTTAGGCCTTTGTTATTTCTCAGGCACAATGTTGATAAGAGGCCTGCCGGGCCAGGCGTTCTTCCCCTGAGTATTAATGGATGAAATCCCAATCCCTATGAACGTGCCGATGGATTCTGATATGTACGAGGAGAAGGCCTTGAGAGCGGAATATTCATCCAGGCCCTTTAGATCTATGTACCTCCTGGCCTTCTCAACCTGGGGGATGAGCCCTTTGTATTCCTGATCCAGCTCTGCAAGCCTCTTCTCCATGACTTTCTTCGCGATCCTGATCTGATCCTCCCCGGCCACCATGATTTCAACTTCTCCTGGTCTTATCTGCGTTGCAGCGATTATTTCCCTTATGTCCCCAATTACTTTATCAGCGAAGGCTTTCCATTCCACCACGCGCGAATCTGCATCCGTAATGGATGGCATCTCAAGTCTCTGACCGGATGAGAAACCTCCGTATCCAAATTTACTCCAGTAGAATTCAGAGGCGTACGGAATTATTGCGGAAAGAGCGATCAGCCAATCCCTTACTATGAAGTATGCTCCACGATCCTGGCTGACGCCCATCTTTTCTGCCTCTCTAAGATCATTGAGCACCTCGTAGAAGATCGATACCGTGGCATTTCTGATATCGTTTTTTTCCATGAAATCCATGAACCTTGCCAGTCGTGCCCTGAAAGACGAAATTATCCAGGTTTCGCCTCCGGAGAGTTCCGGATAATCCCTCCCGGTGGAATCCAGGATCCTTCTGAATGTTGCATATTTTCCCTCAAACGTCTCGAGTTCGTCCTCAGACCACTCCAGTTCCGACGTGGGATCGGCTGCTGCAGCAATTGCAAGCCTGTAAACATCTGCTGAATGCTGCCTTGCGGTGTTGTATAGAGATACTGCGTTTCCCTTGCTCTTGCCGATCTTTGCCCCGGTGGAGACAACCAGACCCAGTACCATCAGTGACCTTGGCCAGTATTTCTCGGGGAAAATTGCGCAATGGTGCATGATGAAAAATGCAAGATGGTTGGAGAAATGCGGGGTGGCAGTGACCCTGAGGTCCACCGGATACCAGTATTGCTTGTTCTTCCTTGCGCGGGATGCAAGTTTCTGGACCTTTTCCCCATACTTTTCCCTGAGGTCTATCTCGCTGTCCAGCATTATGTAATCCAGGACTTCCGGATCCACCTTGCCTGCCTCCTCCCTAATTTCCCTCAATTCATTGATGACTGTATAGAGAACGGTGTATATTGTGGAGTCTGAAAGGGATTCTATCAGCCACTCCCTGTCGAATGGCAATCTCGTTCCAAGCCCCCTCCTCCTTGCGCATGGGCGTTCCCTGAGCCAGTCTATGGTGTCATGCATATTCTTCTTCAATGCGGGTGGATAGAATTCTATTGAGTCCACCAGTCTGTGGCCTGTATCCTTCCACCATTTTGAGGAGTAGTCTATAAACCACTGTCCAGGAAGCACGGCAACCACCACTCTGGATTCGCTCCTTGTCACAGCTCTCCTACTAGTCTCGTAGATTTTGATCGAATCTCTGTTATGGTTCAGCTCAGATGTGATGGCTTCCCTGGCTTCCCTTACTGTCATACCCGAGAATTTGCTGTTTTCAGTGTTCATTCGCCCGAAATAATACTCTTCCCTGTACAGAATTCTGGTAGCTTCATCAAGTTCTTTTTCCTGCTTGACTGAATTGATCCCGTATTCAGAGGCTATCCTTTCAACCGTAGCCTTGCTGTCAGGGGGCATGTCTATAACCTTTATAGGGATAATTCCGGGGTTTCCTCTGGCAGCAACGTAGTCAGTAATCGCATGACCCGGTACAGAAAACACTATACCTGTGCCAATTTCGGGGTCCACTATTTCTGACCTGATTGCCTTTACCCTGCGACCCACCATGGGCGCCTCGAACAGCTGGGAACAGATATCTTCAGCTGGCACCTCTGCCATTGAATTTATCCCTTTGAGCTGCAGCGCCAGCTTATCAAAGGCGGCGGAAGATACAACAAATTTTTCCGAGCCATACCTGAACTCCAGATACTTCGCCGTCGGGGAGATCCAGAGATTGGTAACGCCATAGAGTGTCTCAGGCCTGACAGTTGCCGCTATCAGAGAGTACTCCTTTCCCCTGAAGATGAGACCGGTATATTCATCGATGGTAACCTTGTCAGTATCGCCGTCCTTGATGTCGTCCTCGCCAACCGCGTTTCCGTCCTCAATCGAATACAGTATGGGATAATCCTTCTGGACTATCACCCCCTTATCCATCAGCTTGCGGAACTGCCATTCCACGAAATCCTGATAGACCAGTTCCCCGCTTGCAAAGCTCCTGGTCCAGTCTATTGAATACCCCATTCTCATGAAATCCCTGCTGATCTTGTTTGCAAAATAATCGGCTATCTTTTGTGGATCCTCGAATTCCTTCAGCTTTCTCTCTATTTCTTCGCTGTCCCTGATGTATGTGCTCAGATAATCCCTATATGTTTTCATTATTGCGGGTTCGCGGGATTTGATCCTTCTGGAATAGGCTATCAAAGGGGTTCCGCTCTGGTGGAAGGCCATGGGATAAAGGACATTGTATCCTGTTATCCTGCGGTACCGGGCAATTATGTCAGTTACCGTGTATGTCTTTCCGTGACCCACATGCAGGGAACCGTTCACGTATGGATACGGTACGGTGATGAGGAATTTTTTTGGCTTGCCTTTTGTTGATGGTTCAAATATCTTAGCCTCAGCCCACTTCTCTGTTATTTCCTCTTCTATTCTATTTTCCATAAGTATTCATTGAACGATCAGGACTGCAGCAGCTATGGTTGTTGTCCATTCACCGGCTTTCAGCACTACTCCAGTGGCACATATGTTCTTTGTCGTGAGAATCTTATCGCTCAGCACGTACTCGTTTCTTTCCTCGTCCCATTTGAGCTCCTCCTGCAGGCCCATTGTGCTCGCGAGCATTTCTGCTGCAAGCTTCTCCGCAAAGAAACCCGCAACTTTTTCAGTCTGGCCAAAGCTGTGATGTTCGCTCAGGTAACCCCACCTGTTCCTGTCCTTTGGGATGGCATATCCGATGGCGGATGAGACCATCCGGTTCAGCTCATCCGATGAATTCCGTGCCAGAACCGTGAATATTATCTGCCCGTCCCCGAGGCTTTTCAGACCTTCCTGTACGGATGTGACCTCGCAGTTCGGGGGGAATATTGAGCTGATGCTGACCAGGTTATACTGGGCAATGTGGGCATCCCTGAGCGCGTTCTCAAAAGACGTTAACTGTGATTCTCCCCTTCCAACACCGCGCGTGAAGAATATCCTGCTGGGAACCATCGATGGCATTATCGGGTGAATGTGTTGTGAAATAATAAATTTCCTGACTCTGCTTAAAGATCCACCGTTATTCTGATTGAATATGGATTCTCGGAATAATTCAGGTCATGATAGGTGACTGCCTTGATTACCTCCCCTTTAATACTTACTGGCCTAATACTGCGACCGAATAATTCCAGCGAAATCGTGTTACCTTTCACCGAGACATTCCTGGTATCAACAGCCGCTATGGAATCAATCTCAAGTATCACGAGTATCCTGTTAAGGACGCTGATAATATTCTCTTCAAATTTCTGACCATTTACGGTGATCTTTTCAAGGAACCTGATTTTACCACTCCGCCTGATCCCCATCAAACACATCAATGCGATGACGGAGTTTTTCAAAAGGTCCTCCCGGGTATCTGCTGTTACAAGAAATGCGGCGTCCCCAGTATGATCAAGCAACTTAATGCGACTTCCGCAGTCTTTTCCCTTCATGATCTGTAACGTAATAGGTGCCCAGACAATAAGGACTTTGAAAATATATGGCGATAAAGGCCGAATTGAAAGAGATTAATTAATAAATGGCATAAAAGATGGGTAAAAAAAGGGTTACTCCGGTCTCTGCGAGGATATAACCGGAATGGACTCTTCAAGGTTCAGCCCAATTTCGCTCTCTGTGAGTTTTCTGCCTATGCTATTCTCATAGAAAGAGATGATCCTCTTCTTGTCTTCCATGCTGTACTCCCTGAAGTACTTCTCCTTCTTGAGTATCTTTCCTGTCTTCTCCTCGTAGAACTTCGCAGGAATTGAGTACTTCCTCTGGGTTGCATCTCTGTAAAGTTCCGGGATGACATTGAAGGCGCAGAAAGGCACCACTCTACCATCAGGCATTGCATAGTGGATATCACATCTCTCGACCCGGTCAACATCGTACGTGTATGGGTCCATGAAATGCATGAATCCTATGAACATACTCTTGTAATGGAAAGCCTTCAGACCATGGTAATCCCCTTCCGTGAAGGCGTTGTAGACCATGTCCTTCAACTTGAAGTCTTTCGGGGCCTTCTCATAGTCAACGAACTTCCTCAGACTCAACAGCAGTTTGGATGTGGACTCTACCTTCTTCAACCTCTTGAACGAAGAGGTCTTGATCTCATCCCCAAGCTCTCCAATGTACTCGAACATGCCGCGGACGTCGATGAATCTCGTGATTGGAATGATCTTTTCATCGTCCTTGAAGATATAGGTTCCCATACCGCAGGCAAAATGAATAGACAGCTTGTAGGTGTCCTTTCCCTTCAGGGCTTCCACGAAGTTAGAGACCTTGGTTGTTGATGGAACCGTAAAGAAGTCCTCTCTGCCGATCATTCCATCGGTCTGCTGCTCAATCTTCTTAATGCAGCCGGGGATAGTCACTCTTTGCTTTTCCCTCATCCTGTCAGGCATTCTCCCGACCAGGCTTACTGGCTGGAAGTTTACAGCCCTTACGGCATCAATGTTCGAAAGCCCGAACTTGATTATATCCCCCAGATAATGGTCGTTCACGCCACCAATGACTGTCGGTACAAGCACCACGCCGAGAGGGGCCTTTTTATAATTCTCAAGCGCAGCTGGAATTTCCCAGAAATTCTTTGGATTGGATCTAGGGGTTGGCCCGTCAAAGCTTGTGTAAATCACATTTGAACCTGCAGCTCTTACCTGTTTGGGGAAATCCGGATCGAATGCTGCCCTTATGCTGTTGGTGTTCAGCTGGATGTGCTCATATCCCTCCTCCCTGGCTATCTTTATTATGTCAATTATGTCGTCCCTGATTGTTGGCTCTCCCCCAGTAATCTGAACTGCGTTTGCCCCTACAGGTTTCTCGTTTCTCATTCTCCGGAGCATCATTCTGACCTGGTCCTGGGATGGCTCGTAGATGGGTTCATTTTCCTTGGCATAGAAGAAGCAGTACCAGCATGACAGGTCACACCTGTTGGTGACGACGACGTTCCCGAGTCCAGTGTGCGACTTGTGTTTGACACAGAGACCACAGTGGGTTGGGCACACGATCTTTTCTTCAAGAAGCGCCACATTGGGGTTGAGGATCCTTACACCCCTGTCCTGCCACTGCTTTGCTTCCATGTACATGTCGTAATCTTCCCAGTATTTCTCCTTGGTGATCCCGTGTTCGGGGCACTCCTTGATGAGCTTTACTTCGCCTGCATTCTCATAGACGATTGCCGCTATTCTCATCTGATCCCATTTTTCCTCATCGGCGCAAAGCGGACACAGACTCTCTGTAACCCTAAGAACCAGCATGTCATCATTGATCAGGTGACCAAGGGTCTTGACAAACTCATCTACGGTCTTGAAAGGAGCGTTTTTGCTGATTTCAAAGTCCGTCGCAAATCTAATTTCCGGGAATCTGTTTATTTCTTCTGCAACTATCATTTTTGGAATCACCAGTTATTAAAGTCAAAAAGCTATAAGTATTAAAACTATTTTGTAGTCAGGTTTACTAATTTTTTTATATGTGAAGCTGGAGTTACGAATTGCTGCAGCGCTCAGTTAGTTTAGTTATTTGGCCCCTCTTCAAACACATATTCCCTATATTATTTATTCATCAAATCAAGGAGTTATATTTTCAGGTTAGCCTGTCCTGACTTCAATCTCCCTCGTTACACCTGGTAATTTTTATGCAACCCGATAGTTCTTTCTATTCTTACCAACCCAAACCGTAAATATGCGAGCCAGCGTGAAGATCGAATTGCAGTAATAGAGCGGTGCCTTTCCATATATGTAAATTCGGGAAGAGAGTTTATGCGAACCACATATGTGGATTTGGAAATTGTACTCCCTGCAATTTTGAAGCACTACCTGGACATGGGGAGAAATCATAACTTGGGATGGATCACACTTCCCGTTTATGTCTGTGCGGAAGGCTGCTGATGAAATAGTCTCTGAGAGTTTGCTAAAGGCAAAAGTTACCTGGATGAGCGAGAACTAATGCTTCCTCCTCAAAATTCGGATGCTTCTTCCAGTATTCACAGGCAGACACCTTTAGACCTGCCCGCAGATATTCATTCGATCTCAACGCCTGACGGAAGTAACCGCAGGAAACCTAGAAGAAGACCGCTTGAATTCAGATTGCCTCATTTCGCTCTCGACGATGGAAATTTTTTAAAACCTTTTATAAAGAAAAAGTTAATGATGATCTATGGACGGTGACCGCTATAGGGGATTAATTTTTTCAATAGCGCTCATCATTGTAGCCCTTGCTTTTGTCTTCATCGGCCTTTACGTGATGAATATTTACCTTGATATAGTGCCAGGGAACTTTGAACGTTTCATCTATGCTGGTGTGATTGCACTCTTCATTTTTGTGATCATCAGGATCATTGTGAAAGGTCTCGAAAGTTACTTTTCAAAATATGTTTCTCCAGCCAGATTCCGACCACTGATATTCATCATTTCTTTGCTAGGATATTTCATAATGTCGCTGGCTGTATTTGCATCGCTTGGGATCGATGTTTCCTCTATAATTCTGGGAAGCACCTTCCTGTCGCTCATCCTGGGACTGGCATCGCAGAATGTCCTCAGCAATATTTTCGGCGGCCTTATGGTAGTATTCGCGAAACCATTTGTCGAAGGGGACGAGATCGCCATAAACACGTGGCAGTTCGGAATGATGCTTTCAAGTTATCCTCCAAAGTACTTTTCAAGGGATGAGATAAGGCCGTCATACAGCGGAATGGTGACCAGGATAGATCTCCTCTATACCACCATAAGGGATCGTTCCGGAAAGAAAATCAAGATACCAAATTCTATCATTGTTCAGGGAGCCATAGAAAAAATGAACCAGATTTATACTGTCAGGGTAAGGTATGAGATCCCAAAGGATATAGTATTTCAGACACTGGAACCTGCCCTGGTGGAGGAGATATCAAACATTGATGGGGCAAGCGGTATGCCGAAAATTCTGATTGACGAGACAACTCTGAACACCTATGTGATAACCGTGGATGCAGAATTTAAAACCTCTTCACCGGACGAGAAAAAGAGCGAAGTTCTGAAAAGATTGATGGGGAGAATAGAGCCTCTTAAAAAAAGGGCGAATTGATGGATCAGAAAATTGCGGAGGGCGTTTCTTCCTTGAATTTGGGATCAGATCCAATTGCTATCATGAACCGGTGGCCACGCCATAGTACAACTCTGCCTGTACTCGCCAGCTAATCCGACTACTCTGATCATTGTTCCCATGGAAAAACCACTTCTCTGCCCATTCTATACCGTCCAGTTTTGCATTCTAAAGTGATGCATGCGTTCGTGGATCGCGGAAATTTGTTTTGGCAAGAAGTTAAAATAGCATCGAACAACAATGAGCGTGATTTCACTTGCCGCAGACAGGTATTGAAATTGAGATCTTGCTATGGCGTATGCCTGCCACCGTAACTTTCTGCGGTCTAGCCAAGATATACATTGCTGTGATGTGCCCAAGGCATTTAGATGGAGTGGACCCACCCGAAAGTCGGGATGTGATCCATTTGAATATGCGGGAAGATTACCAATATATATCTGATAATCCATTGTGCAAACAGTGTGTTGTCGTTAGATATGGGCCGGGCACAGGGGGCAATCTAGGTGGAGAAGATAGGCTTTACTGAGATGCTTTACAGCGTTGTGATTGGTATTTCATTTCTCAGGATTAGCCTTGAAATGTCTGCCATATCGGTGCTAATGTTCTCCTTTGCCTTCGCTGTGATTGTCGATGACTGGATCCAGTATCATTACTTCATTCATATCGCACAAGGCGAGAAAGAAGGGGGGACCAAAAAACGCTTGCTTCTTATGATTATCGATGTGCTGTTCCTTGCTATATGGTACCTTATCATAATATTGCCTGGAAATCTCTTTCAATATTACCTTTTTCTCTTCTTTGCGCTCTTTCTGCTTGGCGCGATCTGGACATTGATTGCTGTTGGCAGGGTTGGCGGGATTATAGGGTTTGTGAAAAATACTGATATCTCCCTTGCGGTATACTTCTTTGCTGTATTCGCTGGATACTTTTTATACGGCAATGCCCCGGAAAGGTTTATCATAATGCTTGCATCAATCATTTTCTGGGCCCTAACCAGAATTTCAACCTGGTCCGAAATCGTGGGAAGTGAATTCAGCCTTTGAGTCAGCAAATGTCATTCATAGTGTTGACTTTGGATATTCCCATGCAATTGCATGTGTCAATTTTCCATCACGTTCATGGAACAGCCCGGGCTATGATTTATTCCTCCATGCACGGAATAATTAGACCGATCGAACACTAACTCCCTTTTCTGTTGAGTGTCTTTATGGTATGAACCTTATGGCATTGACCGTCCCCATGGAGTTTCCACAAAAACGAAATAATGCCGGAAGTTACGACAGATTTATATAGTGCCAGTATTATTTACTCACGAACGCTATGGAGAACAAAATTTTAGTTCTGATACTGAGCATAGTTGCGATAGCACTTTTAGGGGCTACATTTGCGGTTCCTATGACCGAGATGACCATGACATTTTCTGGCCATTCAACGCAGGCCACCGCAACATATTTTGGCACGACTTCCAATGGTACCTACATCTCATGGAGCAATGTCTCTAACGAATTTTCGTCTTCCACCGGAACAGTACATTCAGATATAATGAACGGCCTTACCATGATAACCGCTTCACTTGTGACTATGATTCTTGGCATTATCTTCGCCCTTCTTGGAATTGTGTTCGCTTTTATTGATAAGGGTGGCAGGACTGTCAAACTTCTCATGCCTTTGCTCAGCGTGATATTTGTCGGAACAACTATAGGGCTATTTATCGCAGGCACATCCTCAGTCGCCTCTGGTTATACTACGCTTATACAGTCATTTTCCCCGTCCGCTAGTGTGACCACTGGGCTAATCTACGGAGCATACATAGCAATTGTAGGCCTGGTTGTTGAAGTCATTGTGCTGATATTCTCTGCAATGGGAAGCCACAAAAAAGCAGCAGCTTCGTAAAGTTTTAAGCAATGAGTTACTTTTTTGTAACTCATTTGGGAATGTCACCATTGACATTCCTTAGATTATTTTTAGAATTTTGAATAGTAAATTTGGATTTTTCCACTAATGCGGGTGCCGGGATTTGAACCCGAGGCACGAGCTTGGCAAGCTCGCGTGTTACCAGGCTACACCACACCCGCGTGAAAGCGGTATTTTCTTGCTGATATTTATCACTTTTGACGAAAATCAAATTTATTGATTATCGTGGAAGCCTGTGCCAGAGGTTACCTGAAATCTCCGACATGGTTAGAACTCTGTGAACCCTGATGACATGAATTTGTTCGTATAGGACGCATGCTCTGTCCCGCTCACTGCAATTACTCCAGTTGGGGACTCCCCAAAATAGGAGATTTCCTCCTGGAGTATTTTTTTTAGGGGGGCTTCCCCAATCCTGCTGTATATTCTGAATGAAAGTGTTCTCTTTATTATTTCTTCCCCCAGCCCGGTCACTGCTACTGCACCCTTATCTCCTGCGTACAGGCCACTTCCTGGAATTGGAGAATCCCCAACTCTTCCCCGGATCATTGGGGACGCGCCACCAGTGGATATGGCTGCGGCAAATTTACCATCTATCCTGCAGACAGCACCAACCGTATCCGTCGTACCTATTTTTTCCAGAAGATTGGAATATTTCCTGTATTCTACGATCCTTTGAGGGATATCCACGCTATCAGAGGCCAGAAGTTCCTTTGTTTTCTTCCATATTTCTTCTGTTTTCTCTGTTCCGGGATCATAGTCAGCATATCCCATCGCTCTTGCGAATCTTATTGCACCATCCCCAGCAAGGATCACATGCGGTGAGTGCAGCATTACATCCCTTGCAACCAGTACGGGATTTCTTACTCGCTCAATGTTCATAACTGCACCGAAGTTCCAAGGTTCTATGACTGCAGCATCCATCTGTATAGACCCATCAAGTCTCCTCACCGAACCAGTTCCAGCGTTGAATTCGGGATCGTCCTCCATCTGCCTTACGGACTCTATCGCGACTTCAAGGGGAGTTGCGAATTTCAGGGACCTACTGCTGTATTCAGTAACTCTCTTGGTGTGTTCCTCAACATTTATGTACAGGCCGCCCGCGCCTCCATGGAGAAGAATGACGTTTTTCATTGCTCCTGGTAACTTCGCAGTTAATTAAATTATTCCGCAGGTCTTTTTAAAAGGTCTTACACACTTCATGATTCAAAATTAGAAAACGAAAACATTATAGTTCTTTGGTTAGCGAGATGGCCTAAAGATATGGATAGTGCGACACTTTTGTTGTTCCATGCTTTCATTCCATATGGGCTTTTGCATTTAAAGTCGATATCACACCTAAAAGACAAGAAAAAGATGTTTTATGTGCAAAGCCTTCCGCATGTAACTGTATAAATACCATAAAGACATTGGAAAAACATTGGCAGATGAATGTCCTGAGGTTTCAATATGGAGGAAAACGTGGATATTTGCGGCCCATGATTATAGAAGCTCTTCAGGAAAAGCCAAGAAAGGCATGCGAACTAATTAAGGAACTCGAAAAGTCGACTCTTGGACTGTGGAAGCCGTCCCCCGGTTCTCTCTATCCTGCACTTTCGTCGATGGAAAGAGAAGGCATAATTATCAGGCGGATTGACGGCAAATTCGAGGTGAGCGAGGACTACCTCGAATCCCGCGTGGATCATGGAGAAGGAACCCAGGATTTAAGAAATAAGGGCATCGCTGATTTACTGAACGATGTTTTCGCTAACCTCCTTTCATTAAAAAGATCCATCGAAACCGAAGAATCAATCGACGGCAAGGCCCTTAACAAGATGAAGAGCTTAGCCCTGGCAGTCGATGAAATCATACGCGAGAGCAACGAAAGGATAAAACACCAGTGATCAGCGCACCGTGGTAATTTCAAGAAATTAGAATAGTTTGTCCAAAATTACTTAATAAAAACAGGAATACAGTTGCGATTATGAATGGTTCTAAATAGACGACCAACTTTATGCAAGCTTTTTGAAGTTTTATTGCTGCCCGAGGTAATATTTCTTGCAATACTGCTTCTTGCATATTTTGGAGACAAGTATCTAGGGATATGGAATTTTATCTACAATTACCGAGGATTTCTAAACGGCTTCACGACAACCCCAATACTGCCGTATACCATTTTTATGGCAGGAGCCTCTTTTTCAGCTTCATGCACTTTGTTATACGTAGCCAGGGTAAAGATATGGAGAATAGCGCTGATTTCAGCTTCAATCCCACTGGCTGCAATGGCTACATTTGAATATGTGTGGAACTTCCTCTTTCTTTTGAGGGACGGAAACTTTTCATCTTGGTTTGGCTATGGACCTGTCTGGGTATATTCATTCGGATTTCTTTCGTTATCCTTGTTCGCTCTTACCGGAGTGAAATACTGGAAATTGTCAGCTTCCGTTGCTGTCGCAATTTTATCTACTATAGTGGTTTTCGTTTACTGGTACATAATTGGATACCCACAATCAGGCCCCAACTTAATTAATTCCACATTGTTCCCGGGAAATGGTATTTCCCTTGAATACATACTCAATGTGGCCTCAAAATTGCTTGTCTTCATTACGTTCTCAGCACCTGTAATCTCCTGGGGAATACTTCATTCTGGAAACTATCACAACAATTCTAAAACTGAAATGTCATGATTCTATCATCCCGTCATTTTCTGTGAGGGTGTTGCATCCAAGGTGATTCCATCCAGATCACTAACTCTGAGATCACCCAGGAAAAACAATTTACCTGAGTCCTGCTGCCCCGTAATATCTTCGGATTTGCATTGAACGGCAACAGTTTTATACCCGTTAGATATCGGAATTCCGATATCGATTGTGGAATTATTATCGCGCTAAGTTCGGTGGCAAGAGGGGCTGGCTGAGGCCAATGATAGTCGATGCACTTAAGGAGTCCCCCAAGAATGGCGCCGAGATTATGGAAAGCATAGAGAAATTGAGCAACGGATGGTGGAAACCATCTCCAGGATCTATGTATCCTGCGCTTGCAGAAATGTCTGGGGAAGGAATCATCAGGAAAAGGGAGGATGGCAGGTATCTTCTCGCAAACATCAATGAACCTGAGGAACACTCACCGTCATTCCCCCGTCGTGGCAACACGCCCTCAGAGATCCTGACAGAAATGGAGAGCTTTGTGCTTTATCTGCAGGACCTCTCAGACACCGGTGTTTTTTCCGTAGATGATTTCACAAGAATAGGGAAGATTGCTGCTCTTTTGCGAGAGATAGCAGCCAGAGGGGGAGAAAGATGAGCATACAACCAGTTAAAAAATGGAGGATGAAGAAAGATGTCCATGATTGAGGTTAAGGGATTGACAAAGATTTATCCCGGCGGAATAAAGGCAGTAGACAACATATCTTTCACTGTGGAAAAGAACGAGATCTATGGACTGCTCGGGCCCAATGGAGCAGGCAAGACCACAACCATCAAAATGCTCACCTCCGCTTTGAAACCAACCTCGGGAGATGCATTCGTGAATGGGCTGAATATCCGTACGGAATCTCTTGAAGTCAGGAAAACCATAGGGATAGTCCCCCAGGATCTTACTGCTGATGAGGATCTGACCGGTTTTGAGAACATGTACATGTTTGCCCAGTTTTACAGGATACCGAGGCAGGAAGCATACGAACAGATAGAGAGACTCCTTGATCTGGTTGAACTGACGGAGGCAAAGAACAGGTACGTCAAGGGCTATTCCGGAGGGATGAGGAAGAGACTAGAGCTTGCTATAGGCTTGCTGCATAACCCGGAAATTCTTTTCCTTGATGAACCAACACTTGGGCTGGATGTGCAGACGAGGACCAGGATGTGGGAATATATCAGAGAGATAGTGAAGAAAATGGGCGTCACCATAATTCTCACGAGCCACTATCTGGAGGAGATTGATTCTCTTGCAGACAGGATGTCTATTATGGATAAAGGAAAAATTGTGATTACAGGCACATCAGATGAACTCAAGGGATCACTGAAGGGTGATGTCATTTCCATAATTTGTGACACAGCAGGTGAGGCGGAAGCGCTTTCGTCTTACAGGGATGGCATAGATCAGCCCGTAATCAAGGAAAACGAGGTAAGACTGAGCGTCGAGAACTCGGATAAGGACCTGGCCAAGATATTCAACTTCATGATAGAGAGGAAGATCACCCCCATGAGCATCAATGTGCACAAACCATCGCTCGACCAGGTCTTTTTAAAGTACACAGGAAGAACAATAAGGGAGGCTGAAGGAGGGGAGGACGTAAGAAAATCCTCCATGAACCTCAGGAGGATGAGAGCATGAGCGGTCTTGTCCCTCTCACTGTGAGGGAGTTGAAGAAGTGGTACAGAAGCCCGGTATTCTTCTTCGTTGGATTATTGCAGCCCTTTTTCTGGATCGCGCTTTTTGGGAGCGCGTTTTCAGGAGGACCGTTTGCTTCACCGTTGTACTCTTCTGCTATAGATAATGCGCCAAATTACATCACTTTCGTGGTGGCCGGCGTACTCACAACGACAGCACTTTTCACTGGAATGTTTTCGGGCATCAACATTATCTGGGACCGGAGGCTGGGCACGCTTTCAAGGCTGCTGGCCTCACCAATTAGCAGGAGTTCAATAGTCTTCTCCAAGGTACTGTCTTCTATTGCGAGAATAATGGTGCAGGTGGTGATACTCATACTTGCCGCACTGGTCATACCGGACGGGCTGAGGTTTGTAAATGGATTCACCCTGTTTGCTGCAGCCGTGATCGTCGCTACCACTCTGATGATTGCCTTCATCTTCTCGTCCTTATTTTCAGTCATAGCGGTCAAAATGAGGAACATGCAGTCTATTTTCGGCATATCGAACCTGATAAGCCTTCCCCTGATGTTTGCCAGCTTTGCAATGTTCCCGAAGACGTTCATGATCGGATGGCTACAGTCTGTTGCTGTCTGGAACCCAATTTCCTGGGCTGCGGATGCTATGCGAACCGTTATAATCAATGGATCGGCAATTACTACCACACAATCCTATTCAACCCTCTTTGATCTGCTTGTATTAGGCATACTTTCCCTTGCCGTATTTCTCTTCACCTATTTTATCAGCGAACAGGAGATCAGGGAATAGTGTTCGTGGAGATGATTGTTTTTTTATCTTCATCTATTAGAAGTCAACTAATGCTGGTCCGGGTTTAATTTTTTGAATACGTGCACAAATCTGGTGAGGGATTTGTGTACCCTCAATGCTATAACGTTGGTTACCTGGAAGTTTGAACGTGCAGCATGTTCCAGTTCACGTGTGTTTGAAACTACCACCGAGTAACCGCCATCCCTGAGAAGATCGCTGAACTTCGCTACCGTATCGGCCAGAAAATTCCCTGTTACGTGGAACATGGGGGAGCTCCTCCCATAAGGCAGATCGGTTGCAATGGCATCCACTTTTCCGCCGATTTCAAGTTTCTCGATTGATGAATGAACTACCCTGCCAGGATCAACACCATAATACCTTAGATTCATTCTCGCGCCCGAAACCATTGACAGGGAAGCATCTGCGCCTATCACGTGTCTTCCCATAACCGCCGCCTCAATCAGTATTCCTCCTGTTCCACAGAATGGATCGAGAATAAGTTCCCCTCTTTTAGTGTGTGAGAGATTCACCATTAGCCTTGCGAGAAACGGGTGCATGGAAACCGGGGAAAAAAAAGGCCTCATTGGTGCTGTTCTCTTTTCCATATCCTTCCTGTGACCCACGCCAGCCTGGATTCCAATGTACCACCTGTCAAACCAGTAAGCTCGGATCACGAAATCGGGTGAGGAAAAGGAAACTTTCCCTTGCCCGCCAAGAATTGCACCGAGCTCCTTCTCAACGGAAACACTGTCCTTTCCTGCTGCCGTTGCCCTGATGTAGAACTTCCCACCAGGCAGGTTCAACTGGGTTGCATCATTCAGATTCAGGCCGCTCCATATCACCTCTGAATAATTTCGCATGAATGCGGATTCTGAAATACTTTCAGGACTACCCCTGAATATAACCGCACTATCGGAAAGGAACTCATAATCAAAATCGCCAGATGCCGATCTGAGGGATTCAAGTTCAACCGCCAGAGCTTCCGGGTGATCCTTTGTAAACTCCCCTATGAAAGTTTTGGCAGGCATCCTGATTAGGAAGCAGATAACTTCTTCTTTTCCTTCTCAAGCTCTGCCAGCATGGTCTCGTAGACCTTTGAAAGTTTTCTTATTGCTCTCTTAACTGCAGCCTGGGGCTTGCCTGTCTTGACCCTCACGTATATTGCAGGATTGTCTATCACAGGATGTTTGATAAAATAATGGGACTCCTCCACCTGATCATCCTTTAGGATTTCTTCAGCGAGCGGCCTGAGGATGGTGTTGTCGTAGTTCAGCATTTCAATCACTATGGAGTTCTTCTCCTTGCTTACAACCCTCAGTTTAGGATCCATTGCCGGCTCATACTGATGGGATATTTATGGGTTATGAGGGCATAGCTTTCAGCTAGGCGATCCAAACATTGTACGGTTTGATTGTGATCCAGCAACGAATCGCTTTGATACTCCATTGCCGAATTACTTCCTGTTTCTGCAGGTAATTACTGATTGTGACTACCTGCACATCAGTTCCCTCTTACGCCCGCACCACCCGGAAGGCAGGTAAGTCAGTCCATTTATTGGGGATAAATATCCAGATGGTTTCTGATCAAGATGCCAATTTGATAAATATAAAGATATAGCCCGACTTACTGTTTCAATATGTCCAAACCTTCATGGGATCAGTACTTCATGAGAATGGCATTTCTTGCTGCATCAAGGGCTAACTGCATAAGGAGAAAGGTAGGTGCTGTTATCGTGAAAGACAAAAATGTAATAGCTACGGGTTACAACGGCCCTCCCAGCGGTTCTGCAGATTGCGATGTTGCAGGGTGCGTTCGGAATGACCTCAACATCAAGTCCGGAGAGAGGCATGAATTGTGCAGAGGGCTTCATGCTGAACAGAACGCGATAATTCAGGCAGCAGTCCATGGTTCCAGCATAGCAGGGGCGGTTATCTATACGACAACACACCCGTGTTCAGTCTGCTCAAAAATGATAATGAATGCCCAGATAACAGAAATTATATATGCAGATGGCTACCCGGACGAGTTGTCAGAGTTATTGATATTGGATAGCAACATCAAACTCCGGAGATTCACGCTGCCGGAAATTGAAGTCAGGGCGATGATCGGTGCTGAATTCGCAAAGCTAACAGGAGAAGACTGATGTCGGCCGGTATTGCCACCCAGATATTCAATTTCATAACAGGAGTTATTTCCACCATCGGATATCCCGGCATATTTTTCCTGATGTTACTGGAGGGGCTGTTGCTTCCAATTCCTTCCGAGGTAGTAATGGCCTTCGGCGGATATCTAATATATACAGGCCAGCTAGGCGGAATCTGGCTGTTCTCCTCTTTTTTCCTTTTGCTGATGGCTGGAACCTTCGGCAACCTGGCTGGAGCCCTTCTGGCCTACGGAATTGGATACTATGGGGGAAAGCCACTAATCGTCAGGTTTGGGAAGTACGTGATGATGGACGAAGGCACAGTGGATCATGTTCAGACCTGGTTTCACAAATATGGTCCGGCAAGTGTCTTTGGAACAAGGCTGGTGCCAATATTCAGAACATTCATATCGATTCCCGCAGGCATCGGAAAGATGGATTGGAAACTATTTTCTCTTCTGACTTTTCTGGGATCCCTGATCTGGGATTCCATACTCATCTATTTCGGGTACTCACTCGGTAACAACTGGGAAAGCATTCTGACCGTTTTCGACCAGTACCAGTATGTTGCGGTAGCTGCAATTATTATCCTGCTCGCCCTCTATTTTTACACGAAATTCAGATCGAGAAGCAGGGCAGATTCCAAGGCGGAATAGAATTCTCAAGCACGCGGGCCACATGCATTCTATTGCCGGGAAGGCAATGCTCACGTTAATGAGAATGACTATTTCCCAACTCAAATTATTGGTACTGCGCGAAAGTTATAAATTACGTTTCCCAATGCCTTGTTATTCCTATGTCAGGAAAATATGATTATACAACGCTGAAAACTGATGTTCTGATTATTGGTGCTGGAGGTGCAGGACTTCGCGCTGCAATAGCGGCCACCGAAGCTGGATGTTCCGTTATCGTGGCTTCAAAGTCTCTCCTTGGCAAAGCCCACACGGTGATGGCAGAGGGAGGTATCGCAGCATCTCTTGGAAACGTGGACCCCCAGGATAACTGGCAGGTGCATTTCAGGGACACGTACGTAGAAGGAGTATTTCTGGGGAACTGGCGTATGGTCGAACTCCTCGCCAAAGAGGCACCGGACAGAGTATATGAGCTGGAGAGATATGGAGCACTCTTTGACAGGACTCCAGAAGGAAAGATAATGCAGAGGCCTTTTGGGGCGCACACTTACAGAAGGCTCTGCTACGTAGGGGATAAAACAGGTCTCGAGCTTATAAGGACTCTGCAGGACAAAGTCGCACACAGTGAAGCAAAAATACTGGACGAATTCGTTGTTACCAAGATCGTATCGGTGAATGGAAAAGTAGCCGGTGCATTCGGCATATCCATGCGAGAAGGGACTTTCAAGCTGATTGAATGCAAATCACTGATCGTAGCATCCGGAGGGCTTGGAAGGCTCTTCAAGGTCACTTCCAATTCATGGGAGGGAACCGGAGATGGCCTTGCCCTGTCTTACCGCGCCGGCGCAGTACTGATGGACATGGAAATGGTACAGTTCCATCCTACAGGCATGGTCTGGCCACCAGCAGTCAGAGGCATACTGGTAACTGAGGGGGTTCGCGGTGAAGGCGGGATGCTGTATAACAAGGATGGCGAGAGATTCATGCTGCGGTACTCCCCTAAAAAGAAAGAGCTGGATGCAAGGGATGTCGTTGCCCGGTCCATCTACAGGGAAATCATTGAAGGGAGAGGAACCGAACATGGTGGCGTATATCTGGATATAAGGCACAGGGGCGCCAAATACATAATGGAGAAACTTCCCAGCATGTACATGCAGTACAAGGAATTTGCAGAGATTGATATAACAAAGGAGAAGATGGAAGTCGCCCCCACAGTGCATTACCATATGGGCGGAATTCGTGTCAATCCTGAAACCCAGATGACAAATGTGGAAGGGCTTTTCGCTGCTGGAGAGGCTGCAAGCGGCCTGCATGGTGCAAACAGGCTGGGCGGGAATTCCCTTACCGATCTGCTTGTGTTCGGCAAGCTGGCAGGTGTTAGCGCATCTGCCTATGCAAAGCAGGGGAAGCAGATTAAGTTCGATGAATCCGTTGTGAAGGAGGAAATTGACAGGGTCATGTCCTTTGTGGAAAATCCTGGAGCAACAAACCCATATCCGCTCATTGATACTCTCAGGGAAAGCATGTCCAAGTATGTTGGGATTCTCAGAAATGATTCTGATCTCAACAAAGCCTATGACGCAATAAAGAGTCTTAAACCCAAATTGAAGGATATAGGAGTCAGGGGTAGCCTGAGATTCAATCCTGGCCTGTTGGCCTGTCTTGAATTCACCAATCTTATCCAGTCCGCAGAGCTTCTCGTCAGGGGCGCAATCGAGAGAAAAGAAAGCAGGGGTGCGCACTTCAGGTCCGATTTTCCCAACAGATCACATGACTTTAGGAAGAATATCCTTTTCAAGCTAAATGAAGGGAGAGATGAGATGTCCTTTGCCGCTGTGCCGGAACTTCCAGATCACCTGAAGGATTTGGGAAAGGAGGAGGATTGAAATGCAAGAAGTCAAAATCAGAATAAGGAGGTCTGAGCCTGCAGTCAGCAATGAGGTCAGATATCAGGAGTTCACAGTGCCAGTCGGCGAAGGAATGGTAGTGCTGGACGCTGTTCATTACATACAGAACAATATTGATCCTACCCTCTCTGTGAGATGGAATTGCAAGGCTGCAAGATGTGGGTCCTGCTCGGCTGAAATAGACGGTATGCCCAAACTCATGTGCAAAACAAGGATGGACACACTGGGAAAGGAGATCACAATCAACCCAATCAAGGCTTACCCGGTCGTGAAGGACCTGGTCACAGACGTTTCGCATAATTATGAAATCGCTAAGAAAATTCCTCCGTTTACACCTAAGGAAGGACTGAAGGAACCGTGGACAATGATGCAAATTGACGTCACCAGATCCAAGGAATTCAGGACTTGCATAGAGTGTTTCCTTTGCCAGGACGTCTGCCATGTCATAAGGGAACATCAATCCAATTATTTCGGGCCAAAACATGTCGTTAAAATAGCTGCCCTGGACCTTCACCCGCTGGATTCTATAGACAGATCAGAGTTGCTTCACCATGACGGTGGCCTGGGTTACTGTGACATCACCAAATGTTGCCAGAACGTGTGCCCAGAAGAAATCAGGATAACTGATAACGCAATCATTCCTGAAAAGGAGAGGATTGTTGATCATGCATATGACCCCATTGGTCTGCTGATAAAGAAAGTCAAAAGGAGGAAATGGTAAAAATGGAAAAGAACATGGACAAATCACTTACATGGTTCCCTCCGGAATTCAAGGAACTGAACTGGAGGCTCTGGAGCTTTGCTATTATATTGATTCTATCCGCCGGTGCACTTATCCTTTACCCTGTCAGCCAATTTGAAGGATACGTGGACCCGTTCTATTCTCCCACAGTTGCTGTAATACCGCTCATCGCACTTTTCAGGCTATCCTGCTACGCTTACAGGAAAGATTATTACAGGCATGTTTTCAGGCACCCCATAGCATGCCTGGATGGCATAAGATTCGACGATAACAGGAAAGGATACAGCGGGGAGATGACATTCTTCAGCCTCCAGAATTTTCACAGGTATTTCCTGTACATTGCGATAGTGATACTTCCGTTCTTCTATTACGACATATATGTTTCAATGACCTACATATCCGGTGAATTTATTTTCAGGCTGGGAACAATAATTCTCATAGCTAATGCCCTGCTGCTCACGCTGTGGACATTCTCCTGCCACGCCTTCAGGCATCTTACAGGAGGGCATACTGACTGTTACAGCTGCAAGACTGCAGGAGGGGCAAAGAAAAAATTCTACAACGGGCAGTCATACCTGAACAGATACCACGAACAGTTCGCATTCATCAGCCTGATCGTGGTGCTTGCGGTGGACCTTTACATCAGGGCGCTGATAGTTGGCTGGCCAATTGACTTTACGCTGCTGAAATTCGCAATCTGAGGTGAAAAAGTGGTAAACAGAGGATTGAATGAAAGATCAAGATACCCTATATTCGCAATAGGATCGCTTATGATGATCCTTCCGGCCTATCTTCTCTGGCTGAAGGCCCCGATACCTGATATTTACTACGAGTGGGCCGTGGCCATAGGATTTGTGCTTTTCGTAGTATCTATAGTGATGTCGCTTTTCGGCAAGAAGATAAGTTATCTTTAACCCCTTTTTCCTTTTTTAAGAGGGGCATCCATAAAATAATGTCGAATAGGGCCTG
>JAKATN010000014.1:0-9655 GCA_021818715.1 Thermoplasmata archaeon
AACTGATGTACTAGAACTGGTGTATCCCCTGGGCATATCATTAGATGCATTATTAGTATATTGTTATAAGTGTTCGCTTTCATCCCACCCCTAAAGGGTGTGGGATTTCTCGCTCACAAATGTTAAATTTCGTAAACGCGTAATCCTTACCATGACGTATGACCTGAAAGATCAGAAATTTATAATTGCAGGGTACGGGGAACCTCTGGGAGAAGCGATTTGCAGGATACTGCTATCACACGGCGCTGTACCCCTGCTGGTTGCCAGGAATAAGGAGGCCCTGGAAAACGCGTCTCTGCGCCTTGAAGGTTCAGATTATTATCCCTGCGATCTCTCTGACGATAGTTCTCTGCGGGATCTTTACGATCACGTGAAGAAGAAGTTCGGTTCTATCAGAGGTATTGTAGTGACGGTTGGTGGATTCTTTTACGACGACGTGCAGACTCCAGGTGATACCCAGACGCTGGTCAACTCCAATCTTCTTGTCCCGATGAAGGTCATAAGCAGCCTGCTTGGAATACTGGAGAAATCTGGTTCTGTAGTTTTCACAAGCAGCATAACCACGTTACGCTTTGGAGAAAAAAATCCACTTTCATATACGGTCACAAAATACGCTCTTAATGGGTTAACGTACACACTCGCGACTGAACTGATCGCGAAAAACATAAGAGTGAATGCCATCGCGATCTCTTCAATCTCTGAGATCTACAGCCCCAATAGGGAGTGGAAAAAGACGAGAAAACTCGGAGATCATTCTACACCCGCAGAAGACATCGCCAATGTGGTCTATTTTCTGCTTTCAGACCTTTCTGAAATGGTCGATGGTGCAATCATCCCGGTTGACGGAGGCAGCAGGTTCCGATCATGAGACGAGGGCACTGGCCATAGCAGGCAGCGACCTCTCAAGCCTGTAGTTCAGGCCGAAATGCCCGTCCTCATACTCTTCATATGTGAACTTGATTCCCGCATCATTTAGCTTCTTTTCGAGGTTCCTGTGCCCCCACACAAGCTGGAACTCGTCCATTATTCCCACGTCGAAGTAGGAAAAGTGCAGAGATTCCATCTGCCTTGCATAAGAAAGGCAATTCCTTGCAGGATCTTTCTCCTCCCAGAGTTTCCATACCTCAGATTTGAATTCCCCTGATTCCCAGTCGAATGGGAGATCAGAACCACCCTCAGAAGATGAGGGATTTGGGCTGAAAAACGCTGCCGTTTCTATGGTCCTGAGGACCTTCAGCTTAGATGACGAGAGCCTGTTCTTGGAGGCCCAGAACTTAGCAAGCCACTTGTCTACCCCGCTCATTTGTCTGATTGCCCCCATGATTTCCGGGAAATCTGGGATGAAAAAATATTCAAAGCCCATGTCCGCGGAATGGCTTGCGAATGCGTTGATGTTCCCTGCATTCCTGACAGCAAGCATGTAAGCACCGAATGCACCTGCATCTTTCCCGAACAGTCCCACAAGCCCTGAATTGAAATCAGATTTCAGTTTGGGAATGAGTTCCTCAATGATGAATGTCTCGTACATTCCAACTGATTCGCTATTCAGGTAGTGGTTTCCACCGTACTTGGTGACGGTGTCCGGTATCGCGACAACCGCATCCTTGAGCAACCCTTTTGATGAAAGATCAGATACGAGTGACACAACGCTCTGGGAAAACGGTCCTTCGTTACGCATTGTCGATATCGAAGCTCCGAAACCCGGCAATCCAATAAGTAAAGGAGCATTCTGCTTAGGCGCATCCGGGGATATGATCAGGACATCGCGATCATATGAATCATGCAGGGGATTTGTCTGCAAAATCTGGCTATGAAATTTGATAGTAGTGATCTTAACCATGATGACTTAATAATTCTGATATCTAAAAACATGTTGCTTTGAAGCCTTCCTCGATGGACTCAAGCATTGAGAAGCTGCTGATCCCTAAGGTAGTCCCTGATCTTCACCCATGATATGAGGAGCAATACACCGGACAACAAACCACCGAACAGTAACTGCAGTATGCCAAGCAGCAGGCTTGGCTTTTCAGCCTTTTCCGGGAGTCCATCCTTCATTTTTAAATACACTGCGAGATATGTGAGCCAGAACCAGAGAAATTCTATCAGACAAATGGTCAGAATGTAGTACCTGTCAATTGTTTCTGAAATGGGATACGACAGCCTGAGGGGGACCCCTCCTGAAAACAGGTAAATTGCTTCAGCCAGAAACACAAAAAAGAGGAATACGGTAATGTAAATTGAAACTCTGACCAGGATGACAGCCCACCTGAAATCACTGTCCATGTTCTTACTTAAGCCACTCAAACTATTAATAATAAGCATGATAACTTGAAGCGTGAAAAAGATAACCGGCGACTATGCCGATACAGTCGCATACCTGGCAAGGCTCTTCGGGATCAAGAATCTGGGGCAGTATGACATGAACGGGTATATCATCCGATATTTAGGCAAAGGGTATCTTGATGGTGATTCTATGTTGCGATCTGATCAGTTTCCTTCGGAAGATGAGGTGGACGATATTGCATCCATCTCGATCGAGGTGGAGACCATAAAGGGGAGGCCGTTCATACTGCTGGAATTCGCTAAAGACCACATAGTATGCTCAGATGAATCCAGGATACCGGAGGCATTGGAATTCATTTCAGTGCTTGAACGGTCGATGTTCCGCTACTTCTGATAAACTATTTCCTTCGCATTGGGACAAAATGGTATTCAATCTAGCAATGAACACAGTAATCAGTGCTTTGGGTTTGCAAATATGGATGCTATAGTTACATAAATACAGGTTCAAAGGTTAATTTGAAAGCCCATTATTGTGGTCTTTCGATATGGAACATTTGCAGAGATGATTGGGTTCTGTTTTAAAGCACGACCTACAAGATTCCGGGAATCAGCTATCCGGCACAGCTGGGTGCATTGAATGGATTCTTCCCGAATGCAGTTTAAGCCAAATAGAGAATGGGGCTGGTCGGGTTTGAACCGACGACCACCTGGTTATGAGCCAGGCGCTCTACCGGGCTAAGCTACAGCCCCCCATGTTGTGAAATCCGTATCAATGAAACATGCTTTAAACTTTTCTCGAGAAATTTGCAGTTTTAGGTTATACTTCCACACCATAAGGATCAAATTAACTACGTCTGTTTTACCTTATCGCCTGATTAGATTTGTGAAATGATCAGCGTTCAGTGTGTTTACGACTGATTCCTTATCAAGCCACCCTCTTCTGGCGATTGCAGTCGCGAAATGCAAATTACGCAGATCCTTCGTGCTATGGGAATCGCTGCCGAGAGTGAAGAGTATGCCATATTCCCTGGCCTTCTTGACGAGGTCGAATGGAAGATCCGATCTTTCCGGGTAACCGTTAATTTCAATAAATACTTGATTCTCCTTGCAGGCCTCGAATATACGTTCGAAATTCAGTCTGTAAGCTTCCCTGCTCCCGATCAGCCTACCGGTGGGATGTGCGAGGCTGTGGATCTTTCCGCTTCCAATAGCTTTGACTACTCTTGCTGTGTTCTCATTAGCGTCTCCAACTACACCCTGATGCAGTGCAGCCAGAACAAAATCCATTTCCTGTAACGTTGAATCATCAAGATCAAGACTGCCGTCCTTAAGGATTTCAAGCTCCACGCCCTTAAAGATTCGGATGCTACTTTTTTCGTTCATGGAATCTATTTTCCTGTTGAATGATCGGAATCCTTCATCGGTGAGACCCTTCGCGACCTTCAGACCCTTGCTATGGTTGGTTATTGCTATGTACTCAAGCCCGCTTGCCGACGCGGCTCCAACCATCTGCTCCAGTGTGTTCCTGCCATCGGTGTCTACGGTATGTGTGTGAAGATCGCCTCTGATGCTTCCATATTCCACCAGTCTCGGAAGCCTCTTAGCACCAGCAGCCTCAATCTCCCCCATATTCTCTCTCAGTTCCGGCTCAATCCATTCAAGCCCCAGTGCCCTGTAAATCGTCGCTTCGTCGGAACCAGCCTTAACGCGATCACCCTCATAAAGGCCGTATTCGTTTAACTTCATCCCCTTTGATATGGCAATTTCCCTCAACTGAACATTGTGTTCCTTGCTTCCCGTAAAGTACTGCATTGCTGCTCCAAACGAATCCCTGGCGAAGATCCTGAAGTCGCATGTAAGTCCATTTTTCAGCCTGACTGTCATCTTTGATGGCCCGGATGATATGATGCCTGCAACATCATCCAGATTGGTGAAGAACTCCCTGCCCTTTTCCGGGTTGGAGGAAATGCCCAGAATGTCAATGTCTCCCACGGTCTCCCGCATACGCCTGAAGGATCCAGCTATTTCCAGATCCTCGAAGAGAGAGGACTTCGCAAGTTTTTTCTTGATTTCCTGAATCTCATCATATATTTCGGCGAGGAACCTCCTGTTGGCACCATATTTTTCAAATACTTCCACCGCCTTTCTGAGGGATTCTTCGCTCTTTTCTCCGAAGCCCTGCAATCCTGATATGCTGTGATCATTCAGGGCTGCCTTAAGCGTCTCAATGTCCTTCACTCCGAGTGCCGTAAAGAGTGCATATATCTTCTTTGGCCCAAGTCCCTGCAGTTTTCTCAGCGAGGCAAAATCAATCGGGTATCTGGCCTTCATTTCGTCGTATTTTTCTATTTTCCCTTTCTCGATGTAATCCCTTATCTTCGCCTCGATTGCCTCACCCACCCCATCTATATCCCTGAGTCGGCCACTCCTGTACAGATCAATGAGATTACCGCCGGCTGTGGATATAGAAGCTGCAGCCTTCCTGTATGCAATGGACTGCCATTTCCGGCCCTCTATCTCTTCCATATCCGCCATTTCTTCAAATATGGCCGCCAGTTCATCGTTCAGCACCTACATCAATCCCATGCCGCATTAACTAGTTTTTTCATTCCCCGCAGAATGAGAGCATACACCTGTTGTGCATTCTAAATATTACTGGCAAAACGCAAAGGCCTAACAGATTGAGGCAGGAGTCTGTTCTTCAGGGCTTACGTTGATTAAAGATGACCCGCCTTGTTTTCACCGCGAAGGTGCTTATGCTTAATGCTTTTCAACAATAATTTTTATAACTAAAATAAATTCCAGATCAATGCAGTACAAATGGACAGTCCTCACCAACACGACGCTTGGGGGGCTCATGGCTTCAATCAACATGACGATTGTTCTCATATCGCTGCCGACAATTTTCAGGGGGCTCAACATCGATGCCACAGCCCCGGGAGAGTTTGTGCTTCTCCTGTGGGTAATGATGGGGTACAGCATCGTACTTGCCACCCTTCTGGTCACTTTCGGCAGGATCTCGGACATTTATGGAAGAACGAGGCTATATACACTTGGCTTTGTGGTCTTCACCGCCGGATCCGTGCTTCTCTCGATCATCCCGAGCGGTACAGGCAATGGTGGGGCCCTGATGCTTATTGCATTCAGGATGGTCCAGGCGGTGGGCGGCGGGCTGCTCATGGTGAACAGTACTGCCCTGATCACGGACGCATTCTCTTCAGATGAGAGAGGTAAGGCACTGGGCATTAACCAGATATCATTCATTGCCGGTTCGCTCATAGGACTTATTGCCGGGGGTATTCTCGCGGGGTTCGACTGGCACCTTGTATTCATTGTGAACATACCTTTTGCCGTCGCAGGATCTCTGTGGTCAGTGTTCAAACTCAAGGAGACCTCGGTCCGAAGGAAGGCTCCGATGGATCTGGCAGGAAACGCAACACTGGGTGGTGGCCTTGTCCTGATCAGCCTGGCATTCACCTACGCCCTTGTTCCGTTCGGGAGCTCAACTATGGGGTGGAATGATCCCTGGGTGCTTGCGGCTTTTGTCACCGGAACTCTGCTCCTTATATTATTCATATTTGTGGAAAAGCGCGTGAAATACCCGCTTTTCAACCTGGATCTATTCAAGATCAGGGCATTCACTTATGGAAACTTCGCAGGCTTTCTCTCATCTCTCGGCAGGGGCGCAATAATGTTTCTCGTCGTCATATGGCTGCAGGGAATTTATCTCCCCCTGCATGGATATAACTATGCTTCCACACCGTTCTGGGCAGGAATCTACATGCTGCCCATGATGGCGGGATTCATTGTGCTAGGCCCTGTTGGAGGCATACTTACGGATAAGTATGGGGCAAGAACGTTTGCGACCGCGGGCATGGTGGTCATTGCGATCTCGCTTTACCTGCTGACCCTGCTTCCATACAACTTCAACCTCTGGATGTTTGAGGGAATCCTCCTGATGAATGGGATAGGCAGCGGCCTATTTGCCGCGCCAAATACTACCGCGATAATGAATTCCCTGGCGCCGGAACACCGTGGGGCAGGCAGCGGAATGCGGACCACGTTCAACAACATCGCTCAGACAATTAGCATGGCAGTATTTTTCTCGATTGCGATAACAATTTTCTCACAGGATCTCCCAAGCTCACTGTTCAACACCGGGATCAACATCGGGCTTCCTCCGTCGATCGCATCAATACTCTCCAACATCCCCCCATCAGGAGCGCTGTTTGCCGCCTTTCTTGGAGAAAATCCAATGGCGAGCCTCCCCGCTTCCATACTTTCGCAGATCCCGTCCGGTGCGTACAATCTGCTGATGTCTCCAACCTTTTTCCCCAACGCCATAGGCCCATCCTTCATGATCGGTCTCAGGGACTCACTGTACATTGCCATTGCACTGACGCTTTCCGGAGCCTTGCTTTCTGCCTTCAGGGGCGGAAAATACGTGCATGAGGAATCGGTGGGAAAGGATTCGGTCGGTTCGATCATACCCTCCGGCACAGGCGAAGCCGGGATCAAAATGCCAGAGACCCGGGGGGGAGGTACAAAATGATCTATACGGAATTTCTTGACAGGCTTACCGCACTCAGAAAGCTCAGAATGAGGATGATGAACGAGATCAATGCAGACCTGAAAGACATAAGTTCCAGGGACTTCACAGTCCTGAACAGGGTCTGCCACGCCAAGGACGGACTCTCCATGAGCAGCATATCTGAATCTACAGGCCTCTCAAATGCACTGATCACTTCCGCCGTGGATAATCTTGAGGATCGGCACCTTGTCAGAAGGACAACCGGTAACGACAGGAGGAGTTATATCATAAAAGCGACAAAAGCGGGAGAGCAAAGATACAGGGACATAGAGAACATGCTGGAATCAAGTTTCGAATCCTTCTTTGGCCGCATGGACAGGAAAGATGTTGAAGAGCTAGAGTCGTTGCTGGAAAAACTTAACAGGTTGATAAATAAATATGCCTGAACCCTATTCCCCAGGACGGAAACTTCCGTTCACAGATTCAGGAACTTGGAAAGATAAATGGTGAGAGAGGAATGAAAATATCAGAAAACGTTGATCTCATAAAGGCGGGTTTTGTCAACTGCTATGCTCTGAGGCAAGGCAGCCAGCGGATACTAGTAGATGCTGGCACAAAATCTGCCGGAAAAAAAATAATATCGTATTACCGGGAAAGAGGGGAAAAGCCTGACCTCGTCCTCATAACTCATTACCACCCTGATCACATAGGGGGATTGCATATGATTTATGAAGAGTTCAAGGCGGAGATATATGCTCCTGAAATCGAAATCCCGGTCATTCAGGGGAAGGAGAAGATTGAGGCCACGAAATCCATGCTTTCGAAGCTTGTATCAGGGGTATCGAGAATAGATGCTGTTGAAGCTGTAAGGCCTGCAGAAAGCCTTGAGCTGCCTTTCATAGAAGTCATTCCAACACCGGGGCACACACCGGGCAGCGTTTCCTATCTTTTCAAGGATGACAGGGTTATTTTCATAGGAGATGCGTTTTCAGTGTCTTCAGGAAACCCCAAGATCAACAGGGCTTTCTCACTTGACATTCCAAAGGCAGAGGCTTCGATGAACTACATACTTTCCAAGAAGGGGATGACTATACTGCCCGGCCATGGCGAACCTCTCAGAATCTGATGCCGGTAAAATCACTGGAGGTTTTGTGTCAGATTTAATTATGCCTCAGTGATGGTTTCGCATGCCCGTATTTGACAATAAGATTGCCCTGGTCAGCGCATCCAGTTCCGGCATAGGCCGTGCTGTCTCAAAAGTACTGGCCGAAGATGGTTGCCGGTTGCACATTTTCTCCCGTTCGGAAGGGCGGGTCTCAGCCGTTGCCAGAGAGATCGAGCGTACGACTGGAAGAAGCGTCAACTACAGCCACGGGGATATGACCAGCCTGCCGGATATGGAAAGGGTGGTTTCTGAAGTTCACTCTGTGACGGGAGACGTCAGCTTCCTTGTCATAAATTACGGAGACCCTAAGATAGCGCCATTTCTTGATATTTCAGGATCCGATTGGGATTCCGCCATAAACATGTTCCTCAGGACATCGGTGCACCTCGTGAGATCATTCCTTCCATGGATGCTAGAGAACGGCGGCAGGATCATCTTCGTGACCTCACTCACTACAAAGCAGCCCATGAAGGGATTTGCGCTTTCCGCCTCGTTGAGGTCCGCGGTAGTGAGCCTTTCGAAAGTGCTGTCCCTGGAATATTCAAGCCATAATGTGACTTTCAACAGCATTTCCCAGGGATTCTTTGAGACGCCAAGGCTGAGAGGGGTTGCGGAAAGAAATGCCGCCACGGGAAAAGTGAGCATTGACGAAGCCTATCGCAGGATGAGGGATGACATTCCTGCCGGCAGGTTCGGCAATCCGGAAGAGATTGGGCACCTCGTATCTTTCCTCTGCTCTGACAGGGCCTCTTACATCAACGGCACCAACATACAGATCGACGGGGGGTTCACCAGGTTTCCATTCTGATTGCATGCCATTCCAGATGTGAAAGGATATTAGACCATGATTACTTTGATCATTCATGCGTGCTGGCAAGTGCAGGAGTTGTTATCAAATCAGCAGATGCCCCACATGCAATGTTTCCCTGAGGGGATTCCACCACGTTGGAGTCAGGGGAGGCATATTGTCATCTTCCTCGATATGGCCCATTGGAACTCCATGCGGCCACCTGATTCCGGAAGAAGAACTAATCCATGAAGTTTCCGGCGGGAGAGTTCCGATAGTTTACAATGGCGGTCCTTTGTGGAAAGCCGGATATCAGTGGGTTAACGTTTTCTGGGGATCATTCTGGGAAGGGAATTCATGGATTGACACGATTGACAGGGCGGTGGTGGACATTGAGTCTGATGTCTCTTACTCTGGAGGGCTGAAACAATATGGCGTTGGAGTCGGAAGCCTGAAAGGTCATTATTTAATCACCGAAAACCCGCCAGCGGTGGTGACATCCGAAGACACTGGGAACTCAATTCTATCCTGGATAAAGGTTTCCGCTGTTCCTGATGTGGGGATCGCCGGTGCATACAATATACTGCTGCCACCGGGAGTTTCTGCCACACTGTCTGGAAGCAGTTCCTGCGTCCAGTTCTGCGATTACCACGATTCTGCCAGCGGCAGCAGCGGTCCCTTTTTCACCTGCGAGCCCTATCCCTGTGCAACAGGCTGCAACCAGTGCACATCTGATCCATTTGACACACTAACCCAGGGTCTTTCGGAGGAGATGGTGGAACTCAAGACAGATATGGATCCTGGAACCGGTTGGGTGATAGGCAACGAGGAGCTTTGCGATTACTGCGATTCCAGCTATGTGTGCAACCGCCTTCCTTCTGGAGAATAT
>JAKATN010000014.1:9755-32824 GCA_021818715.1 Thermoplasmata archaeon
ATCCCTATGCATGCATGGATATCTATTGATGCTGTTCCACAGGACGACATTTCCCATAGAAGCAGAATGAAACCAATATGTTCATGAATGGCATGGGGTATGCAATGCAGAATCATGGCAGTTCTCAAAATCACGACCTGGACAGCATTGGCCCGGGGGGAGCAAAAGCATATTCAATTCTTTCAAGATTACACCCGGCATCGAGGCAGCTGCACCGGATCGTGCTTGAATACATAGATGGCTTTCAGGGAAACACTATTCTTGACGTTGGGTGCGGCACAGGAAACCTGATTGGCATGATCGCAAGGCTGCATCCGAATATCCAGATCTTTGGGATTGATCCAAATGAGAACATGATCGCAGTGGCGTCGGCCAAGCGAAAAAGGTTCCGGGAACCGGAAAGGATCAATTTCGCAGTGGGTAATTCGGGCAGCGTGCCATTTGATGGGAATTTTGATCTCATCATCAGCACCATTTCATTCCATCACTGGAAGGACAAGCAGGGTGGCCTGGCTTATCTGTCAGGGAGGCTGAGCACCAACGGCACCCTTGCAATATTCGAGGATTTTGCTGCCAGCGGAAGGGTGAAAACCAAGGGGAGATTCTCCCACGCCATGTCCAGGGAAACCGCCGAAGCTCTTTCCATTCCTGGCTTTGAGAAGGAAGTGCACGTAAAGGGAAATTCCATTTCCATCCAATTCAGAAGGAAAGTTCAATAGCGAAAATTTAGGTATGTCCTTCATAATCCTGAATGATGACAAAAGTAACTCTGGAAACAAACCGCGGCAGCATTGTGATCGAGCTTTTTGACAAAGAGATGCCAGTAACTGCAGGAAACTTCCGTTCGCTGGTGGACAAGGGTTTTTACAACGGACTCATCTTTCACAGGGTCATAAAGGACTTCATGATCCAGGGCGGGGATCCGCGTGGGGATGGAACTGGAGGACCGGGATATTCCATCAGGGACGAATTTTCAAAAAACAACAGGAATGACAGGGGAACCATCTCAATGGCAAACGCAGGCCCAAATACCGGAGGATCCCAGTTCTTCATCAACCTTGTGAACAACAACTACCTGGACAAGCAGCATCCGGTATTCGGAAAAGTGGTGAAGGGAATGGAAGTGGTGGATGCCATAGGGAGTACCAGGACAGATCGTTCTGACAGGCCTCTGGAGAAGGCTTTCATAGTCAAGGCGTACCGCACTGACTGAACAGGCATTTGTTCATCCCTGAATGCCGCACTGCGCAATGTACACCCGAATTCTACGGTCAATGGTAAGTGCACATGTTTAGGGAAAGAAGCGTCCTTCTTTTTTCCACAAGCAGGCTTCTCAGATCTTTTTCCCTTCTGCTCCTCTCTGTCTCTGCACCATATTACCTGCTTCATCTGGGGCTTTCATACATCGCGACGGGAATAGTCATCTTCATTTCCTCGCTGTCCTCCACTGCCGTAATTTACCTTTATCCTAGGATCAAGCTGGGGAACCGCAACTCCGTCGTCGTTTATTCCTGCATTTTTGCCATTTCGATACTGCTAATGCTGTTGTTCGGGAACGTTTGGATGTACGTATTTGCGATTGCGGTTGGTGGCATATCACTGTCCGGCAGGGATATGACCCCAAACCAGCCGGTAGAGCAGTATTCAATAAGCATGGAATCAGACAATCAGGAATCCAAGAACCGGTCCTTCGCCTTTTACAACTTCATGGCGTATACGGGAAACATTGCCGGTTCCCTCTACCTGCTGGTATGGTCCGCTGGAAATTTTAGCCTGATTTTCCTGGCTTCTTTCGCCGCAGCTTTATTTTCTATAGTCCCGTATGCATTCTGCACTTTCCATGAAAGGGTTCGCGCCGAAGGAAAAACCAAAATGACCGGTGAAACAAAGAGGGTTGCCAGGGACCTGGCAATACTCTTCGGGACAGATTCATTTGCCGGCGGATTGATTGGCACATCCATGCTTTCTCTATGGTTCAACACCGTCTACGGCACCTCGCTGTCATATAATGGATTTATCTTCCTTGTCGTTTCAATGATTACAGCAGGATCAATGCTGTATTCCGGGATATTCTCCTCGAGATACGGGTTGGTCAGGACGATGGTCGTTACGCACCTGATCAGCAACGGGTTCCTCCTGATGGTTCCGGTAATCCATTCCCTGATATATAGCGAGATATTCCTGTTTGCGAGGCAGTCTACCAGCCAGATGGATGTGCCGCCGAGGGACAGCTTCATCAACACGGTTCTCGATAAGGAAACCCGCGTGCAGACAAATTCCATGTTCCTCATGTCCAGAAATGCCGCACAGGTGCCGTCCCCTGCCCTGGGAGGGGTCATTATCGGGACTGCAGCCCCAGGGCTGCTCTATGCTGCAGGGTTGATCAAGGCTGGCTATGATCTCGCATTCTATGCCCGCTTCCACTCGTATAAATTATGAATGGAATTTTCATTGGGGAGTAACCACATCATGACCGCCGATGCCAATAATTTAATTTCCTTCTGTCAATCAGGGGTGCACGCGGGAATAGTGTAGCGGTATCACAGGAGCTTCCCAAGCTCTTAACCCGGGTTCGAATCCCGGTTCCCGCATCCGGGCATCAGGATCAGGGAGAAATGGCGATCATTCTTTGCCCGTCAACAGGTTATCCGGGATTTTCGTAATAATCAGAGTGTAGTATGAACCTAATTTCCCCAGGCATTGACAATTTTTACAAGACTAATGCTAAAAAATGGGATGCTTACTCTGCGGAAAGCTTCAGTCCGTATTACGAATGACCAGTCCCTCTTCATCCACCTTCCATTTTGGGTTGTATACCACTTCCCACAGATATCCGTCAGGATCGGCGAAATAAGATCCATAGCCTCCCCATGCGGTCTCCTGCGGTACCTTGACCACGTTCCCGCCGATTTTCCTTATGGTGGAGATAAGATCGTCGACTTCCTTCATGCTTGATACGTTATGCGACAGCGTTATTCCTGCAAACCCTGACCCGGCCGGGCTGATGTTGGCGTCCACAGCAAGTTCATGCCTAGGAAACAGCGCAAGCATCGTTCCCTTCATCTCGAAAAAAGCGATCTGGTCCTTCTCAGATGCACGGGTTGGCAGCCCAAGTCCATCCCTGTAGAATCTGACCGAATTGGCCATGTCACTGACGCCAAGAGTGATCACGGATATAGCAGGCTTCATGCATTCCCGATCAGAGCCGGTTTAATTATATAACATCGTACGGCAGGTCCTATCCGTTCAACGCATTGCTTTTTCCGGTCACAGTACACAATGGAATGCATATCCCATGTCGGTGAAATGGGGCAGTAATCTGAATGAATGCCGGGCCGCAATGTCCGTATGTCCCTCAGAAGACCTTTTCCGCATCACAGATCATCCCGACCTTTATCCTTCGTCACTATGATGCAATGAAGATCAGGCATCTTCCGCCCTGGCAACATTTTCAAGGTGTCCGATCCCTTCGATCTCGGTTCTGATCCTGTCACCTGCCTTTATGAATGGTTTTCCGCTGAAATACGCTACGCCGGAAGGAGTCCCCGTGGAAATCACGTCCCCGGGTTGCAGCGTGATTCCAACGCTGGCCTTCTCTATAAGTGTGGGGACATCAAAGATCATGTCGCTGGAACTACCGTCTTGCATTGCAATCCCGTTTACGATCAGCCGTATTGCAAGATTGCCTGGATCGCCAATCTCATCCTGAGTCACCAGGTATGGGCCAAGCGGAAAGGATCCGTCAAAAGACTTTCCTGTATACCAGTGCGATCCCATCCCCTGCCCCTGGAAAACTTCCATCTGCTGCTCGCGCCATGAAAAATCGTTGGAAATGCTGTATCCTGCGATGTAATCCACAGCATCTGACCTGCTGATGTATTTTCCCTTCTTGCCTATGATTACCGACAGTTCAGCTTCCCAGTCAATCTTTATGGAGTTCCTTGGCAGGATAAGATCGTCAAACGGACCGATAAGCGAATTCCGGAACCTGCCGAAGAAATATGGGGAAGTGAGTTCGGAGCGCCTGTTTTCCCTGCTGTGAGACCGGTAATTCACGGCTGCGAGGATGATCTTTTCCGGTGAAACAACTGACGGCCTGTATGTCAACCCCGTTTCTCTAGGAATTAATTCCAGATCCAGGTCAGATCTGGTAAATCCTGAGCCGGGGAGAGCCAGCAGATCATCCGTGGTGGTCACCTCGATCCCGCCTGCGGATTTTATCAAGGACATGGTGTTTCCTTCCGACAGGATCAACTGCGGTCTTCCTTCAATTAAAACGTTGGCAAATCTCATATTATGGTATGCAGACCCAAGATAAACCGTTAGCGATTCTCCTGGAAGTTGCAACCGGCAGGAAACAGAAATCATTATTGTTTGGTAAGAGATATGAGATTGCATGGCGGATCATACATCGCGGGAGGTTGTACTCAAGATTGAAAGAAGCGATTGCTCCGTTGCGAATATTCTCTCTGACTCGAACATCCCTTTCACGGTCAAGGGGCAGAACGTCGGGCCGCAGTTCACAAAACACCTTGTGGAGCTGGACGAATACAGTGACACCGCTGCATGGGAACTCCGCGTAAAGACAAACGGGACAGCCAGGGCAGGCAAGAACCTGATATACATCGACTCGCCGAGCTGCAGTGCCTGTAAGGTGCTGGCAGATGCGCAATGCATAGTGCTAAACGTTGAGGAATCCAGTTCAAAATGGGTAAGGCTCAGGCTGCTGGTCCCGGGAAGCTACGGTCTCAAGAAACTTCTGAATCTTTTTGAGGAAAGGGGAGTCAACGCCACGGTGATAAAGGACCGGGATTTTGAGTTTGAGGATCTCACTGACCGACAGAATGAAATACTGACGATCGCCTACAATGAGGGATACTTTGACCTAGAGAGGAAGGCTTCCCTCACCGAAATTGCCAAGCGCATTGGGATCAGTACCCCAACCATGGAAGAGATAATCAGGAGAGCCATGAAGAAACTGGTTGAGAGATACATCAGGGAGTAGCCTTTTCTGCGAAGAGGGCAGCCTTAGATGTAAGGCAAATCGGTTATCTCTTATTGCGGATATATTAATCACATGCAAAGTTCAAAGAGTTATGCCATTGAGATACATGACGATCAGATACAGAGGCTCATTGAACTTCTGCCAAAGCTCTCCCAGGGTGACAAGATCACCATACATTCGAACATCAGTCCGAAGGATATCTATGAGATCATAGAGGCTGAGTCAAACGGTAGAAAGTTCGACTTCCTCTCTATAAAGAACGAAGAAAGGGATTGGACGATAATTCTCAGGAAACGCTAGGCGGCCCGCTGCCTCTCCTCTGTTGTTGATTGTATAGAATGGTATTATATGGGCAGGACTGATAACATTCTCCCCGGCTAACGCAGTGCGTTTCTCGCCTCACTGACGGGAGTTGCCATTTTCTTTATCATATCTATTGAGTAAGGGAATTTTCCTTCGTAAATGTCAAAATAAAAGTTGGATTTGTAATATAAATTAATAATAATTAAAAGATTATTTTCTGCCTTTCACGGCATCCGGGGACGGAACGAAGTATACATCGGTCGGCGAGAAGCTTTGCAGCCTCTTGAATTTCGCGACTACAGGCATGCCAATGTACAGATCCTCGGTGTCTGCACCTATGAGTCTCGCAAGGAACAGGGAATCCACTCCGTCGAATTCCACCATTATCAGGTGGAATGGAGTCTGCGACAGGAAGGCTTCGCTGCCGAAATAGCAGGTCGTATAGGAATGTATCCTGCCTGACTTTGGCAGTTCTATCCATTCTGTTTCGGATCCGCATTCCATGCAGTGCATTCTCGGTGTGGCATACACGCAACCGCAATCGGGATTCTTGCACTTCGTCCCCATCAGCTTCTTTTTTCCAAGACTGGTGAAGAATTTTGAGTCCTGGGCATAGCTGTGGATATAGTCTATCTCGTAATGGGATTTCACTATCAGTGGATCGATGTTGTAGACCTCAGTCCCCTCCTGGGATTCTTCCATTTTAGCATTCGGATTTATTGTCATTTTACCGCCTCCATAATTGAAACTGTCACATAGGTTCCCGTTCCAGCATGGCTGTGAATGAGCCCCCTCTTTGCATTTCTTACCTGAAGGGCATCGTTGCCAAAGTGCTTCTTTATTGTATGCTGGAGCTGCCAGAACATGAAGACTGCCTGCATTATTCCTGTGGCACCCACAGGGTGGCCGCAGGCGAGCAAACCTCCGGACGGGTTTACAGCTACTTTGCCATGAAGTTCAGATTTCCCCTCTTCTATAAATTTCCCGCCCTCGCCGTACTTGCAAAGTCCAAGATCCTCATAAGTCTGTATTTCAGATGAGGTATAGGCATCATGCAGTTCAACCAGATCGAGTTCCTCAAGCGGGTCAGTAATTCCTGCAGCCTCATAGGCCTCCTTTGCTGCAGACCTTCCTGCCCTGAATGAATGAATTCCTGGATACTTCAGGTTTGCATAGTCTGAAGCCTTCTCGTTAGGAAGCAAAGGCACCTTGTGAAACGGCCTGTCAGCCAGCCTCATCGTATCGGTCCCGGTCCCTATAGACTTCACCAGTACGGGGTTGTCCGAAAGCTCAAATGCCTTCTCTTCGTCGGCCAGTATGGCGACCGCTGCTCCATCAGACATGGCGCACACGTCCAGCCGGGTAAGCGGATATGCAACCATTGGAGAACTCCTAACGTCCTTTACCGTAAGTTTCATGGGGCTCTGTGCATAAGGGTTGTGCAGTGCATTTCCGTGGTTCTTTATTGATACCTTTGCCAACTGCTCCACCGTGGTTCCGAATTCATGCATATGCCTCACTGCCATCATGGCATAATACCCTGTATAGAAACCACCGACTGGATAGTCGAAATTTGTATCGCTCGCAAGTGCAATGAACTCGTTTCCTTTCCAGGTGTTTACATGGGACATGCTTTCAAAGCCGTAAACAGCGCATACGTCCATTCTACCGGATGCAACCTCCTCAAAGCCTGCCTGGAAAGCAAGCCCGCCTGTTGCACCTCCGCCTTCAACTCTCTTGCTCGGCTTTGGAACAAGCCCGAGGTAATCCTGAGCCATGATGCCGGACATAAGCTGCCTCTGGAAATGATCAGCGAAGTATGAGGCTACTGATCCATCTATATCTTTAAGAGATATTCCTGCATCATTTAGCGCGTAGTCGAAGGCTTTCTTGGTTCTCAGTCTAAAATCCATGTCTGGAGTGGCCTTGGCAAACTTGGTAACCCCTCCCGAGACCATGTAAACTTTTCTACCCTGTGATCTCATGTTATCCTTCTCCCGATACGCTGAACCTTTTAATACTTGCCACAGGTTTCTTTTTTGCCCTGCCCCATGGTTGCTGCAGAGGCTGATGAGTAAACATTTTATCGGAAACGTTATCCCTTGGCATGAAAGCGCTCGTAATCGGGGGATCGGGGTTCGTTGGGTCTGCAATCGTGAAAAAAATTGCAGCCGATGAGGTTTCTTACTTTTCCAGGAACGAATCAAAGGAGCTAAAGAGCCTTGGGTTCAAGTGGATCAAAGGGGATATTCTCAACGCACAGGAAACTGCAGATGCGATATCCGGCCACGAAATGATAATCCATGCTGCCGGGATATTTGACGAAAGGGAACAGAAATTCCAGGACATCAATCTACAGGGAATAAAGAATATAGTGACACCGATAAAGACCGCAGACAGGGATCAGCGTCTGGTTTACATTTCCTGTATCAATGTGGATTTTGCTCCAATGGAATTTTTCCATTCCAGGAGGCTTACCGAAGGAAATGTCAGTACGGTGAAGAACAGCATGATAGTGAGGACTTCCGTTATATTTGGTGACGGGGACAGGATCACCCCCATCGTGACAAAACTTGCGAAATCACGAATCACAAAGTTGCCGGAAACTGGAAACATGGCACCTGTTCATGTGGAAGACCTCGCAGAGGTAATAGGCAAAACGCCTGGATTCAAGGGATCAATGTTCGTCTGCTCGAAAGACAGGATGAGCCTGAAGGAGGCAGTCAACCTGGTAAGGAAGAGGATTGGGAAACCCGAGCTGGGCCGTGTTAAACCCAAGCCATCCAAAATTGATAAGACATATGCAAAACTGGAAGCGCGCGGGATCCAGGAAAAGGAAACTCTTTCAATATACTCCCTTAACTATTACAGGGAAAATACCTCACTTTACAGATTCGTGGAAAAGCCCAGACCATACGGGGAATATCTTGAAGAAATGGACTTATAACAGTACGTGCCCGATTGCTTCCCTGTATAGAGCTACGGACAGTTTATACATGTAATTTAGGAGGTAATCGCTAACGAACTCCGTAAACCTGGAATCCTTTCTCATATCTACTAGATCCGACAGGGCAAGCTTCACTCCCGCATGTGCGAGAATGAGATACGATGACCTTGCATCGCCGGAGGAGAATTTCTGCTTCATATCCAGCCAGACGTCATCCTCATGGTTCAGTTTCTTGCGCACCTGATCCTGCAGCTTCTCTTCCGGGCTTGAAAGGTTATTGTAAAGGGTGTCAATGATTTCAAGCAGCTCCCTGGTTTCAGCGAGCCTGGTTCCGCATGAAATTGCTAGGCCGATATTGGCCATTGCCATCCTGCAATGCGATTCAAACCTGAAAAATGGATGATCGCCCTGGATATCCTGATCGATCAGTTCGCAGTAAATGTTACCGTGATCTTTTTCAGTATCCAGCAGTGTCACCCTTCAAATAGCCCCGGGCAGATTCGAACTGCCGTCGACGGGTCCAGAGCCCGTAATGCTTGGCCACTACACCACAGGGCTGTCGGGGGTAATTGGTGGCGTGGGATTAAAAGTTTCCTTATTTCTGGAAAATAATAGAAGACTGCATGACAGTTAAATATGTTGTAATTTTGCTCCATGGTGAAGAACTGGAGTGTCCATTTCAAATTCGATCCAAAATTCCAGTGGAAAAAGCTGGAAAAAGTTTTCCCCGAGTTATGGGAACTGATGTCCGTGGAATCAAAGCTTAATCAGGAGGAGCAGTCCTATGACATTGCTGCGCTTGAACTTAACATGAGGGAGATCAGGGCCAACCGGAAACCCATCGGGTACATCCGTGACGGCGCAAAGTACAGGCTGTTATTTCCCGCGAATGGAAACGAGATGATTCTTTACAGGGGATTCCCTGTGGAAAACCTGAGGGAAGTCGGCGACATTATAGCAAAGTACCTGAAGGACAGGGGGATTAAATTCACAATCGAATATGACAAGATGCTGCTCCAGGAGATAAAGAGCAGAAAGAGATGAATCAAAAATATTCTAATTATGCCATAATTTAAATCTTATCCTGCCATGGGGTGTGGAATGGTTGTAAGAATAAAGGTTGTCAATGACGTAGGCGAACTTGTTTCGATTTTTCATGCAGCCGACACCGAGGTCAAGAGGAAGCTGCTTACCGACCTTTCCAGCGAATGGGTCACCATGGACAGGATTGAGAAGCAATATGGCATTACTGGAAAGAAGGCTCTCATGTATCTGGACAAGATCAAGATGATTGAGAGCCAGTGGATAACCGGCCCGAACGGACCAGAAAAGGCGTTCCACACCTATTACACAAACGTGCAGATCAACATAATGGGTACCATGTCAGAGCTTTCAGACATCATATATGCCACCACGCTGTCAGACGAGAAGCTGGAGGAATACGAGAATTCCATTACAGGCATGATGTCGAATGAAGGAGTTTTTGTCGGCGATGCTGCAGAAAAACTTGGCATATCCCAGATACTCCTCAAGGGCATAGTCAGGAGATCAAACGTTCTCCATATTAAGGGATACAAGATAGAGCGCGTGCTAGATGCCTGAACGCCAGTGATCACTTTTTGCCTGAAGTTATTGTCCTAAGGATCGGCCACAGGCCATTCAGAGATAAACGCATTACGACTCATGTCGCGCTTGTTGCAAGAGCTTTCGGGGCTTCTGGCATAATCATAGATTCCAGCGACCTTCCGCTTGAAAACACAATCAGGAGGACGACCGGGAAATTCGGGGGAAACTTCACTGTCAGGAGCGGAGAAAACTGGAAAAAAACTTACAGGGAATTTCCAGGCGTCAAGATACATCTGACTATGTACGGAGAACCAATCGAATCCGTCACTGAGAAGATCAGGGACGAATTCAGAAGCAGGAACCTTATGATCCTGGTTGGTGCCTCAAAGGTCCCGCCGGAAGCGTATGAAATGTCTGATTACAACGTGAGCGTAACGAACCAGCCACACAGTGAGGTGGCAGCCCTTGCAATTGCCCTTGACAGGATTTTTGATGGGAGTGAATTTCAGAGAAAGACCGTCACCGGCCTCAACGTGATTCCCAATCCAAGGGGGAAGACCGTGGATTACATTCCGGGAGAAGATGAAATCATGAGAATATTCTCGGAAGCCGGGGCAGACGAGAAACTCATTGCCCACTGTGCAGCAGTGTCTGCACTCGCTGTTGCCATTGCTAGAAAATGCGGCGCATCGGAAGCAATTGTCAGGGCTGGCGCCCTCCTTCACGACATTGGCCGCACCAAAACAAATGGGATTGATCACGGAATTGCCGGAGCTTCCATATTGAGGGAATACAAGATATCAGAAACCATAGTGCAGATTGTGAAAAGGCACACCGGAGCCGGGATAACTGACGAAGAGGCCATTGCTCTCGGCCTCCCTGATCATGATCTCATGCCCCGTACACTTGAGGAAAAAATTGTGGCTCATGCCGATAACCTTTTCTCCCTTTCTGAAAGAATAACGGTAAAGGACGTCATCAGCAATTACAGAGAGAAAGGGCTCAATGATGCTGCAGACAGAATTGCAGCTCTTCACGAAGAACTTTCAGGCATCGCCGGAGAAGATATCGATTCAATAAATCCATAAGCTTGGGATATGGCTCCATTAAGTTCCCTGAAACGGTTATGCATCAACGACATGCATGAAACGGAAAGACGGAAGATGCCCGAAAAAATTAAGAGTGACATAATGCTCTGCGTCACGGAGCAATGCCGCCGTAGCTTAGTTGGTAGAGCACCCGGCTGTTAACCGGGCGGTCGTCGGTTCAAGTCCGACCAGCGGCGTTACAATTTCGTTCTAAATATCGGGCGGGGTATCATATACCGGAGGCAGCACTGTCAGTTCCCTGGTGAAGGATATCTGGGATAACCCGTTCATTGCGACTAGACGGCCTCATTTTCTGAACCGAGATTAAAACGGCCACAAATACATTGGGAAACGCCGTTTTTCCTTGCCTGTCGTCTTCTCTATCCCCTTATGTTCGGGATGCAGTGATGTTTCATTTCTGATGCATTCGGTGAGACGCAGTGGAGACCTTTTTATGCAGGAATAGCGAATATCAGGGGGCAGTAAAACTCCAATGGATGAATTTGTATGTAGACGGGCTCGTATCGACAGAGGGCCGAACCTAATATTTCAATCTATATAATGTCGTTCAGGATCATTGGCGTGCTGTTTCGATGCCTTGTAATGAAAGAGGGCTAAATTCATGAGAGAACCTTTTTTATAAAGTATGTGGTGATAGATTGAGATGCAGAGAGAGACTCATCAGGGCGTCATGCGGTTAAAACCTGGGTCTCTTAATCTGTGGATTCTGTATCAGTAAGGAAACGATATAACAGCCATCATAGAAACTTTGAATCCCGCGACAGATCCTACCGGCACAGGGGATCTAACTTAGCCTCTGCCTGAGGTCATTTTTCTGTATCTTTCCGACCGAATTCTTTGGAAGATCGTCAATAAAGAATATCTCCCTGGGGCACTTGTACCAGGCGATGTGGGCATTGCAGAATTCAATCACCTCTCTGCTTGATAGTTGAGGATCCTTCTTCACAATAAACGCGACCACCTCTTCGCCGTATGTGTCATCCGGCTTGCCGACCACAGCCACCTCAGATACCTTAGGCATGGTGCTGATAAGATTTTCAATCTCCTTGGGGTACACGTTTTCCCCACCACGTATTATCATATCTTTCTTCCTGTCAACAATAAAGAAATAGCCATCTTTGTCCATGTATCCAAGGTCACCACTGTGAAGCCAGCCGTTCCTGAGAGTTTCTTCCGTTTCCTGTTTTCTATTGTGGTACCCTTTCATAACGTTTGGACCTCTGATTACGATTTCTCCAATTTCACCAGGAGGAAGATTCTCATCATTCTCAGAGAAAATTCTAACGTCCTGTCCCGGCATGGGTATTCCGATTGATCCTATTTTTCGCATCCCGAATCTTGGATTTATCGTTGATGCGACCGTACCCTCGGTCATCCCATACCCTTCGATTATCATTATTCCGTATGCCTTCTCAAAATCATCAAACCACTTCAAGGGCATGGGGGCTGCCCCACATATTCCGATCTTGAGGGAAGAGAGGCAAATCTTATGCTCCTGGCTTGCAGAGTCAGAAAGTATCTTATAAATTGTGGGAACACCGGAAAACAACGTTGGTTTATATTTCCTTACTGAGTCAAAAAATTCATCAGGATCAAATTTTCTGAGAATAACAAGCGATCCGCCCCTCAATATAGCAGCAATGCTAAACATAAGGTTGTTCACGTGAAATAGGGGAAGGATAATTATGATCCTGTCATCGCTCTGTAACCCCACCGCCTGCTGCAACTGAACTGACTCCCTGTATATGTTATCTGCCGTAAGGATTGCACCCTTCGGTTTTCCTGTGGTCCCGGAGGTATATATGAGAAAAAGATCGTCTGGATTGCCAGGAACAGAAGCAACATCAACCTCACCGTGAAACACTCTCCTGTAAAGCTCCCCTGAGGGTTCCCTTTTATCAAAGTCCAGTATAACTTTTTTAACGTTCATCCCCGTCTTCTCTATCGCGTTATCAATCCTTTCTTTGTAAGATAACTCTCCAAAGACTATTTTAGTGCCAGAATCCGTTATCTGGTACGAAATCTCCTCTTCCTTGAGGTGGACGTTGATAGGTGTGACTGTTGCGCCTGCCATCCATGATCCCATGGCAATTATGAGCAATTCCGGCCGGTTAAGAAGGTCAATTGCCACCACATCTCCATTGCCGATTCCAAGATCGGTGAGGTATCTTGCAACGGATCGGTACATTCTTCGAATCTCGCTGGAATTGTAGGTCTTGTCATAAAAGAGGAAAATATCCTTCTCGGCCTTGAGAAGACCCTCTTCCATCATTCGAAGCAGGTTTGTGCCTGGCATTAGCATTACTCCATTATTTCATACCAGAAATCAGATACAACCCCTTTTCTTCTTTCCTTGAACCTTGCAATAACCCTAGTGCCGGGTTCAACAATTTCCCTGCCCTTGAGATCTATTCTCTGAAGCATGCCCGTGTCAGCATCCACAGGCTTAACATACCCAACCGCGTATGGAACGCTATCGAAAAACTCTGATGTTGCGTACCACGATGTTGTGCTGGACAGCACGGTTCCTTCGTTACTAACCTCTTTCCATTCAATTTCGCCGTAGCATTCAGAGCATCTGGACCTTGGAGGAAAATACACTATTCCGCATTTCATGCATCTGGAGCCTTGAAGTTTAGCGTGATTCATCAGTTCGGAGAAGAATCGTGACTGCTCTCCATAGCTGTACTTATAGAACATCACCATTTTATCTGGAATTTCGAAATATTTTTCGCGTTCCAGAACAGAAGTGTTCAGATTAAGTTTTTCAGCAATAATCCCGTCAATCACGCTTTCAAGTGGTTTTGATTTAAGCTCCTTTCTTAAGGTTTCTCTGGCTTTTTCAGTAGATGTCTTCATCCTAATCCACCCCCATCACGGAGACCGAGCAATATGACGATCCTGGCCCACCAATTGAATGAGCCAGGCCGATCCCACTTCTTATCTCGACCTGCCTTTTCCCTGCCCTGTTTCTTAGCTGATTCACTACCTCGCCTATCTGCATAACTCCGGTGGCTCCCACCGCGTGCCCTGCCCCAAGAAGCCCTCCAGATGGCGAAACGGGGAGATCACCGTTCATCAATGGAACCCCATCCTCGATAAATTTACCTCCTTTGCCCCTGCCACAGAATCCCATTGCCTCGTAAGCCTGAATCTCCGTGAAACTGAAAGCATCGTGAAGTTCCGCAACATCAATAACCTTTTCTGGGTCCTGAATGCCGGCCATATTGTAAGCCTGCACTGCAGATTCATAATGATTCCTCAGGTCAGCTATGTCGCCATATTTTCCCATCCTGTCCTTCACAGTTCTTGATCCGGTGAATGATTTGTCGTTGGACGAACCTATTCCCATGACCCACACCGGGTCTTTAATGCCCATTCTCATGGTTTTCTCCTCGCTCATAAGAATAAGTGCATATGCACCCTCCGTGTAAAGTGAACAGTCAAGCATCTTGAACGGGTAGGAAATCATTCTGGACTGCATTACGTCATCCACGGTGATTTTCATTGGGCTCTGGGCAAAGGGATTGCTGATAGCATTGCCATGGTTCTTTACACTTACCAGGGCCGCCTGTTCCTCGGTGGTGCCATACTTCTTCATGTGCGCCGATGCAAGAATGGCGTATGAAGATGCAGCAGATGTTCCCAGTGGAAATTCCCAAGTCATATCGGAACTGTAAGCAATGGACTTTATAACTTCAGGAGTCGTCTTTCCCTGCGCCCAGTCATAACAGTCCTGAGCTTTCTCAACCCCTATGACCATGGTGACATCCGAGAGCCCTGAGGCAACCTCTGAATAGCCTGCCCTGAACGCATAGCCTCCAGTAGCACCCCCGGTTGTGACCCTTATTCCGGACTTCCCGTACATTCCAAGATAGTCATGAACGTACGTATCCGGCATTATCTGCCTCTCAAACAGATCATTATATATCCCATAAACGACAGAATCTATGTCCCTGGAAGTAATCCCGGCATCGTTTATGGCTGTCAGTGCGGCTTCCAGAGCAAGCTCATAATAAGTTTTCTCAGGGCTCCTTGCCTCGAATTTAGTCTGCCCAGTTCCCACGACTGCAACTCTTTTCTTTTCACCCTTCAACTGCGCATACGATATCATGTGTTCATTCCCTTTTTATCTCTTTTTTTCAATATGTACTGTGACGAATTCCATCACACGCTCCTTTCTCTGATTGAATGTCTTGGCCGAAAGCGTTACAACAACAGAACCGGACTTTGAGCCTCTCCTCTCCGCTGAATATGAGACTGTTAAAGTATCACCTATTTTGACCGGCTTGAGAAAACTGACCCTCTCTATGGACTTCAGTGCCATGAAAACATCTGTATCAATTGCGCCAGCACGTATCATAAGACCAAGCGAAACCGACAGGGTCAGATACCCATGGGCCACTCTCTCGCCGAAAATGCTATTCTGCGCCATTTCCCTGTCAGTATGAAGGTAGGTCCAGTCCCCCGTAAAGTAGGAGAACAGTACGATATCGGTCTCAGTTATTGTCCTGCCATCTGTAATCCTCTCCTGCACAGTCACTTTTTCGCCTGTTCGTTTAAATAAAGGCCCTTGTACTGTTCCCGCAGTTCTTTCTTGAGAATCTTCCCGCTTGCATTGTGCGGAAGAGAACTTAAGACTATTATTTTCTTAGGTACCTTGTAATTCGCGATTCTTGACTTAAGGTATTCAATGACTTCATACTGATCAACCTTCTGATCTTTTTGGGCAGTGACAAACGCAGTGACCGCCTCCATCCAGTAGGGATGCTTTATGCCAACCACCGCAGCTTCTCCTATGGATCTGTGTGTTAGGAGTTCTCTTTCCACCTCTACCGAAGGGACGTTCTCGCCACCCGTGCGTATAATATCCTTCTTCCTATCCACAAAGTAAAGGAAACCTTCTTTATCCATCACAGCAAGATCGCCAGATCTGACCCATCCTCCGTCGAAAGAAGACTTAGTCTTTGCCTCGTCGTTGAAATAACCCTTGGCGATTGTTGGCCCTTTCATCAGTATCTCACCAACTTCCCCCATTTTGGCTTCTGTTCCGTCATCCTTGACAAGCCTCAGGGAAATATTGATGTGGGGCCGCCCTATAGATTCCTTTCTACTCTCAAAATCACAAGGCTGAAGCGTTGTTCCCATTGGAGTGGTCTCCGTCATACCGTAATAATTTCTCCATTGAACGCCTGGAAAAATTTTCGAAACGGCCTCGAACTGCGTTTCACTTATAAACGCTCCGAAGCTTATGCACTTTTTAATGGTTGTGAAGGGTTCCTTTACAAACCGAGAGAGACCGATGAAGACCGTTGGGGGAAAAATTAGGTATGTTACTTTGTATCTGTTTATTAGTGAAACTATTTCAGATGGATTCGGAACAGCCTCAAGTACAATGGAGGCCCCAACATTCATAAAGCCGAGGAACGTGTAGAGACCAGCCACGTGATACACGGGAATGCTCAACAGGAATACGTCATCATGCCGCCAGTCCAGATCGTAGATCGAACTTATTAGTGAGGAGTACCAGTTTAGATGGGAGTTCATAACGCCCTTTGCAGCAGATTCGGTTCCCGAGGTGTAGAGAAGAGTTGAGACCTGGTCAGGATCGGTTTGATATACAAAATCATCTGCACCAGTAAGATTCACCTTGTCAAATTCCACTATTCTGGTTCCGGGATCAGCGGTCAATACAGAATCCGTGAAAAGGACAGCGGGCTTTGAATCGTCGACTAGAGCCTTTATCTCTTCTTGTTTCAGGTTGAAGTTATATGGGGAATAAAGAGCGCCTATGCGGTTTACAGCCATCCATAGTTCAAGCATCTCCGGCCTGTTCTTTGAAAAAACAGAGACGACGTCTCCGGCTTTTATACCGCTCTTTCTGAGAAACGAGACCCATTTGAGCACTCTTCCTCTGAAAATTTCAAAATTAATTGCCACGTCGTTGAAGTAAAGAAAATTTTTGTGGGGCCATTTCTCCGAAGAACGATCTAGAACGTCCGAAATGTTTAACATAGTTCGATCTAAAAAACCAACGGCTTCATAACTTAAAAACTTTTTTTCAGGCTCTCATTAACTACACCACATAAGGTTGATCGAAAATCATAAATATGGTTGGGCTCATTTCGATAAACTGTTTTGGACATTTTTCATTTGACGTTTACACGCGGGGCGGTTCAGCCATCATCGGTAAATATCAATAGGGGTGCGTAGCAAATTGCCGCTTGATGAACTATCAATGAAAATAATACGCAAATTCCAATGGCCAATCAGCGAAGGTTCACATTTTACGAACAAGCCTTCTGTCTACAAAATGGCAAAAGAGTTTCACGTGCATCCGGAAGTTATTAAAAACCGGATAAACAACCTGTTGGAATCAGGATTGGTTCGTGGGGTAAAGTTTTATGCGGACAGCAGGTTTATGCCCTGGAATCGTTACTTCATTTTGACCAGTGCCGGAAATAGTTTCGCTAGAGAAATTTCTGACCATTTTTCAGAATTTCCTCTGGTAGAACGTGTGATTTTTGGTACCCTTAAGCTGCCGAACTTCGCAGACTATAGGGGCGATTCAAACGTCGAAAGAGAGTTTTCCAGTATTTCCCTGATTGCATCAGATGATTCAGGGATGAAAAGGCAATTGCACGACCTTGAAAAAACCCTTGGTCACGCGTTGAATTTGGTAGAAATTATGAACGATTCTCCTCAAAAAGAAAGGTTGATATCTCCCAGCGAGCAATTCGTTCTGAATGCCGTTATGTACCAGAACCCTCTATCAATGAGCATAAATAAAATTGCTCAGGAACTTAGAGTGCCCGCCCGTACAGTTCGCAGGAAGATCACAAAAATGCTTGATGCGGGGGTAATTTACGAAGAGGTTTCGTTTGACACCAATGTGGCCGAGGGCGTTCTGTTGCCCAGCATAATCATGTCGGGTGACTACCAAAAATGGCTGCCCGCCATAAATGAATCAGAATTCCTGCGAGATAGATTACTATTATACAAGAACTGGTCCAGGTTTTCTTTTTTCATATTTTACGCGGAAACCTTCACTACCGTTGATAAATTAATCGGAGCTACAAGAGAAATTGACCCGGCAAGCATGTTGACTTACAGAAATGGGTCATACAATAACCCGCATATCATATACCCCCCGCCCGAAATTGAAGAATGAGTCCAAGGGATTGAACATCATTTCATTGAGAGTTCAAACAACCAGTGTCAGCCGTAGGAATACGACTGCTTCATTCCATGAATATCTTTGGCAGGAACTCCGATTTTCGTGAGATTATCAACAGAGGGCCTCGCACCATCATCATAAAAATGTGTGCTACAAACTCTAACCAGAATGTAATGATGCACATTCTGTTGCGTCAGACGAATGGAAACAGTGATCAGAAGTGCAGAAGCACCGTATCGTTCAGATATATTATGTAGATTGCCACGAATATAACTAGAAACGCAAATATCTGAGTCAATCTTCTCTTCGGTACCCTGCTTGCAAGGTGTGCACCGATCCAGCCTCCAAGTATACCCCCTGCAATGAAGAGACCGCTGATCACGAGATCGAGTTCTCCGCTGAGTGAATAACGGACAGCGGCCACCACACCAAATGTTCCGACAGACATCAGGGATGTCCCCACCGCCTGTAGTATGTTAAGGCCACCTCCAAAGAGCAGGCCAGGCACTATCAGGAATCCTCCACCAATGCCAAAATAGCCTGATGCGAAGCCAACAACAAACCCGATGGAGACAAGTTTTGGGTAGGAAGTGAACCCAGATCTCTGTGCGGCGGACATATCAACGCACTTTCTCTTGAGCATGTATAATGCGATGGCTATCATCAGGAAACCGAAGAAGAAAAGTAGGTACGTTCCGGGCGTTAAAAGCCCCAGTTCTGATCCTAAAAGAACACCAACTATTCCAGGTATGGTAAATATGGCGCCAGTTCTGTAGTTGACGTTTCCTTTGAGTGTGTGCGGAATCAGGTTCAGGTATGCATTGATTCCTACGGCCAGTGCGGTGGTGCCTATTGCCATATGGGGATGATCGAAGCCAACTAAATAGATGAGAAGCGGAATTGCCAGTATTGATCCACCTCCGCCAATTAAGCCGAGTGAGAAACCAACCAGCAAACCTGACATTATTGAAAGGATGACCTGTAAATCAGTCAGTGGATACATCTGTATGCCCGGAATGACAGAATGGAGCGCCCATCTTCAATCCTCGCATTGCTTTCTACGCCGCCAGGTATCTTTTCCATACCAGGAAATAGGTCATTCTCTGTAGGTACTTCACCTGCCATGCCTATCTCACATATCTTCATGGGAATGCCTTCACCTCGAGCATATTTATATGACCCAGGAAATGCAGAGAACTTTTATGATTTCCATTGACGGTATAGACTCCCCCTACACGGAAAAGAAATCCGGCATTGGTCCTTGCGTCCTTCACCATATTGAACGCAAAACTGAAAGCAAATATCTCAATATTTATGTATCTTTGCCTCTGGTCAGCATAACGAGCATTTCTGGCATTTCGTTTCACAATCCCCTATTATTCCACGATAAATAGCACTTTTCACATCCTTGTCCATTTTTTTTTTGATGTATCCGCATAAATTAGGCTTCAGGTGCAGAAATTCCTCGTGAGATTTTCCTGAAACCCTTTCTCTTAATATTTGTCACATTCCAGCACTTTTTGTGTCGTACTATCTAATATATTCACACAGTTTTTCTTTCGCGTGGAAAATCGAAAAAATGGCATGAGAAAGATATGGTTTAATGCCCTTTCAGCGGTTGTAGTAATCGCGCTTCTGGGTGCATCGTTCGCATTGGTAGGCGGCCATACGAATCGGGGTTCGCCTTCAACTGGGGGTTATTCGCCTTTTCAGGGCGTATCGGGAAAGTATACTCTTACCATAAAGGAAACGGGGCTTCCTGCGGGGCATCCCTGGAATGTTTCTCTCGGAGGAGATGGATCCGGCGGATTCGTGTCAACAATCAATAGCTCAAGTTCCACCATAATTCAATTCACGTTGGCAAACGGCAATTATTCCTTTACCCCTGCCAGTGTGGGTTATGCCAGCAATGTGACCATGACCACTCCCAATCAGATACCCGATGCCGTAACTATCAGCGGCAGCAACCTAACATACAACGTTTACTTCAACAAGACATATGATGTTACTCTTATTGAGAGCGGTCTTCCTTCGGGAATGAATTGGATGGCAGCTTTAACGGACCTCAGCTATAATGACGTAGGTTCGTCTAACATCACGAGCAGCAGCACGCATGTTTTTGAGTTGGTAAATGGGACATGGATTGCCTCGGCTGTCCCCTTTGTCAGTGGCTACAGCGGCTACAAAGCGTATTTTAATAATTCCGATCAGACATACCAGGATTTGAATATTAATGGAGCGCCAATGACGGTGTACATCCATTTTATAATGTCTTACAATGTCAATTTTACAGAAACAGGACTGCCATCAAGCAGCATCTGGACAATAAACATCGCAAATTCATCCATGGAGAGCAAGGGTATTTTTAATACCGTTTATGCGACTGCGACAACGGCGAATTATACGATACCTGAATTTAACGGCACCTGGTACTACAGCATCAGTACATCGGTGCCCGGTGGTTATTTTGCCTATCCATCCAGCGGGTCCATCTCGGTCTCAGGCAATAACGTTTCAGTCGCGGTAACCTTTTCTACGTCCCCGCCAAGCGGGTATTATTTTTTAAACTTCACGGAGACTGGCCTTTCGCCTGGAACCTCCTGGGGCGTAACACTTAAGGGAAACCCTGAATCATCATCCATCAGCAATACGATATCCTTCCCTGTAGCGAATGGAACATATTCATACATTGTAGGTAACGTAAGTGGGTATACGCGAATGCCATCGTCCGGAAATATAACTGTCAGTGGAAGCAGCGTAGTTCAGACAGTCAGATTCACGCCTTTCGCTACAACTCCTCCAGTGTGGGCATTCGTCGGGGCTTACGCAGACTACAGTGTCACATCAGTCTACAAAGGCAGCACTTCCAGCGGTAATCTGACAATGCAGGCGATTGCCGTCAATTTGACCAACAATACTGTAGAACTGAGAATAACGAGCCAGGGCGCTCCTTCCGGATCAACAAGCATTACTACTTTGTACATTGACTGGAATGACTTCTCTTTCTGGCTCGGTAAGGGCCTGATATCGGAGTTGAACAACGGTACAAGCCCACTGGGCCCGAATGCCAGCGTCAGCACCTCGATAAAAGTCAGCACCCCTGACGGAATATTTCTTACGGATAGAGTGGTTCTTTCAGCGAATGGGCAGGATATGATTTTTTACTATGATATGTTTTCTGGAATACTCGTGGCTATTTACGAGACAAATTCAACTGGAAGCATCACAGCTAACATTACATCCACAAACATCCCCGAAGGCGGCACAGCCCTGTCTTCTTATACGGTATCATTCTCGGAATCGGGTCTCCCAGCAGGCATGGCATGGTACGTCAACCTAAGTAATGGTATGACTTACGCATCAACATCAGGCACAATATCCATACAGGAACCAAATGGATCATATTCATACTCGGTTGCTTCGTCCAACAAGACATTCAGACCTTCACCGGCTTCAGGTTCATTCACGGTTAACGGGGGATCGGTGTCAGTGTCCATAACATTCTCCCAGACAGCCAGATCAAGCTATACCGTAACGTTCTCCGAAACTGGCCTTCCTTCCGGCACGTTGTGGTATGTGATCTTCAATGGAGCAAACAAATCATCAACTACAGGCACTATCACGTTCACGGCCCCCAATGGAACGTATTCTTTTACCGTCGGTAGCGTCTCTGGATATTCTGTTTCGGTTTCGTCTGGTTCAATATCTGTCAATGGAAACAACGTATCAAATACCATCACGTTCTCTCCCATCAAGAAATCATCTTCAGGATCTGGGATGGCAGCAGATGAGCTGTATGGAATATTTGGAGGAGTGATATCGGCCGTGGCAATCGTGTCGGTGCTTGCGTTCATGAGAAAGAGAAGGTGATCCTTGCTTGTGGGCATTGATTGCAGTGGCACTTTTTTTGGGATCTATCTTTTGCTTATCGCAGATAAGTGTAAGATCAGGTGCTGCCAGCATTCAAGGCTCTGTAATTGCTGGTCTCACTGGCAATTCCATCCACGGATCCAAACAGAGCTTGCCTGTATTTAATCCCGTAAGTGGCCACAGCCTGTGCTCAAAAACCAGAGGTGGGTGCGTATGGTTCTAAGACAATACGCGGTTGCCAAAGGATTGGGGATCATTGTCAGCATTGCTATTTTCATCATAATAATGGGAATCCTCATTACTCCATTTCTCCATGTTTTGGAAAGAGGGACCTCAGGGGCTACATTCAGGTTCCCATCTTCTTCTGACATCTCGAGTGCCTCAGGGGTTAACGCTAACTTTGACGAGCAGGGGAACCCGCGCCTAACCAATGGGAGTGCCCTTGCCTATAACTCCGGCATTGTTTCAGGTGAGTATGTCTACTACAACAGCACCTCTGACGGTAATTTTGAGCTATTGGAGTTCAAGATGTCCAGCAATGGCAGCAGCAGTAGCTTCTACTCCCACTATTATGCCCAGTACTACACTATTTGGAATGGCAACAAATCGAAAGACAGCATCTCTGCCAATATATCCACTCTTGGATTCACCTATTTTTATTTTCAGGGGGCTTCATTATTTTCCTATAAGGTATCCGTGGGCTTCAGCGGGAGTTATACATTCCTTCTCGCATATATTGGCAATGCCCCTGTTGACATCAACAATACTGCGGAATCTGTTATAATGCAAATGTAACGGCAAATGATTGAATTATCTAAATGCACTAAATTGGGAATGGGTTTTTCCTGATTGCGTCAATGAGGATACAAAGCAAACAAAATATCAAATATGATCTCCATGAACCAGCTTTTTGAAGTCCTCCCATATCTTATGACAACCTTCAAAATCGAATATGATCCATACTATTACGATCTTAAGCAGAAAGCCCACGGCTTTAGTCGTGGGATGAATGCGAACCTATATACGGGTGGCAGGTACATAGTGTCATGGTATCCCGGCGATGGAAACGAAGCAATAAGTCAGTATTCAATG
>JAKATN010000015.1 GCA_021818715.1 Thermoplasmata archaeon
GATTGATGGGCATGTTCAGAATCTGAAAGAGGGAGATCATGCCGAGTTCCCATTAAATTGCAGGCATTCACTGAAGGCGGGTCCAAACGGATCAACGGTTATTGCGGTTGCCTTGTTCGAAAAGTGATTACAAATCCAGCATTGCACTGTAATTATTAAAGTGGTTAATTCACTGCCTTGCCTTTAATTTAACAGAAAGAATGTGATCGTTCGACCCCGTGATCCACCATTGCCAAAGATAAATTAAATGCTCATCTTGAAAGGTTATGTAATACAAGTTATCTTGATTCCAACCACATTGTGAGGTTCCTTTTTGTAAATTTCAAATTCTCCATCCTTTGTTTCAGATTCCATCTCAGACTATGTCAATGTTGCAGTGGAAAGGCGTAAAATAGATGCGATAGCCAACGGCCCATATGGAACTCCATTTTCCTGTCCAGCTGCAAATGTTATGGTAATGGCATGCTCTCCTCAATACTGGAAGATCAAGAATATCAAATTTTGGAGAACGTATATTATTGCTGCGTATGAACTTCTATTTCCTGAAAATTCACCTACCAGCATTGTAAAATTCCTAGTCTGCAAGAGTACGGAGGTCGGCTGGGCATTTACTCCCCTGCCAGACATTCCCATCTGATCCGGTAGGGCGGCATTGCTGCACAGAGTAATGGCTCAGGCTTCTTCAAATACTGCTGTGGTTAGGGAGGCTGCATTGAATTCAATCTCATTGGCCAGGATTCTGGCCCTGAATCTGTCTCCCACAACCCCCTGTATGAATCTCAGGGGGAGATTGTGGCCCTCCGGGGAAGCTGCTTTTATGAGATCTGGCGGAGCATTCCAGATGCTTTCCCATTTCCCGTCACCAAGCGCTGAAATGCATATATTCAGGTATTCCAGAGCCTTTGGTGGTGTCATGTCTGTACCTGTCTGGAAAAGATCGAGCCTGTGGATCAGCGATCCAGTTGAAAGCACGCACAGATTGTTTGTTATGGACTGGGATCGCATTATCCTTCCGAGCATTACATGCGCCTGGTATCCGAGATCCGGGCAAATTGAAAGCGGTACTATCGGGACATCTGCATTCCTAAAGACGTGAAAGAGGGGAGACCATGCGCCATGATCAAGCCCCCAGTTGCTGACCTGCCCGATCCTGATCCCGGCATCCTTTCCCATGGTTATTATCTGTTCAGAGAGTTGAGGATCGCCCGGAGGCTCGTACCTGACCTCATAGAAACTTGGAGGGAATCCGTAGTAATCAAAAATCTGCCTGAGTCTTGCTGAAGCCACGATACCGAAGGACCCAGAAGTCTGAAAATGGGGAGTCATTATTACCGCCGCATCAATTTCTCCAGAAATTTCGCTTCCGAATGACCTCAGTGCAGCGATTGTGTCTTTATGTTCCACCCCCATATCCCCTATCAGAGTGGGAGTGTTTGGCATGAAAGCAACAGCTTTGATCACGTTCACCCAGTTTTTTCCCTGCTATAATCTTTCCTCCCTTCCTGTACGTGTCAAATCAACAAAATGCTGAAATTTACGCTGCAGAGCTTGACAAAAAATGCAGTATTTGGCCAGATAAGATGCTGGAGGGGTTTGAGCCCCCGGCCTGCTGATTATAAGCCCTAACCAGGAGAGCCTGAGGTTTTGACATATCCTGCTGCTTTATCACGCAGTTTCTTATCATCCGTAATAAGCTCAGACTTTGTTGAATATGCAGCTTGCAGGTAAGATGCATCATAGAACGTCAAATCTTCTTTGACTGCAAGTTTCAACGCATTCACAACATCTGTACTGATGTGTCGCATTTTCTCTATCAATATGGATGCCGAAAGAATTATCTTTTCTCCCTGAGACTGGCTTAATCTTTTTGTCAAGTGAACTTGTTTCCAGACAGCATTACCTATCTCGTAAAGTGCGAGACTGATTGTGGCTGATTCTAAGAAATTGGGTAAAGTGCCTTCCTCCAATAAATTTAATATTGCCGAGGCATCAAAAATTTTCATCTTGAATCACGGTTTTCCCTTATGCTATTTATCCAACCATCCTTACCCACTTTTTTTAACCATGGCTGTATCTCCCGCATTAGGATCATAAGTTCGTCAAGCTTTTTCTGATTTATCGTTTCTTCCAGACTCTTTCTAATTGTGGCGGATATGTCAACCTTTCTTTCTTTAGCCTCTTTCAAAAGTTCGCGGCTGATCTTTGCTGATACCGTAACTTTATCGCTCATCAGTTACTTATAATTTGGTAGTATATAATTGTAAGCCAGATTTATACTTATTATAATTACATATTAAATCGAACTACCAGACAGTAACTCAAGAAACATACTCCTCAAGTTGAGAATATTCCAAAAATGTCCTCAGAATACGGGAAATATTAATAGCAAAGTAATGTCGGGTATACATTAGATCACAGTATTCAATTGATTAAAGAGAGATGACCGCGGAGGGAAACTTCAAGATTTAGATAATGAGGGCTTACAGGCAGTAAATGCCATATTCAAATTCAAAATATTCTCTATTGTATAGTATTTAGAACTCATCTTTCCCAACAAAAAGCCACTGGAGGGATTTGAACCCCCGACCTGCTGATTACGAATCAGCTGCTCTGCCGGTCTAAGCTACAGTGGCACCGGGGTCTGCCTATGCTGCCTCTTCTTCGTAGCAGTTAAGCACCAACCCTGAAGGAGGCTTCGGGTAAAAATATGTTGACTTCTGGGTTAGCAACCCACCTTTCATAATAAGCTTGATGAAGGTCTCCTTGTCCCATGATGGGAGAAGGATAGCCATGGAAAATTTACCCTCGTTCACCCCCCTTATTGCCTCATCTGAGTTGTGGATGTATTTCACTCCGACCTCAATCTGGCTCTCCTCGAGAGACAGTGCCCTCTTAAGAATCACTTCCCTGGCTATCAGTGCAGGATAAACCTGATCTTCATTCCACCCCATGGTCTCCAGAATCTTTGCCTTGTTGGGCTTGAGCGCATAAAATCCATTTGCGTAAATCGTTATGTCAGCGAGAGATTTGGGATTTTCCACCTTTTCCACGGTAAAGAGATCATTCAGGCGCGACATGAGTGCATTCAAGTCCACCGGAATTTCAAGGCACCTGTGGATTCCCCCAATCAAAAGCCCGGAGTCCGAGACGGAACAAATGTAGCTTAGGCATCTGCTCCAGAATTCCTTGCTCTTGCCTTCGGACAGTGCTGCGAGCTCTATCGTTGCCGCAAGCCTGTGGTGCCCGTCTGCCACTATGGAGTTATCCTGGCCTACCGAGTTCGTCAGCAGTTCAATGGTCTGGGCATCCCTTACAAAGTATGCCCGGTTGACAACTCCGATAGGCTCCTCTATCTCAACATCCGGGGAATGATCCTCGACGTGCTTCCTGATCAGGGAGAGGAAATTCTGGTTTGAGACCAGCAGGAAAATTGGTTCAGGCTGGCATCTCAGCGCGGCCATCAGGTTGAGCCTCTGTTTCTTTGGCCCCTCGAAGGTGCGTTCGTGGGGTTTTATGCTCCCGTCTGCCGGGAATACCTGCGTCAGAGCCATGAGACCGTATCTCCTCTGATCATGGTCATCATACCTGAACTCCTGTGAAAGTATCACCATGCAGTCTTCCTGAGCCTTCTTCAGTATCCCCTTTTCCATCCAGCTCCTCAGGGTGGACTGCGCATCACTGTAGTCCTCCTTTTCCGGCAGGGTGACGTGGGTGATGTTGTATGGGCTCTTCTTCAGCTCGGTCTCCATTTCCTTCGAGATGGTGTCGTAAGGCGGCGAATGGTAATCCTTCGCCTCCCCTGAAAAAATGTATGGGCGAAATGCAAAAATCTTCAAGAATCGTTCACCTGCTGATTGCGCCAATTATCTTTTCAATGTCCATTTCGTAACCTTCCTCTCCCAGGGGCGTTTCCAGGCACATGGGAACCTTCGAGAGCCGCAGATCATTTATGACATTCGATATGCCGTCTATCCCGAGGCTTCCCTTGCCAATCTGCTCATGCCTGTCCAGTCTGCTCCCCCTGGCTCCCTTGCTGTCATTCAGGTGGATTCCCCTGAGCCTCTCCATCCCAATTGCGGAAGAAAACCTGTCCATTGTTTCACTGTAGCCTTCAGGGCTGCGGATGTCGTATCCGGAGGCATACACATGACAGGTGTCGAAGCACACACCAATTCTTTCCTTATCCCCTGCGCCATCGATCATCTCGGCCAGCTGCTCAAATGTGTAGCCCACATTGCTCCCCTGTCCCGCCGCGGTCTCAAGCAGAACCTGCACATTCTGGTTTTCGCCCATCGACTCGCGTATGCCGGCTGATATGTTCCTGATTGCCTGTTTCTCAGTCCCTTCGCCTGCAGATCCCGGATGTATCACCAGGTATTCCACCTGCAAAGCATCTGCCCTCCTCAGTTCCTCCCGGAATCCGTTCAGGGTCTTTTCCCTCTGGGGCTCCTTTGATGCCCCAAGGTTCAGGAGGTATGAAGCATGAATCATGATTTTCTGCATTTTCATCTCAACGGTCTTGGCAATAAATGACTTCCTCTCTTCCTCGGGGATAGGCCTGGCATTCCACTGCATCTGGTTCTTCGAAAAAATCTGGAATGTGGCGAAGCCGAATCTGCCTGCCCTGACTGGCGCATTCCAGAGGCCGCCTGCTGTTGAAACATGGCCGCCGAGCATTATGTCATGTCCTCTGAAGGTCAAGTGGCTATCCCTCCGCTATCGTGTTTCCTATAATTATGTTGATGAACTGCCTGACATGCATCGCAAGCACTGGAGCATCGGTGTAGCCGCATGCATCTATGTCCGGTCCTGCTATCAGCGCCCTTGTTGAGTCACTCACAACGTCCGTCGCGATAAGGCTGTCCTTCCTGTACACTTCTGAGTTCTCAGGCACCCTCTTATTGGGCGGGGCCACGAAAACAACGCGTGCACCGCGTTTTATGGTATTTTCTATTGCCTTCTTCAATTCGGTCCTTATTTCCCTCATCCTTGGAGTGCAGACTATGATCTCCTTTTCCGTCAGGTTGAACATCTCAATGAGCTTGTCAAGAACCTTCTGTCTTCCGTAAATGGTGTAGATAAGCTGGGGTTCTCCCTTTGAGGGTAGGGAATCCTGCAGCGCCCTGAGATCGGCGAAGAGATTGCTGATCCGGTTCTCTATCGAATCCCTGATCACCTGGAGGTCTTCAGGCTTGAACATCCTTGGCCTTCCCTCCGTTTCCTTGACGAACCCTTTCTGGACCAGTGATTCCATTACCTTGTATGCCGAAGTTCTGGGTATTCGGGCAGTGTCCGCAATGACGTCAGCATTTGCGACGCCATGGATGATGAGGGCGGCAAAACCCTGTGCTTCATAGGATGAAAGCCCGAGCATCCTGAGTGTCTCTTCAACGTGAGATACAGTATCAGAATTAGCTTCCATAGCTAATTATTGCGCTCTTCCTTATAACCCTTTTCAGTTAGCAGCGTGCCAGTAGACAAAGCTTATAAACAACTGTTTAGGTGCATTTACTTATATATGTTTACAATTATATATTGATTAATTTTCGCTGTAAGATTGATAAATCAGCAAAGTATGTCAGCCAATGAGACTGTCGATTTCTGAGATCAATGAGCTTCTTGCAAATGACAAATTTATCCGGCCCATGGAAATGAAGGTGGTGTCAAGGACTGAAGAGGAGATAGTCATAGAGATGCCGTTCTCTGACGGCGTGAAAAGGTTCGGGGATATAATGAACGGCGGAGCCATAATGACCCTTGCGGATGTTGCGGGAGGCTTTTCCCTGCTTTTTGACGAGGACGTGGTCAACCAGGTGACCATAAACATGAGCACAAACTTCATCAGGCCAATAAGCCGGGGGCCTATCACCGCCAGGGGTAAGAAACTGAGGTCCGGCAAGATCATCGGTTATTCCGAGGTAACCATCTATGACGGCGACGGATCGCTGTGTGCAATAGCAAACGGATCATGGTACCTCTATAAGGAATGATCCCCCTCCATGATAAATCCGGTCATTGCCTCCGCGGTGATCTCCGGATGCGAATAATGTACCGTGTGCCCTCCTCCCTTTACAACGAGGAGTCTGCTTCCCGGGATCAGCCTGTTCATCTCCATCCCGACTTCCAGCGGGATGACGGGATCAAGTTCGCCCCATATGATTAGGGTTCTTGGCGAGTAACCTGAGAAAGTTTCCGCGGATAGCCTCCTTTCATTGCGGTTGTTCTGCACAATGGACTCTATGATCCAGCGCTCATTGAAGCTGCTGGATGCCACCACCCTGTCCAAAAAGGCCGGGGATGGAGGCCTGTGGTTGCCTGTCAGCTGGCCTCCTGCACTGGAAATCAGGACAAGGTTGCCGTCAGGCTTCCATCTCTCGAAAAGCCGCATGGCAACCCATCCTCCGTATGAATTTCCTGCTATGGTGAAGTGATCGATCCCCAAAGAATCGATCAGCCCCCTGATTGCATTTGCCTGGCGATCCACGGTATACTGTATTTCTGGCTTGTCGCTTCTCCCATGGCCAAGCAGGTCAACCAGGAAGAGTGAATACTCATCGGAAAGGAACTTCGGCATCCGCATGAACGAATTGCCTGTGGAACCCAGTCCGTGCAGAAAGATGATCGGATGCTTCCCTTCCCTGTACAGGTAGGAGATTTTTCCCTCCCCGGTACCGGCTTCCAGTCTTATCATTACGAGTCATTCCATATCGTTTTCGAGCGTAAGAACAATTTGCACTATTACATGTGACACAGTTCCTGGGATTCCAGCTGAGCCTGAGAAATGCCTGTCCCGTGAAATCCCGCGATCTGTATGGCCCTGCATCGTAGAAACTTATATTCAATAAATGATCATCAAGTGTGACCTCAAAAAAATACGTATATTCTTACAGTGAGGGTGGGCGGCAATCCGTAGATCTGCTTGGCGGGAAGGGAGCCGGGCTTGCTGAGATGAGCAACATCGGGCTGAATGTGCCGCCAGGTATCACCATCACTACAGAAGCATGCAGGGACTACCTGAAGAACTCGAAATTCCCCGATGGGATGATGGATCAGACCCTGTCGGGCCTGAAGTCAATAGAGCGCACTACGGGCAAGAAATTCGGGGACAGGAAAAACCCACTCCTGGTATCTGTCCGATCCGGGGCTCCGGTAAGCATGCCCGGGATGATGGATACAATCCTCAATGTCGGCCTTAACGGGGAGACGGTGGAAGGCATTGCCTCTCTCACAGGGAACAGGAGATTTGCCCTGGACTCCTACAGGAGGCTCCTGCAGATGTTCGGATCCGTAGTTCTGGGCATTCCCAAGGACAGATTCGAGGAAAAGCTTGAGGAGATCAAATCCAGCAACGGGTTCAGGTCCGATCTGGACCTGGGGGTGGAACACCTTTCCCGTCTTATCGAGGCATATCACAGGGTCTACAGCGACAGCGGGTTCTCCTTCCCGGAGGATCCGCATGATCAGCTCACAATGGCCATAGAGGCGGTTTTCAGGTCATGGAATTCAGACAGGGCGAAGGCATACAGGGAAATCAACAGGATTCCCGATCACATGGGAACAGCGGTGAACATTGTTTCCATGATCTTTGGAAACATGGGAAACGATTCTGCCACCGGCGTGGCGTTCACGAGGGACGCAAACACGGGGGAGAAAAGGCTCTTTGCGGAGTATCTTCCCAACGCACAGGGAGAGGACGTTGTGGCCGGGATAAGGACTCCAAAGCACATAGAATCCCTCAGGACGGAAATACCGGATGCCTATGAGGACCTGGTGAAATCGGCCGAGATACTGGAGAACCATTACAAGGACATGATGGACATTGAGTTCACGATCGAGAAGGGAAAGTTCTACCTGCTCCAGGTCAGGAAAGGGAAGAGAAGCGCAAGGGCTTCAATCAGGATTGCCGTCGATCTTGCAAAGGAGGGGAAGATCAGCAGGAAGGAGGCAGTGATGATGGTGACTCCCGAGACCCTGAGGGCCACCCTGTATCCCATTGTAAAGCTCACCGGCAATGAGAAGATCGTTGCCGAGGGCCTGGCTGCCTCTCCCGGTGCTGCATCCGGCAGGCTGTGCTTCTCCTCGCAAAGGGCGATAGAGCTTTCGAAGAAGGAAAAGGCAATAATCCTCATCAGGCCGGAAACCACGGCAGACGATGTGCGTGGTATGTCGGTTTCCGTGGGATTTCTCACCCAGAAGGGGGGAATGACCTCCCATGCCGCAGTGGTGGCCAGGGCTATGGGAAAGCCTGCAGTCGTTGGCGCAGAGGAGATAAGGGTGGACGTGAACGCCGGCACCGTGTCAATGAGGGGCGAGGTGCTCCATGAAGGTGACACTGTCACTGTCGACGGCACCACGGGCAGGGTGTATCGCGGTTCAATACCCACAGAGGAGGCATCCATGCAGGGTGAGGGGGAGGTGCTGCTTTCATGGGCGGACTCCTTCAGGAAGCTTGGAATAAGGGCCAACGCAAACACTCCCGCTGAGGCAATACTTGCAAGGAAAAATGGCGCAGAGGGCATAGGCCTTGCAAGGACGGAAAGGATGTTCCTGGGGGACGAAAGGATACGCATCATGCGATCCATGATCATGAGCGAATCCACGGAGGAAAGGAAGAGATACCTTAACCAGCTCCTGCCAATGCAGGTAAGCGACTTCACGGAATTCTTCAGCACCATGGAGGGTTTTCCCGTGATCATCCGGCTGCTTGATCCCCCTCTCCATGAATTCCTGCCTGACAAGGAGGAAACGCTGCGGAAACTGTTTAATTTACAGAAGAACCCCGGCGACGGCAGGGAGTTGAAGGAAACGGAACGCCTTCTTTCGGTGATAAGGAGCCTTGAGGAATTCAATCCCATGCTGGGCTTCAGGGGCTGCCGTCTCGGCATCCTTTACCCAGAGATCTATGAGATGCAGGTGCGTGCGATAATCTCTGCGGCAAAGGCGGTGAAGAGGACGGGAAAGTCGATACTCCCCGAAATAATGATCCCTCTAGTGGGGCATGAGAATGAGCTCAAACTGCTCAGGGAAAGGCTGGAGAAGGTGATACATGATGAGATGGGCAGTGACCCGGTTGAATACAAATTCGGCACCATGATTGAGATCCCGAGGGCGTGCGTCACTGCCGATTCAATCGCCAGGCACTCCGACTTCTTCTCCTTCGGAACGAATGACCTCACCCAGATGACCTTCGGCTACAGCAGGGACGACGCGGAAGGAAAATTCCTTGCGAAGTACGTCGAGCTGGGCATACTGAAGATGGATCCGTTTGAGACAGTGGACGAGACCGGGGTCGGGGAACTGATGAGGATGGCCGTCAGGAAGGGAAAGAAATCCAATCCGGGCATCGAGATAGGGATATGCGGTGAGCAGGGCGGGGATCCCGAAACCATCACGTTCTGCCATTCCATTGGCCTGGATTATGTCTCCTCCTCTCCATACAGGATACCAGTGGCGAAGCTTGCGGCGGCACGGGCAGCCATATCTTCCCGGAAAAGGGGGCAGACTGCCGGATGATCCTCTCCTCCTGATCGTTAACCGCGAAGGCTGAAGGTTTCCGGGTTGAGCCTTCTCCAGTACGGGACCACCCCTTTGCTGGCTGGGCTCATGGCTTAATAATGGATTGAGATCGCATCCGGGTTGTAGAAGCCTTGGATCTCAGAAAAGCGCTGCTGCTGAACAACGGTGAATTTTGGGCGGTCTCAGTGGCATCCCTCTTCCGGTCATTTGGCTTCGGGATGGCCTGGCCATTCTTCTCCATCTATTTTTCCACTGTCCTTGGCATAAGCGCTTTCGAGATCGGCCTCATCTTTACGGCATCAGCGATCATCTCGATATTCGTCAGCATAGGCGGCGGCGTGCTTGGGGACTTCTTCGGCCGCAGGTCGTCCATCGTAGTCGGGTCTGTATATGGGCTCATCATCTATTTTGCGCTTTCCGGCCTGACCTATACGGAATCACACGCCTTTCTGACCATAATTCTGTTTATCCTCTCTTCGCTGTCAGGATCGCTGATTTTCCCTGCCTCGTCAGCCCTGATAGCAGACGTTTCCGGTGAGGGTGAAAGGAGGAAGGCTTACAGCCTGTTCAGGGTGGTATCCAACATTGGCTGGGCTGCCGGTCCCCTCACGGGCGCATTCCTCTATGTATACGGAATGTGGGTGCTTCTTGTCTTTCTCGCTGCAACCAGCATTGTACAGCTCATTCTCACCCTCATGTACGTGGGGGAGCACAGGACGGTATCGACCGGGAAAATAGGACGGAGGGACGTGGTCGCGTACGATTACCTGCTGATCCTTTTCAGCATCGGAAGCCTCTTCATGACCATAGTGTCATCGCAGTTCCTCGTTTCTCTGCCCCTATATGCAGTGAATGCCGTGCACATCCAGCCCAACACGACGGGTTACATATTTGCGGTGAACGGAGCGGTGGTGATATTTGGCCAGGGGCCGTTGACAAGGCTGTTCAGGGGAAGGACCGATCTCGCGATGATGATTACCGGAGTGGGCTTCTATTCCATAGGTTATTTCCTGGTCGGGTTTTCCACCGGCCTGCTGGACCTGATGCTGGCAATGATAGTCATCACTGTGGGGGAAGACCTGACCTCGCCTGCGCTCAGCACGGTCATTTCAGTCATTGCGCCGAAGGGAAAGCTCGCACGGTACATGGCCTTCAACTCGATGATGAACCAGACCGCAAGGGCCATCGGACCGTCAATAGGATCAATATTCCTCTCAATCTATGCATATAACGGGATGGAAACGTGGGGGTCGATATCTCTCTTCGGGATAGTCTCAATCGTGATGCTGATGTTCTTCAGTGCGTCCCGGGCAAGGAGGATGCCGCAGGCCTCAGATTTGCCCTCAAAATGACATCACGAGGGCGGCAAGGAATATGATGCCCACAAAGGAGTTTGCCCCCAGGAAGGAAAACCTGACGCTCTTCAGGTCGCCCGGCCTGAGAGTGACGTGCTGCAGCACCATGAGCATTCCTATCACCGCAACTACCACGTAGTAAAGGTAGTACTGAATGTAGAATGCTATTGCCACGAAGCAGAGGAAGGATATCGCGTGGGTGAGGATTGAGATGTCGTGCCCCTTCTCAATGCCGTAGTCGGTCATCACTGTCCTGAGACCGTTCTGCCTGTCGGTCTCTATGTCAGGGATAACGTAGATCATGTCGAATCCCGCAATCCACAGGGATGCGGCCGCAAGTATAAGGTACGGCAGCGGAGAAGTCGGGAAGGCCGGGATCACGGAGAGGTATCCTGCCATTACGCCAACGCCGATCGTGAAGCCCATGTAGAAGTGCCTCATTGAGGTGAACCTCTTGAGTATCGGGTCGAGGATGAATGAAAAAAGGACAAGAGGCGATAGTTCAAGGACGAGCGTGTTGATGAAGACCACGCATAACTCGAACATTGTGGCGAAAATAATTGAAAGAAGTATGGCGAACCTTACGGAGAATCTGCCAGAAATGAGCTGCCAGTCCTTCTTCCTCGGATTCACCTGATCATATTTCCTTCCCTCTATCCTGTTGAGGGTCATTGCTGTGGCCCTGGCGAATATTGCCGCAGCGGTCACCAGCACGAACTTGAAGAGATCGTAATGGCCCATGGAGGCCACTACCAGCCCGCTCCATACAAACGGGAGATCGAAAATGGTATGCTGCAGCCTTATGAAGTCCGAGATGTCCCTCACGCTGCTCATAAGCCCAGTTTTTGCCATTTTTCGGTCACCTCCTTTGCGATCTGATCGTCCATCTTCAGTACCTCAGGCCATTTACGGTTATAACCCTCCCTGCTGTCCTTCCTCGTGGCGTCAATGCCCATCTTTGATCCGTAATTGAGAAGCCCAGACGGGTGATCAAGCGTATCAGTGACCGTGCCCGGGATTATTATCACGTCCCTCTGCGGATCAATCCGGGTGGTCATTGCCCAGATCACCTGCTTCCTGTCGTGTATGTCTATGTCGTCGTCCACCACCACGACAATCTTGGAGAACATGAGCTGCCCCATGCCCCAGAGCGCAAACATAACCTTCTTTGCCTGCCCCGGATAACGCTTCCTTATAGAGACCACAACCATGTTGTGGAAGACCGCCTCCTCCATGGTGTTCAGGTCAACGATTTCGGGCACCTGCGACTGGATCAGGGGGAGGAACATCCTCTCTATGGTCTTCCCTATCACCACGTCCTCATGCCATGGCTTCCCCACAATTGTGGTGGGATACACCCTTCCCTTCCTCTCAAATATCTTTCGGATGTGGAAGACCGGGAATTCCTCCTCCAGCGAGTAATATCCGGTATGATCGCCGAATGGCCCCTCCACCCTCGTCTCCGAAGGATCGATATATCCCTCGAGCACAATCTCAAAATTCTTCGGGTATTCCAGGTCAACGGTCTTCCCCCTGACTATGTCCAGCCTTTTCTTTGCGATGAGGCCGCTGAAGGAGAACTCGTCTATCATCGAGGGCAGAGGCGCCACTGCCGAAAACATCGTCAGGGGGTCAGTGCCCAGTACAACAGCAACGTCCATAGTCTTCTTCCCGCCTATCCTGGTCCTGTCATAATGTTCCGCACCGTCTTTATGAATGTGCCAGTGCATACCGGTAGTCTCGGAGTCGTAGACCTGCATCCTGTACATGCCGATGTTCTTCTCACCTGTGACAGGGTTCTTGGTGATTACCAGCGGAAGCGTGATGAACGGTGCCTTATCCTGGGGCCATGTCCTGGTGATGGGATACCTGTACAGGTCGACCTTCTCCAATTCGTTTACTCCCATCCCCATTGTGGTGGAAAGTTTCGGCCTTGATCCCCCCGCTTCCCTAAGCATCTCTATTCCCCTGGAAATCATGGATTCTGAAGGATCAGGCAGCCGGAGCAGCGATTTCAGGCGGTTGCCTATGTTTGTCGCAGTATCCCCGAGGATGGCCTCCATCTTTTCTTTAGTCGCAAAGATGTTTCCTAGAGCCGGTACCTCCTTGCCCTTGACGTTCTTGAAATATATTGCCCTGCCTTTCCCGGCCCTTTCCTCCTCGCTCAGGATCTGCGTAAGTTCCAGATCGGGGTTGACCTGGTCGTTCACTACAATCAGATCATTTTTCCTGGAAAGGAACTCAACGTATTCGTGAAGGTCCTCAAAGGGCATGCCAGACCAGATTGAATGGTGGATTATCACCTTTCTGATTCCGTGACAGATAAAATATGGATACCCAATACCGGTAACGTAAACGATGGAGTCCGGAATAAGGTCCTACTGCCCCTACGGCATTGACATTGCAGGTTCAGGCACAGATGATCCCGGGTTCTCCCGAACTTTCGGCGGTGCCGCAATCAGTGCCACTATAGACTACGGGGTATACATAGATTATATGGAGACGGCCACTCCCCTGGAGACCCCGGTTCAGGGATCACGGAATGAGGGATCGATGGGGGATGAGAACGCGGCCCAGGCATCATTGCTGGAGAGGGTCCTGGCCGATCTGGGTATCACCAAGGGCAGGGCCACCGTGAACGGTGCGTTTCCCATGGCTCCTGCATATTTCAAAAGTGCATCCATCTGCGTTGCAGCAGCAAAGCTTTCAGATTACATTTTCCGCCACGACCTGGACGAACTCTCCCTCGTAGCCGGATCTTATGAAGTGGGGAGGAAATTTTTTGATCCCATGGCGACCAGATCGCGTTTCTACTCCGCTGCGATCGGCGGCATCAAGATCATTGAATCTGGGCCGGGCAACGGGGTCAGGGTGATTGAGGACATGCCCAGGAGGATAGCCGCGGATCTGTCGGAAAGGATGCTGCTGGCTTTTCCTCCAGTATCTGAAGTGTCTCCGGAACAGCAGGGGAGGAAAATTGCCTGGAATGATGAGATGAAGCGCAATTACCTGCTTGGTGAGAGAAGGGACAACGCGGTGACTGCATGGGAATACCTGCGCAAGGGAAGGATTGATGATTTCATGGATCGGATAAACCTGGACTGGCAGAATTCCGTAGATATCTGGGGGAAGAAGCGGGAGGCGGTGAAGCAGATATATTCCGCCGCTTTCGGGAATGGGGCGATTGCGATGAGCCAGTCCGCATACGGGGTGAACGCACCCATTGTCATTTTCACGGAAAGCGGAAGCAAAGACAGGTTAACGCATGCCCTCAAGGGATGCACCCGTTCACTGGCTGAAGTTCATGTGGACTTCGCAGGCGCGAGGCTGTACTGATCCCGTTCCTGGTATCCTTTTCACTGATCTACTGTGATCGCTGTTTGATCTTTTCCAGTGCCTGTATCCTCCTGGCTGGATGTGGGTGGTTGCTGAATATGGAGGACAGGATTGAGACCTTTGCAACTTTCCATTCGTTCAGCAGTGTCCTGTAGTCCTTTCTTTCCCCATTGACTGGGTCCGTGATCATCAGCATGTTGGTGAACGAGGAGTTCGATTGTGATCTCCTTGCCTTCACCCCTGGAGGAGTGTAGGAGACTATCTTTGCAAGCGCAGTCTGGAGCTTCTCCGGGCCGTTCTGGACAGTGACTGAATTCAAGTCTGCATAGCTCTCCCTGAGCCTGTTGACTCCCAGGATCATGATGTTGAATACGAAACTCACTGCAATCAGTGCGATGGCTATCAGCATGCTGTAGCCGCTGTTCTGGTTCCTGCCCCCGCCTCCGGAAAAGATAAGGGAATAACCCAGGTAAAAGATGATTGTGGGAATTATCCCGATCGCCATAAGCAGCGCAACGTCATGGTGCCTCAGGTGTCCCACCTCATGGGCAATGACCGCCTTCACCTCATCCCTGTCAAGTATCTGTATGAGCCCGGCAGTCACCGCCAGCCTCCTTCCGGCGAGGATGGATCCGTACGCAAAGGCGTTGGGGAAGGGGACGCCGGCAATGAAAACTTTGGGCATCTCCTGGTTGTTTGCCGTGCATACCTCCTGGACGGTGTCAAGCAGCCACTGGTACTGGGGGTCAGCACCGGTAACTTCCCTGGTCCTGAAAGCCCTGCCTATCAGGTACGGGCCGATCAGGTACTGCACTATATCAAGGATCAGCACAAAGATCAGGATTATTGAGATGAATCCCAGCGAAAGGGATGTTCCGTAGAAATACCTGGCTATGGCGAGAACTATCAGGGTGAAAATCGCGGCAATTCCAAGACCCGCAAGAATGCTGGCTAACCTGATCTTTGCGGAGTAGAGACTCACGCCGGTTTATTGAAATTGGAGATATAACCGTTGATATCCTGCATGATTTCCTTTTTGAAAGGGATCAGGGCAGGGTTATGGAAGCCTGAAGACCGGTACATCCGGAACATGGGGGATTGCAGCGGCGGATGTCCACCCAGCGGCTGCCTGGAAGATCTCCATTGGGACATGGTACCGGTGACGCAGGTTTATACATTCGTGCGGTCTTTTGGGTTGTTGTTAACCGAAGCATACAGACCCGCGGATCTGTCCGGGATCATTATGAGGAGGGAGATCAAGCGCCAGGTCATTTCATGGATAAACCAGTGGAAGAGAGGCGAGCCGACAAAGAAGGCGCTTCTCCTTTTCGGCCCGCCCGGTGTCGGAAAGACCACACTATCCATGGTACTGGCAAGGGAGATGGGCTTCCCCCTGGTCGAGATCAATTCCTCCGAAAAGAGGAACAGGGAGGCTATAGATGCGATAGTCACCCTGGGCGGGGCTTACGGTGATCTCACGAACTTCGAGGTTTCAGATCCGGCAAAGCCACAGAAGATGATCCTCGTGGATGAAGCGGATAACATATTCGAAGGGCAGGGTGACACCGGCGGCCTTTCTGCCCTGGGGAGAGCCATAGCCATGTCCAGAAACCCGATTATCATCACCATGAACGAGTATTACGATTTTAAGAGGAGGCAGGGGGCGCAGAACATCATAGAACAGAGCCTCGTGATCGAGTTCAAGCCTTACGGCAGGAAAAAGGACTCGGATTACAGGGAGTTCCGATCATCCCTTGCAAGGAGAATGAGATACATTGCGGACAGGGAGAAACTGGCTGTCACGGATTCAATCATCGAGAAAATCATTGATTCGAATGAACTGGACATGAGGGCAATGCTGAACGACCTGGAAAGCATTGGCAGGAACGTGGCCATGGGGAGAGGCATGCAGGAGAACGTAAGGGATCAGACGGCTTCCGCATACAATGTCACCGACCTTTCCCTGAGGGGAAAGGATCCGGCAGAGGCATACAACCTCCTGATGGACTCAGACCTTTCGCCCGAGGACTACCTGCTCTGGCTGGACAAGAACGCTTCCATGGTGGCCGTCGAACCATCCGATCTGGATCGATCATACGAATTGCTTTCCATTGCAGACCGTTTCATCGGAAGCATCCTCAGGAAGCAGCACTATGCCTTCCGATCCTACGCGACAGAAATTGGTGCCCACATTGGATCTGTTCTTGAGACGCCGAATCCCCATTACACGAAATATGAATTCCCGTCATTCATCATAGGAATGAGCAGGGCAAGGAGAACGTCCGCAGAAAGAAAGAGCCTTTCGCTGAAGTACGGAAGGGCCACTCACAGTAGCGCACCTACCGCAATGAACGATTTCTGGCTGCTGAGCCTTATGAGACAGAAGAATAAGGCGGGCTTCGAGGGGATTGCCACCAGGCTTTCATTCTCTTCCGGGGAGATCGAGATTATCGGGTAATTTCTCCATCCCGTTCACTGTGTGATCCTTCATTATCCTCTTGCATTTCCTTATGGTGCCGCTCACCGTAACCACGCTGACGCCACTGAATTCATGGGAGATGGTGCTGCATGCCTCGTTCTTCCTGAACTGATCGGAAAGGAAGATGGCATACTTCCCTTCCACGAACTTGAGACGGGTCGCCGTTGCTTTCTCGATTGCCCTGCTCCTCTCCCTGGTGAAATCTGAATTCCCTGAAAACAGCAGGATATATCTCTTGCGCAGAGGGTTGCCCTTCAATTTCCCACTCCCTTGATCCCGGTGCGCCTGACCAGTGAAAGCAGGCGGGAAATCACCATTCTCCTTCCCGCAATGAAATTGTACACTGCAGAATCTAGATGGATCAGCCGCAGGAACATCGCGACCGGCAGAAGCGGAAGGAGCAGCGGCACGCCTTCTGAAATCTGGCGAATTGCGTCCATTCCCCATCTGGGGTTGCCGTTTCCGTCAAGCAGGAGCAACTGGTCCCGCTGCCTGAGCGCAGGGTTCGCCTGAACGCTCTGCGGCACGAAAAGGAACCTGGAATCCCTGTCGCCATACTGGGCAATATCCTTCCACAGCTGGCAGAAGCTGCAGCTGTCGTCATAGTACACGCTCCTGTGCATTGTTTTGCCCGGCACTCTGACTTATGCGCATAAAACATAAAGATTTTGTCAGGCAGATAACCCATTCCATCTTGAGGCTGGATTGTGCCTTGTCTGGTGTCATGAATGCCACCTTCTCCGGGATGAAGATGGGCAGTCAGTATCGGCTGATTTGTTCATCTATAACATTGGATACGATATTCTCCTCAAACAAGATATTTATACGCGCTCTCACTTAGCTGTCACTTCAGAAGTTGCAGTTGATAAGAATGCCTACAGTTTCAACATATTCAGTTACCAGAGATGCCTGGAAGAGCCTAAAGGAGTCCGAGATCTACAACATGCACAAAGCCAGGATGGCAGACTGGAGGCATGAATCTGCCGTCGAAAGGCTCGAAAGACCCACAAGGATTGACAGAGCCAGGAGCCTTGGATACAAGGCCAAGAGAGGATTTGTCATCGTCCGCGCAAGAGTGAGGAGAGGTGGCAGGAACCGGCCAAAGATAATGGGCGGAAGAAGGCCAAGAAGACTGGCATACAATACCCTCACCCCGAAAAAAAGCATACAGCGCATAGCGGAGGAGAGGGCTGCAGACAAGTACCCGAACCTGGAAGTGCTGAATTCATACTATGTGGGAGAGGACGGTCTCTACAAATATTACGAAGTCATTTTCCTGGACAGGAGCTCACCTGAAATTATTGCCGACAAGAACCTCGACTGGATCAGGGAGCCGCAGAACACGTCCCGGGTATACAGGGGACTGACATCCGCGGGATTCAAGGGGCGCGGGCTTAGAACCGGCAGGAAGGACAGTTCAAAGAGCAGACCGTCAATAAGGGCAAATGGCAGACTCAGGAGATAAAGCAAAGGATCTTACCAGACCCATATTATTCCGCGGGGAGAACGTCTCCATTGGCTTGATCCTGGAAAGCGACCTGGATTTTGTCTTCAGTAACATAAATGACCCTGAGGTGAACAGGTATCTCAGAATCCCCGGGAAGATACGTTCGAGGGAAGAAGAGATAAAGTGGATCAGAAACCTCTACAGTTCCGAAGATATTGTGTTAGCCAATGTCGAGAATTCCACTGGAGAAATTGTAGGCACCATAGGATTGCATCAGATGGACGTGCGCAATAAATCTGCATACGTCGGATATCTTACGGCAAAGAAATACTGGAAAAAGGGCTACACCACCGAAGGTGTTTTCCTGGCGATTCGTTATGCCTTTTCCGTATTGAATCTGAGAAAGCTGCATTCGTCTGTATTTGCGCCAAATGAAGGATCGCTTAAGGTGCTGAAGAAAAATGGCTTCAGGGAAATAGGGAGATACAGCAGGCATGCCTTTGTCCCGGGCGAGGGATATGTTGATGAGATCCTCCTGGAACTGTTCAACCCTGACTATGTGTCTGAATAGAAGGAAATAAATTAATGCAGGGCATCGCCTCACAATTGCACAGCCGCGGTGGCCCAGTGGTACGGCGCCAGACTTGAGATCTGGTTCCCTTGTGGATCGGGAGTTCGAATCTCTCCCGCGGCGTTCATCATGGTTCATATTCAGTATCTCCTTCATATTTCAGCCTCCATCAGAAAAAATCTCCTTTTCGATTTTCTTTTTTCCTCCTCGATTGCCTCGCTCTGGTCAAGATGAGCATACACTGCCGTAGTGCTGACGTCCGCATGCCCGAGAAGCTTCGAGACAGAATATATTGAAACCCCGTCCCTCAACAAGCCGGTGGCGAATGTGTGCCTTGCCTTGTGGTTGTTGAACTTTACCCCTGCCTTTCCCGCTATCCTGGGCACCCTCTGCCTGATGTAATCGTATTTCATCCTCCCGTTTTGGACCGTAAACAGGTAATTCGGATCGGTGGGGAGCCTGACACTGAGATAGTCCTTGAGCGCAGCGCGAGCTTCGGGCGGAAAATAAACGTCGCGCTTCTTCTGCCCCTTTCCGATCACGTGGAGTATGTCGCCATCAAGGCTGGAGAACGTCAGGTTCCAGACTTCGCCGATCCTCAGGCCGCATGCAAATATCAGTGCCGCAATGGCCCTGTCCCTCTTCCCGGTGTATCCGGAAAACGAGGCGAAGATCTTCTCCCTCTCCTCGTCGGACACCAGCTTGACCTTGAGGTCCTTCCTTTCCGGCGCATATGGGAATTTCTCCCATCCCCTGAATTCACAGTACAGGTTAATGGACCTGATGTAATGGTTCATGGTCACATTCAGGGCGCCATCCCTTCTCCTGTCCCTGAGCCACAGCAGCAGATCCCCCCTGGAACCTATCTTCCTCGTTTTCATAACCCGCACCATGTCTCCCGTCGCATTCCTTATGGTCTTCTCCGCTCTGTTGTGGTCCAGGAGCCAGTCCTCAAACGCCTGAAGGTATTCCGGGCACTTCATACGGCTTCTCCCCCATTCATGACGCGATCGGCGACCTCCGCTGAGCAGAAGCTGCACAGATCGGTTTCGACCCAGTAGCAGGTGTCCCCCGAGACCTCATCAACACAGGGATTGGAATCGGTGCAGCCGCATATCCTGCAAGGTATGTCTGTCACCATGATCACAACCTCTCTGCCACAAGAAGACCCGGTTCCTTCCTTAGTGTCCTTCTGATCCCGGCAGTGAGCAGGGACGGAATCTTCTCTAGCCACTCATTGGCAGCCACTTTCGGATCGTCGCTTGCAGAAATCATCTCCCCCACTTTCTTCCCGTCATAAACCATGGAATAGCCGTAGAATTTCATTGCTGTACCTCCTCGGCAGATACCTCCCCTCCGCCGACCGCATCTGATATCACGCGGTTCAGTGCCCTGGTGGCCGCGGTTGCCTCAAGATCCGGGACGTTGAATGTTCTCTTGCCGGTGAATTCCGATGAGCTGCATACGCCGATGTCCATCACGGATCTCCCGGCGAAGCGTGCCTGTGCAGTCACCCTGCAGATGGTCTCCGCATTGTACCGGTACGTGGATACGCTGATTACGTTGGCGTCGACGCCGAACGTGGTCCTGACCTTCCGCCAGAAACTCTTCTTGTAGAACTTCCGGTTCCCGGCGTCCTGTATGTCATCCTCCGTTGCAAGCTTCCTCTTTGCCTCGTCAAACTTCCTGTAAAGCGCTACCGCGGCATCGAGATCTATGCTTCCGATCATCTCGGCCAGGGAAGATTCACCGTCTGCCCCTGCGAGCTTTGCTTTGCCGCCGGTTGCCGGGACCATGAATTCTCCTCCGTTGCCCATCTTGGATGCAGGCTCACTCCTGTCCTCACCCAGTGCATTCAGTTCCGCTTCCGGGATGATCCTGTCGAATCCCGGAATCATGCGCAGAACGCGGGCCTTTTCTGCCAGAGTGAACGTCTCCCTGTCTTCTGAAGCCATGGAATAGAACATGGGCCTTAGCTGCTTCAGGATCTTCAGTTCCATCGCATTGAAGCGCCCCGACGCCGTCCTGTCGCTTATGAATCTTATCCAGGTAACCTTCCCGTCATCGTTCAGCGCAAGGAACTTCCAGACGTCGTCTGCGTAAGCGAACCAGTGATCGGTTATCCTGATCGCCGGCCTTTCGTCCTCCTGCCTGAGCTTCTGCTGTTCCATCATTCCCCATCCCCGTCATTCGGATCCTGCGAGTCCTCGTCCACGTCAAACTCGCTCCTGTCTATTCCCAGTTCACTGTCCTTCACGTATGTCATTCAAAATCCCCCCTTTTCCATTCTGTTCGAAATTTCCTCCCCCTTCTGCGCGTCTTCCGCCAGGCTTAGCATGTCCGGCAGACGCGACATCTCCAGGATAAAACGGTCCACCCGGTGTCCTCTCACTGATCGTCAGCCTCCGTGTCGAAGCAGATGCTCTCCACCTGCACGTCCTCGATCCCGGCATTCCTGCCCTCATACCTTTTTCCGAAAAACCTCCTTACGAATCCCCTGTTCTTCCTCTCCTCCATGCAGACTGATTCGTGCCTTCCCGCTTCCGGCTGGCAGGTAAAGCCGTCCCTTCCGCAGATCTCGCAGCTGAAGGTCGAGACTGAAGCCATGTTCGGGATCAGAAGTATGTTTTCCTTGGTCATTTCTGAACCTCCTGAAACATTACCTCCTTCCAGGGAATCCTTCGTTCGATCCCCTGAAGTGCAGTCGTAGTCGGGTATATTTCTGCACCAGGCACTGGAGATGGTACGATTCCATGCGATACGCTTCCGGGTTCGACTGGACAACGGGATAGACGTTCGCATAAGGATGGATTCGTATGTCTATGGGTCTTCCGCAGGCCGTGCATCTCTTCATGCGTCTCCCTCCTCGAGGTACCCGGGAGTTGCGCCAACCTCTGCCGCCAGCTTCCTGCAATCCTCTGAGAATGCCTTTATGGCATCCTCCTCGTAGACTTCATGCACTGCGCTCTTCTCGAAGATCAGGATGCAGTCATCCGAATCGCGGCAGTAGATCCTGAACTCAATCGCGACGAAGAGACCTCCGCCGGAGACGTTTCTCCTGAAAGCGTAGTGTGCCGGCCTGTTACCATTCTTCAGGCCAGCTGATCTACTCTTGAACTCCCCGAAGTCGAAGAGTATCTCCTTCAATGCGTCACCTCCTGCTTCTGGCGGTGTTCGTTCAGCAACTCTGAAACGACGCCATCAAAAGAGTCAAGCTCCATCTCATGTTTTGCATGTTTCAACAGCGCGTAGTTCTGGACACTCAATTTTACAACTTTTCCGTTTGTCGTTGTCATAGCATTCGCCATTTGTCAATTGATAAATGTACAACTCATGGATGTATTAAAGGTTACCTATTAGTTAAACGACTAATATAGACATGCCTATATGTAAATAGCCATTTAGTCAATGGTAAATGGATGCCTTAGACTTCAGATATGCCAAGTCAGTAATTCTGAAACTACTTGAAAAAGATACATTCATGAAATCAGAGCTATTTACGATAGTGACAAGCAATCAGACTCTTGACAAGCTCCTTGATGCATTGGAAAAAGACGGCTACGTATCAAAAATATCCTCTAAATATGGCAGACGCACTTATTCTATCTCACTTACAGACAGAGGCCGCTCCGTCGCCGAGCAGCTGAAGAGAGCGGAAGAGGCGGCGAAGGGCGTCGTGATTCATGAAGATGAAAGCAGGATAGAGGTATCTGATATACCGGAAATGTGGAGAGAGAAGTGGAAGAATTTACATGCCCTGATACATGTGAATGTCTTCGACGATCATGTGACCATAATGGAAACCAACCATGAGGGATCCGGGAAGGAGCGCATATTCAACATATACGTCAGGGAAAACGGTCAGGGACATCTCCGGTTGTGGTGCGAGCTGGACGAATCCTTCGATTGCTATCACGTAGGTTATGCGCTCACGCTGGCGCCAGTGCAGGACATGTTTGCGAGGGTGAGGGGTGGGAAATGAGGGAGATTTGGAGAGGTGAAAACTAACGGACGATAAAGTACTATTAGATATGACTCCGCATACCAAGGCAAAACATACTATTCTTGAACGATACCTGAAGGGATGGTTTCCTATAATGTCGAAATGGAATCAAAGAATAGTTTATCTTGATGGATTTGCTGGATCTGGCATTTATAATAGCGGCGATCCAGGTTCTCCAGTCTTAGCGCTGAGGGTCGCTGACGACCATGTGCTTCATAACATGATGTTGAAAGGTGAAAAAGTGTTCTACTTCGTAGAAAAGGATCATAGAACTTTCAACACACTTAAATCTGTTTTAGAGGAGCAATTTGGGCCTTGGACCTCTGATGGCAAGTTGAAAGGGCTCCCTCAAAATTTCAAGGTATTCGTTAATGAGGGCGACTTTAACCTGGAACTTGAAAAGATACTGAATTCGATTGAGGTGAACGGGGTTAATCTTGCGCCGACATTCGCTTTTGTGGATCCGTATGGATACTCACTTGATCTGGGTTTGCTTTCGCGCCTGATTGTGTATCCAAAATGTGAGGTCTTGTTTACGTTCATGGTGGGCTTTCTGGATAGATTTGTATTTGCGGAGGAACACATTAGTGCTATCAAGAGAACTTTCTCTATTGACGACACAGAAATAGAAGGTCTTCGGAAAATAGAAGATGAAGGGAAACGGGAAGAGTACTTTGGAGCACTTCTTGTTCGTATATTAAAAAATAGATTAACGGACCCAGATAGTTTACATTGGCTTTCTTTCAGAATGGTTGATAATCATAAACGTACATTATATTGGCTTGTGTACTTTACCAGAAGCTTGAGAGGAATGGAAGTTATGAAAGACTCCATGTTTGAAATTGGCAAGCAGGGTCAGTACATGTTTTCGGATTTCTATTTCGATCCGACACAAAAGAGTATATTGGATTATGCAGAAGGTACCGAGATGTGGGTTCTAAATGCGGCAGAATTCCTGTACAATAAACTCTCAGGCTCAACCAAGAGTATAAATTCTGTTAAAAAGTTCGTAACCCTAAGTTCCCCCTTTATCTACAGGGCTAGAATTCTCAAGGAGTTAGAAATAAAAGGAAAGATAGTCGTTGATCATTGGAAACCAAGAAGAACGGGCAATTACCCGGATGGCTGTACAATAAAATTTCTTTAGTTTCTATGTTCCTTCCACCATCTTCCCTTCAGCCCGTATTTTGCAAGGGTCCTGTGGAACTTTATCTCCATAGCTGCATCAAAGTTTTCCAGATCCAGCTTCTGGCCCAGCATGGCCTCCAGTTCGGTTATGTTCGATCCCCTGACATGCAGGCTCTCGCCGTAAATGTTGTCTGGCCTGATCTCTGAAATCCTTGAGATGATCTCCTCCAGGTCCCCGGACGGGGACGGCCTCACCCTGACCGGCGGAAACACCGGCGCGATGATAATGCCGGTGCTGATCCCGTGATCCCTTGCCTTCTCCAGTATCCGCAGCCTTGACTCCGGAGGCGCGACCCTTGGCTCGATTATCCTGCCCAACCTCTCGTTCATCGTCGCAACGGAAACCTGCACCCTCACCTGCTTGCTGTAATGCGAAAGAAACTCAAAGTCCCTGACGGCAAGCGGAGATCTTGTCTGGATGCAGAGCTTGACTCCCGCGGGAAGTGCCGCCTCAAGCAGCTTCCTGGTGGTCTCTGTAAGGGAAGGTATGTAGGGATCGTGAGTGGACGACATCATGACCTCGATACCTTTCCATTTCTCCCACTTTGTTCCAGCTATAGCTTCATCTAGGTTTGACGGAGTATAGAGATAATTGCCCCATGCACGGTTCACGAGTGGCCCTGCTCTCCTTTCACCATACCTCTTGTGAATGCTGTCGACATAGCAGAACCTGCAGGCATGTGTGCAGCCTACCGCATAGTTCAGAGACCAGCCGTCGGACAATTCCTTTCCAACTCCTCCTTTCTCCACCCAGGTGAGCTTCGATTTCTTGATCAGCGGCGCGTTTATCCTGTACGTTCCGTAGGCGATCTTCCTGGAGTCTATGTCGAATATGTAGTCGTCGAAGGTCTCATTGACAGCCTTGAGCCTCTCGATCTTGTTCCTGCGTATGGTGCTCCAAGCTTTCAGAGCAGCTTCCCGGTATTTTTCCCGGTTGTACTCAACCTTCAGCATCACTATCGTCTCTTCTCATTACTCATATATGCAATGCAGATCACAATCTTTAAGGATTTGCTCACTCCAGACTTTCCTCAACCATCGCATCTATATTCCTCTGGATCCTCGAGAGCAGATCGTCTATCTGCTTCTTTGCGTCCTTCATATCGGCAGCCTTTTTCACGATCCCTGCGCACTTCACTATGCCTTTGATCAGCCCGTTGTAGAATTCTATGTCAAACCTGTTCATTGAATTGAACAGGAACGCTTCATCCCAACAAGCCTTTTACAACATCGGTAAAATGAGTAAATGGCTTCACATGCGCGGTTTTCAGGACGTTGTATTAATCGCTTTCGATGGGACGCGTTTACCCCGGTTTTAGAGATTCAATGGCCAACTGCTGTCTTTTGGCATATGATGCCACAAATCCATGAAAAGGTTTATCTATGGTCAACCCGTAAATGCCGTGTGGTGAACTTCTTGGCTAGTCGTTATTTTCAAATTAAAAAGGAAAAATATGCTATAAGTCATAACAAAAATAATTCACTCAACGGTCTATCCTGATTGTATTCTCTTATAGAGATCACAATCGAAGCAACAACTAGCCAAGCAGGATAAAAGGCTGTGCTCAGGGTGAGAATCTATGGAAACAAAAACACAAGACTGGGATACTTTTGAAACCGATAATATGGAAGAGTTGATAAAGCATAGATTGGTGACAAATTATGATGGTTGTGTCAAAATAGCAAGTTCTTTGCTGGAGAGTAGCGGTCATGTTCCAATAGTAACGAATATCTCTATGGGTGTTGGTTACTGTTCATACTATGCGCGTCTGACTGAGTTCATTGGTGTAAAATCCTGGTTGAATTACACAGTCGACCGTTTTAGTGGAAAAGGAAGGAAAGCGCATGAGTTAATGGGACTTTCGTGTGTTAAAATTTTTCCTGATTATGCTACGGTTCCTGAATCTGACAAAATCCTAGAAGACACTACATCTGAGGGGATAGTTGCTTTCCAAAATGAAGATGAAAAAAACGAAACCCTGATTTTAGCAAAAGCTTTGATGCACAGCTTGCTTAAGAATTTAGACAAATTCTGTGAAATTATTGGCACCAAGAAAGAATATCTTTTTCCTATAGCAGAACAACAGTTTATAGATTATAAGATTCATATGCGTGGAATTCCGGATTTGATTCTAGAAGACAGAAAAAATGGAAAAGCGATAGTAATCGACTGGAAGACAGGCCCCAGAGCCGGTAGCGAACCGATCAGAATATACAATAACGAATATGCCCAGGTTGTCGCCTATTCTCTACTAGAGGCACAGCGCTTAAAAAAACCCAGTATAAAAGAGTCAATAATTGCGAAGAATGGGCATGTGGACATTCTATCTGTTATAATAAGATCTCAAGATGTTAAGCCAGAGTCACCAAATCCAGTTTTGACAAATGATATCGGAGAAAAATCTTTACAGCGCTATAATAAAATTATATCAGATGTACTACTTGAGGCCGAATTTCTTACAATTCTCCTGGCCAATGCTCGTGCGGATAAATCGTCTAGGGATGCCCTTTCTCTCTGCGATATGAAGGTTAATTGGTCAAATAAACCACAAAGTATGCTCACGCTGATGCCAAATCAGCATCATCGTGGAAAACCGAAGGAGCAAGCGAAATTCCCTTGTGTTCTTCCGGGTGGTAATTATAAGTGTGTTGTTATCGAACCGTGTAAATTCTACTATGGTCGTGATTTTGCTAAGAAAGAAGACTATGAGAAGGATATGTGGCGTTTGAGATATAATACACTTAATAAAAAGGAGGATAGTCTTAGAGCGTACAGATCTATTTATGATGTCTTTAAGTATTATTCTTCCCCTGGAGGCGGGAACAATGCTATCGAATGGTTTTTGAAAGGTAAAGGGTTTAGACATAACAGGCTAGGAAGTGTACCCAGATCAATAGATCGACCACAAATTGTCGATGAGCAAAGTGGATCTGTGATTTCCAGAATAGATGTTGTTGAAGCTGGTGTATCCAGTGAAGATCAGGCAGATTTCACCTTGAAACTATCTCGTCCAATAAGAAACTGGGAAAATAAAGCATATTATCTTATTCCTATAGGTAAGACAGTTTTAATCGCCCTTATGGACTCGTGGACTCCTTTTTTGTCGATATCGTTATTTGGTAATGTCAGAGAGGTCTCGCAAGAGGGTGATAGGATAATATATGAAATTTCAGTTCCAAGCAAAATATTTAGGTTTCAGATGCATTTGTTTAAACAATATTTGGGCAAATTTGATCCGAATCGACGAATTCTGATGGTAGAAGTCAGCGCAGATCTAACTCAAATTGAACTCAGTGCTGTAGATGCATTGCAAGAACTATTGGACCCTGAGAACTTAGCATCAAATGGTTACAATCCGGATGAGATTGAGGAATTCAAAAAAGAGGAATTAATTGCATTAAGCGATGAAGATGGGAAAGATTCTGGGGAGAGCGCTCAAGTGCTTATGGACATATTTAGAGGTTTAGCCGAAAAGAGTTCAAGGAGGAGGAATAGTGTTTAGCATAGGAGCCACAGTATCGGAAGCAATGAAATACACTGTCGGAGTCCAGGCTAAGCCTCCTATCGATGGGTCTAACAGAAGAGCATCAGACATTATTTCTCATGCCGTAAAAAACAATGGCATTGCTCTTGTCCAAGGTCCGCCTGGAACTGGCAAAACTACCACATACATGAACGTTATTGAGAACACCATTGATAGGATTACCCCGCAGGAGGTTTATTTGTATATTGCACCTACAAACGAATTAGTAAATGATATGTTCCGCAAAGTATGTTTTTATTATGCTAATAAATTCGGACCAGATTTTAAAAAATACCTCGAAAATGAGGTAAGGGTGTATGGTTCGCAATTCGACTTTTTAGGTTATGAACAGTTAAATAAACAGCTTTCACGAGGGGTTAAGATAGTTATATCAACAAACTATCAGCGTATATTCTATAAAGATGAAAAAATAGCATACCACATGCTTATAGATGAGGCAAGCAAATCTCCTTTGCATGTACCGTTTCAAATATTGGTAAATTCTATTCTTGAAGAGAAACGGCTTGAGGGTTCTATAAGTATCGTGGGAGACCCTATGCAAGCAATATCTCTCTCAGAGTACTATTCTGGCCTTAGCAGGCGTCTTTTGATGATGTCCTATTTTATTAGAGGTAAACTGGATGTCCCATCTTACGACAACTCAGATGATTATGAGTTATTGCTGAGGGCCCGAAAGGAAATTAAAGATGGGACCTACGGATTTCTCGACACCACATTTAGGATGCCAGGACCATCACACAAAGGAATTAGTCAAGGATACTACAATGGTGAACTAAATGCGCATGTTAATTTTTCGAAAAACAATGGAAGAGTTAATTTTGATTTAAATACGCTCAGAGATTTGAAAAATGAAAACCAGATATTTAGTCAGGTTGGCCAGACCATAGAAGATGCTCTAACAACCGATATAGGTATGATGATTGTGTTAGATGACGATAAACATCCCTATGAATCGGTAAAAGGCGTATTGTATGACGAAAGAAGAGGGGAATATGGGCTTGTTGCAGCAATAATCCTTGCCATTATCACCAGGAGCAAAACCACCGTTGTAACCACATATGTTGATCAGCATTTCCAAATGAGGATGAAATATTATTCGAAGTACCGCGCCCTTGCATCCAGATATGGAAAATTTATTGATGGATTGTTGGAGTTTAAGACCACACAATCAATGCTTGGAGCGCAGAGTGCGAATACGGTTCTCATTCTTGGAAAGGAAAGCTCAGGGTCTTCCGGTGAACGGACTATTTATTTTCAAGAGCCTGAACTTTTAAATGTGCAGTTGTCAAGACACTTCGGCTTCCTGGTGGTTGTTGGAAACCTCAAGAGGCTATACCATTCGGCTTCAACAGCGAATATAACATACGGGACCAAGTTATATAAGCCACTGAGTGTCACTTCAGAGGCCATTCTGAATCAGGCCGGTTATGAAAAAAGAAATAGGAACTTTGTCAAGTCCACCTCAGGAAGCGAGTCCGAGTCAATGGAAATCAAGAATTAGGTAAGACGGTAATGGCTCACACAGGAGAGGACCAAGTAGTTTTCCCCCTGGATTTGCGGGGATTTCGACACATTACGGAGAAAGTACCGTCGGAGATATTCATTACTTTGGAACAGGATTTTTATTTTGTATTTCTTCCAGAAAAACTTCAATTTGCGAGGCTAAGGGCAACTACAGAAAATGTGACCCATTTAATGTCGCGAATCTTTGGTACAAGATTAACGCTGATGGTTTGCAATCTAAAGGAGCAGGCACCAAAGGATTATGTGAGCTGGGGTGAATGTCATCCCACTGACGAGATTCCTAGGGAACTTTATGAAATTTACAAAGAATCTATATTAAAATGGCTCTCCAGCCAGAAACTGAGGTTCGATGCCACCACTGGTTATGTTGGAGACAGGGACAAATCCATTAGGATATATCACTATTTTCAGCATAAACAATATAGATTTACTGCCTGGGTCGGGTTGACTATCATTAAGGTTGACGAAATTACGATTAAAGACCAATGGAAGCGGCTCACAAACAAATTTGGCAATGAATTAGAGGGCTTTGAAGTTTCTGTTTCTCCAACATATGATACTCCCAAAGGAATTTCGTCAATTGGTAGGATTAATATTCTGGTTACTGGTGAACAACTGGAAACAATCCGTAAATCTTACTCTTACCCCGAACAGTATTTTTACAGTGTTATTTGCGCGATCAACTTAACGGACGCGGGACCCGAGGAAGGCTTGAATTTTGTTTTAGACCTTCAAAAATACTCTTTTTTAAACTGGAGATCCGTTTTATATTATGGAGCAGAGTCGTTGAGTGAAAGTCAAGCTATGAAGACCTTCTTTATGAGAAAAGAGATCTTTGAAGAGAGAAATGAGGGTGGTAAATTTTCCTTCCAAGAGATGGGCAAGCTGGATTCAATGCACAGTAAAATTATGACCGTATCAAGAAACGAAGAGAACATTTCGTTGTCATTCTTATCGCCATCGCTTGTCACCGCACTGATATTTGCTAAAAGATCTCCCGAGGTACAAAATCTGTTTCATCAACACAACATGGCGGAACATATAACAGACTTTGTGCAGGCCATTTCTAATGCCTCCAGTTTTTCCGAGGATGGATCTCTTCTGGACCATGAGACACTTAGAAGCATTAGAAAGATAAAGGAGATTCTTCATTCCATTGACTATTGAGTAACTTTGGATTTGCCGGCCATTTTGAGAAGTTCTGCTAGTATATCCTCAAACGGATCAAGTCCACTATTTTTAAGCATCTTGAACGCCTTCTCTTTGGAATATTGCTCCTTTACGTCTTTAACTGCCTTTCGTATGCGTGCAGAGTCAGCAGTAATGTCCCTAACTCTTTCTATGGATACATACCGATTTCTTGGAATTTTTGGATCGGCCTTGTTTATAATATAATCCGCCTCCTTTACAGGGAGCTTAAACAGGATTTCACGAAGTGTCTTATTCTCTATTACATTGGTTTCCAATCCGTAGAGTTTTGTTCCAGATAATTTCTCTGCAATTGAGATTATCTTAAACATTATTGCTCTTCCCGTGGCGTTCAAAGGTCCAAGGCTACTATAACCTGTATTCTTCTTCTTTCTTAAATAGGGCAAATCCGAAAACTTTCTATATAGGACCCTAACAGCCTCAAAATACTGTAGTCCATTTCCCAATGAGTGCAATCCCCACTGTACACTTGCTAAGGTGCAGTGCCAGCAGCCATATCGGACCTTTGGGTTTGGGTACAGCGTAAATATTGGAGAGATATTGAAATCCCCTCTGCTGCGGTATAACGCCAAAAAACTCCAAACATCACCATCTGTCCAGTCCCGGAATGGAGCAACTTTATTCCCCTTCCCCTCGGAAGAGTAATAGTATGCCATGCACCCACCCGGGCTGGCACCACAGGAGTTACCATATTTCTTTCTCATCCTGTTTTTACGTTCTGACGATTCCGCTTCTCTTAATCCTGTGAATAAATTTCCTTCAATTGAATCCAGTTTAGCAGGTTTTTCCTTCAGTAAATGTACACACCATCTGAAGTTAAATGATGGGGCAGGGTACCCCCTTACTAGCATCCTCCAGTAAAACGTGTCAATTACTTTTGGCGTCTTGATTTCTATATTAACCTTAACTCTATTCCCAGTAAAATCCTCGATCTTTGCCTTGTACGCAACCATGAAATCTATTGCCCACTGCTCCATTAGGTCAATCTCGCTTGACGTATCATTGTGCAGTAGTGTGACACTAAAGGTAGGATAACGTCTATTCTTGAGCCATTCATAGAATAACAGTGCCAAGGTGGTTGAATCTTTCCCGCCGGAAAAGGCAAGGGTTACGTTCTGGTCACTTAAAATTGTGCTGTCAAATACCTCAAAAACTTTATCTATTCTCTCGTTCCCTATGAAAATAGAAGGTATTTGAGCATTTTCCACCATTACTTAGATAACTTAAGCTTTAATATAATGATTTTCAACACGGATGCATTACTCTTTGTTTCTAATCCTATTTTGATTTTTGTTCCTAATTCTATGAATTTTGTTTCTTTTTGAAAGATATTTCGCAGTTTCAGCGGAAGGCAGCTTAAGTATAGATCCTTCCAAAGCATCTGATTCCTCACTCAGAAATAATGAGTCTCTTTCTCTAGACTGTTGGAGCTTTACAATTCCATTTTCCCCTCGAGGTACTATTGAGATCAGGTTTTCGTCAAACATTATATGATGGTTTGCGCACAAACACAGACCATTGTCAGGATCAGCTGCTGCACTCAAATCATCCTCAACTTCTACAATGTGAGAGGCTTGGAGTACTGTGTCGATATCACAATTGCATAGGGCGCACCTGTGTGAATAGATATCAAGGATTCTCGTTCTAAACCATTGCTGAAAAAGTCGTGACTTTGCCATTGTTAGGCTAAGTTTTGGGATAGGAGAACCCAGGTGCTGCGAGAGTTGAGGATTATATTTTTCCAAAACTTTTTCCTCAATATTTTTTATAGTATCTTCCTTGAGATATGCGAAGTTCCATATGTGTCCAAAACCAACCTCCTTTAGCAGAATTTCATGTAACTCCTGAACTCCTTCAAGAATAATGCATAGTAGTGGAGTTTCCGGACGAACCTCGTCAAATGGGATTCCGCTTTTCTTGATGTCGTCCATCATTTCGTTCAAAGTGCCACAACCATTGCGATTTCCGTACTTCTCCCAGGCTTCTCTAACCTCTAACTGCTCGACTCTCGAAACCTCAGCATAACCGAATATCATATTTTGCTCTTTAAAAAAGAATAGCTGCCCCTTCCTGATTTTAATCCTTAACTCTCTCTATTTTACATAACATGCTTCCAGTATATACATTTTAAATTAACTCCTTAATCTTTGTTTTAGGTGATTTTACAGTAATTGCGATGACACGATTATTTATATACATAGTA
>JAKATN010000037.1 GCA_021818715.1 Thermoplasmata archaeon
CTGATCAGGTCAGGCAGTATCTGCCTTTTCCCGCCAGCCCACTTGAGCAATGGTTTCATCCCAAATTCCTCATTATGCATCCGATTATAAATATGCCTGCCTGTGCAGCAGCCAGGCCATCCATTCGCCGTCTTCTGTTTCTTTCACTTTTTTCTCTTCATGGATATCAGGAAATGATCACCGATAAATTTGAAGGGAAAATAGGTTGATAGGAGGGAATCCACGGAGATTAGAAAGCTGTGGTTCTTTCCTGGCGGAAACATCTTTGAACTGTAGTTGGAAGGGGGGAGTATTACCGGCACGCCTTCCACACGAACCGTCCTGAAGTAATCGCCAAACAGCCGTGAAATGTACTGGCTCGAATATGGATATACGTCAATGCAGAACCTGGATCTTCCTTCGGGTACTGGTGCCCTCATCCGCTCGAACACCCTGTTGAGCTTCAGCCCTACTGCATGAAGCATGGGATCGGATACGCATAACTTGTTGTAAATACCCATTACAACCTTGCCTTCATTTGTGGTGAGATTATACATCTGTTCAGGAAGCATGGAAATATCTGGCTCGCAGTTGATGGCCCCATAGGTGGAGTATATTCCATCGAAACTACCCCTGTACTGGACCGTGAGCGTTTGCAGTTCGGATGCACGCAGCTTGATCGTGGTGAGCCTTTCTGACAGACCAACCGCGCCGGCCTTTCTAGAAAGAGTATCGAGCATTTTCTGGGAAATGTCAACTGCAACAACTTCATGCCCGCCTTTGAGCATCTCTACAGTTTCCGCTCCCGATCCGGAACCTATCTCCAGGATGTGGGATTTCTTTGGAAAGGTTGAATTCAGAAGTTTGAGAGACCTGTCCCGAAGATACACGTTTATCCTGTTTCCGAAGATGTGGGTGTCATACTGATCCGCAATTGAGTCAAACTCGTCCTCCAGCCATGAAAAATACTTCTCTTTGTCACCGGAAGCGCCATTCCTGGCTTTCATGCCAAGCCGGATGAACCTGGACGGGCTGGAAAACCACCTGCCGTATTTTTCCATTCCGTATTTATTCATCAGAGAATTCAGAATCTCTTTCTTCAGGGCATCGTCAACAACAAGGGAAGGGTAGCACACCCTCTCCATTTCCTGGCCTATTCTCACGTTACACTGGCCGCTGCGCATTAGGGCAGATGGCCACCGTGCACTGAAATCAGTGGAAACCAGGTAGATGTCATCCTGCAGTACTGTATAGGCAAGCCTCACGCTGTAGCTTCCCGCCTTTACGTCCAAGTAATCTCTTTCGTTTATAACATGCACGTGTGAAGGAAAATTGCTTTTCGGATATATAATGTAGCGCAGCGGACATCTCTCACTGCAGAGTTTTCAACTTTCCTGAACTGTATCAGGATATCGTAATTGCAAAAGTGTTTTTTATCAATATACTTTCAGTGTAGTGTGAAATACTACTCTGAAAGGTTTCCACTGAAATTCCTGTTTTCGGATTCTGGAATCTGCCTCGGTGTTGACACCAAGAGATGCTCCTTCCTTTTTCTGGTCTCGAGATCCGGTTTGATCGCCAGGAAACGGCCAGTGGGCGACAAGGTGGTTGAGAACAACGATTACGAGATTCCAAGGATCGTGAAAGCCATGATGGCGGAACTTCCGAACCACAATGACGATTGATCTGTCTGAGCGCCCCCATAATAGGAATCGATTCTGCTCTAGACCCTGGTTCTGGATGTTTCCACAATCCTCCATAGGGTGTAGTTGCGCCCCTTCCTGAAATCTGAACGTGCAAGGAAGTTGCTTATTGTCTCTGTGAAGATCAGGAACGGCAGCCACATTACCATTCTGCCATATTTTTTCAGGTATCTGACGATAATGGCAGCAAAATCTCCCAAGCCGCTGGGAAGCATGAAGGACATAACGTTTGCAGGGAGGTTCTTCTGCCTGATCTGGACGTATCCAAAATTGATCCTTCTTCTCTGCTCAATGAGCCCGCCTATCGTGGATGGAACATAGTTCCTGACCGTGACCTCCTGGATATAGACCGCCTTGGCACCGTTGAACTGTGCCATTATGCACTGGTACGAGTCTTCATTGATCATTTCAGGGATTGCCGCAAGGTATTCCCTGCCGATGGCAATGAATTCCCCCCCATGTATGATCCTGCCCTTCTCATGCATGTAAGAAAGCTCGGTATCCCTGATCTGCCAGAGCACGTTCCCAATGCGTTCAGCAAAGTTTGTAACAGATCCGACCTTTACGTTAGTGATGGCAATATCCGCCCGGGCGGCGGCCATCCGTGAGATGGTTTCGCCAAATACTGGAGGTTCGAAGTCCACGTCGCAAGAGACCAGAAAGACTATCCTGCCAAGTATGTGATCAAGGCACCTGTTAAATGATGAAGACTTTCCTTCCCGCACGGGACTGAATAGCACCTTGTTCACTGAGGGGTCCAGTTTCAGAAGAAAGTCCCTCACTTCTGTATCCTGGTCGACAGCCCATATCACGTTCGTGCATTCCGTCCTGGCCAATACGGAGGAAACGTGCTTTACCGCTTCCAGGTTCCCGTTCGAAAATATGACGACGGAATAGTCAATCATTGCGATCCTGCTCCATATTTCTGGAAATGGCATGGTATTTCTCGCTGTCGAAATAGAAGAATCCGCGGGATAGAATGGTCGCAAAACCTCCAGTGCCCTTCCCGTCTTTCCGGTCAATTGAGGAGGTGCGGAGGGACTTTATGTATATCACCGGCGACACGAAAATAAATGCGATCATGTCCAGGAATCTCACCAGTGCACCTGCTCTCTCACTGGACGATGCTGCCTCAATTTTGCCGCTGATGCCATCCCCAAGGGTATGGGAAAGGAGGTCACTGTAATAGCCTGATCCAACCAGTGGAATAACTTTCAGGGCATCCTGCTTTCGAAGGCTGGAAAGCCCCTTGCTATACATCTCGTAGGCGGATCGCTCGTCAAGGATCAGGGAGAGGCAGATGTCCCTGAAGCCATAGAGCCTGCGCAGGACGAAGCATCTCGTGAGCAGCAGCCAAAGCGAGGAATTCCTGGAAATTATGAAGATATCTACGTCGTCCGGCTCAGCAGGCTCGTATGAAACAGACCCGGATATTCCCAGGAAAAGCAGGTTTTTCCTGCCAACCAGCTTGGAGTATCTCTCCGCATAAAGTATCTTTTCTCTCTTCAAATCAGAGTAATCGGAGAGGATTTTCTGCATTTCCTTTTCCGGGAGCTTCTCAGGTGCGTCGAATTTGTATGCGGATAACCGAATTTCAGAAAGATGGTCTTCCATGCTCATCGCCTCAATGAATTGCTGGAGATGATCATATCAGACCGGTGTTGTTTGAAGGCGGTTCCAAAGAAACTGGTTCCAGCGTTTCTGCATTCTTGCCTTGACATCATGATTTCCATGCCGGAACACAAACCCTGGTCACTTCCAGCAATGATTAGCTCGTTCAGGAACAGGTATTTCGCCTCGACTGGGCCGCATTCCCAGATTCCCTGGACAAGGAAAGTCGTTTGAATTATGCGACCTTCCCCTTTCTGTGCACTGCAAGCGCAATTCCGCTGTATATCAGTGAAACGACATACAGCCCCACCAGCCCGTCATACAACCCCGGGTAGTAACTCTCGTAGCCTGGAAGTTTGCTGAGGCCGAAGAGATAATCCTCAAACTGGGACATTGTCGAAAGTCCCACCTGACTGTACAGAAGGGTGTCTCCGAACAGGAAGGCTATCATCACTATTGACCATGCAAATCCAAGAACAAGGTAAAGGCGGCTAGGTCTGAGGAACAGGATTATAGCAGCTATGATGTCTATAATGCCCGTCACAAGCAGGCCGTACCAGTGTATGAAATAGCCGCTGCCGTTATACAGGCCAAAATCGTTCTTCAGATTGTCGTCCGTTATCAATATCACAAGGGTAATAAGGAAGCCTATGACCATCAGCGCACCCATTACCCTTGCGCTAGCCAATTTGGAACTTCCCGTCTCGTGGTGTTCCTTGCTGTCCGCCATAATACAATACGTGAAACTCTATATTTAACATTTATTACATTTGAATTTAAATTAGATTGTAGTTAATTTTTAAATGCGTATTTGTGGATTCCTGTCTGCCCGATCACTTTCGCGATATTCCGGAGCGCACAACCACCATTTTTTTTATGTCGGTAAAAACGAATACTTTAACCATTAATGGTGTGATCAAAACTGCAAGTATCTGATATGCCTGTAAAGGTAGATTATGAGGTTATAGCCCGCCGAAAACCTTCTTCTTCACAGACATTGGCATCAGCTTGGCCAGTGTCATCAGCCTGCTTATGGATTTGACCCCTTTCCTGTGCATCCTCCTGTGCAGGTTATGGTGTTTCAGGAGCCACGGTCTGATTTCCGAATCCCACCTGCCCTGATATTCCATCGGGTTTCCAGAAAGAACCGCTTCAGCTGCAGACTTTCCCGTCCAGAAAGCTCCCTGTAATCCACCTGCCGTAGTATTCAGTACTGCATTGACCATATCCCCGGTGTAAAGGTAGTTTCCATTCACCACTGTCGTATCGGGTTCGCCGAGAGGTATCTGGTGCGCCATGGTGGACAGGCACTCCCCCTGTATTTCAGGATACTCCGCTTCAAACTCTTTCAGCACATCCCTGGGCTGCCTGCCGTTGACTGGGTAATAACACACGCCTATCTTTCTGGAGTTACCCGATTCCGCAAAATCCCAGAAATATCCGCCAGGTGCCCTGTCACTGAACCACAGAACCATCTGGTGATCCGCACGGGGCGGTGCCTTCCTTATCTCCTCGTAGGCAACCAGTACCTCGTTCCTTGAGCGCTTCTTCCCGAAATTAGATTGAGGCCCGGCAGCAAAAATGATGTTCCTGGCACTCAACGTGCCTCTGTCCGTGTTCACTGTATTGCCGTTCACATCAAGGACTCTGGTTTCCAGCCTGACATTGAGCGGGCCGGCGAATTCCCTCGAAAGGTATTTCTCGTATCGCGTGAAATCGTATACCAGACCCACGGTCCTGTCGTAAGAAAGAGAGATCTCGTTCCCCTTGTCAGTGCGAAAGCTCATCGACCTGATCTCTGCAGAAACGATCTCCTTTGACTGTGGCATCCCGATCCTGCGAACCCAGTCCAGTGAGACTGCACCGGTTGATCTCACCGGTACGCCGATTTCCTTCTTCTTATCCAGTATCACATAAGAGGCACCGAACTTCTCAAGGACAGCACCGGCTGAGAGACCTGCCGTTCCGGCACCAATGACTATCGCGTCAAACTCGTTATCTGCCAACTCAAGGCAGAGTTTTACGCGCATTATTAATTTTTCCGGGTTTGTCTCGGTTCACTACTTCATAAGAGATTCTCGGCAGTTAGCTTTTTTTGCCTGCCAACTGAGAATATTGTCACCTTTTCCGGACCACATACTTTCCATGAACTCCTTCACTGGCGTTCTTACACTTTCCGATATTCGTTTTGCCAGGTCTTCCATTGTTTATTGCCTCCCAGGTTGCTTCTGGAGTCATTTTTTCACATTTCATGAAATTTCTCCCAGGATTCAGGACCTGCCCTGGTTACTCTTACACAGCACTCGGATTACTGCCGAAACTTTAACCCGGGCGAAAAGCTAGACCGTAAAGATTAAAGCAATGACTGAAATTTGAGTCAGCTTGGAAGAATCAATATTTTCTCTTGTTATCAGCCTGAAACTTTCAGCTGAAAAGGGCATGCCAAGGG
>JAKATN010000038.1 GCA_021818715.1 Thermoplasmata archaeon
CTTCTGTACGAGAGTACCCTTGCGCTTGTACTTCAGGACCCAGTCTGGATGAGCCATATTATACATATACATAATATTATTGTATAAAGATCTTTGCACTGGATCACTAAAACAAGCGAGTTTTAGAAAAACTATTATGTAAAATAGCCAGAGTTATAGTTTATAGCGATATTGTGTTGCATGGAGATACAGTACATCCATGATTTCAGCATCAGATATCCATTCGTATGTGAGCATACCCTTCCCAGTGATCTCACTCTCTGATATCCGTTGCTTGCTGCTATAATTCTAGAGAGAATGCTCATCTCTAACCACTATCTCAGTTTTTGTTGAAAAAAATGATAAGTTAAGGATTGGAAAGATCGTGGACGGAAGCCCACAAGAATCAGGGAGATCGTAGCGGTGAAGGGGCATATACGAGATCGGCCACCTTGAACTGATATGGTCTCTGATGTCCGATGTGATCGGAACCCCGAGGAAAACTTTCCCCGATGATCACAAGAGGATCATTGCTCTGGCCACCAACAGGGTCATATATCCCATGCCACTGAATTCCGTTAAGTCGTGGGTGGAGAAGACGTACCTTGTAAGGATCGTAACAGAGATTTCGCAGAAATCAGTCTTCCGATCCCTCATGAAGAGGAAGATGCCCGTAAAGGTGAGGAAGAAGCTTCCCTTGAGAAAGAATACGGAGGAGATACTGAAGATCAGCATGCACAACCTCAGGCAGTACAGCTACCTGAGGCACACGGACCCGGATATGATCAAGGACTACAGGGAACTGTACCTGAGATAATATTGTCCCAAAGCCACGAATTCGGAAATATTCTTATATATCGTAACAGGATTAAAAATGAAGGTTCCTCTGACGTTCGACAGAAAAGAGATTACCTGTTTTTCATGGAAATCAGATTTGCGGTCTGGATCGTTGTGCTAATCTTTTGGGCTCAATTTCTGTCTTATCAGATTTATACATTATAAGCCTTCAGCATCGAATTTTTAGGAGCCTTTCTGACAGCCAAACAGAACATAGTTCCCGTACAATTCTTATAATCGGGATCACTATAATATCTACTATGGCGATTGGATTCCAGTGCTTTCAGGCGAATCTCTGAGGTATATCCCTGTTGCCGAGAGACTAACCAGAAGCTGGTCGGTAATCAATCGATCGTGCTTTCTCAGGAATTTTTTGAGCCTTTCCGTGTTGTTTTGAATGTCCAGCAGATCGAGGCTGAAGAGTTTTCTGGTCTCCCACCCTTCCTGAGCACCCCTCTCCCTATCGCTGAATCTTTTCCTGATCTGCATTTCAGTCAGTCTCGTTCTCGCCACGAAAATGAACCCCAGGTTGTTGTTTGAGAGGAAGTGAACGAGCAGAACCAGATCCATTGATTCCAGCTCGTCCCTGTTTATCCCTGTCTCGAAATGGAGTTCGCGATAAGCCCCTGCAAAAAGGCCAGCAATACCTTCGCGATCTTCAAAATCATCGGGGTCATATGACCCAGACGAGGCTGTTATAAGCTTGAACCGGTTTACGGCCTCCCTGTGAGATCTTTGCATGATTATGAATCTATTATCAGAGGTGATGAGGGAGACCTCCGATCCAATTGATGCAGGAATGTCCTCAAAAATGTGAAAATCTCTTTCGGCGAAACTTTTGAGCTGATCACCTATTTTCCTGATGGGGTACTCCTCGTTGCGAAATTTACAGTAGAGGTGCCAGTTGAGGCAAAACTTGCTGAAGTATCTGGCAGCTGTATATGTGACAGTTACCGCCGCCTTATCGTTTTTGCTTTCGTCAATCTTGAGCCCTGTTATCCAGAGTGTGGGATCATTGGTTAGAGATATACCCTTCAGTTTTTCCAGTCTTTTCATATCCTCGAGTGTGAAATGATCCATCGGGTCGCCTTTACCATCATCCACATACCTGTCGGTGAATGAATTGTGCTTCAGGCTACCTTTTAGGAGAGCCACTTCGGGCTGTCCGGCCACACTCCCACTGAAAGAATGAAAATTGAATATGACGTATGCCAGTGGAATCCTTCCCAGAGCAGACAGAACGTCAAGCTTAACCGCCATCATCTTCCTTGTTAAGCTGGAATTTTCACCGGAAACATCTCTGATGCATTCCAGGGATGCTTTGACATTCTCATCATAGGCCTTGTACATGTGAAGTATGCCATGTTCATCCAGGTAATTGACAGCAAAAAATCCAACTGCAAAGGCAATGACTGAAGCAGCCAGGTCCCAGAACAGACTATTGGTTATACGGATGACATCTTCTGCAAGATAGAAAAACCCCATGGCAAATACAATCGCGATTACCAGCGATGCAGCAGCCACTCTTACCCTTGCGGAGGTCATTGGGAAGAAAGTTCACCCCCAAGTCGCCCGTCCAGTAACTCTTTATGGCATGTCATTGCAACATGCAAGATTCTGAGCTCTCATAAAATATTTCTGAGCTATCCTGCAAATGCGATAGCCTGAAAGTGTCCACTCAAGAATTAAGATGCCCCATTGCATGGGCTGTCATTATCCTGGTGTTTCCATGGCAGAGAATGTTACAATAATCGGATCAGGACCGGCTGGTTTGACTGCAGCAATATACACGGCAAGAGAAGGGTTCGACCCGCTGCTGATCTTGGGATATGAAATAGGCGGGCAGCTTGGGCTTACCACAAAGGTGGAGAATTTTCCGGCTTTCCCAAATGGGATAAATGGGCCGGAGCTAATGGAATTGATGCAGGATCAGGCGAAGAAATTTGGAACACGGTTCAGGCAGGATATCGTGACTGACGTTGTCCTGGATACCACTCCATTCCGGGTTGTGCTAAGCCGCGAAGAAATAGAAACCAGAACCCTCATAATTGCCACTGGCGCATCTGCAAGGTGGATGGATATCCCAACGGAAAAGGAGTTCATTGGAAAGGGGGTCAGCAGCTGCGCAACCTGCGATGCTCCGCTGTACAAGGGGAAGGATGTGATTGTGGTAGGCGGAGGAGACACAGCAATGGAGGATTCCCTGTTCCTCACCAATTTCGTGAAATCAGTGACAATAGTCCACAGGAGGAATGAATTCAGGGCAAGCCGAATAATGCAGGAAAAGGTTATCTCAAACCCGAAAATTTCCGTGAGATGGGATAGCGAGATTGCAGAGATCAGAGGAGACAGGACAGTGAGGGGTGCAGTCATAAGGAACAGGAAAACCGGGAAAATGGAAGAAATACCAATAAATGGCATATTTGTGGCAATTGGCCATAAGCCAAACACCGATTTTCTGAAAGGAAAGCTTCCAGTTGACGATGCAGGATATGTCATCGCGAAGGACGAGGTGAAGACAGATATCGCCGGAGTCTTTGTGGCGGGCGATATCGCAGATCACAGGTACAGGCAGGCTATAACAGCAGCCGGCAGCGGATGCAAAGCTGCCCTGGAGGTCAGGAGCTATCTCCAAGAACATCCTTAGCCCGCAATCCTCAATTCTGATCAGACTGGTGCGATAGATTCATAAGATAAAAAATACCGATCAGGTGATTGGTTTCAGAAAGGCATGGAGTTGCCTGATATCCAGTCCTTGAATCCAACAATTTCGGCAAGGTGGTTGGAGTGATTTTCACGCTGCCTGTGCTTCCAGTGCCTGGAAAGACCCTGGATGAATTCCTGCTTCATTTCGCGTTCGATCAGGTAATAGTTGCAGATTTGCCCATCCTCGACCTTCATGCTGAAGAATACAGGGCTGTAGAAGCCGGAAATAGTTTCAGAGTAGAAGTCTGGGAAAAAGCTGGAATCTACGTCAAACTCAACAACGTTGGTCTTCCCATCCACGATTGTATGAGCGGCCGATCCCTTGATCTCAGGTTTATACAGCCTTGCCACCATTGGGTTCTTTCGCCGGTCTGCGAGCATCTTTGGGATAAAGACACCCCCATTTTGAAAAATCCCGTGTACCTCCTTTTCAATCTCTTCCTTCGTGGTGTTCCATACAGTCCTTATCAGGGTCAAGTCGTTCAAATCGTTCCCTAGCTTCTCATAGATTGAGTATATGCGCGGAAATCCACAGAAACCCTCTCCTAAATAGGCGATCTCTCGCCTGTACTGCAATTCCAACGTGAGAAATTCTCCTATCAGTCTGCTGATTTCCATAAGTTCGCTGGTGTGGAATTCAATGCTTAAGTAAAGATCCTCTGAAGACTGCAACACAGCGGGGATGATCATCGCCCCACGTACTGAATAGATGGAGTCCAGGAATTTCTGCAGAAATCCCGGCACTTCCGCCCTGATAATCCCACTCTTCTCATTTATTACAAGATCGCCTTTCCAGTTGGAAAAATGCTTTCTTGCCGAAGTGTATTCAAGATCAGTCGCAGTAGGACCGAGGTTCTGTGACAGCATCCATTTGCCATTCTCATTGGACAGAAGAAGAAGGCGCTGCCTGGAGGTTTTTCCCCTCAGGTGGTTGAATTGTGAAACCGATGGCAAAATATTGTCTATCTTTACCAGGGCGGAATGCCTCGGTACTCTATGCGATGCGCCGCTTATCCCCTCTTTTCCATTACCTTTTCCATCAGTGTTCTTATCAATCCACTCGCTAAAGTCTGAGAAGTAGCTCAGAGAAGGTTTCCATCCAGAAGCAGCCTTGACCGACTCCGAGAAGATTCTCATCCACTCGGCAGTCATGGCAGAAGGTATAATCTCGACGATTGTCAGAATCCCGTCATCAAATTTCTGGAAGGACCACATGGTTACCACCCTTTCAGAGTTCTTCTTGGAGTTCATGAATTTCAGATAGGAATTACCGGTGGTTGCGGAATAAAGCTCTCCATCGACAATTGTGTGAATGCCATGCTTCTTCGTCGGGGTCTCGCTCGGAATGAATATTCCCTGCACCTTTTCGCTGCCATATGGGGTCTTCAGCACCCTGATCCAGTGATTCCTCATTGGGTTGTTAATCTCCGATAGCTCCTCTTCCGGAGCCACAAGTTCTACATATGCAACATTCAGTTTTATGCGATCATTTATCCCGGCAACTATCTTTGCAAACCCTTCAGATTTTCCAAGGTAATCAATTGAAAATCCTGCAACGGATTTCCTGTTCCCGTGAATAATGCCGGTTATTGCGGGCAACTCGGAATGATGGAAAACGAATCCTACATGGTATCTGCCGTTGATGAGCCATATGCCAGTCATAGCAGCGGAGCTGACGGAAAGCATGTCCCTTATCATCACAACGTAATTCGCAGAGCTGTCGTCCTCTACTTTTACCCGCCACACCCCCTCGTTCTTTATAGCATCGAACTGCCTCAGGAATACCCCGATCTCTCTGCTCTGGGAAGTGTCCTCCGGGAAAAAGTAAGTGAATTCGACCTTCTTCTCTCCGATTCTGATGCCGGTGAATGCATTTATGGAAAACTTTTGCGACAGTTCTGAAATGCTGGTTCCAGTGGTGAAAGACAATCTCAGTTCGTAGTCAAGTTTATTGATCTTATTGAATAGTTCAGAATTCACGATTGTCA
>JAKATN010000016.1 GCA_021818715.1 Thermoplasmata archaeon
ATGAAACCTGGGATGCACTGAAGCAGAACATGGCGAAAAAAAAAGAATCACCTAACAATAGAGCAGCCAAGCATGCAGGAAAGCAGACCTTTTGAAGTTGTTTTGATCGGAGGAGGAATTTCTGGCCTTGCGTCATCGTATTACCTGGAACAGCTTGCAGCTTCCAAGAACATTCCGATGCACCTGACACTCTTAGAAACTTCTGGAAGGCTTGGGGGTAAAATAGCAACTGAGAGGTTAGGCAGAGTCATTATCGAGGGGGGGCCGGATTCCTTTTTCACGCAGAAGCCGTTTGCACTTGATCTCTGCAGGGAAATTGGCCTCTCCAGCGAGTTGGATGAGGCTGATCCCACCACACGTGGAACCTACATCCTGAATAATGGAAAACCCGTGAAGCTGCCTGAGGGGACTGAAACTGGCATGCCATCAAAGTTAAGACCTTTCATGTCAACAGACCTGATTTCCTTCCCCGGAAAGATGAGGGCATTGTACGATTTCGTGGCTCCCAGAAAAAAATCCGCAGGTGATGAATCTGTGGGATCTTTCATTGCAAGAAGGCTCGGAGGGGAATTCCTGTTTAAGATTGTGGAGCCCATGTATGCGGGGATTTATGCAGGGGACGTTTATCAGTTAAGCGCAGAGTCAACTATCCCCAGTCTGGTTGCACTGGAAAGGAACTATAGAAGCATAATCCACGGAATGAGATCGGAGATAAGGAAGCGTTCAGGGCAGAATCGGGAGAAGAGACCAGGGGAGGCCCCAAAGTTCATCACATTGAAGGGTGGAATGATCGGGATCGTCGAAGGGCTTCGCTCGAAGTTGAGGCAAACAGATATTGTGCTTAACGAAGGGGCCACAGGAATATTCAATCAACCTAAAGACAATTCCAGAAAATACCTGATCACAACTTCCCAGGGACGCAAGATAGCTGCAGATTCTGTCGTGCTTGCCGTTCCGGCATATGCGGCAGCAGAATTGATCAAGGAACTTAGCCCCGGTCTCTCCCGCCTTCTCAGCGAGATAAAGTACTCCTCAACTGCGACCGTAACCCTTGGTTTTCCGAAAGACGGGACAGCCTTGAAGTTACATGGGCACGGCATACTTGTCCCGCGGACTGAAAAGGGGATGGTAACGGGATGCACCTGGGAATCATCCAAATGGCCCGACCATTCCACGGAGGATATTCTGCTGGCGAGGTGCTACATCGGCTGGTTTGGCCACGACGAATTCATGGCTTATGATGACGCCTCCCTGGTGAAGGAGGCAAGAATTTTCCTGGAAAATACATTTGGTATCATGGAACCCCCAGTCCTGAGCAGGGTTTTCAGGTGGCCCATGGCTCTACCGCAGTACATGGTAGGTCACCAGGGTCTTGTAAGGCGCATAGAGTCCGAGAACCGTTCTCTGCCGGGACTATTCCTTACGGGTTCCGCATACCACGGCGTCGGCGTGCCGGATTGCATCCATGACGCGAAGTCCGCTGCCGAAGCCCTCGTCAATTACCTGTCAGTGGATCGACTAAGTTGATCCAGGGAAAAACCTGCCGGGTGAATTTTTGGCAGCGGGAAGGAAAACTCTGTGGCTGCCCGATCGGAATCAATAATTTAAAATCCGTACAGCTTTTTCACCTGCAGATGAGATTTGTCGTCACCGGTGGAGAAGGATTCATAGGCCGCAATATAGTTTCAATGCTCAGGGACAGAGGGCATGATGTGATCTCACTGGATATAAACGGCAAGCCAGACAGGCTGGTATCTGTTCTTGACTATGATGCTCTCCGGAAAGTATTCATGGGGGCAGACGGGGTGTTTCACCTGGCTGCCGTGACTTCGCCTCCGCAATTTGAAGAAAACCCTCAGCTGGGGTTCGTTAACAATGTAACCGGAACCCTCAATGTTGTTCTCGCCGGGGCTAAGGAGAAAGTCAGGCGTATAGCTTTCGCCTCCTCTTCGGCGACATATGGAATGACCGGGAGTAAAACCTCGGAAGGTATGCAGGTTATCGCGCACAACAATCTTTACCCGATAACGAAGGTCGTCGGCGAGATGCTGGGAAAATACGTATCTTTGAGAGGTGAGACAGAATTTGTCTCTCTCAGGTACTTCAATGCCTATGGGCCGGGAGAAAACACGAAAAGCCTTTACTCGAGCGTAATCTGGAAATTCGTTGAGGCATCCCTCAGCGGGAAAGACCTGGTCATTTATGGTGACGGTACACAGTCGCGCGATTTCATTTACGTCACTGATGTGGCAAGGGCTACAATTGAAGCTTTTGACAGGGGAAGAAACGGGGAATGTTATAATATTGGATCAGGAGTATCCAACGATTTCAACACCATTGCCAGAATGGTTAAGGATGCACTGGGGATACCGTCAAGGATAGTCCATGTCGATAACCCTCTGAAAAACTACCAGAACTACACGCTTGCCGACATTTCCAAGATCAGGTCTGAAACAGGATGGAAACCGGTAGTCGGGCTTGAGGAAGGAATAAGGATGACGGCAGAATGGCAGAAAGCCTGTTCTAGTCACCAACCATGACTATCCTGCTTCCCTGGTAGTCTATATTGAAGTCGGTAACGATAAGTTCAGGGAGTGCCCGTATCACCTTTTCCCTCTTCTCTGCGGGTACGTAGAAAAGCATGAAACCTCCCCCGCCGGCACCGATTATCTTTCCGCCCATGGCCCCGTTTTTCATTGCGGTGTCATACCATCCGTCAATCACCGGATCGCTGATGCCTTCTGAGAGATCTCTCTTCAGGAGCCAGTTCTCATGCAGGATTGATCCAATCTCGTCCGGATTTCCTGAGGTGCATACTGTCTGGATTTTCCTTGCAAGGTCGGCCATCTTGCGGTAATGTTCTATCCTGTTGACGACATTCCCCTTCTGTGCATTGTGTATCTGGGTTGATGGCCTCTGTTTCCCGGTGTACATCAGGAGGAGATTCTCCGACATCCTTTTCCGAAAATCCTCACTCATGATTATGGGGGTGACGTCCACGCGCTCATTGCTGTAGAATTCCATCAGTTGCATGCCGCCATAGGCACTTATGTACTGATCCTGTTTTCCGCCCGCCTCCCTCAGGATTTCCCTTTCAATTTTTACAGCCTCCTCTGAAAGCGTCCTCGGCGAGGCATATTCGCCGACGTAGGCATGCAGGGCGTTCAGAAGGCCCACAAGGAAGGCGCTGCTCGATCCAAGCCCAGTGCCGCTCGAAGGTATGTCCGATATGCTCACGATCTCAATTCCGCCGTTGATGCCCATCAGTTTAAGGGCTTCTCTCACTGATGGATGCTTGATCTGATCCACCCGGTCCACGATTTCGGTGACAGAATAACTGACCCTAATCATGCTGTCAAACTTCTTGTTCACGACAATGTGAATGTACTTGTTGATCGCAGCAGAGACCACAGCACCGGTTCCGTGCCTGGAATAATAGTGGCTTATGTCGGTGCCTCCTCCCGCGAAGGATATCCGCAGTGGAGCCCTCGACATTATCATCCTGTTGCTGCTAACCATAGAATCAGTAAAACCTGTTGATTATGTTCAGCCCCTCTTCAAGCGAAACCCTGGCCCTGAACCCGATCTTCCTTTCTGCCTTGGAGGTATCTGCAAGCGTTTCGTGAACGTAATTCTTGACAGGCATCTCTACATATCTGGCCTTAATGCTCTTGTGAAGCATTGTGTTCAGCATATCCACAAGTTCGTTCAGGCTGTAATTTTTGCCGGTCCCGACATTGAACGCGTCATATCCCTTGTACATGGAAGCTTTCTTCAGTGCTTCAACCACGTCTTCGACGTATATGAAATCCCTGCGCTGGGTGCCGTCTCCGTAGATGACAGGCGGCTCGTTCTTCTTCATTGCCCACAGGAACTGCGTTGCCAGGTTTGCATATCCATCCTTAGCAGCCTCATATTTTCCGTAGACCGAGAAGAACCTCATGGCGGAAACGTTGATCCCGTACATCTTGTGGTAAAGATCAGACAGCCTCTCGCAGGCAATCCTGGCCTCCGTGTAATAATCAGTGACATCCGGTGTTGCATCCTCCCTGTGGGGAGGAGTCACGCCATTGTATATTGATGAGGTGGAGGAAAAGACCACGTTCGAGTCATCCTTTCTGGCCTTTTCAAGCACGGAAATCATTCCGTCGATGACGTCGGCAACATGGTGCGGGTCTTTCCTGTACATGGGGGAAGCCGAATAGAAGCCGAGATGATATATGGTGGAATACCTGGCATCCTCATGCCGCCCTATCGATCTTGCATCCTCTTCAAAAATCCTGATGCGGTCTTTTCCGCCTATGCCTTCAAGGTTTGATTTGCTTCCCGTATTTAGGTTATCAATCACGTCTATGTGCGCATCAGAAGGCAATGCCCTGACCAGGTTTGAGCCAATAAACCCAAGCCCTCCAGTAACGGCTATTCCTTCACCTTTGTGTGCCATTGCTGGGTGCATGATCATCAGTAATAATAAACTTCCATCCGGCTTTGTACAGCAGGAAATGTCCGATCTTCAAACATATGCCCTTGAACGTTAAGTCAGAAAAATTTTCTTTCTGGTTCGGATTTGAGGTCAGTTATTCAATGCTATTGCGATAATAGACCGAATATGCCGGTAGGAGTGGCACTAAAATTAAATACAGAATTTCGTTGGTGCAATATGAAAGACGAGACCACGATTGAGAATATTGTCAGGACTCTTGAAGGCAGGAACAGCACTGCAGAGCTTGAATTCAACGAACTCACCCTGAGGTTGCCATTTATCAACACAGGATTCGTGATCAGCGGCAAGATCAGTTTCACCGCAAAGCCTGTTCACGAAAGACACAAAGCCTGAAGATATCCAGTCCGGACCTGTTCTGAATGAACTGGTCCCTTTAATTGCAGGCATTTCCTGTCGCGGCTTTCATTGCAGTTGCCTGTGCTTAGTGCCATGGCCGTTCCACAACCCGCCTGGCTGATTATTGATCACTTGGAGAGGCCTTTTCCGCCGTCAGGCATAGAGCCTTCGTAACCATCCCTTCTGGATGCTTCGGAAGGCGCAGGGCCGCGGAAGGCTGAGAATACAATAGCGATCAGGCAGACGGCAAGGCCAAGCAGGAATGAGTAGTGAAGCGCGTTCATGAAGGACGGCGCTATGACACCTGGAAACCACGTGTTTGAGCTGAGCAGCGCGACAGTCTGCTGGGATGGGTTGCTGATCAGAGTAAGGATTTCCGAACCTGGATTGTAGCCCAGGAACGCCGAAAATATCGCAGTCGTAGGGGAGAATCCACCGGATATCAGCGATGCGACAGTTTGGCCGGCGCCTGCAGATATCAGCGCATTCATTATGGAACTATGGAGCGGTGAAGTCATGCTGAAAATCAGGATTGTGAAAAAAACAGCCATGCTAGCAGTCTGTCCTGCATTTCTCAGGGTTGTCGCCATCCCGGATGCCACGCCCCGGGTGTCCGGCGGTACGGCACTCATAAGCGTGGAAGTGTTAGGAGCGGTGAACATGCCCATCCCGACACCAAATGCAAACAGGGCAATTGCCAGGTAGATATATTGGAAATCATACGGGAGGCTGATGAACATTACGAAGGACAGGGCGGTGACAGCTAGCCCGGCCGTTGCAATCTTTGTGGGGCCGCGCCTGTCAGAAATGATGCCCGAAAGCGGAGCCATGATCATGAAGCCTGCAGTCATTGGGAGCATGAGAACCCCTGCCCAGAATGGCGTGCTGGAAAACGAGTATCCATTGATTGGCAGCCAAATTCCCTGCAGCAGGATTACGATCATGAACATCAGGCCTCCCATAGCGATTGATGCGAAGAGGCCTGCGAATGCCCCGGATGAAAACCGACGGATCTTGAAGAGATCCATCCTGAACATGGGATACTTCACCACCCCCTCGATGAACACAAAGGCGATGAGCAGGGCAATTCCGGCGATGATTGATAGGACGACCCAGGGATCAGTCCATCCCATGCTGTTTGTTCCTCCCGCAGGATAGGGGATCAACGCATAAGTCAGTCCTATTAGCAAAATGATAAGACCAATGCCAAATGCTGCATTACCAGCATAATCTATCCGGTGCTTCAACTTCGGGGAAGTTTCCTTCAGCTTTGCCATTGACCAGACGGTGCCAAGGATACCAAACGGAATGGACACCAGGAAGACAAACCTCCAGTCTATGGCAGAAAGAACGCCCCCGGCGAGCAGGCCAATGAATGATCCTGAAAGTGCTGCAACGCTGTTTATCCCCATTGCAGTTCCCCTCTCGTTGTAGGGAAATGCGTCCGTGATTATTGCAGCACTATTGGAAAACAGGAATGCAGCCCCCACTCCCTGCACAAGCCTGAACATGATAAGCTCAAGGGCACCGTTTGTACCGCGCCCCGGTGTAAGGAAGAGAAGAACCGAACCGGCCGTGAAGACAGCGAAGCCGAGATTAAAGAGCTTCACCCTGCCGAAAATATCTGAAAGACGTCCGAATGTCACCAGCAATGTTGCCGTCACAATATTGTAACCCATCAATATCCAGAGCAGGTATACAAAAGCGCCAGGTGCTTCCGGATTGAGGCCAATGCCGTTGAAAATTGGCGGCAGGGAGATGAGAACTATTGTGCCGTTTATGCTGGCCATGAACACGCCAATAGTTGTATTGGAGAGTGCCACCCATTTCTCCTGGACCATTTCGCCCGAAATAAATTCTCAGTATTTAACCCGATTCTAACTTCTGGCACGAAACCTGATCTGGGAAAAGTGGTTGGTAAGCTTTTCAAGGCTCGTCTCTATAGCCTTCGCGTCACCGATCAATCTCCCCTGGTCAAGCGTGTATATGGGCTCGACCCTGATGTAAAATTTTGCTCGTTCCATGAATCCGGCATCAAACTGCCTGTACCCGTCCGCAAAATAATCCAGAGCCTGATTGCCATAATCCATGGCAATTGCGGCTATGTCAATGGCAGGGTCACCGCCCATGAATGCATCGCCCCAGTCAAGTATTCCTTCCAGCCTCCTGCCGTCCGCACTCACAAGGATGTTGTTCCTGTAGAAGTCCCCATGTATGAATGATGACCTGTACCCAGATAGCAGCGATCCTCTGAAATATTTGAAGTCACCTGCGATGGAATCAAGCAACACTGGACCCAGCAATTCTGAATTTCTCGCCAGCATTCTCCTGAATTGGTTCGAATAGTTTTCAGCCCAGGGAGGTTCTCCTTTTCCGGTGCTTGCCTTTTTTTGATCCCCCATGACCAGCAGTGCGTGGATCTTCCGGAGGGCGGACTTCAGATCGTCCTTCAATGTGTCACTGAGCGTTCTGAACCCTGAAATAGGGATTCCAGCAATGTAACCGAATCCAGCCATCGCGAACCCTCTCCCGAAACGGCTGCACAGGTATTCCGGCACAGGGAGCTGTTCCTGACCTATTGCCTTCAGGATTGCAATCTCCCTCCTCAAATCAGGTATCCTGGATTGATAGCGGGGAATCTTGAAAACGTATCTCCTGCCGAAACTGATCAATATGTTGCCCCATCCTTCCGGCATCATTGCAGCTTCTGAAAGATCCAGGCGGGGAAAATTCTTTCCGATTGCAGAAGTTATAAATTCCAGTGCCCCTGGAAAATCGTCGGCTTTTCCTGCAATCTTTTCCATGGAACGCAGAACCGATTGGGCCATTATGGGCCAACCTGGTTTCTTCACGAGGAACATTTTTTCCTGAAAACCCGTATATTTGATGAGCCGTCGAAAATATAGTAGGGGAATTCCTCGCAGATTACAGATTCTACACCGTACCTGACGTAGTGCGCAGATATGTTGTAGCCGGTCTCGGAAAAGATCACGACATCTGTACCGTATCTCTTTGCCGTTTCAGTCAGGCTGGAAAGCGTGCGTGTGGTGATTGTCATCCCGGTGATGATAGCCACATCAGCTTTTTTCAGGTATTCTTCGTTGTGGCCAAGACCGTCATCGATCCTGACCCCGTCAAGGGTTCTTCCAACCAGGTCAGGATGCAGGTCCGTCGCATAAAATTCGTGGGGAAACATCTCCTTTAGTACAGTTCGGAATCTGCTGACAAATCCTATGTTGAGTATCACAGGCACGTCCCCCTTGATGCCTTTATCAAGGCATCTCCTGTTGATCAGTCGGACGGCTTCCGCCGTCACTATCTCTGCTCTTGTCGAAGCCTTGGCTGAAGACCGTCCGGCAATGCTTAAATCCAGATTTGGAGCCCATGGGAAATGACCTGCGTAAATAGAGTCCAGGATTGCGACCTTAAGCGAATAGTCATTGTAATCCATGAAATCGATATCTGAAATGCTGCTGCCGATGAGCCGGGACATCCTCTGACTGTCAATATCCTCAAATGCATACGACGCCCCCTGGCCAATGTTCGTCTGGCATACAATCACCTCGTACTCAAACAGCCTCTCACCCTGGGCTGGCTGGTACTTGAGCTTAATGTTCCAGAGCCCGTTTATCCTGGCCCTTGAATATCCGTCGATTTCCGAAAGCTGATCAACGAGCTTGTCATAAATTGGTTCATTGCGCACTTTGTTGGAATCTGGAGACATACCTGTCAAATAGCAACTCAAAATTTAAAGACTAGGTGAACCGCGGTTAACCGCAAAACATAATTCTCCCGCAGGATCATCCACCATGAACGTGTTCAGTCCTACAGAGAATCCTATAATGAAATGGCTTGACTCCGACTCTGGCCTGGTGAAAGAGCTTGAGAAAATAAGGACGCCTGCATACGTTTACAGCTACCGGAAATTTAAAGAGGGATCTGCGCGGCTTGCCAGAGCATTATCGCAGGTGTCTTCATCCGTATCTGTCTTCTATTCCATGAAGGCCAATGCAGCCCGAACAATGATGAAATGGACCCGGGAAGCCCACTTCATGACTGAAGTGTCATCCATTGGGGAACTGCGGTATGCGATGAAGTCAGGCCAGACGGCGGATAACATACTCCTGCTGGGTCCTGGCAAGCATGAAGAGCTAATGGATCTCGCTCTTGAACTGCACATATTCGGGATCGCTGTGGAGTCTTTCAGGGAACTCTCTTACGTCACTGCAAACCATAACGGAAAGACCAGGATATTCATCAGGATCAACGCTGATCGGAATGTCCCGGGAGTGACGGAAAGCATGTTCGGACCGGAATCTAAATTTGGAATTGACGTTTCCCGGCTGGGAGAAGCCCTGGAAAAGCTCGACGGATTTGACAGCGATCTGGTTGGTATCCACTATTACATGGGGAGCCAGCTCACCGATCATGAGACAATGCTGTCCTTCCACAGGGAAATCCTCACATATGTGGCCAGGTACAGGGACAGGTTCAACTCCATAGACATGGGAGGCGGGTTCGGCATACCATACTCGGAAAATGAACATGAACTTGACCTAGATGCCTTTGCCACAGGCCTTGGAAAAATACTCTCGGATCTCTCACTTGAGGATAAATACATTTACTTCGAAAGCGGCAGGTACATTGCCGCTGACGCGGGGGTATTCCTGACCAGGATCATGGATGTCAAGGGTGACGATCACAGGAAGGTGCTGGTTACCGATGGCGGGATGAATGATTTCATGAGAATAGCATTCATGAAGGAGCATCATCCTATTGCACACGTAATTCCGGACAGGAGTTCCTCGAAGATGGTGAAGTCCGTGATCAGCGGCCCGCTGTGCACACCGCTTGATTGCTTTGCAACCAGCGCCTTGATTCCTGCGGACGTAAAGGAGGGTGACATGATTGCTATTTTCAAGGCAGGGGCCTACGGGCTCACGCTGAGTCCGGTCTTTTTCCTGCTCCACAGCCTGCCTTCCGAATACGCCGTAAGGGATGGGGGGATTTCTGAGATCACCAGGAAGAATTTGAGGACTGAGGAGATTTTCTCATCTCTTTACTGAGGAACGGGAAAATTCCACCAACTGTTAAGTATTGGGCCTGAATAACGCGGGAAGAACGGCGGATGTACTATTCCTACAGGCTCATAGGGCTTGACAGACGGGTCTGGCTGCTTGGCATAACCCGGTTCATCAGATCCTTTGGCAGGGGGTCGACATTCATACTGCTTCCGCTTGTTTTCACCATCTATTATGGCCAATCTCTGGTTTCCACGGGACTCATCATAGGATCGGGGACGCTCATCATGGCAGTTGTCCAGTATTATGCAGGCGTCTGGACCGACAAGATAGGGCGCAGAAAAATACTGGTCTTCACCCAAATCCCGAACATCCTGTTTTACACCCTTATGTACTATTTCATATCCATTCATTCTTCCCTGTTGGCCCTCATTGCAGCCTGGTTCTCCACCGTCGTATTTAATGCCCTTCAGTACCCGGCTGTGCAGGCCACAGTAGCTGACGTGACAAGCGTTGAGGACAGGATGTCCGGATTTACCGCGATAAGGCTGATGGCAAACCTCGGTTTCGCGGTTGGGCCTCTGACAGGAGCTTTCCTTGCTGGATTCGGGCTACAGTACATTTTTCTTGTTGCCGCTGCAACGAACGTCGTGGAGGTCATTATGCTTTACCGGTTCATGAAGGAAAGCTATGTCCCGACGGGAGCAGTGATCTCGATCAAGGAACTTGGACGTTCTTACAGGAAAGATGCTGTCTTCGTCTCATTCACGGTCATAGGGATACTTTACTCGATCCTTTCCACCCAGAGGAGCAGCGCTCTGACAATTTACACCGTAGTGCTGCAGAACCAGCCAATAATTTATCTTGGATACGTCTGGGCCCTGAACGGCTTTGCTGTGGTCCTGCTGCAGGTGCCCTTTCTTCGCCTTATGACTGCCTATCTGAACCCCATGGTATGGAGGGCCATTGGAGTTGGATTCGGCGGCCTGAGTTTCCTGATCCTGATCAGGAGCCCAACGCTTGCAATACTTCTTGCCTTCATGTTCATATCAACAATTGGGGAAGACTTCATGGCGCCAACCACCCAGAGCATTATCACTTCCATTGCCCCGCAGGAATACAGGGGGTCATACATCGGGGCATACAGTCTTTACACCAGTGCCGGCACCTTTGTCGGATCTATCCTGGGATTATGGATGCTTTCAATCTTTGTGAACATACCATATGAATTCTGGCTGATCATCGCGGCTGCTACTCTGCTTGTCGGAGCACTGTACATTGCCATGAACCCATCATTTGTGAGGAGGTTTTCCCTGATTACCGGCAGAAATGTACCTGCTGCCGGTTTGCAGCAACCGCACTCACAGGATAGCGGCAAATCCAAATGAAAGGATCACAGCTACGTTCAGCCAGTAAATAACCTGCCCTCGCAACGACGTTGCCTCGCTGCCCATAATTTTTCTGTCTCTGGCGATAATTCCCATCAGCACGGCAGGACCCAGCAGGACAAAAACGAAAACAACAAGCAGGTACAGCACAATATTTATCAGCATGCCTGAGGGGACGAGCATTGCCACTATCACGGCCGGAAGGCTCTCGAGTATGTAGATGGGTGTCGCCTTGTCCCTTGACCTCCCAATGGCCTCGACAAAACCCCATGCGCTGCCCAGTGAAATCACCACAAGGGCAAGGAAGGCTGATCCAATGAGTCCCACGCCGAAGAGATAGGGTGCCAGCGATCCTGCAAACGTGGAGAGTACCATCGACAGTTCATTTGCCGTGACAAACCCGATATGGGAGCCTATTCCGCTGAATGTCATCACTATGATGATCATGAGAAGCTCACTCACCAGCGCTCCTGCAAAAGTCTCTACCCTCATTGATCTTACTGCCACCCCTGCCAGGTCTTTTTCCGGGAATGTTTTCTCAGCCCTTATCCCTGAAACCTTACTGGCAGTGGCGGAAGACTGGAAGAAAAGCATGAATGGCATAACAACGGCACCGGCATTCACGGCAAGCATGAAGAGGAAACCAGGGGAAGGGGAGAAATAAACAGGGCTGAAATCCATGATGCCGCGTTCTGCCAGGCTTCCCAGGAAGGCAACGATCAGAAGCGATGAGACCGCTACAAGAACAATCTCTGTAATTTTCAGTTTCCTCCTGGACACAATCAGGATGTGCACCACGAAGAAAAATGGCAGGGAAAGGATCACCGGAAGCCCTATCAGCTCTGACCCAATCGCAATCCCGGCGTATTCGACGGCATAAGTCACCATATCGGTCACCACCATTGGAAAGGCCATCACTTTCGCTGTGATGGGCGAATACCTATTTCTGATAAGTACTCCAAGCCCCTCTTCCGTGACCGCACCGATCCTGCCGGAGGTCTCCTGAATGAAATAAAGCGGTATTGTGAGGAGGAGGAGAAACCAGATAAGCCCGTAGTTGAACATCGCTCCCGTTTCTGCCGCACCCAGAACACTGCTTGCGTCTACGTCTGCAATCATGACCAGCCATGCCGGCCCGAAAAATTTCAGGAGCCTGCCTATTTTCAAATCGAATCACGCGAATGCAAAGTGTCACTTGCACTAATCTGCCATTGCGGCTGACCTGCAACCAGGATGATTGATAGAATTCGTAATTCACTGTGATTCATGAATTCAATATTAGGTGTGCCTAATTAATGGTCAGGGCTTACTGGTTAGGTCTCGTCATCCCACCCCTAAAGGGTGTGGGATTTCTCGCTCACAAATGTTAAGAAAAAGGGAAGCCGTTGATACCGGCGAATTCAGTCTTGTGCACGAAGAAGGCGAAACATGGATGGAAATAGGGCAATTGCAGGGTGAAAATATTGATCGGTAACCCAAAATTGCATATTCGACCAATGCGCTGATCCGGGAACCTTAAATATGCGGGTGCCTCATATGGAATCAATGAAGGGATTCGAAGAAATTGACAGCAACTGGTTTCCGTCGCCATTCGGGCAGGGGGATCAGAAAGGAACGCTCAACCACATTTCCGGTGAAAAAGTAATTCGATCGTTGCAGATTCCAAAACTTGGAAAAGTCTTCAGGCTCTCACATCTGATGAGTGAGAGAATGGCGTACAGGCAGACACATGGATCTTATTTTTTCACCACTTCGTTGAGATCGGCAGATTATCACCCTCCTTTCAAAAGTGAGACAGAAAACGTGTTCGGCGCGAATATAGGGCGACTTGAGCTCTCGGATCACTCCGGCACCCACATCGACTCGCTAAACCACATCTCAATAGGAGGCAGGCTCTATAACGGCCACAATGCATCGGAGGTCATAGGCCCGCGCGGGTCTTCCATGCTTGGCATAGATTCGACCCCCCCAATAGTTACCCGCGGGCTAATCATCGATCTTCCTTCCATCAGAGGCGTTGACGTGGTGGAGGATTCGGGGCCATCAGAAGGGGAAATTTTGAGATTCTTCCGGGAACATGAAATTGTGCCTGAAAAGGGGGATGCGGTTTTTGTGTACACCGGCGCCAGCCGGTTGTGGAATGACCCCGACCGGTTCTCTGGTTTTTATGATAAATCCTCAGGGATAGGCATGGAATGCGCCAGGTGGCTGGTCAGCAGCAGGATTTCACTCTCGGGATCTGATGCGCCGTCGAGCGAGGTTTCTCCGTCTGAGATCAAGGGAGCAATGCTTCCCGTACACCAGTACCTCATCACCATAAACGGCATGAGGATCATTGATAATTTGAAGCTGGACGAGGTATGCCTGAATGGGGCCTATGAATTTCTGTTCGTTTGCGCTCCGCTTGCTCTGTCAGGCGGAACGGGTTCGCCCGTTTCTCCACTTGCCATTGTATAAGCCCGGAATGACACTCATGCCTGCCTCACCATGATATCAATCCTCCAGACTAACTTCATGCTGATCAGATAATTTAGGGGGAAGGCTACCAGGGTTCCTATGAAGCTGCCTATGTAGGGAAGAATGCCAAAGTAATAGAACAGAAAAAGCTGCAAGGCTATGGAGACAACATTACCGAAGGCGTACACTCCCTCGAAGAGGAGGAGACGTTCTGTCCACTTCAGTGCGCCCTTTGGGTGATATCCGTCCCCTGCAGTTGACCAGTGTTCGTTTACGGAGAAGCCGAACATCACGCTCAGGAATGCAGAAATGACATCTATTTCTGGCAGTGCCGATGTCGAAAAAAGCCTTATGCCGATGTAGAGAAGCAGGAGGAAAAAAAGGAAACCGCCAACGCCGGCAACCAGGAATTTAGTCCCGCGTTTAACGTTGGATTTAACTGTCAGCAGCAGAGCCTGCGCTGTCAGTTTTTTTCTATTTTCCATACCAGATAGTCACTGCCAAGGTAGTTCACCAGGAAACCCAGAAATATCCCGATCAGGTTTGCGTAAAGGTAGAACATGAAGGGGACAAGCGAAAGACCCACCACGTAATTTACGGCAGCCCCAAGTGCTGTAACGCTGTTGTACCTGAGCAGCCTCATGATTACCGATCCATGCCTCCTGTCAGAAAAAGTCCATACATTGTTGAAGGTGAAATTCCAAAGGATTGATATCTCAATGGAAAGCAGCAGTGCAAGGGGTATGATCAAGCCGGAGAGGCCATGGAAAATATACTCCGCACCTTCGTTTATACCTATCCCCGTAATTCCAACCAGCCCAAACTTAACCGCACGGTATCTTGAAAGCCTGAGCAGGCTGAATACGTATGCGAAGAAGCCCCCGGCAAAAATTCTGGCAGATCTTTCGCCGCCATACTGTATCTCTGAAATTCGTGCGGACCTGTTTTTGATGACGAGTTCAGGGAGAATGGTTTCCGGCGAAGTGCTAAGGTCTATCCCGTAAAGCATGGATTTCCTTGCTATGAAGAACGGGGAAAGCGGGTCGGAGATTCCGTTCATCTCCCTGACAAGCAACTTTATTATTGCAGTCTTTAGGTCGAATCTCCTTTTTTTATCAGAATATCGGGAAGCCACCACGATGTCATAACCGTGTTCCGCCTCTTCAATCATCCGGGTTATAGTTTCCATGGAGCAGATCCGGTTGGATCTGACTATGGCAAAATACTCCCCTGGAGAATTGTCGAGCGTATCCTGCAGATCCTTCAGGAAGTCACCCGATCCGTTCACCCGGACCACGCTTCCCCCCTCGCTCATGAACCCTTCAATCGTCCTGTCTTTCGGGTTAACTATGAACAGATCCATCTCAACGTTCTGTTCCCTGGCCAGGTCTACAACATTCTCCGGCCTGAAATCGGCTGATTCCACAATTATTTGAAGTGATAATCTTGGCATTCGGATGTCCTTTTACTCCTAGAGCAGAAAAGTTATGTCCACGTATATGATAAATTTTCCTCAGGCAAGGCTTTGTTGGTGTCCTGAGCGCATGAAATCATATATAGCACAATCTGTATCCATGGTCTGGGACCAGCTTTCAGGCATATTTTCCACCAGTTGGGAATTCTGCCATCCTGCCTGTCCAATGAAGCATGGCGCCAAAATCCTTCTTCATGTGATCCGGCAGACCGGCTCCGGAGATCCACACAGTACTCTCCTTAAAGATTCCAAAAAAGCTTCAGAATTTCTCTCTGAACTGCTATTGCGCTATTGATGGATACACTGTTAGCGGAAGGGTCTTCAGGAACAGACCCCTGAAAAGGATGACAAATCGTCTCCCTCCACTGGCAAGAGAAAGTCAGCCGGCCAATTGCTGCCTAATCCAGACAGCAACAGGCACCCTGCGAAAGCTGGAGGTAGTTCAATACTTCTGCATCAAGCTCTAACAGGCCGGAGTAACATACTTATTCCCAGTGCCTATGCGGTTTGGAACCAGCCTGGCGGAGATTGGATCGCTTTCAGTTCACACCCGGGCATTTGGTGCCGCACAAGATGCTGCATGACCTGCCACACGCTGGGAAGATGAGAACCTGATAAGGATGGCGAAACAGCACGGAAATGGGTTGGCAGACTCCCCAACTGCTGACGATAAAAATGCATCGAACAGCCAGGATGTGGAAATGCACGGCTATGGACGGCAGCCGGGAGGAGAAAGGTTCTCAATAGTCATTCCAGTGCTCAACGAGATAGACAATCTTCCGGTTTTCATCGGGGAACTGGATGACCTGATTTCCAGGAAGCAATTGCGAGAAATAGGGGAAATAGTTTTTGTGGACGACGGAAGCACTGATGGGACTCTGGATTTCCTTGATAGTCTTGCGGCGGACAAGTCGAAAGGATACAGCGTGAGAGTGCTGAAAAGATCTACAAAGCTTGGATCCGCCAACGCAGAACTTGCCGGATGCAAAATAGCAACTTACGATACAATATTGAAGATGGATTCTGACATGCAGCACCCCATACGCTACATAGAGGATCTTGTAAGGGCATGGAATCCTGGTCTGGATTTGCTAGTTGCCTCACGTTATCTTGAGGGGGGAGGTAACGACTGGTCGCCGCTTCGCGGCATAATAAGCAGGTCTGCACAGATGATCGCCAGGATATTCATACGGAACTCTGGAAAGCTGAGTGATCCTCTTTCCGGTTTTTTCGTTCTGAGGAAGGACCTGGTACTCCGCCTCCTTCCGGTGATAAACACGAAAAAGCTCCTTCTCTATGTTCTGGCCACGAAGCGTGATATCAGGGTCGGGGAGATCCCTTATGTGATGAAGGATCGCCTGGGCGGGGAGTCAAAAATAGTCGATAACAGCATGAAGTTTGTGCAGCAGTACTTCATCGAAATCCTGACGTACTGGAAACTTGCAAGAAAGATTAAAAGGGCATCGGATAGAGGCGGCAGCTGATCCTTCTATCAGGAGAAGAATCTAATTTCTGTTTAACCCTGATGAACTGTTCCATGCCGGCGAAACTAGGCTGAAGTTGTAGAACGTCGCATAGAAAAGCCCGCTTACGCCGTAAGTCATAAGTACATAGGACAGCGTCGCTTCCTGTATGGACCACCCTGTGGTGTTGAGAAGATTTGAGATGTTGGCAAACGACAGTTCCGAGGTGTTGCTTATCACGAAAAGGTTCGTGTCGTTGACGTACGTGATGATGTCGCTGGAGATTCCAGGATTGAACCCGATAGTCAGGTTATCCTGGCCATCGTAAAATGAGATCTGCGCTCCCACTATCAAGGAAGAGTTTTTCGAGTAGAATGAATAATAATAAGGATTGCCCATGAAATTCGTCAGTGAATATTTCAGGGTATATCCGCCAGCCGCGAGGCGACTTACGTTTATTGCGGACGAGACGGAAGCGATTGCCCACTGCCTGCTGGCTTTTTTGTTGTCCAGGCTCAGGTTAAATCCTACCGGCAGGATGCTGTATTTGAACGAGCCGCTCCCCACGCCCGACATGAGAGAGTAGTTCCAGCCAGGGTATACTGGGTTTATGCGGGAGGTTGACGAGTTCGACAGGTATGACGGGAGGGACATGTTTGGATTGTTCATCGGGAAATCCGTTGGAATGCTCAGCCTGTCAGAACTGAAGGAAGACACAAAGCTGCCGTAATACACCTGGATGTTGAATGTCACGTTATTTGGCAGAAGATCGGCGTACGTGTTCGGAAAGATGTTCACTGAAGATGTACCGGGGAATATCGATTTGTCGGTGTGCCAGAGCAGGGCATTGGGGTTCAATGACAGGGGAGTTGCCATAGGCAGTATCCTGAAATTCAGGTCAAGCGATCCAGGGTCGCCGTAGGATGGCGTATAAGTCAGGTTTACCTGCAGGTGCGATATGTAACCTGGAGTCCATAACGGATCTGAGGCATTCCATACGCCTGTGATATGCACTGGTGAAGACACCGAAGAAACATCGTAAATTATGAATCCACCACTCCCTATAATCAGGGCAATGAAAGCTGCAGCCACTTTTTTCTGGGTAGCAATGCTGAACCTGATATCGGAAATAACGTGCGGGTGGTGGTGAGGTTCCATGGTTTTCCTGGCATTGAATTCCTCCAAAAAATCAGGCATCACCATCAATATCAGGAACGGCCAGAAGGCCAGATAGTTCTCAAGCAACCTGAAATTGAAGATGAAGATGAACATGGGAAAAGCGAAGAATGCGTATTTCAACTCGTTGTAATAAGTCAGGTACAGTATGAAAAAGATCAGGAATGTTACGATAAGCAGTGTAAGGAATACGTTGGAGGAGATGTTCAGGTAACCTGCAAAAGCGAGGACTGAGGGACCGATACCAGCACCGAGGATCGGCTGGGTGTCCACAGAGATTATGTGCCTGAACCACTGTCCAGGCTCCATCCATATGAACGGTGCATTGGTCACCAGAAAGCTTGCAATACCCCCTACCATAAAATCAATCCCTGAGCGGACCTTCCTTCCGTTCTCCCTGTACATGAAATAAAGGAAGAATGGAAATACGAGCGCAGCAATCTGCTTGAAGGAAAGCGACAGGCCAAAGAAAATTCCGGATAAAAGGGGATTCTTCCTGTAGATGTAGGCAAGGGCGAGGAAAAATATCCAGATGATGTCATCATCTCCAGTCAGGGAATAATAAACATACTGACCCGAAATCACCATCGCAACAACCAGAAATGGCAGGGTCTCCTCAATGCCTCTCTTCTTGTAGTAATAGGCCAGCAGGAAAAATGAGAGAATGGCAAAAAAGACGATTATTTCATACGATCTGATCCCGAGGAGCACTGCGGGAATGAAGAGAAGGACGGAAAGGCCAGGGTACACCAGGAAGTCCACTGCCCCCCCTGTAGTCAGCGGAGTGATAGAATAAGGGGATAAATGCGAGTATGAAAACACTCCGGCCATGTTGCTGTTTATGTATGGATCCAGCCCATGGAGAAACTGGTATGCCGCATAAGTGTTGCTGGCCAGCTCGTCTGTGGCGTAAGCAGGGATCACAAATGAAAGCAGTTCGCCGAAGATGAGGAACGATACCAGGAAGCCTGCATAGGGAAGGTAGCGCACCACTTTTGGCTCCTCCTCGAGGTAGACTGAGAAAATTGCAAGCAGGGCACCAATGACCAGGAGGATCCAGTCCATCCCTATCACTGGGAGCAGCAGATACCCAACCGAAAACCATGACAGGAAGGCATAACTTATGAATATCACTGCATAGAGGAGGTAAAGTGATCTCCTGATTTCCAGTTTCCCGAGCACTTCTTTCAAGCCCGATTTGCCTTCCTGCTTCAACCTGTTCCCGTGCGTAAGCCTGTACCATTATACTAATTTTGCCAACTGAACGCCATCCCGTTGCATTGCACCCTAGCCGGATAAACCATACAGGTGTTGCGCCGTATAGTGTATCCCGGAGAAGGCAGCCCGATCATTTCCAGGATTCCTAAACCCTGTACAGATCATAGTACCCTGTCTGGAAAGCAAGATGATAGAAACCTGGAACCGGAACATTGCTGCTGTCCTGAATCACCACGAAAGTAACAGAAAATTCAGTTATCAGCTGTTGCGTGAATGAGATATTGCCGGCAGGATCATAAATCAGAGTGTAGGCTGCAGCACTCTCCTGCCACTCAACGGGCTGGGTCAGGAAATTCAGGGGTTGATATTCTATGACGGGTATACCGTAATCTCCCATCAGAAGGAAACCGATCTGCCCTGTTGCAGCAACAGTTCCGTTTGTATACACTCCTGCAAGGAAATTGGATACACGGTAGGCATCTGTGTTGTTAGATTCGTTTCCACCAATCAGGCCGTAGTAGGAGTGTGAGGAACTCTCAAATGCCATTCCTCCAAAAGCACCAGATATAAGCGCCACAGAAAGCAGGATGGGGATTGCAATTTTAGCTGGTTCCCACGGCCTGGAAAGCCCCCTGGCAATATACCTGGCGGCCTCAAGCAGGAATGGCGAAAAAAGTACAAAGGAATAGAGATAGATAAAATAAGAGAACCTGGCAAAAAGCACAGGGTCAGAGGCATTGTATAGCATCAGGAAAAAGGGTACCAGTATGAGCCCTGCAAAAAGTGTTCTGTGATCCCGCTTCAACAGCGCCAATGCGGCTATCACCGCAATCGAGAAAGCCAGGATGATAGGTATCCAGCCGAACTGCAAATCGGAAAGAATTCCCGAAGGTTGCTGGAGACTGTAAAGGGACAATGATATGCTTCCCCGGCCGGATGCTTGGGGAAGGGTTCCAATCAGTGACTGGTAAACTGGATTGTGGCCGGGGAAGGCTGAATCAATCACCCACCACAGTCTGGGCACATACCATATCGCGACGCCGGCTGCCATGGAGAGAATTGAAACCGCGGTAAAGAGCGGGACGCGGGATGTCCTCTCCTTCAGTACAAGAGAGGCGATGAGCGACAGCATCAGTGAAAGGAGCAGCACAATAGAAGTCAGATCGTGCACAAAAGGTATGACAAAACTGATAGCCGATATGAAGGCGATCCTGCGCCACGTGTGGGAACTTTGAGGAGAGGTCATCAGTGCAAGCAGTGAAAGGATCAGAAGGAAGGAGAAAAGCTGGGGGATCCCGCCCCAGGTCTCCTCATATAGGGAAGGGAAATAGAATGCGTACGCCAGCCCTGCGATTGCACCGGAATCTTTTCCAAAAAGGTTTCTTGCAAGCAGGTATACCGGGATTGAAGCCAGAGCGACGACCAGAATGGAGAAGGCCGTGATCATGTATATGGCGCCAGCAGGGGATAGCAGGATTAGAAATGCGGAAATCTCCGGAATCACCGGAGGATAGACCCATATGCTGCCCGGATAATGGATCGCATTTGTTGCTGGGATGGCAAAACCGTTGCCGACAACTTCTTTCCCCAGGGTCACGTAGGTCATGACATCGCCGGAGAAGTAGCCTGACGGGACGCTGAGAAGTATTATGATCGACATTGCTGCAGACAGGGAAGGCAGCAGCAGAAAGAATGCCCGGCTCCCTGTAACCACATGCCAGACTTCTCTGGCTCTCAAATTATGATCCGGTTTCAGTTATCTGCACCCCCGAGAAGACAATGCTGGAAATCATGTGAAGGTTGAAGGCCCTGAACTCCACCAGTGAAAGGAAATTCGTGGTTTTAAAGTAAGCCGTGAAAGTTCTCGCGGAACTGCCGAAATAGGATGAATCCAGGTGTACCTGCAAATCCACTGTCTGCCCCAGATAGGATGTGTTTGCAATCTGAAGGTCAAGAGACTGGTTGCCTGAAGGCGATTCAGCGTAAATCTTAAAGGTGATTTCATAGGATCCTGGAGTCAGGAAAGTATAGGGCCCATAGAATCCGTACGACCCGTTGCCTATGGCAGGTATTATCTCTGAGCCATTGCTGGCAGTGGAATTACTGGGAAAGAAGAAGCTCCCTGCACCTATTGCCCTGTCAATGGGAACAAACTCAGCCGGACCGGTGTAGTTCCTTTCCAGAAGCGTGATTCCGTCAAGTTCTGCCAAAATGCCGTACCCGTAATTGCCGATAAGCCAGTTGGCCTGCAAGATTGCAGTTTTGCTCTCGTTCGACCCATAATACGATCCTCCGGTGAATTTTGAAGAATACGGATCAAGTAGTGCATATTGTGGAAGGTTGCTGGCATTGACGTCTTCAGGGAGCAGCCAATGGTACTGGTACGACAGCTGTGGCATATTATCCTGTATCATCACGGTGCTCCAGTGGGGAATCATTGCTATTGCCTCATTCAGGTATGTGTCCTGCTGACCGTAGGTAATGTCTTGCATTGTGTTGTAGGAAAACGGCTGCCCTGTAAAAATGCCGCTAGCATGGCTGTCATACTCCGCAGTCATCAGGTTCCCAACGGGAGTCAGGAAAGCGAAGAGTATTATGTTGAATGCCACCAGGGCGGTTGCGGTTCCCTTCATCAAAGTCCTGGATCGCGAAAGTCTGCCAAGGCGCGATATGCCTTTCGCCGCAGATAGGAAAATTACCGGGGCAAAGAGCGCGGGATACTGGTAGAACATCAAGCTGAAGTAAGGCAGGTAATTGTTGGAGTATATGAATGCCAGGAAGGGCAGAAGCATAACCGCGTACTCAGGTGCAAGAAGCGACAGAAAAAGCACCGGAAGGAAAAGGTAAAGTGGATAGTATTCCGTCAGCCCCGGTATATTGACTGGGTATACGATCGCCTGATTCACATACTGGGTGGCTGAAGAGGCCCCGTATGAAAGGAATACAATGACGTAAATTGCTGATCCGACTGCAATAATCGCCCAGGCAATTGAATTCCTGATTCCTTTCTCCTTCCGTTCAGATAGAAGCAGCATCAGTGCCCCGATAATCATTATTGCAGGCGCAAGGAGATCCGTTGTCATTGCAAGAATGGCAGAGACCACCGCCGCTCTTCTCATTCCGTAAAGATGGAATGCATAGAACAGCAGGAAGAAAGTAGGGAATATTGCCATGAAATGGAAGTCAAACCAGTAAACGCCTCCGAGCGGATAATAAAAAAGGTAAGAAAGGGAAACAGCAGCAGGTACAAGGGTGCCCTTAACGAACTTCCTGGAGATATAATAGAGTGGTATGGATCCGAAAGAAAGCCACAGGCTCTGGAAAACCAGCAGGTAAGGTATCTCCCCTGTCAGCCCGAAAAATGGGGCCATCAGAAGGTTAACTGACTTCTGGATTTGATAATCGGCCAAGGTTCCACTGCCAATCAGGCCATGAAAGACGGCATAAATCTGGGCATAAGAAACGCCCAGGTCAAGCACGCCTGCATGGAAAGAAAAGTACCTGAGTAGGGAGAGAGCCGAATAGGTGCCGCCCACTAACAGCCAGGCGGCAGCCACCAGAACGATGCCCTTATCTTCCCGCATTCTCCCGAGGTCGATCATTTTCCGGAAAGAATCTCATCCAGTTTCATGCAGATCATGTGAATCGCGGCAATGTGGACCTCCTGGATAATCGGGGTCAGATCACTGGCAACACGGAATGTATGGTCTGCGATCCCGAGAAGTTTGCCTCCTGATGACCCGGTCATTGCCACGGTGAATGCCCCTCTGGTCTTTGCCGTCTTTATGGCTTCCACAACGTTCGGAGAGTTTCCCGAAGTGCTTATTCCAACCACGAAGTCATTCCTGCCGGCGAGCGAACTTACCTGTCTGCTGAATACCTGATCAAAGGAGTAGTCGTTCCCAATCGCCGTGAGGGCAGACGTATTGGTGGTGAGCGCGATTGCAGGTAGCGATCCACGCTCCTTCATAAACCGTCCACTCAGTTCTGCCACGAAATGCTGTGAATCTGCGGCAGATCCCCCGTTTCCGAAGGCGATTAACTTTCCTCCGCTGGAGATGGATTCTGCCAGCTTCTTTGCGAGCTGCTCAACCTCTGCCACATCAATCCTTTGCCTGGCCTCCAATCCCGACCTGATGTACTCTTCTAGGTTCAAAGAAAACACTCAAATAGGATAATGGAAGGTTGTATTGAATTTTATTTACTCTAATCTGAGAGACCCAGCCAGAACTTCTCCTCGAGGTCTAGAATACCCTTTGCTCCCGCCTGGAAACTCTTTCTTGCCTTGGGGTCATCCTTATGGGCACCGAGGACGTCAGCCATGGCCTCCTCATGGTGTATCTCAAGTTCCCTGTGGAAAGTGAAGTACTCTATGTCCATTCCCGCATACTTAGGGTTCTTCTTCCCATAGGCCTCAAGCCCCGGCAGGAGCTTGTCCCACATTGGTATCGCCATGTTCTCCAGGCCGAATTCAGCACCAAGGGCCTCGAAATAGTCACCCGCAAAATATGATCTCATCCCGTCAAGCCAGGCCTTTGTGGATGGGAGTTGCCTTCTCTTGACCATCTCTGCCGGGTCGACGCCGATGCTCCTCAGGTATCTCCTGTATAGCAGTTCGTGTCTCTTCTTCGGGTCCATGTCACCCAGTTCAGATACGAGTATTGTTGTGAGGTTCTCGGCGTCATTTTCGTTGGGCGTATTCACAAGCAACGTAGAAAGGATAGCCGGCCATTCCCTGGTAAAATGGAAAAATTCTATAGAAAACCTCAGGAACTCATCCTCGGAGATGTCGCCTCTGGAAAATCGGTCTATGAATGCATTCCCAGTGGCTGGATGCGCTTTGACATACCCATATACCTTTGAATAAAAATCTCTCTCCTGCTGACCCTGCATTTTAAATCAGTTTCATATGTAGATTCACATATTAAGTTTTATCGGTTATTTGCTGAAATTTATTATCATTTGCACAGTCTATGATGAGAATATCTTCAGTGGATCGACGGTTTCTCCGAACTCGCTTTCAAGATACCTGCTGAAAACATCAGCGCTGAATTCTGGCGGGGGATGAATGAGTGAAGAACTGACGGTGAAAAATTTGTGCATCCTCAGGTAGCCAACCAGGTAGGCTGCAAAATTCCTGGAGGCAGATGGAATGCCCGACAGAAAACTGCCTGATCGCAGTTCGCTTACTTTAGGGATCATGAAACCCTTCCGGCAGACCATGTAAAACCTGGTGTTTCTTCTCTCCAGGATTGTAATATTCTCTAGATCGGGAAAGTGATCTCTATTCCTGATAAGTTTCAGCATGATGTCGTACAGCAGATGCCCTTCACCGTTCTCTGTTACAAATATCTTCTTCGATCCCTCGTAAGCCTTCAGCTTCTTCAGGATCCTGTCCTTCCGAGAGAGATCGCTGACCTCGATTTCGCAGATATAGACCTGGCTTCCATCCGTAACCATAAGATCCGGTCTGTTACCGTCGTAAACCATTGACGGGATGTTGCTGAATCCAAGTTTGCTGCAGAATCTCCTGAACCTTTCAAGCAGCACTGAGTGTGTGTCGATTCCGCTGGACAGGTATGGAACTGTGCTTGCCACTGGTTTCCCATGCCTGGTGACCGATCTCATCACTTGAGAACCGAGTTTTTCTCTATCTACATCTCCCGCCGGTGAAGTCCTGAATGTCTGTGCCCCTCTCAGGACTGAATTGCGATCCAGGTATGTGACTGAAAATTTTTCCTGCGAAATCAGAGTATCTTGCAGTCTGGAAAAGTTGCTCACGCCGTATGCACTGGAAAAAATCCTAGCATCTTCAGCCGACTGCTGGAAGCAGAAGTAGTTCCCGACGTTGGAAAGCAGGGCAGAACGCATCCTTGGCGAAAAAAAAGAAATTGACTGTGTGGATATTGTTAGCGATATGCCGAATTTCCTTCCCTCATTCAGCATGGTATAGAGGAAGTTCTCGGGCAGTTCCTGGGCTTCATCCAGGACGATATGGATCTTCTGGAATCCCCCTGCAAGCAGGGAAGCCCATACTCTCGCCAGCAGGAGGGATGATGCGGCCCGGATGCTGTACCTTGACGCCCTGGACTTCGAGAAGTCGCCCACGAGCAACGATCCGTTGCGCGTCGTGAATTCACTCAAATCGAAGGTATCGTCCTGGGACATGAGGCATGAGATCGACCTGTCCGAGAGAAGGCTAACGAGTTTGTTCAAAGTGCTAGAAGTATATTCAGACCATTCCCTCTGGTTGGCCGATGTTCTCTGGATGAAAAGCCCAAGTTCCCTGTCCGGCATCGTTTCCATGGCAGAGATAAGTTTTTTTCGATCCAACAGGATGTCTGCAAATTCCCTGACGCTGCTTATCTTTCTCTCCTGTACAAGCCTTGTCATCAATGTACCGACAAGGACCTGCAGCCTCGGCCCCCACGTTCCCTGGGAAAGCTCTTCATCCAGAGCCAGCAGATCTCTCAGTACACCTGTTACGATCTGTGCCCTTTCTGTCCTGTCAATGGAAAACGGGTTCAGCCTGATTGAAAGCTTGCTTCCGTCTTTCTCTGTCTCATCCGTGCTGAAATAGTACAACTCCTCCGGATTTGTGCCGGATATTACCGATTCTGAAAGCGTTCCATGCGGATCAACAAGGATCACGTTGGATTTTCGTGCCACAAGTTCCCTGATGATGGAATAGAGGAGGCTGGTCTTACCGCTTCCTGTACGACCGGTAACCAGCGAGTGCATCTCAAATGTTTCCGAGGGAATGCGGAATGCCTTTCCCTCCGGTCCTGCACCGATGGCTAAACCGTCTTCTGGTCTTTCCCTGCGCCTGCCGACCGCAGGATCGTATCGGAACAAAGCTACCGTTCAGTTTCTTTTTTCGATGGGAATATAGGCCAATGGACCGCGTTCGCCCACATAGCTGCTTCTAGGCCTGAAAAGCTTGTTATCTGATACATATTCGAGGCTCCTGGCTACCCATCCCGATGTCCTTGAAGCTGCGAAAAGCGAGGTGAACATATCAGGGTGGAAACCCAGCGAGTCATACACCATCCCTGAGTAGAAATCGACGTTTGGGAATATCCCCTTTGTTCCAAGTTTGCTTATCATCACATCCTCTATTTTCTGCGCCGTGTCAAAGAGCTGCCCCTTTCCGTTCCTGGCAGTGACTTCTCTTGCGAAGCCCTTCAGGATCCTTGCCCGGGGATCATAGACCTTATAGACTCTGTGCCCGAACCCCATTATCTTCTCCTTTTTTTCGAGTTTTCCGCCAATTACCTCCTCGACGTTTTCAGGCTTTCCGACTTCCATTATCAGCTTCAGCGCCATCTCGTTTGCCCCCCCATGGAGCGGGCCTTTCAGTGTACCGATCGCTGAAGTCAGCGCCGAGTAGATATCAGAAAGGGATGAAATTGTCACCAAAGAGGAGAATGTTGACGCGTTGCTTCCATGATCAGCATGAAGCATGAGGCAGACGTCCATAATTCTCTCTGACGATTTATCAGGTTTTTTTCCTGTAGACTGATAAAGCATATTCCCTGCAAGAGAAAGATCCGGAGAAGGCTTTACATATTTCCCGCCCTCCGCAGCGCGTCTTATTGAGGACACCAGTGCTGGGACCTTCCCGACAAGTTCCACGCCGATCTCCTTCTGGTCACTATCGGTGATGTGATCCGCTCTCGTGTCGTTGGCTCCAAGGAGGGAAACCGCAGTTCTCAGGAGGGATGTCGGATATTTGTTCGAATGGGCCCATATGAGATCAATAACTTCACTGGGCAGGCTGGAGGATTTCATGATCACGTCCCTGTAGGACTTCAGTTCAGAGGCTGTCGGAAGATGTCCGTTTATCAGAAGGAAAGAGACCTCCTCGTAACTGGAGTGCTGTACCAGTTCCTCTATGTTGAATCCCCTGTATACCAGCCTCCCGGCTTCTCCGTCTACGAATCCGACCTTTGTTTCCGAGACAATAACCCCTTCCAATCCCTTAAAAACCGTATTAGCATCCATAACTCTGACCAGATTGTGATTTCATCGGAATTTATACTCTTTTGCCTTAAGACGTTAGGTTACTAAACTCAACCAGTGACATCCTCCCACCCCTAAAGGAGTGGGCTTCCCGTTTCAGCGACCGGAGTTACCATTGCTGGCAGAGCTCCAATCTCCACGGGCGTGAATTCGGGAGTGCCCCTCCCTATCTTTATCAGTCCCA
>JAKATN010000003.1 GCA_021818715.1 Thermoplasmata archaeon
AAAGGTGACATTCAGGATACTCGATCCTGTCCGTGACCTGTATTCCGGAGACCCGATTATGGGGAAGTTCCTGGAGTTCCTCAAGAGGAACAGAAGACAGGTGTTCGGGTATCTGGAAGATGACAGGATGCAGAAGGCGAAAAACATGACTGAACCCCATTTCTCCATGAGATTGGAACTTCTGAAGAGGAGGTTCAAGACAGACGGCGGATTGCTGAGAACATCCTACTGATATCACAAGTTCTCAACGGAGATTTGACAGTCTCCTCTTAAAGCAAGTTTAATAAATTCACTAATGATGTTACGCTGATGCTCGCGGCAATCAGGAAACATAGGGCAGTTGTCATAGCAATAATGCTTGCCATTGTAATAGTTGCCCCGGCATACTATTTCCTTATGCCCAGAGGTGCTGCCAGTTTACCGGTGATTACCGCCACGAACGCAACGACGGTTTACGACTGGACTGAGGATTTTTCAAACACCTCAGTAGCTTGGTTTTTCCTCAACGGGACTTTTGATACCGAATTCACGAACGGTTACTTGGGATATATTTATGCAAATTCAACTGTGCATCAGAAGGGGTATCCTGAGTCACACTTATACGTCAATCTTAAAGCTGGATACTCACCACAATCTTATATTCTGGCTGTTGGAGTGAACGTCACCGGGTACACTTACCTTAGTCCGAGTCCCAATGAGCTTAACATATCGTTCCGTGAGAATCTACCAGGCGCATTCTCTAATGTATCGTTTGTAAATTACTGGATCAATGCGACAACTGTGAAGGATACTTTAGGATACGCACAATTTACTTTGAACAACGGTTCCGGTATTGGAAGCGATCATGGATACCGTTTCTGTGCAAACTGGGGCGGATCTACAACCCTTTTCTATCCGCTGAAATCCAGCTACCCCTATCTGCTTAAGATAACCGTTTCCATAGGTGGCCTCTATGCACCAGTGACATCAACATTCATCGTCAACTTCACGGACGTGAAATCATGAAAAGCAGATCCAAATTACTCAGAACCCTGCTTTCTCTGCAGTTCGCCATACTGATGATCGTTTCTTCCCTTATGGTGCTGACTTAATCCTCCGCAGCATCCCCTGCCATGGAAAATACCGCTCTGGTTCCCGGAGCCCCTGCACACTATGATTGGGTTGGATACGCCGGAAACGATACGGTTTACCTTTCATCCGGCTTAAAAAGTAATCTTCTTCTGTCTCAAAGTTTGCCCGGAACTGCAGGAGCAAGCTTGGTGACTGCCAATACGAGTTATACTGACTTAGATCGAAACCAAGTCAATAACAAAGTGCAGGTCGCGAATGCTGTCGAAATGGGCACTGGAGGCAACATTGCCCTTGGAGGTGGAAATAACTTTTCATTTTCTGAACAATATATTTCTGCAGGTCCACGACTGGAAATCGCAGTGCCAATTGTCGTAGCAGTAAAGTCCGCTACATTCAACGAATCCAATAGAATGCTGGACTATGTCAATGATGCTTCCGAAAATATTTATCCAAGCTGGCAAAACATTTCGGCCTGGGGAGTAAATATTTCCTCAGTCATTACAGGAATAAAACAATCAGATTATGGATACGTAAACCAACTAAATGAAACCGGTTTGTTTGACGAAGCGGTTAACTCATCCACATCCATAGATCAAAAACTGATAGGCAGCGATTACTGGGGCATCATACTGAGAATTGCGGACATGACTGCAGGGGTCCTTAATGCTGCGTTGCCATTTTTACTTGGAAGTGACCCTGTTCCTATTCTTGACTTTATAAAGATTCCGCTTACGGCTTTCACTTTTACCTATGACGCATATGATCTGGTTCAGGGAGTCCAAGGTTCGGCACAGAAGATTGTTCAAATCCCAGTGTGGAGAACCAATTCGTACGAACCGAATCCAATATACCACAATTATACGGCAACGAATGGAACCTTCTGGGGGTCAAACTGGTCAGAGCTCGCAAGCGAGTTCAAGAACAGCAATTATTCAGATTCGAACAGTAGCTATCTTGGGTCATCTTTCGTACCTGCCGAAATTAACTACACGAATACGTTTTTCTGCAACGAGATGTTGCATTATTATATCTGGAAGCCTTATTTCAACCAGTCCGGATACCTCAACCTGACTGCACAGAACTACATTTCACAGCAAAACCCAGGACTCTTCGCTACGTTAAACAACGATTCAAGTGCTCCTCTCCCCGGAGCCAAATCAACACTCAGCATCCACCATGTGCCTGCAAACACGCTTTGGGGTCAAGTCATAGTAGATAATATTACAACATTAAAGAATCAAAATATACTTATCACCAGAAAAGCAGCAGCGGACAAGTGACTTATTTCTATGAAAAGATCAATGAGAATGGAAGTTATAGATTCATGGCACATCCCGGTTGGAACTACACCCTTCAGGCAGTAACGCCGTATGGCCTTACTAATGGTAAATCAGTTACCCCTTACGGTGAGGGTGGCACCGAGCTTACCCTAAACACCTACCAGTCCAGATTGGGAATATCTGTTACAGAGGATGGGTTACCATCCGGTGATCAGTGGAGCGTGACATTGGGTAGCAATAGTAATGGTTACCAGACAGAGTTAAGCACTTCCCAGACTGTACTATTCAATGTCAGCAGTGTGGTGGATAACGACAGCTATATATTCAGCTATAACTATAACGCATTTGCGGAAGGTGGATTCAACTTCACATCCCCGGCAGGTGTTATTTCCGCTACTAACCTCTCTCCCATAGTTATCCTGAAAGCAGTCCCAGCAACCGGGAGCATAACCTTCCTTGAATCTGGCCTGCCTGCCGGAGACGAATGGTCGATATACTTTTGGGTAACCGGGCAAACCATAAGCACCACCAGTTCGGGTATACTGTTCACCAATCTGCCCTATCTGGGATATGGTTATACCGTTATATCGCCAAAGGGTTACACATCCACCCCTCAGATGTCGAGCGTTAACCTAAACTCGAATTCGGTAACTGTGAACATAACCTTTTCCAAGATCCCCCCAACCAAATACAGCATCACGTTCGAGGAGAAGGGATTACCCTCAGACACTAGCTGGGGGGTGAAATTCAATGGCACACTGGTAAGCTCCACCACGCCCATCACTTTCTACGCTGTCAACGGAACGTACCCGTTCAGCGTCCCTGATACCATGTCCGGGAAATACACATATGTTTCGTCTCCGTCCAGCGGAACAATCCTGGTGAATGGTAGCAACCAGGTGCTGACCATCAGTTTCAATACCAATTACAATTCCTGCGTGAATCTCACCACCCCAATACTGATGGCCAACGGAACCTACGAACTTGCAGAATACATAACCGCAGGGGACAGGATAATGACCTACAATTACTCCACCGGGCAGCTGCAGCCGGAAACGGTGGAACTGGCTTATCATACGCCGCAGAAAGGTCAGGTGGCGATAAACCATTTCCTCCTGATCGCCCCGGACCAGAAAGTTCTCACCAGCAGGGGATACCAGGAAGCCATGAACCTCACCATAGGGGAGAGAATATACAACATATTCACCGGTCACTGGACAAGGATCAACTCACTGTACTCCCGGCAGGGCACTTTCACCATGGTTGACTTTTACGTACTCGTCAACCATGACTATGTTGCCTGGTTCTACGTTATGGAGGACAAGATAATTTAAGGCCATCGTACTTGATTTGAGCCATTTGATTTTGGACAGATATTCCGTCTTCCAATGAGACATTTTCTATTAACCTCCTTTTCTTCTCAATTCTGTTTTTCATTCTTCTTTCCTCCTTTCTGTTCCTCTCTTCCAGAAATTTAATCCTGAAATTCTCATTTTCATACCATCTCCTTTCAAATTCATCCGGTGAAAGGAACGAATGCATATTCTATACATTTCTCTGCATCTTCAAATTGTTCAACACAGCGTATTACAAAACAATATGCAAATGGTGATACGATACACCGTCCCCACACAATAGGGATCTTATCCGCAACAACAACCACTCTCACAAATTCATTTGCCGAAAGTCAAGTTCGCACACAGCCTGGAATCGGACATCTTCAATGGTGTATGGGACTACACGCAGTGCAGACTGATGCACATGCACCGCTGGCAGCACAACAGGCCAGGCACATGGAAAAACGCTGATATCATGAATCCCGGGCTGTCCATCATGGAGACAAAGCCATCCACCTTTCTGGAAGAACTGCATAATTCCGTCCCATGAAGGCAGTCGGTAAGCAGTGTGCGGGAAAACCGCAAGCGCTGTTTGATGAGAGGCTTCTGGGTAACGCCAGAAATCTAATCTACGAAGAAAATCAGCATCCCGGGAACTGGATCTCCTAAACCGGGAAACTGACGTCCTGCGATAGAGGGATGTCGTTTCCGTAGTTGATAGTGACTGTCTGTCTCTTCATATATGCCTTCCAGGCATCGGAACCGCTCTCACGTCCTCCACCGGTCTCCTTCTCCCCTCCGAATGCGCCGCCTATTTCAGCGCCTGCGGTTGCGGTGTTTACGTTGACTATTCCACAATCGCTCCCCCTTGCGGAGGTGAATTCCTCTACCTCTTTCAGATCATTCGAGAAAATCGAGGAAGACAGCCCCTGCGGGACGGAATTGTGTATCCGGATGGCTTCTTCCAGGTTTCTGTACTTGAATACATACAGTATTGGCGCAAAGGTCTCCTTCCTGACTATGTCCATGTCAGGGCTAGCCTCAACTATTGCAGGTACAACGTAGTTCCCGCCTTCGAATCCGCTTATCTCTGCTTCTGTTCCGCCGAAGATGGTCTTTCCGCCCTGTTTTCTGGCCTCTTCTATTGCATTCCTGAATTTTGCCACGGCATCCTTGTCTATCAATGGACCCACCAGAACGCTATTTTCCAGGGGATTGCCTATTTTTGCCCGTCTATAAATATCCTTAATTCTGTCCATGAACTGTTCGTAAACTTTCTCGTGAAGTATCAGCCTCCTTGTGGAGGTGCATCTCTGCCCTGCCGTTGCAAGAGCACCGAATGAAACGCCCTTCGCTGCCAGCTTCAGGTCACACCTGTCGGAAACCACTGCTGCATTGTTCCCTCCAAGTTCCAGTATACTTCGGCCCAGCCTCCCTGCAACGCCTTCCGCTATCCTCTTTCCTGTGGGAACTGATCCCGTAAAGGAAATCAGAGGCAGGCGCCTGTCTTTGGCCATCATGTTGCCTGTTTTCTTTCCCTCTCCTGCGGCGAGGAAGAAAATTTCCGGTGACTTTAGCCTCTTGATTACCCTCTCTGCCACTTTCGTAATGGCAGCAGCAGTCAGAGGTGCTTTAGAAGACGGTTTCCATACAACCACATCACCGCATACGGCAGCGATCAGGGCATTCCATGACCAGACTGAAGCTGGGAAGTTGAAGGAAGTGATCACGCCGATTGGTCCAATTGGGACATATTGCTCTATCATCCTGTGCCTGCTGCGTTCGCTAGCGATTTCCAGCCCGTACAACTGTCTGGAAAGCCCTACTGCAAGGTCCGCGACGTCGATCATCTCCTGGATTTCGCCTTCACCCTCGGTCAGAGTTTTGCCGACCTCTATGGAGAGAAGCCTGCCCAGATTTGACTTGTTCCTCCTCAGTTCTTCTCCTATCTCCCTTATTATGGAACCACGCTTTGGCGCAGGAATGTCGCGCCACTTCAGGAATGATTCCTCTGCGGCCGAAACCACCTTCTCATAATCATCATCGCTGGCAAGGGTTATCTCGGCGGTTTCTTCCCCGTCTATCGGAGAAATAGATGCGATGCTCTCCCTGCCATGGGTCTCAGCCCAGATTCCATAATATGTACCGGAATTCAGCTTCCCCAGTCCCAGGGCACTCAGAACGTCCTTTTTCTGTGACTTTATATCCATAGCTGGATAGCTGTCAGCATAAATTAAGGTTTTTTCTCTTTCAGCGTATTTCTCATTATGTCCAGGAGTTTCAGGAACTGAACCTCACCCAGTTCTTCAATTCTCATATCGCCAAGCTCCGGAGGAAGTCCTGGCAAGACATTTTTCAGTTTCTTCCTCTTACCGGCAAATGCTGTCCGGAGGATGTCCTCATATTTGTCGGGATACATCATTTCCTTCCTTTCAAATCTAAGTATAATTGAGTCGACCTTCGGCGCCGGAGTAAAGAAAGTTCTTGGAACGTTTCTGATTCTTCTGGCATTCACGTTAAGGTAGGATAAGGCTGATATCCTCGAGAATCCCCTTTGGCCAGGTAGTTTCAGCAATTTTTCTCCGAACTCTCTCTGGAACATGAGGACCGCAAATCTGAAGCTGGATTTGCAGAGAAGCTCGAACAGCGGGGAGGATATAGAATAGGGGATGTTGCCTGCGATCCCGTCTGTATTCAGAACTCCAGGAAAATCAAGAATGTTGCCCTTTACAATGGAAAGTCTCCCTTCACCCAATTCAGCGCTGAATCTCTCTCGCAGCACATCAATAAACCTGTGATCGGTCTCCACTGCCTTGACGTAATACCCAATATCGAGGAGGAAAGCAGTCAGAATGCCAGTGCCTGGCCCAATCTCAACAACATTTGAGCCTGCAGGGAGGGATAGGGCTCTAGCCTCGGCGCGTGCAACGGATGCATTTCTGAGAAAAACCTGGCCGTACCGCCGGTATAGATCTGGCATTTTACTTTGTGGTGAACATCTTATACTTTCCGGAGCGATCTCCCATCTCCTCGATAATTCTGGCAACAATCATTTTCTCCGGGTGATGGATGGTCTTCACCCTGTCGGTAAGATCCTTGAACGACTGGAAGGGAGCCTTCTTCCTTTCATCGAGTATGTTCCACATTGTTTTGTTTCCCAGACCCGGCAGCAGCTCCATGGAATGTATGCGGGTGTTGATAGGCTGCGACTTGTTGAAGAAGTCCACAAAAAATGGTTCCCTCTCCCTGACTATGGATTCGAGCACAAAAGGAAGCTCGTTCACAGCAGCGCTTGAAAGTTCGTGGTAGGAAATTCTCCTCCTCACGCTCACTATCTTGGTTCTCATTTCGAGGTTCATGCCGATATATATCTTATCCCCGACGGCAAAGACCGCATTCTGCTTTGGAACTAGCTCCAGGAGCTTGAATTCATCCTCGCCTATGGCCTCGACGACAGGCGTATGATGATATCCCTTTTCCTCGGGTCTACCTTGCGGCAGGTAATCAAGCACGTAGGCATATTCTTCCATACAGCCTGCCCCTTACAGTTCCTGCTTGATTCTATCCAGAATCCCGTCTACCTTTTTTTCGTCAAGCAACAGGGAATAAGAGGCCAGGATTGCCGTAAGCTCTTCCCTGGTTTCAGGAGAAATGTCCGCTATCTTCGTGGCCACATTCACCGGTATCCCGAATTCTTTCTCAAGATCCCTTATAAACTTCCCTGCATCCTTGATCTTGACGAACTTCTCTATGAACTCTATTGATGAGTTCTCAAGATCGGTGAGTTCTCCCTTCTCCTTCAAAAGAGAAAGTACTTCTGCCTGTGAAATGTATTTCTTTTCCATTCCACAGCCTCACGAAACAATCCTTTTCAGGTGAACCGGTGCGGCGATTATTTGCTTTCTGACGGAACCGACCTTTACCTCGAGAACATAACATCGTCCCTGCTTCCTAAGAATCTTTCCGGTGCGTCCCTGAAAGTTATGAAATGGCATTCCAGAATGTACTGATGGGTTGATTATCACGGCAGCCTTTTCCCCGATCTCAAATTTTCTCATTATATTGCTGATTGCGGGGAAGCCCTTATCTTTCAGGTCCTTTGTCATTTTCATTCTTGAACCCGATCTCGGCCCATGCGACATTTTTGCCATCTATTCATCTCCTCTTTGTATTCCGATCACGTCCAGTTCCAAAACCGTCAAAGGCGAACCGTATAGTTCCGAGAGTGAGGGCTCCGTTCTTCCTGAATCCCCAGAGATCAATTCCTTGATGTAAGTCCCGGATTCAGCGGTCATCTCGATAACCGCCTCCTTCCCGTTGACAGACATCAGCGATGAGTGTTTTACCGTCCTCTGCCTTATCAAGTCGGATCTGCGACTAGCTACACGCAATGGAGTTCTTTGATATATAATTTTTCCAGTCAGTAATCGCAGGGAATCGTACAGCTTTGCTTCATTGATTGGGTCTCTCGAGGATATCTTCGATCTGTAGGTCTTGAGATTCTTGGCTGATTTTATTCTTTCTATCGTGGCGTGATCGCAGAATTTGAGGCCGTGCACTTCAACCTTGGAGGAAGCATTGATTTTGGATTCCATTGCCTTCAGATCTGCATTCCTTGATCTTGGGCTTTCGATTTCAATAACAAATTCCCTGCCGTTGCCAAGCATTCTCACATCGACATCTTCCCTGCCGGATCCGTGGAGATAGAAATTTGTTCCGCTGAACGCCTCCATTGCAGGTTCACCTATCAGCTCTTCAACGGATTTTCCGCTATGGTCTTTGTGTATCCATCTTGTCTGGGGTATTCCTCTCTCCAATTTCATGTATGTGCCATAAATGTAAACCGGCCTCAGCCGGTAATTGATCTGATCGTACCGCAGATCAACCGTAATCATTACGTCTGGGTCATCAAAGCTCACTTCCCTGCCAAGCCTTTCCGACAGGAGCTTGCCAAGTTCCCTGTTAAAGTCCTTCTTGATGGATTCGCCGGTGACGGAAAGAGTTTCGAAAACGCGCTCCTCAAATTCTAGCAGGCTCCTTTCAATTATGCTGCCAACAAGAAACGTCGAGAATTCCGTACCCCTGAGATCCTGCTCAATTTTATCACAATACCTGTAAACATCCTCCAGAAGACCATGGCACAGATGACATTCTTGCACTGCATACCTTTCTACTCCCGTTAGGATGCCATATGCAAAGGTGATAGCACGCCCTCTGGCAGCGTTTCCCTCTATCGGTATAACGCCATAATACGCCCTCCCAATGCAACGCTGGCAGAGATTTTCCAGTATACTGCCTTGGGAGGTGTCCCAGGCATTATCTGGCAATAATGACTTTTTCAGTGTTGGGTCTTTCCTTGACAAAGACTCTGGATCCGCATTCACACTCAATCTCAGCAGTTCCGTAAGACTTTTCCAGCGGTCTTCCGCATCTTATGCACTTATACAATGGTTTCAGTCTCCTGGGTTTCAGTCTCCTGGCTCGTTGCAGCGACAGCCTGGGAAGGATTGTAAGATCCGCCTGCAAATTTATAGTCGCAGTGCTTGCACTGCCAGATCCCGCTGGCGACCCTTGCTACCTTCTTCTTTCCGCACGAAGGACAGTTATAAAAAGCTATTTTCTGCCTGTAAATGTCGTTCCATGCCTTTTTGAGCGGAACGCCATACCTAGGCCCGAATCTTCCGCTTGCTCCCACTTTTAAGGTTCTTCTTGCCATGCTATCACTTAAGGTACTTTTCCCTCAACTGTTTCCCCACATCGATTGAAGTGGATATAGCCTTTTTTATTTCATCAAGGGTAAACCAGCCGTTGTCTCCCTTTTGCATGGCCCTTATCCTTCCATCCTCTGTGGTTGATACTGTAATTCTAGCCTGGGATATCTGCTCTTCCTCGAGGTCCGGGTCAACCACTATGTTGTCCCCGATCTTCACCATTGTCACAGAAACAGGGGTATTCCTCACCGGGAGCCTGAAATCCTCCTTTCCGACTGCCGAACCGTTGACCACTGCTGACCTAAGCGCGGCCACAGCACCCAGCGTGCATGCATCAATGAGGTTTCCGTCGAAGTCCAGGACGTCTATGTCGATGAAAACAATCCATACCTTCTGGGCAGGTTCAATGACAAGAGCCTCGAGATCTATCATCTTGCTTTCCCTTATTCCCCTGTCTACCACCCTTGCAACCTCAATTGCGGATTCGTTGGGCGGTCCCGCCTCGAATGTTGGGAATGCCATGGGAAGGAGTTCGACGTTTGTTGTGAGCACGCCCTGGTTAGGAGTATCCGGGAAAGGTGATCCCGCTTCAATCTTGACTCCCGCGACTATTCTTGTTTTTCCGAGTTCTACGTATGCAGATCCTGGCGCGCGCTTCACGTAATCGACCTTTATGTTTGCATTCCTGAACTGATAGGGTGTTCTTCCGTCTCCCCTTTTCCCTTCCTTGAGCTGCCTGAGTATGTACCCTTTCTTTATCTCGGACAGTATTCCAAGCTCGTCTCTCGGCATTTTACTCCCCTCCTCCGCCTTCCACTTTAACCCTGGAAGAAAGCGCATTTCTCTGTATCTCGTTTATTCTCGGTATTGCGTTCATTATCATTGAAGTGGCGGTTTCAAACTCTTCCACCGATAGATCGCCATCCATTTGCATCAGGACTATTTTTCCGCTTTTTGGAAGCGCTGCAACCGGAAGGTCGGCCTGGCCAAAGTTGTCCTCCTCCTTTGAAAGATCCAGAACAACCTTTCCATCGACCTTACCCGCAGTACATCCGGTGACAAAGTCTCTCATCGGGATTCCAGCATCGGCAATCGCGACCGAGGACGCTGTGAGACCTGCAATCCTGGTTCCTGCATCTGCCTGGAGTACCTCAATGAAGACGTCTATCTGTGCCCTGGGAAACTGTTCCACCATTATCGCAGCGCTAAGCGCCTCAGAAAGCACCTTGGAGATTTCAATGGATCTCCTGTCAGGCCCTGGTCTCTTTCTCTCATCCACCGAGAATGCCGCCATATTATACCTGGCCTTCACTATTGCCCTATTTATATCCTGGTTGTGTTTTGGATATGCTTCGCGTGGACCATAGACTGCCACAATAATCTTGTTTCCGCCCCATTCAATCATGGCAGACCCGTCAGCTCTCTCAAGCACTCCTGCTTCTATCCTGATTGGTCTCAGGTCCCCTGCGCTTCTTCCGTCAAGCCTCAGTCCGTTCTCGTCTATCAGTTTGATATCACTCTGCGTTCCCAACTATTTCACCCTTCTTCGATTCCAAAAATGCCTTGACCCTGTCTGTGAGCCCGATTGTGTGTGCCTCGTTTTTGACAAGTTCAATTGCCTCAATTGCTATTATCACGTTTCCCGGTGTGCCATCCAGCCATATCAGGCCGTTCTGGCCGACTATTATCCTTGTAAGGGTCATGTCCTTGATCATGTTGACCATAGTTCCGTTTTTTCCTATTATTCTAGGCACCTTTGGCGCCTGGATCGAAACGATCGTCCCCCCTTCAAGTTTCCTTAGACCTACGTCCTTCAAAGTCAGCCAGCTCTCCTTTATTTCATTAAGGGACAGCACCTTGGCAATCACGTAATCACCGGTGTTCATGTACCTTTTCAGGTCTCCGGAATTGATTCGCCATGGCGCATCGTTCATGTGCAACAGTGAAGTGTAAGGGGCATTTATGTCGACTATCCACATCGATGGCCCGATCTCTATTACCTTTCCAATTACCCGGTCACCCCTTCTTGGCATGTACGTTCCCCAGAAAGGCACGACATCCACGAACTGTTCTGATCTCTGTATGGTGCCGAAATATGCAGAGCAGAACTTCGACTCTCCGTTCTTGTACAGGCCGTTTCTCGCCTTAAGGCCGCCAAGGCTTACTTCATCTCCCGGGAGCACTACTTCTCTTGTTTTCATTATCTCCTCTCCAACATTCACGGGAAAAAGACTGGACTTTAAATTCCAGTTCAATTATTCGTGACCCATTTTTATAAAGTATGATAATTGCCATTATAAGGGTTCACTTTCGATCTGAACAGACTGCATCCGTAATTCACCGACGGCCGGGTGACGGCTTTTATCGCAACCCGCCTCACTCAATGTATTTCATTTATGCTGGATCTCCTGCGATCCTGGGCTATCTGCCCCCATCTACACTAAACAGTTACGAATCCCGCTTTATGTTTATTTTGCATGACTACCTTACATATTCGGTTAGCTGAAAATATACTATCGCGAATTAATCCATTTGTATGAAAAAACTCGAGCAGATCTCCCATGAAACTTCTGGAAGCCTGTTCCTCCTGGGGAATGAGGCCATTGCGAGAGGAGCGCTTGAAGCCGGGGTCGGTCTTGCCGCCACGTATCCGGGTACTCCCTCTAGCGAAGTTGGAGAGACGCTTGCCGATATTTCGCCAGGGGCGGGAATGTATTTCGAGTACTCGATAAACGAGAAGGTTGCCGTTGAACTTGCTTATGGTGCCGCGATTTCCGGGGTAAGATCTCTAGTCTTCATGAAGCATGTAGGGCTGAATGTTGCCTCGGACGTTCTCAACTCTATAAGCTACACCGGCGTTAATGCCGGGATGGTGATCATGACTGCTGACGATCCGTCAATGTACTCGTCGCAGAATGAGCAGGATAATAGGAGATATGCTGAACTCACCCATCTTCCCATGATAGAGCCGTCCTCTCCACAGGAAGCGAAGGATTATCTCATAGAGGCATTTGCCATTTCCGAGAAATACGGGGTGCCTGTTCTTTTCAGGACCTCCACAAGGGTAAGCCATCTGAGGGGAGTGGTCAACCTTGGTAAAATTCCCGCCGGCGTTGCTAAGGGCAAATTTACACGTGATCTTTCTAAATTTATTGCGCTGCCTTCCAATTCTTACCGCCTGAAGGTTGAGCTGATCGAGAGGGATAAAAAACTGGAGGCCGAGAGCGAGGCAACCTTCCTTAACAGAAAGGAGGGAAATCAAACCTCAAAAGTTGGCATAATCGCTTCGGGAGCCGCCTATAACGTTACCGCTGATGCAATCTCGTCCATGGGCATTGAGGCAGATATCCTGAAAATTGGTTTCACAAATCCCTTGCCAAAGAAGCTGATCTCGGATTTCCTGATCAGCCATTCCAAAGTAGCAGTATCCGAGGAACTTGACCCGTACATGGAGATGCAGGTAAGGGCAATTGCACAGATGGATCAGATCAATTCGAGGATCTACGGAAAGCTTGACGGAATCTTTCCGGAGTCGCATGAATATACCATAGACACGGTGACAAGGTCGCTGAAAAAAGCACTCCGGCTGGAAGATGAGGCGGAGTTCCCAGGCTTGGATTCAAGTCTGCCACCCAGACCACCGGTACTCTGCCCTGGATGCCCGCACAGAGCGATGTACTATGCGGTGAAAAGGGCAGTGAAGATGTCCGGCAAAAAGGACATAGTCTATTCATCCGACATAGGATGCTATTCGCTGGGATTCTTTGAACCTTTCGAGGAGGCGGATTTGATGCTGGAGATGGGGGCATCGATAGGGGCCGGACAAGGTATTTTCCTGGCCACAGGGCAACCTGTGATATCGTTCATCGGTGACTCCACTTTCTTTCATTCCGGGATCACATCACTTGCTAATGCAGTCAGGAACGGAACGCGGATGCTGCTTATAGTTCTTGACAACAGGACCACTGCGATGACCGGTCAGGAGCCAAACCCTGGAGTACCGGAGAATGCCCAGGGGGAACCGGTGAGGGAAATATCCATAGAGTCAGTAGTAAAGAGTCTCGGCGTTTCAAAAGTTGGTGTGGTCGATCCCTATGATCTCCAGAACTCCATCCGCCTAGTTTCCGAGTATTTACGAGAAGATGGCGTCAGTGTGATCATTGCGCGCAGGGAATGCGCCATACTCCGGGACAGGCAGATGAAGAAAAAGGGAGAGGTCAGGGTTTATACCGTAGATCAGGAGAAATGCGGACTGTGCTATAACTGCGTGGAGAATTTTGCCTGTCCTGCAATTTCTATAGAAAACGGAATGATATCCATCAACCCCAGCCTCTGCGATGGATGTGGCGTATGTGCTGAGCCTTACGTCTGCCCATTTAAGGCAATAAAGGAGGTCGACTGAGGTGCAGCGAAACATTAAGATTGTGGGCGTCGGAGGACAGGGCGTTGTCACTGCAGGCATGGCTATTTCTGAAGCTTACAGAATAGAGGGCATAAACGTCGTCATGTCTGAGATACATGGACTTTCCCAGAGGGGTGGATCAGTCTCTGTGGACATAAGATCGGGAAACGTGCATTCCCCGATAATACCCTCAAACAGGATCGATCTTCTGCTTGCATTCGAGCCGCTTGAAGCTGCACGATTCTTTCCAACCCTTCCCGCCGGATCGACTGTGCTTATGAGCGATGAGCGTCTGCCACCGGTGTGGCTTGGCATCAGGAGGATGGAATACCCTGACCTGACCGGCAAGATCGAATCGATTGGAAAAAAGGTCAGGGTCGTTTCGATCAAGGCTGTGGATATGGCGCGGGAAGCGGGGAACTATAAGGCGGTGAACACTATACTGATTGGCGCAGCCTTTGGGCTCGGTCAGATCGGCGTCAAGAAACAGAGCTTGATAAATGCCCTTAAGGAGATTATCGGGGACCGCGGAATTGATATTAACCTGAAGGCGCTTGAATACGGGATTGGCAGTGTCAGCAGCATGAAGGAGATATCTCTCCCTTCCTGAATCGCCTGAATGTATGAGTTTTATGTATCCTCAACCGGTCCGAAGAGACATTAAGTTATAGGATGATGCTATAGAGAACCATGAAGGTTACAGTAGCCCACACCCCTGACCCGGATGATTCGTTCATGTTCTACGGAATGTTTGAGGGCCTCATCGAAACTCACAACAAATATGAACAGATTGTCGAGGATATCGAGACCCTGAACAAGAAAGCCAGGTATGCGCTGTACGACATAACCGCCATTTCGGGCAATGCCTATGCAGGTGTACACCACACATATGATCTGCTGTCCTCCGGGGCAAGTTTCGGGGTGAAGACTGGCCCGATAGTGGTCTCAAGGGAAAAACTGAACCTTGGCAATTCCGTATTAGGGGTGCCGGGTTTCGGGACATCCGCTTACTTCCTCTACAAGTTTTTCGGCCCGTCCCCAAGAAAATTCGTTGAATGCCGTTTCGATACGATCCCCGACAGGATCCTCTCAGGGGAAATTGAAGCAGGCATCCTTATCCATGATGAGCAACTGACGTTTCAGAAAAAGGGGCTTGTTAAAATACTTGACCTTGGAGAGGAGTGGAAGAAGTTTTCCGGTGGGCTTCCGGTTCCGCTGGGTTTTAACGCCGCTAAAACCGCCATGGACAGGAAATCTCTCAGGGGATTCCTGGACGACTTCAGGAGATCTATCGCCTACGGCTTCTCCCACGAGGACGATGCGCTGAAGTACTCTATGAAATTCGCCAGATACAATGATCTGGAGCTCGAGAGGAAATTTGTAAAGCTTTACGTGAACGAACTGACAGAGGATTTTGGGCAGACTGGTCGAAAAGCCCTGGACCTCTATTACAGGAAAGCAGCGGATATCGGCCTTATAAAGGGATTTACTCCAACCATCATTTAGGTGGTGCAAACGGAGATCAGGGACAGGCATTCGGGTAAAATTATAAGGGAAATTCCAGAGCCTTCAGCAAGGCAGATCAGGAAAGATATTGCAGGATGGGAGAGTTCTTCTTCTGACCCGGCGGCAGCATGGGATGTGCAGGCGCTTGCTGATCTCATGGAGGCACGCAGCGCAGATCTCTCAAGGACCTACTCTTCAGAGTCTGGAAAGCCTATTCTGCAGGCTTCTGCGGAAATATCCAGATCTATAGCTTTTCTACGTTCGCTGGGCACGTTCCATGACGGGGGCATATCTCCGCATGGAATCGGGCAACTTCATCAGTCTTTCCTGATCCCGGAGAATGCGAACATGCAAATTGCCTTCAGTTCCATAGACTCCCCTGTGGAGGACCTCGCCATCGCGTTAGGCGCTTCCATTGTTGAAAGCCGTAGGGGAATCGTTGCCGGATCCGGAACTTCACCTCTGACATTCTCCACCATAGGAGAACTGATCGGTACCTGTGAAATGGACGGGAAGTTCAAACTGCTGCCCTTTGCTGCGCTCAATCCTGCCTGCATCAAGAATGTTCCAACGGAAAACGTTGACCGGGTGATCCATTTCGGCCGAAAGGCTGAGTCCAGGGGAACCTTCACACAGATTGCACAAGTGTGCGATCGCCTTGTCTTTGAGAGAACGGCCTCGGCATCGCTTGTCTGGAAGGATGCAGACCCTGATCATGCGGTGGATGCCGTATTCAGCGGTTCGTTTATGAATGATTCCTCATTCGATGACATAAAGTACCTTCTGGTGCACCCGGAACAGACCAGGTACATACAGAATCAGCTAACCGAGAAGATACATAAGCTGAAAACAAAAGATCCTTCCATTCCGGGTTCAGATTTGTTTGCGTTTTCAGATAAGGCGCAGGCTGAAGTTGCCATGAGCGAGCTTGACCGCTACGTATCCTCTGGAAATGAATACGTCTACCGGGGGGAAACTGTCTCTGACAGACACTTATTGCCTTCCCTGCTAAGATCCCATTCCATCCCTCTTCCTGGCATCTTCGAGAAAAGCGGAAAATACCTCATAATTGCTGAAGTCTCATCGGTGAACGAATCCGTCGAGCTCCTGAACGGCCTTGGGAACCTGTCATCTATTTCGGCTTTCTTTTCAGACATCCACTATGCAAAGCTGCTCTCGGAGAGATTGAAAGCAGGTTATATTTTCTTTAACACGTTCCCTGCTGAGGCAATCGACTCGGCATTATCGGCAGGCGCTGACCTGACGAGAATGTCCGACATAATGCGCAGGATAATTGGCACCCGAACCCCATTCAGGAGGGTATTTTATGAGAATTGAAACCCATTTCACGAAGAGGGATTCTTCATCCTCTTGATCACTTCCTCTCCAAATTCAGAACATTTCAGGGACTTGACATTCAGTATCCTGGCAAGATCCTGCGTCACCTTCTGTTCCCTGTAGCATTCAGCCACGGCGGACTCTATGATATCGGAGGCTTCAGTCCAGCCGATGTGCCTCAGCATCATTGATCCGGAAAGTATCAGCGAAGTGGGATTCGCGATGTCCATGCCGGCGTATTTCGGTGCTGTCCCGTGGACAGCCTCAAAAATGGCGTACACATCGCCGATGTTGGCGCCTGGTGCTATCCCTAGGCCTCCAACCTGCGCTGCAATTGCATCTGAAAGGTAATCGCCGTTGAGGTTTGTAGTGGCTATCACGTCATAGTCAGAGGTTCTGGTAAGCACCTGCTGGAACATGTTATCGGTTATCCTGTCCTTGATCACCACTTTCCATGAAGCTGTCCCAGGAGAGGCATTGTATTCATCCTCCGTTACAGTGTAGTCCCTGAACTCTTCCTTTGCCACCTCGTAGCCCCACTCCTTGAAAGCACCCTCGGTATACTTCATGATATTTCCCTTGTGCACAAGGGTGACGCTTTTCCTGTGTTCCTGTATTGCGTACTGAATGGCTTTTCTGACCAGCCTTGTAGACTTGAACTTGCTTATTGGCTTTATACCGATCCCTGCGTCATCCGGCAACTTTACCCCGAAATTTTCGCCGAGGTACCATCTTAACCTCTTCGCCTCATCAGAATTATACCTCCACTCTATGCCTGCATAAAGATCTTCCGTGTTTTCCCTGAAAATCACCATATTGACCTTTTCCGGTTCCTTCACGGGCGAGGGTACTCCCGGGAAATACCTGACGGGCCTGACATTTGCATACAGATCGAAATATTGCCTCATGGTCACGTTCAGGCTCCTGAACCCTTCCCCTATTGGCGTTGTCAGGGGCCCCTTTATCGAGATTATACATTTCTTCAGTAAATCTAAGGATTCCTGAGGCAGATGCTTACCGGTGGTTTCGAACGCCTCATCTCCGGCCACGATTTTCTGCCACTCGATGGATACCTTGCCCGTATAAGCCATTTCGATTGCTGAGTTCAGTACTCTCACGGCAGTCTTCGATATATCAGGACCTATGCCATCGCCTTCAATCAATCCTATTGTGGGATTGTCTGGGACCTTCATCTTTGAGTTTGAATCTATTTCTATGAATGCCATTGACTTCCTAGGGAGATCGTCTAGACCTTATATTAATTCAGAGCCTGATTTGCAGTCCCTTTAATCATGATTTCGAACCCGCTCCCGGATGGAAATTGCGTGCCAGACCAATCGGATAAACGGATCGGTGGTGATATTAATTAGCTCACGGTAATTACTCCAGACAGTCAGGTGGATTTATGGGAAGAAACAACTCTGTTGTGGTTGGGCTGCAATTTGGGGACGAGGGGAAGGGAAAAATTGTTGATTACCTGTCTGGATCGTTTGATGTCGTTGCCAAGTACAACGGCGGGTCAAACGCAGGACACACCGTGGTCACCGACGACCGGACTTTCAAGTTCCACCTGGTGTCGTCCGGCAGCCTGAGCGCTAAGCATGTAGTGCTTGGAAACGGGATGGCCATCGATCCGGCAATTCTTACGGAAGAGATCAGATCAATAAAGGAATACAATCATGACGTGCAGATACATGTAAGCAGGGATGCGCATGTGGTGACACCGATGCATAAGCTGCTGGATGTGGAGGAGGAGAATGTCCGCGGGTCTCTGAAAATTGGGACCACGGCACAGGGAATAGGCCCTGCCTATGAGGACAAGTATGCCAGGACAGGAATCAGAATGGAGGAGCTTGGATCGGTTACGGACATGACTGAAAAACTGAAGGTGATACTCGCCATGAAAGGAAAGCTGCTCTCCGGCACCCCTTACGCCGAAAAGAAGGGGCTGGACTCCATGGTAAGCGGGCTGCATGAACTCGGGAACGGCTTGAAACCATTTCTGTGCAATACGGCAAGAAAGCTTCATGAGTTTGATAACGACGGGCTGGAATTGCTCTTTGAGGGATCGCACGGCACTCTCCTGGATATAGATCACGGGATGTACCCGTACGTCACCTCCTCAAACACTATTGCGGGGGCTATTTCGTCAGGGGCAGGATTCTCATTCAGGAGGATAAAGAATGTCATCGGGGTCGTGAAAGCTTACATGTCAAAGGTTGGTTCCGGAATCTTTCCAACAGAGATTCTGGGCAGCGAAGCAGATCGCCTGAGAACCGAGGGAAATGAGTATGGGACCACGACAGGCAGGCCGAGACGGGTTGGATGGCTTGATCTCAAGCTTCTGAATTACGCGATCCGGCTGAACGACGTCGATTATCTTGCCCTGACCAGGGTCGATACACTTGGCATATTCGATACCATTCGTGTGGTGACCGGATACGGCAACCCTGATGAGGAGTTCTCTCCTTCAGATAAAAACCTTGAGTTCCAGGAATTTCAGGGATGGGGGAAGCTGGACAATGATAAGCTGGCTGATATCACCAGGCATGGCTTCAATGCGCTTCCTGAGAATCTGGCTAGGTACATAGATTTCATTGAGAAAAATGTGGGAAGGAAGATCAATATTGTATCAGTCGGCAGCAAGAGGAATCTCACCATAAACAGGTCATCAGTGACTGGAAACTGAAAGCGTGTCCCGGGATTGTACAGCCAAATAATATGTAGATCGCGGTGATTCTTACCCATGATTAACATTCCCAAGGCTCCCACCGGGAACAGGTTAAATACCAAGGGGTGGAGGCAGGAGGCTGCTCTCAGGCTTCTTCTTAACAATCTTGACCCTGCGGTTGCAAAGGACCCTCAGAACCTCATAGTGTATGGCGGAAAAGGGAAAGCAGCAAGGAACCCCGAAGCTCTCTTCAAGATCATCGATGCACTGAAGGAGCTTGAAAACGACGAGACCCTCCTCATTCAGTCAGGGAAACCGGTGGGGATATTCCGGACCACACCAGAAAGCCCCCGAGTGCTTATTTCAAATGCCCAGATTGTCCCCCGATGGGCAACCGACGAATATTTCTGGGACCTTGAAAAGAGGGGCCTCACCATGTACGGCCAGATGACCGCAGGAAGCTGGATATACATAGGTACCCAGGGTATCATCCAGGGAACTTATGAAACGCTCAGCGCAATAGCAAGAAAAGAATTCATGGGTGATTCTCTTGATGGCAGGCTTTTCCTTTCTTCCGGCCTGGGTGAGATGGGTGGGGCACAGCCACTGGCAGCAAAGATGAATGGTGCAAGCTGCCTGATTGTCGAGGTAGATCAGAAAAAAATAGAAAGAAGGATCGCGGGAAAATATCTCGACACATGGACAGACAGCATAGACAGGGCCCTTGAAATTATAGAGAAATCTAAATCAGGAGGCAAGCCGGTATCTGTAGGATTGCTTGGGAATGCTGCCACGGTATACCCGGAACTTCTGTCCAGAGGGATCAGGCCGGACATAGTTTCAGACCAAACTGCTGCCCATGACCTGGACCTCGGGTATATTCCAGAAGGATATTCAGTGGAGGAGGCTGTTTCGTTCAGGAGGAGAGATATCAAGTCGTACAGGACGGCAGTATACAGTTCAATAGTCAGGGAGGCAAAGGCCATTCTAGCCTTCAAGAGTGCAGGCAGCATAGTTTTCGACTATGGCAACAATTTCAGGACAAGGGCGCTTGAGGGCGGTCTGCCTAACGCTTTTGACATTCCCGGGTACGTCCCAGAGTACATAAGGGACCTGTTCGCCGTGGGATCCGGGCCGTTCAGATGGGTTGCCCTGTCAGGTAAGCCGGAGGATATATACCGGATTGATGATGAAATTTCAACCCAGATGGTGGGCAATCCGCACCTGGTGAAGTGGATTAAGCTGGCGAAGGACAGCATAAAATTCCAGGGACTACCCGCAAGGATATGTTATGCATCATACGGCGAGAGGGAAAAGATAGGGCTGATCATAAATACCCTGGTACGGGATGGTGACGTGTCGGCCCCAGTCGCAATAGGCAGAGATCATCATGACACTGGTTCAGTCGCGTCGCCTTTCAGGGAGACGGAGAAGATGAAGGACGGGAGTGATGCGATTGCTGACTGGCCCATACTGAATGCCCTGCTCAATGCGGTCTCAGGTGCTTCCTGGGTATCGGTTCATCATGGAGGTGGGACTGGCATTGGAAATTCAATCCACGCCGGCTTCGTGCTTATCGCTGATGGCACCATGGAGGCAGAGGAGAGAATAAAGAGGGTCATGAACGCAGATTCAGGCATTGGCGTAGTACGCCATGCAGATGCGGGATATACCTCGTCTATCGACCTGATAAAGAAGGGGGTCAAGTTCAAGGCACCATATTTCAAGTGATGGTGGGCAGCGCAGCCCTCCCGAAATGCCTCATTCAAGCTGGATCAGGGATTTTAACACTGCGCTTCAGAAGGTAAAAACAGCAGCCCAATACAAGTGACATTACATGCATGCAGATTCGACGCTTTTGCCTTCAGGAATTGCAAGTGTTGCCCGGTAAGGAAATTGCCCGAGAGCTTCCAAATACCAATTATGATGACAGGTACAGACACGCGAAAATCGATATTTGCCTCCTGCAACTGATGGTCACTCGAAAGTCATGATATTTGATCGGCAGCTTACTCTCCCAGCACTTCCGCCCTGTACAGCTTGGTGATCCCTGCCATGATGAACAGTACAAGTGCAAGCCCTATTCCATAGTACGATCCGTTGACTGCCCCAACCGGGTTGATGAAAGACACTTCTGTGGCAATGAATACTGCCGATATTCCGAAGAGTGAGGCGAAAGCAACCCTTGCCTTATGTCCCGCCGGCTTGGCCGTCTTTTCCCTGCCGGGGTTGAAAATTCCAAGGACTATTGCAACCGAAACCACTGCCAGAACCAGTGTTATTGTCACGCTGGCTGCAAGTGTCGCCGCCCCAAAGTTGGAGTAGGCAACGATCGACTCGTAGGCAAGTATTCCAGTTATGACTGAAAACAGCCCTAGGAATGTAAGTACCAGGAAGAAAAGCTCTGGCCGTTCAAGATGCAGCCTGTTGGTCCTGTCTGATATTTTTGCCCAGTACGTGAACAGAATAACAGCAACTCCAGGCAGGAAAAAGAACATCGCTGCCTGATAATCAGGCACAAGGGATGTGGGGAAGACTACGCCATATACATATGCCCAAGTAGAGAGGCCCACCAGGTATACTATTCCAAGAACACCTAGTGCCACAACAAACCATCTGTCTGAAATCCTAAGTGTCACACTCTTGTCCAGGAAAGGGATGGCAAGCAAATACAGGAGAGGCATGCCGGTGAAAATGATGGTCGCCCAGAAGGGGTTCAACAGATCGGACGCAAAGTGAAAGTCAAGTTCCTTGTATACGAACAGAAGGAACCAGGGCGGCGTGTTGGCCACTATGTTTGCAGGAGCAGGGAAAGGAGAGAAAACTATCGGAACATCGTTCATTATCCCCAAAATGGAAGGTATGAGGATTATTGCCCCGATCACAAAGAAAAACAATTCGGTCATGAAAATGAGGTTGTGAGGGTACCACGGCTTGTAATCCGGTTTTTCAGTGTCGACTGCTGGTGCCCTGTAATGTGCTTCTTTTCTGGCTGGCATGATCGTATTGTATTCTGCAAGGAAAAAGTGTACGGCAAAAAGTGTGCCTATAAGGAGCACCATGACTATATGCCAGCTGAAAAGCCTGGAATACAGCGAGATGCTGGTCCCATTGCCGAAAAATATACTGATAAGTACGTTGCCTAAATACGGGAAACCTCCAGCGATGGTACTTCCTATAGAGGTCGCTGCCTTGGCAAGTACGTCGCCGATCATAGCATATCCGAAGAATGCTGCGCCTATGGTCAGCACCAGAAGAAGTACGCCGGTCAGCCACTGCATCTCCCTTGGTTTTTTGTAGGCACCCACGAAGTAGTTTCTGAGAAGATGCAGGTACACAAGTGCAATCATAACATATGCACCATATAGGTGCGTTGAAAGCAGCACTGACCCGAACGGCACGCTGTTTACCAAATCCTCGCTGCTTGCGAAAGGATTTGCTGACTGGTAAAAGAACAGAAGCAATAGCCCAGTGAGAACCTCATACATGAATGCTATCATTATCAGGGCGCCTGTCCAGTACCATATTCCGCCCTCTTTTCTCATGTAATCCGGGACCCTTCTTGGAATTAACTGGGGTTCGTTCATCACTTTTGCAAGTAAGTTTTCCCTTTCCTTTCGATTCTTGAACATTTAATGCACCATTTTACGTTACGTTGTATATTGCAGTACTGCTGGTGGAGGTCAGTGGTGTGCCGCCAGTCAGATCAGAACTATGCCCGTGAATCGTGGGCCCGATCATATTGGAGACCTGATAGGTGTCGGTTGCGGAGTCCCAACTGATGACAACACTGGGCAGCGCGAACTGGGTGGGAGATTTTACAACACCAAACCCCTTGTATGGATCGTATTGGCTGCCATGACAGTTGCACTCTATAAGGCCAGGAAACGTCGAGGAGGATGGCGGATAGAATCTTATGTTGGGTGGCTCACAGCCTAGATGCTGGCATATTGCGCTAGAAGCTACCACTGATTTATATGGTCCCTGCCCTGCAAGTGAAGCATAAGAGGAACCGCCAGGGTTGCTCACACTAACACCTCCCGGGATCGCCACATCATTGTTTGAGCTGTCACCCAGCCTCAGCAGAAAATTAGGTTCGTTCTGAAGTGGATAGTTGAACGCTACGATTGCGGGATCATTTACTTTCAGAGAACTTGTATGAATAGGGTTTCCGGATTGATCCACCAGTGTGAGTGTAGGGAAACCGGATATCCCAACACTGGGAGGAATTATGCTCTGAACGACGCCACGCAGTGTAAGCGCCAGGCCGGCACCAACCGCTATTATTCCCATTGCCTTTATGAAATTCCTTCGCCCTGCATCAGAGATTTCGTTGGCGGATGAGGCGGCTTTTTCCATTTTCTTCGGTTCTTTTTCAATGTCCGCAGCTTTTTTCTTTTCCTTTACCATGATACTCCACTGTGTACTATTAGTCAATCAAGTTGCTGTGACCCGGCAATTCTTCCTGACCGTATCTTTCTGCCGATTGCCACTTGCGGGTTGCAAGATCATAAGCGTGCTGTATTTCATTATCATCCCTAATGTATAAGGTCGCAACAATAACATAGCATTCTAATCTAAATAAAACTTATTGCACAATAACTCAAGATGGGTTGTGCAGCGTGATTACTGCCAATATTCTGGAGGCTGCTTTCTCAAAGAAAGGTTTGATATTCGTAAAACTGTTGATTTGCAAGGCAGGACAATTGACAGATTTAGTTGAATGCCGTGAGCCGGGATTGAACCAGCGACCTTCAGATCTTCAGTCTGACGCTCTCCCTACTGAGCTATCACGGCGGACTGGCTCTTATATTCAGACATTATTTAACCTCTTTCACTGATCCTGGGAATCTCTGAAGAGAGTGGGCCGGCATTTTAAATCATTACTTATATCCGCCCGTGCCGAAATCTGCTTCTCTTTTATTATTGAATTCCGGCAACCTTATATCTTAGGCATATTTTCTATATCGTAATTTATGCTGAACTATGAGGTGTCATTAATTGCTGAGTGAAAAAATGACTTATTCCATACTTATAGTCATCATACTGGTAGGTGGAGCCTCTGTTGGATTGCTTGCTGGCAATGTTATAGGACATACCCAGCCTGCGTCTACCACAACCGAGGGAGTATATTCTCTGGAGTTGATAGTCCAGCACGGAATTTATTTCAATGCTAGCGTTGGAAATCAGCCTGCGTTTTACGTCCTGCAGAATGGTACGCTCGAAAACTCTTCAATGATCTACATTCCCTCAAATACCCTAATCGACCTTACTGTTGTTTGCTACGACAATGGACCGTCTCCCCTTGAAAATGCCAGGTACGCTAACGTCACAGGAACGGTTGGTGGTTATGAATACGTGTTCAACAGCACTAGCCCAAATGGCATGAACGCATCCAAGGTCGTTCCCACTTATTTCCAGAAGGCAACTGCTTTGAATGCATCCAATATTGCCCACACGTTTACAATTCCCCAGCTCAATCTAAACATACCGCTTGAGCCGATTTCAACTACCTTTGCCCAGTTTTACGCAAACCAGACAGGTTCTTTCCTTTGGCAGTGTTTTGCGGAATGCGGTTCGGGACCACTGGGCCAAAATGGTGCAATGGAAACTCCCGGCTGGATGATGGGAACCGTAGTGGTTTATTGACCCTATGGCACCCATACCACCATTTATTCTTGAGAAGTTTTATTACACAGCCCTTATATTCATTATACCAGCGGGCGTTTTAATTGTATCCTCCCTTCTCTTCCTGAAGGAAAAGGAAACTGAGTACCAGAATAGAAAATTCCTGAGAATTGCCTTTGGCCTTCTCTGGTTTATTGATGGCTTACTGCAATTGCAGCCGTTGTTGGGAATCGCATTTATTGAGGAAACAGTCAGTCCTGGTCTTATTATGGGTAGCTATCAGCCATGGCTAAGCTCCTTGATCAATACAACCGCAGATGCCTGGAACCTGAATCCCATGGTTTATGATTCAATTGCCGCCGCAATTCAGATTTTTGGCGGTGCGATAATGCTTATCGGGCCAAGGGATTTGCTGTACAAGGCTGTCCTTATTCTGAGTATCCCGTGGTCCATTCTGATATGGATTGTTGCAGAGGGTCTCGGAAATTCCATTTCGCCGGGGGCATCCTGGATTATTGGTTCCCCGGGCTCTGTGCTGTTTTACTTGATGGCGTCCGCTTTGCTTCTTTCAAGCGAAGGACATGATCTGAGGAAGGCAGTACGGATACTGATGATCGCAATATTCCTTGTTGAATTCGCGTGGCAGGTGATTCCATCAAATGGTTATTGGGATGGGGTAAACTTGGCGATGAACACTTATTTGATCTCTGTAAGACCGCAGTTCCCTGATTTTTCTGGTTTTGAAGCATCAGTTGTCCAGGCACTTTTCGCCAACCCAATATTATATAACTCGCTGATTTCAGCTTCGCTTGCAGTTGCCGCGGTACTTTGGATTCTCTGGCCCGGCAGGATAAGCGTAACGTACACCGTAGCGATCTCCATTTTAACCTGGATATTCCTGATGGGCTTCGGCGGGCTCTTTACGGGTTCCAGCACGGATCCAAATACCCAGATACCGCTCGCATGCATTTCCATTTCTTATGTGTTGCGTTCCGGGCTCAAGACGGGTATTGCAGAATCAAAGGCCATAAGCGGCATCATAAAAACGCAAAATTAGACTGATGGCCACTCAGCCTGCCTGTCATTCATCATCATTCAGAATTCAGGTATATCATCACAGTGGCATGTGTAAGTGAACTTGGAGTTATTAAATCAGCACATTCTGTGGCGCATAAAGGTGTTAAAAATGGTGTTCATCGAGACAGGAACTGGATGACCCGGGATCGCCGGAAAGATTAAACTCATGGTGATTTATTACTGGGCGCTTGGGGCTGTGGGGTAGCTTGGTATCCTACGGGCTTTGGGAGCCTGAGACCCCGGTCCAAATCCGGGCAGCCCCATTTTTGAGTCCAATTAGGAATCCTTCCAGTACATTTTATCCCGTACGTTCGCGTAACATCCCTCTTATCTTAGGTTGACCTGTTTTTAACTAATATCAAATATGCATTAATGAAACATGCCCATCATTCCAGAATGCTGCTAGTCTTCTATGAAACTACCACTGCATGCGAGCTTAACTGCATTCATTGTCGGGCAAACGCATCTCTGGAACCGGCGAAAAACGAGCTAAGCACTACAGAAGCGAAGAATCTGATCCTGGAGATATCCAATATCGAGGGGGTATTTCCGATGCTAATATTCACTGGAGGAAACCCGATGCTGAGACCTGACCTTTTCGAACTGATGAAATATGCTAGGGAGAACCGGGTCGCATTTTCGCTCAGCCCTGCTGTTACAGACAGACTGGATGACACTGCCCTGGAGGAAATCAGGAAAGAGGGTGTCTCTTCGATCTCCATCAGCCTTGACGGTTCCAATTCAAAAATTCACAACGGAATCCGGCGGTACGACTCGTTTGATCGCACAGTTGAACTGGTGCGGAAAGCCATGTCCATGGGAATCAATGTACAGGTGAACACCACCGTCATGAAACAGAACGTGATGGATTTGCCTGAAATCCTATCCCTTCTTGTGGATCTAAAAGTGCCTGTCTGGGAGGTCTTCTTCCTGGTAAAAACAGGGAGAGGGACAACAGCAGAGGAAATTACCGCACTAGAGTTCGAATCCGTCAACCTTTGGCTGGCAGGCATAAGCCCAGGCACAATCAACGTAAGGACGGTGGAAGGACCGTCCATAAACAGGCTCAGAATCCAGAGGCTCAGGGAGGTGAACAATTTCGACATGGAACTGTTCCGCTTCCTTGACGGCAATACGGATCGTTCAATGGTTGGAACTGGCTTTGACGTCCAGACTCCCAGACAGAGGATCGAAACCCTGTTCATTTCGTCCACAGGCGAGGTATATCCCTCAGGATTTCTCCCGGTAAGAATTGGAAACGTAAGGGAAAAGACACTATATTCCATGTATAGTAGCAGTTCTGTTCTGGAAAAACTCAGGGAAATGTGGGATCACGTTGAAGGGAAATGCGGGTACTGCAGTTACCGTACGCTTTGCGGCGGATCTAGGGCCAGAGCATTTGCAACCACTGGAAATTACCTGTCCTCCGATCCCTTATGCCCTTATGTTGCGGAAATAGCCCACTAAAAATGCGGTCGTGTTCCTGAGATTTCTTGGGGTCGTATTTCACATAACCCTGGACTGATTGCTTAAACCGCCATGAAGTCAGTTTTCGCGATTACCCTAATATCGTATTAATCATATTTATTACCTAAGAGATAATCAACTTTGGAATGCTTCAGGAAAGCGAATACATCAGGAACCTCAGACAGAACCAGCATAAGATTACCCCGCAGCGACTCAGCCTAATCAAGTACATATGCGACAACGAGGGTCATTTCACAGCTGAGGAGGCATTTACCAAACTTAGGGAAAGCGAACCTACAATAACGCTTGCAACGGTTTACAACATCTTGAAGATATTCACCAGTTCCGGGATTCTAAACACGTTTGAGCATAAGGGTTCAAGATGGTTTGAGACAAACAGTGCCCTCCACATTAACTTCATCTGCGACGGGTGCGGCAAGATCGAGGACATAGATACCGCTGACATTACCCCGCTTATAAGAAAGGTCAGGGAAAGTGGGAACACCTTCACCTCTGGAACCATCCTGATGAGGGGATACTGCAAAAAATGCGCAAAGTCCCGGGAAGACCATCACTGATTCTTTTTCTCTTCGTTCAGGTGCCTTGCGAATACCAGCGGGTTTAGATTGGTCAAGAACTGGGTGATCTCCTTCACGGTAGTTTCTTTCACCAGCAAGGTAAGCGCATAGAATACCAGCAGGGCCATAACCGAGGCCGCCAGAAGATCTATGAATGGATACGGCTGTACGATCATAATGAACAACTCCAGCAGGATAGTCTCTGCCGAAGTTGGCAGTATAAGTTTGAGTATGCCCACCCTGAATCTGTAACCCGTAATCTTCCTCACGTAGTGCATCATGTGAACTGCTGCATAGAGCGCTGCTATTGTGCTGGCAAGCGCAGCCCCGTCAACGCCAAGAGAGAAGAAGGTGGTTCCGGCGAAACTCTGAGGGATAAGAACAAAATCCAGGATAATGTTTATTGTGACCGATATCGTGCTGACCATCCCCACCGTCCTCGTCATTCCCTTTGCGATGATAGCAGACTGGAAAGGCTGGTAAAATGCCGTCAGCAGGGCTGTCAGGGAAAGTAATGGAAGAACCAGAGCGTACTCCTTGTAGTATCCGTTAAAGATATTGAGAATGTAAGGGCTGAGCACAAAAGTGATCACAATGAAAGGTAGCACAAACAGTATGATGATCCGCTCAAAATCATTGATGCTGTCGTTCACGTACTTCATGTCTCCGGATTTCATGTACCTAGTCAGAAGCGGAACAAAAAATATGGAAATCGCCACCGACAGATTGAGAAGAATAACGGCAATTCTCTGGTTAAGGTAGAATGCTCCTGTAGCTGCCGCCTGCCAGTAGAACTGGATCAGGACCTTGTCAATGTTCTGGTTTATAGTGCCAAGACTCATGGCAAAAGCGAGCGGCAGTGCAATTGCTGTGAGCGTTTTCATCATTTGCCCGTTAGGCCTTGAAAATTTCCATGGTCTACCGAGCAACATTGACATCACAAAATAGGCACTAAAGCTGGCAACATAGATCAACGGCAGGATATAGACCATTTCCGACTGTCCTATGTTAATGAAGTGCTCATAATATAGCGCTCCGAATCCAACAAATGCACCGTTACGAATGACTGCCTCAACAATGGAAGGGATCCCCATGCGCGCTGAATGAATCTTGGAAGTGAAGCTGGACTGGGGAAATGCAAGCAGGTTCCGGATAAAATAATAGGGAATCAGTTCAATGATCACCCAGAATTCCGAGTCATACTCAAATCCCTTGCGAAGCACGTCTGTCCATAGTAGAAGTGAAATTACGGTGATAGATGCGAAAACCATTCCGAGTATGATTTTCACGAAGAAGTATGTGGAATTGACGGCTGCCTCATCTTCCCCCTTTGAGTGCGCCCTTATAGCTGCAGTCGAAAACCCAAGATCCCCAATAAGCGAAAAAAGTCCTACAAATCCTATTCCAAAGGAAAGGATACCCCAGGCCAGTGAAAAAAACCTGGTTATGAAGAATAATCCTACGACCCCAAAAATAGAATTTATAATGTTTTGCGCTACCAGCACTGGAGATTTATTTGCGAGCAATTTTGGGTAATTGCAACCCTTGATTATAATCGTTCCATCGATATCGCTGGTTATTTCTATTGAATGAATATGTGCCTTCAAAGGTAATGGACAAGCTCAAAGGTTTCAGGGACTTCTACCCGGAGGAGATGAGGCAGCGGAGGAGGATATTCAATGTCTGCAGGGAAGTTTCACGGCTCTTCGGCTACGAGGAGATTTCGTTCCCGAGTATAGAGCCGCTGGAGCTGTTCAGGGTAAAGTCTGGCGATCAGATCCTTGATCAGACCTATTCCTTCAGGGATAAAGGCGCAAGGGAATTGACCCTGATTCCGGAGGCAACGCCGTCGGTCTCAAGGATGCTTGCGGAAAGGAAGGACCTGCCCAGGCCCGTACGATGGTTCAGCCTCGAGAAATACTGGCGCTACGAGGAGCCCCAGGCTGGAAGAACCAGGGAATTCTACCAGTACAATGGCGATCTCTTTGGCCCTTACTCAGAACTGGCCGACGCTGAGATTATAGGTTTGGCAGGATCAATACTGGACAACCTCGGACTGGGGGGAAAGTATGAATTCCACGTAAGCCACCGTAAACTCATGGAGAATATCCTTCTTAAACTTGGAGCCCCAAGACCTGCCGACGTGCTGCCTGTGATCGACCGGTTCCATAAAATACCGGAGAGCGCATCGGTTGAGAAACTTGAGCAGGCCGGTATCCGTAGTGATGGGCTTGATACTCTCGTTCGCATGTTGAAGGCGAGAGTGAACCTTGAGACCGTTGATTCTTTTTTGGGCAATGCCGGTTTAGATATAGCAGGATTGCCAGAGGTGGAATGGCTCAAAATGGTTGGAATGCTGCTTAAACCTTATTCTGTAAAGAATGTGATATTCGATGCATCCATTGTTCGCGGCTTTGCATATTACACCGGCACTGTATTTGAAGCGTTTGACCTGCATGAGGAGAACAGGGCCATACTGGGTGGCGGAAGATATGACAACCTGGTATCGGTGATTTCTGGAACCAGCATACCAGCCATAGGATTTGGTATGGGAGATGTTGTGCTCGAACTCGTGATGAAAGCATCTGGAGTTTGGACTGCCACAGAAGGTGAGCTGATTGCTGCAGTGTGTTTCGCATCTGAAGACTGCGTGACCTACGCCCTAGATCTTGCCAGCCAGCTAAGAAAGCATGGCATACCCGCACTGATCTCACCGGAATCCAGGTCTCTTTCTTCCCAGATGAAAGATGCCTCAAGGCATGGCGCAAGGTTCGCCCTGATTGTGGGCGAAAAGGAAAAGGAGAGAGGCACAGTTACTGTGAAGAGGATGTCAGATGGTTCCCAGAAGACGGTTACGATCGGGGAAGCGATTACCGTTTTAACCGGAGAGTTAAACCACTCGGGTGAATAAGGTTTATATCCATTCGGAATTTCACCTATTTGGATAACTTTGTCAGTAGCCTTCGTATTGATTAGTACGATTCCGGGAAAGGAGCGTGAAGTGTACGACAAGATTTCCAAGATAAAGTATGTTGCAGAACTTCACCCCTTGTTCGGAGAGTATGACCTGATGGTGAAAATCGATGCAACTGACTTCAGCGAGCTTGGAAAAATTGTAATCGATCAGATCAGGACGATTGACGGAGTGATTGACACGAAGACTTTAACAGGAATTAAATTATGAGGTAATAAATATGTCAACAGTGTATCTATGGAACCCTTGGAATTGGGAAGTCTTTTTTCTCGTAGTGCTGTCGCTAATGGCGATAGCCCTCGTCGTTCTTGGCGCCCTAACCACCTATTTTGGATCGGGCAAGAGCAGAATTGTTGGGGCAGTATTGCTGGTAGTCGGCGTGGTTGTGGGAATCCTGACAATATTTTTGTCGCTTGATATCTTCAAGCCTGACGGTGGACTCATTGAAACCGTAATAATTCCAACTTTCTATTACGCAATTGCAGGGGTTGTTGGCGTTGCCATAGGCCTGCTGGTATTTCTTGCTGCTATCATGAAGACCTGATTTTTCAGGATGCATCATAGATGTTCGACGTCAAGAAATTCATGCAGGACACTGATAAGTACCTTAAGGAGAATCTTAAGGGAACCGGAATTGTTGCATGTTCCGGAGGACTGGACAGTTCACTGCTGGCAGTTCTTTGTTCTCTTTCTGTCAGCGACAGGGTCACGGCAGTGTTCGTGGATACTGGGCTTGTAAGAAAATCTGACGTCACAAACATTAGGGAATTTTTCAGTGCCTATTCGATTAACGGAAAGGTGGTTGACTATTCCGGAAAATTTCTTGAAAAACTTAAAGGGGTTACAGATCCAGAGCAGAAGCGAAAAATAATCGGGAAAACCTTTATTGAGGCATTTGAAGAGATCGCGAAAGAAATTGGCGCAGAATATCTCCTCCAGGGGACCATAGCACCTGACTGGATTGAAAGCGGTGGAGGAAAGAGAGATACCATAAAGAGCCATCATAATGTTGGCGGACTGCCGGAAAAGATGGATCTCAAGATACTGGAGCCTCTGCGCGATCTTTACAAGGACGAAGTAAAACTCATATCGGAGACGCTTGGAATGGATACAGCAAGACAGCCGTTCCCCGGACCTGGTCTTGCAGTGCGTATCATCGGAGAAATCACCCCGGAAAAGGCTGATCTGCTGAAACGAGTAACAGACGTAGTGGAGGAGGAGGTTTCCAGATCTCCAGACGAGGTTGGGAAACCATGGCAATATTTCCCAGTCCTGCTTCCATTCAGGACCACTGGAATTCATGGGGACAAGCGCAGTTACGGACTCACTGTGGGGCTTCGCATCTTCAATTCAATAGATGGAATGAGCGGTACATTTGCAAGGCCGGACTGGAATTTCCTTGACAGGCTTTCAACGAGAATAACCAATGTGGTGCCTGAAATCAACAGGGTTCTTTATGATGTAACCAACAAACCCCCGGGAACCATAGAGTGGGAATGATAAATTTTTTACACAGATAGCGCTGTTTGAATGTGAAAGCCGCAATCCTGTCTGAACCAAAGGGGATGGATTTTCTGCAGATCAGGGATGTCCAGGTTGAGCCAAAACGAGAAGGGCATCTGAAAATAAAGGTGAAACTTGCTGGACTGAACCCTGTCGATGTAAACCTTATGTCTGGGAATATCAGGTATAACATATGGCCAGTTCCGCACATTCCAGGTGTGGAATTGTTTGGGGAGCTCATGGATAACGGAAAAAAGCTTCACAAGGGGGACAGGGTTATTGTTTTTCCGAGGCTGTTTGACGGAGTCTGCCGGTATTGCCTGACCGGAAATGAGGAGGTTTGCGAAAATGGAGGGCTTTTTGGCGTTTCAACTAACGGGGCATACAGGGAGTTTGCAAACGTTGAAGAAAAATACATTTTCAAAGTACCGGATTCTATCTCTGATGAGACGGCTGTAAGCCTCCCGGTGGGTGGCCTCACCGCTATGCATGCCCTGAACGTTGCCGGTGCTTCACATGGAAAGAGAGTGCTGGTTTATGGTGCCTCGGGGAATACCGGAATATTTTCAGTCATGATTTCCAGCCTGATCGGCGCGGACGTCCACGCGGTATCCAGGAAGCCATGGATTGCTGATTTTGGTGCCAGACAGGTATTTGAACCTGGCAAAATCCCGTCAGGATACCTGTACGATGTGGTGGTCAACCCTCTCGGTTCGCTTGGATTCGAGGAATCCCTTGATCATCTTGACAAAAACGGTAAGTTCGTAACCTTCGGTACGCTTGGAGGGAACCGGATAGAGGCCGATATTGGAAAGATATATACCAGACAGCTAGGTATACTGGGCAGCACTGGCGGGAGCAGGAGGGAACTATCTGATCTCCTCGTTCTGCTTGCCGGGTATAAGAAGAATATCCCCGTCGAGAAAACATTCTCTCTCGATCAAATCAGTGATGCGCTAAAGTCATTCCAGGGCAGGAATAATGGAAGAATCATCATAAAGGTGGGTTCATAGGCTTTTAAGGAGCGCTATCTTCTCCTCTATCACGCCTGAGAAAATATAAGAACCCGAGACGAGGATGTCGGCCCCGGCATCCGCAGCCATTTTTCCAGTCACATCGTTTATTCCTCCGTCGATTTCCAGTAACGTCTTAAGTCCATGATCCTTAATGTATTTCCTCGCCTCTACCAGTTTTCCCAGCGATTCCTGTATGAACTTCTGCCCAGAAAATCCTGGATGTACGGACATCACGAGAAGTATCTCTGCGTTTTCCAGAAACGGGAAGGACCGTTCTACAGGGGTTTCAGGGTTGACAACAACGCCGTACTTCCCTCCCTCCCCCTGAATGGTCTTCAGCAATTCGCCCGTTACAATCGGGGACTCCACATGTATCAGAAGGGTGTCCGAGCCTGATTCCATGAATCTCCTGTAATACCTGTCCGGTCGATCTATCATTAGGTGGGTTTCAAGCTTCATCCCTGTGTTCTTCCTTATGGCCCTTATGAAATCGAAACCGATCGTGAGGTTGGGAACAAAGTGACCATCCATCACATCAAGGTGAAGGGAATATGAGCCCGCAGAATCGCACCTTGCGACCTGATCCTTGAGATTTCCCATATCTGCAGAGATTATTGATGGCGACACTAGCACAGACGCCTATGTAAATTCAAGATAAATACTTCCTTCTGAATTCTGGGGCAATACCCATGGCCTGAATGCTTCGACCAGAAATGGAAGGAAAAAAGTTATATCGTGGAGTTGGTTCGATTTTGGCATGGGCAGTAAGAGTGGCAACAGGGAGTCGACTATTTCAGGCAAACCGGGAAAGGAGCTTGCTATATCCATAATGGAAAGGATCAGGAGGGTGATAGAGAGAATGAATGTTGCCAACGATGAGATCATCAAAGTTTCGCGGCTCACCAACATCAGGGAGATAGTGCTCAATATCAAGGTCGAATATGATAACATAATCAGCATGATAGAGGATACCATTCGGTCTGACAGCATAGACCTTGCCTCTCCAGAGGAGTACATAAAAGGGACGCGGGCCATTGATCATCTGCTCCAGAACATCCCTGAACCGGATCCGAACGATCTCAAGAGTGTGCTGCTCAATGCTGTGAAGGAAAACAAGGAATTGCAGCACATTCTGAGTCTTATGGCAAGCGAGTACAGGGATAGGTCTGTGAGCAGGGTTGTCGGTTCAATCCTGGAACACCTTGACAATGCGAGGAACAAACTTGAAACGCTTTATGAAGATCTCATAAACAGGGATTACTGGTAAAGATACAGTTCAAATTGTAAATGAACATTGAGCCCAGATGAGATCAAAACCGGAAAATCCGGTAAGAGGTGTTCTGAGAAGCGAGATCAGGGTGCTCTTAAAGCTATATCCGGTTTTTCGCAGGTACGTGAAGGACCGAAAGCGGATCAAGAGGGAAAAAGAACACGTTTACGACCCGAGGATAGAGTACAACGGCCTGAGGGCAATGAACGCATTCGTGGAACTCGGCCCCACCTTCATAAAGCTGGGCCAGATGCTTTCTGCCAGGCCAGATCTCCTTCCGAATGAATATGTTTCATCCTTCCAGAAGCTTCAGGACGATGTCCCTGCAGCAGATTTTGCGCTTGTGAAGCCAATTCTTGAGCGCAACCTGGGCGAACTTGGGAAGATCTTTGAGGAATTTGATCAGGACGCGGTGTCAGGTGCTTCCCTTGGACAGGTATATACCGCCGTCTACAGGGGAAGGAAGGTGGCAGTCAAGGTCAATAGGCCATACGTCAAGCAGAGGCTGAAAAAAGACCTGGTTGTTCTGAAGAGGCTGGTAAAACATGCTAAGAACCGGGTGGACAACTTCCTTTACATCTCCCTTGAAAACGTGATCAACGACTTCAGTTCAAGGATCTTTGACGAACTTGACTACAGAAAGGAAAAATCCAACATGGAAAAGATCAGGAAGAATATATCCAGGAGGGAAAACGTGATAATTCCGGAAATTGTGGAAGAACTATCCGGGGAGGAAGTCCTGGTGATGCAGCATGTGGATGGTGTGAAGATCACCGATGTGAGGAAACTAAGGGAGATGGGATATGATACTGCCAGGCTCGCGTTCTCCCTTGATCTAATGTTCATAAGAATGGTGCTGAAGGATGACATCTTCCATGGCGATCCGCATCCCGGCAATATCTCGGTTTCGGCAGACGGGAAACTGATACTGTACGATTTCGGGATGGTCGGCACGCTTGACGAGAACACCAGGGAGAACCTCATCGCGTTGTATGTCGGTATGATAACATCGGATGCGGACGTGATCATAGATGCCCTTGTTTCCCTCAATGCACTTTCTCCTGCTGCCAATCGTGGAGTTATACGAAGAAGCATAGAATTGTCAATCGCAAACCTGAGGGGAATTAACCCGGAGGAGAGCGAAATCAGGGAACTCTTCGCGATAGCAAATGAAGTGATCTTCGAGTTCCCATTCCGGCTTCCCAGGGCGCTTGTCCTTTACATGAGAATGGCAAGCCTGCTCGAAGGAATATGCAGGGATCTGGACAGAGATTTCAGGTTCCTCAGGGTGCTGAGGCAGATCCTCTATAATGAAGGGGTCTTGAACAAGTTCTACCGATCTCAACTTATTAAATTCGCTGCCAAATCGATCATAAGCATAGAGAAGGGACTGGATGCGTTGCCCCTCATCAAACGGGCTCTAGAAGAAAAAGATGCACCATTGAACGGGAAAAGAAGCGTGAAGGTTGAAATCTCTATATTCCTTGGTTTCGCCCTGCTTTCTCTGGCTTTGTTCTACAGCTATTTTCCATTTTATTCACTCATCCTCATACTCGTAGTTGCTGTGGCATTTGCTGCAACCGTACTGAAAAAATGATCCGGGGGCAATCAAAAGCGCAGGATTTTTTCCTTTCGCCCAGTAACTATTCCACCTTGACGGCTCTGAGCCCCTTGGCGGGTATGGTAAGGGTCAGGACACCGTTCTGGTACTTTGCCGTAATTTCAGCGCCCTGATCCACATCATAAGGAAGGCGTATCCTCTTGCTGATCTTTTCCGGTCTCTGATCAATGAATGTCGTGCCTGCCTCTTCTTTTTTACGGGACGCATTGATCAACACTGCATTATTGTCGAGCCGCACATCAATTTCCTTCTTCTCAAATCCAGGCATGTCGGCTTCGATGATAATGTCAGTGCCTGATTCGTACATTGTGATAGGTGGGTATATAAAGCTCAGTATCTCCTTTCCCCTGTCTCCTATGTTCTTCAGCATTTCCTGGGCATAGAACTTCAGTGGACTGTACATAGGTGCAGAGACCCTTAAATTATATAAACATTAAGTCAGCAGTTAAGCTCAAATTTCGCTCCCTACCAGAGAGGTCACCAGCTTCAGTGCCCCGTTGAAAGGATCTATGCCGTCCGCCATCATCCTCTTCATTTCCCTGTTCAGATCACCTTTCGGGGCACTTCTCTCGAGTATTATCCTGCGAAGTTCGTCCTCTATGTATATGCTCATCTCCTTCATAGCATCGCCATCGCCCCTCTTCCCTTTACCGTGGGACCTGTGCCGCTCTATCTCGTCGAGGAGTGCATCTATGTTCTCCCCATCAAGCGAATTGACGCCTATGACCTTCCTCTTCCATGACCCTCCGGGAAGCATGGAAAGTGAGTCCTCAATATCCTTGATGGCAAGAAAGGCACCTTCCCTGTCGATCTTGTTTACGACGAAGATGTCCCCTATCTCCATAATTCCCGCCTTGATCGACTGGAGGATGTCTCCAAGTCCCGGGGCATGCAGCACTACAATCGTGTGTGCAATCTTCATGATGTCTATGTCTGCCTGCCCGGATCCCACGGTTTCCACAATGACACTGTCGAAACCTGCGGCATCCAGTATCCTTATTGTGCTCAAGGCTGCAGACGAAAGCCCGCCCTTGAAACCTCGCGATGCGAGGCTCCTCATGTATATGGAGTTCCGATTTATCGATTCCTGCATCCTTACCCTGTTCCCGAGCAGGGTGCCTCCAGTGAAGGGACTCGAAGCATCCACTGCAATGATGGAAGTCTTCCTCCCCCTTGTGGCGATTTCCGATGCTAGTTTGCCAATCATAGAACTCTTCCCCACCCCTGGCGGGCCGGTGACGCCTATAATATGTATGTTGCCGGTCCGGTTGTATATTTTCTTCATGATTTCTGAGGAAAACGAAATCTGCGATCTGTCCTCCACTATCGATATGGCTCTGGAAACGGAGAGAGTGTCGCCCTTCCTGATGCCCTTAACAATGGCGTCGATATCCAATGCCTCACCTGCCGCCCAGTTTCCTGAGTCTGGCTTCCGAAGCACGTTTAGTGACGTGATCGATGATTGTTGAGAGCGGCGTGCCCGGCCCATAGTTCCCTGAAATTCCCATCTTTTCCAGCTTTGGTTTATCTGAGTCCGGGATGGTCCCGCCTCCAACTAGGGCTATGTCATCTATTTTCCTTTTTTTGAGAAGATCGGAAATCTTCTTGAATACTGTCAGATGGGCCCCGTTAAGCAGGCTCAGTGCAATAACGTCCACATCTTCGCTTACTGCAGTATCTATCACTTCTTCCGGGGTCGGCAGCAGGCCTGCATAGAGAACGTCCATTCCGGCATCCCTGAATGCTTTGGCAAGGACAAACATCCCGCGATCGTGCCCGTCAATGCCGGGTTTCGCGAGCAATATCTTTATTGGTTTCTCCTTAAACAATGACTGGCTCTTTCCAACCGCCAAAAACCTTCCTCCCCACGTCCGATATCTCCTGCAGAGTACAATAGCTTTCCACAGCCCTAATGAAAAATGGCATCAGGTTTTCCCCGTCGTTTTCCATGGCTCGCTCAAGATCAGTCAGGGATTGTTCAACCTTTTGGCTGTCCCTGGACGCTAGCACCTGATTCAACCTTGCGATCTGGTTACTCTGGGCCTTCTTGCTGATCCTGAGGATGTTAATCGGTTGCTCCTCCTTTTCCGCGTATTTATTGACGCCCACCATGGTTTCCTCACCACTTTCAAGCCTTGTCTGGCGCCTGTACGAGGTTGCCGCTATTTCCTTCTGCAAGTATCCCTTCTTGATTGCCTCAAGGATTCCGCCAAGCCTTTCGATCTGGTCGAAATACCTGTAAGCTTCCTCTTCCATTTTGTCTGTAAGCCATTCAAGATAATAGGAACCGCCGAGCGGATCTATGGTGTCAGGAATGCCTGTTTCTTCAGCGATAATCTGCTGTGTCCTCAGGGCCACCTTTACCGCTTCGTCGGATGGAAGCGCCCATGCTTCATCATAAGAATTAGTATGAAGGCTCTGGGTTCCGCCCAGTACTGCAGCCATGGCCTCGATAGTGGTACGGATTATGTTGTTAAGCGGCTGCTGCCATGTCAGGGTGTAGCCGGATGTCTGAGTGTGAAACCGCATCAGCATCGTTCTGCTTTTAGTTGCGCCGTATTTTTCCTTCAGCACCGTAGCCCAGATTCTCCGGGCCGCTCTCATTTTAGCAATCTCCTCGAAGAAATTTATTGATGAATTGAAGAAGAACGAAAGTCGTGGTGCGAATTCATCTGCCGAAAGGCCATTTTTCAGCCCCATGTCTATATAATAGAATCCATCGGCAAGCGTGAAAGCAAGTTCCTGGACTGCACTGGATCCAGCCTCCCTGATGTGGTATCCAGAAATGCTGATGTAGTTCCAGCGGGGCATCTTCCTGGTGCAGTAAGTCATCATGTCTCTGATAATTCTTAGATGCGCCTCCGGCGGGTACATCCACTCCTTCTGTGCAATGTATTCCTTCAGTATGTCAGCCTGTACCGTACCGGCAAGGGTTCGCTCATCATATCCGTTCTTTTTGCCCACTGCCACGTACATAGCCGTCAGTACCGCTGCCGGGGCATTGATCGTCATAGAAGTGCTTATTCTGGAAAGATCTATCCCTTTGAATATTACCTCCATGTCCTTCAGCGTGGTTACATTGACCCCGCATTTCCCAACCTCTCCCTCTGCCCTTGAATTATTGCAGTCAAAGCCATAGAGGGTAGGCATATCAAAGGCGATGCTCAAGCCGGTTTCTCCATGTTTAATGAGGTATTTCAGCCTCCTGTTGGTATCCTCAGGAGTGCCGAATCCTGAAAACATTCTCATTGTCCATGGCCTGCCCAGATACATATTGGGGTAGACTCCCCGGGTGAACGGGTAAGACCCCGGATAACCCAGTCTTTCGCCCAGGTTGCCGCCGAGATCTTCTTCCGAAAATATCTCCTTGATTTTTATTCCTGACGAATTCTCCTTTTCCGCCAATTTTGATCCGGTCTGATTCAGCCATGGCTGAAGGGTTTCCTTCCTCCACTTTTCCTGACCGGGTGTGGAAGACGGAAGCCTGCTTTGGATGGACCCGATTTTCTTCGCCCAAAAGGACTCAGGCTGAGATGACATCTTTCTCAAAGTGATTCTTCTAATAAAAAGGTTTCAAGAAATTCCATCATAGCAGCAGAACACTCGCTTCATCAATATTTTGCGGCAAAAAGGTTCAAAGGTCCTTATCCCACTTCTTGGGAGACATTTTTTCTCTCCGTTTTCCTGTAATGCCTTATAAAGTCGTCCCCGAAGAACTTGCATACCGCATATCCCACCACGGCAGAAATACCCCTTATCAACTGCCACACGCCAATCTGGTCTCTTTGAAGAATCGTGGAAAACTTGAAGTGCGACCATACATGCTTGTGTTTATACGTCAGCTGTTTCCTGCCAAATCCGTTCCAGAATGCCTGCTGAACGAATCCTGAAAAAGTCGTGCGTGTCCTGTGGTATATCAGGCAGTCGTCCACGTACCTGATCTTTCCGCCGTTCATGACCGCACGGATATTCAGGTCAATATCCTCTGCCGTGATGAAATGCGGATCGAATCCGCCTATCTCCTGGAATATGGATTTCCTGTAACCCAGGTTCACGGATGGAAAAGTGACCTCAAACCCTTCAAAATACAGTTCCACCCTTCCAAGGTGCTCAAAATGTGACATACCCATCTGAATTGTCCGCCCTGCAACGATGTCGTAGCCGTCAAGAAATGCCTTTCTCATCCTCTGGATCCAGAATGGGTTTGCTAACGCATCCCCGTCGGTGAAGGCCAGGTACTGATACTTTGCGCTGGCTACCCCCAGGTTCCGGCCCTCTCCCCTGGAGCATTTCTTTCTGATGTATTTGATGAATCCATACCTTGTCATGTAATTGGAGATAATTTTGTCAGTGCCGTCGTTGCTCATTGAGTCGACAATCACAATCTCAATGGGCTCCTCCTGATTCACGAGACTATCAAGCAGTTCGACTATGTGATCTGCCTCATTGTAAATTGTTACGATTATCGAGATACCCAGAGGCGAGGTAAATTCTTTCATTATCTTACCCAGTCCAGCCTGTCCAGTTTCCTGTCTTTTTTGGTCTTCCTCTTGAATTCCTTGTAGTGTTCCCTGCAGAGGTGAATCTTTGTCTTTTCCTCCTTCAGCGGGAAAAGATCGCGAACTTTGTCTGCTGACACTGTCTGAAAACTTTCCTTGTCACACCCCTTCACGCTGCAGATTTTTTCAGGCATTCCGGTTATCATATTGCTGGTGGCGTATATAATTGTTCGTTTGCTGGAAATGAAACAGGAACAAATGCCCGGAATAAGCCCCCTTCTGTTACCCCTTTGACGGGATGGCAACATTTAACTATGGGCCTGAGCCCCGTCTTACCCGATCCTCGCGGCAGCGTCATTGGATCTTCTTAGACTTTCTCCTTCCGGGAAGGTTTTCCATCGGGTCCCCCGGAAACGTCATTTTTCAATCATCCTTTACCGGGCCCGTATTTTTCTTTTACCTTTACCAGTTCTCTCGGACTATCAGCTTGCGCTGATCGGACCTGCCAGTGGAGGGGGGACTTTCCTCACCTCAAAAGGCGTCGGTTGCCCTCGGGCTTTTTGTTCCTGCTTTCATTATGCAGGGCTGGACTTAATCTTTATCAGGCGTTCTTCCTTATAGCTATCTCCGTTGCGATCTTCCTCTTTACAAGGAGTTCCGCGAATCTTTTCCTGAGGAACACAATCTCGCCGTCCCTGAAATAGTAATTCCTGTCCGTCTGCGCGATGGGGGGCTGGTCTCCAAGGATCCTCACAGCAGTAAATTCCTCCGGGGATTCATCCCTTTTAGGCTCGTTCTCGGTTTTCTGATCACCCTTTATCACTATGGGCTTCTCGCTGACCTGAACAGGCTGTATACCAAGCAGCTGGTTGTACTGTTCCTTGACTTCCGAATAAATGCGATCTACAAATTCCCTTTCGTCCTCGGTGAGATTGATCATTTCGTCCGTATTATTGTCAAAAACCGGAACCCTCACAATCTTGCTGTACCTGATCTGGAAGAGAGTCTTGAATGCCCTCTCTATCTGTCTCAGCCTGTCCTTGATCTGAATGTATCTGTCTATGTCCACGGCCGCATTTTTTTCCGCCTCTGTATTCAGGAATTTTATCAGCTGCGGTATTGTGTTGAATACTGACTGATCTATCTTTCTAATCTTCTTGGTGTTCTTCTCTGCCCTGATGGCGCTTTGAAGCTCCAGAAAAGCATTTTCTACATCCTGGGGTGAGAAGTTCATTACAAGTAAATTGTATAACTATTTATTAATGATACCCGAAGGGACGATGAGACATAAATCACTGACGCTTAAGCAAATTCCACAAACACGCTGCTTCTGTTGCTTTCCAGTAATGGCCAAGTGGAGTGCCTCCGCCTTTCACGGGACTGCTGTTCCGTCCTGATCGTGATCTTTTCGTTAATCTTGGATAAATCTCCCTATGAAAGGATTAGTACAGGAAGAGATTCTGTACTGGATTCAATCAGATTCTCAGTACCTCGATAACAGATTGGAAGGAGTATATGAGGAGTTAAAAAGGTTTGATCAATGTTGTAGGGGAACTGGGGAAAAGATTGAAAGTTTTTCCACGATGTCAACAGAATTTCTAAGAGGCCATGAATGCATCTTTGAAGCGATTTTGGCAGATTTGATAGCTCTAGGATTTTCGGGTTGCACGGATGGAGGACTTTTGTCCTGGTGCCATTCTAAGAAAAATATTTAAAGCTCTGAAGTTACCTGCGTAAATGTCAGAAGCTATGGATTTAGGCCTTTCAATTCCTAAAATTCGGGTCCCCTACTATAGCCCAACGCTGGCTAAAGATGGAACAATAAGGATGGGGACCCAGTACCCACTCGAAGTGGAGATTAATGACCCAAGAAATGAGGACATTTGGGAGATCATGGAATTGATTGATGGAAAGAGAAGCGTTCTTCAGATAATTGAGGAGCTTCAAGGAAAAATTGAAAACCCTAGGGAGTTGGTTCTCGGACTAATAGAAAGCCTTACCAAAAGGGGGATTATTTATTACGCAAATTCCAAAGCGGATATCGAAGGATTGGATCCGGTGGAAGTGGAAAGATATGCCAGGAACTCATATTACTTTTCCTGGATACTTCCTACAGATAAAGAGCTTAATTATGAGCCGCAATTGAAACTCAAGAACGCGAGAGTGACAATCGTGGGGATGGGTGGTATTGGATCATCTGTTGCTGTGAGTCTTGCGGCAACCGGAGTTGGGCATATACATTTAGTGGACTTCGACATCGTTGAAATATCCAATTTGAATAGACAAATACTGTACTCGGGAGATGACATTGGAAAATCAAAAGTCAAACGTGCATCTGAAAAACTGTCCAGGATCAACTCTCTCATTGACGTTACATATGAAGAGCGCAAAGTGAATGGAGTAAATGATTTTGCGGAGCTTATGAAGAACGCAGACGTTCTTGTTCTTGGTGCTGACAAACCCGTGGGAGTCACCTCCTGGTGCAATGAAGCTGCATTGGAAGTTGGCACGCCATGGATTACAGGAGGCTATTTTGGGCCAAAATACCTGTGCGAAGGGTACATACCGCACCAAACAGGGTGCACAGAATGCTATAAGATCAGATACATGAATGAAGTAAATGCCTCAATAAAATTTCCCTATGGAGATTATGATTATAATGCATCAATAGCTCCAACTTCGATAATTTCTGCCCAACTAATTGCTCTGGACGTGATTCATTATATAGTGGGATTTAAGACACAATTTTTCGGTAAAAGATATATCGGAAATGCCCTCTCAATAGACCTGTCTGTTTTTCAGGATATAGATAGAGTGCCTTCATGCCCCAAATGTGGCGAATCTGTAACTTATGCTGTAAACAAGAAACGGGACTAGTTCAGTGGATCAGATAGAACCCAACAGCTGCCTGAGATTTCACAAGCTTGAGGTCAGGAGGGAAAAAATAGGTCTCGTTGTTGGGAGAAAAGAAACTGGGGAATTTGTCTCCCTTGACAGTCTGGGTGAGGAAACTCTCAGATTATTGATGGATGGAGCGACAATATCAGAGGTAGAGTCGGTTCTAAAATCAAGGGGGAGAGATATCAATGTGGCAAGTTTCGCCTCTAATATCATAGACCTTGGATTTGCGAGCGTTTCAGATTCTCCTCATAAAAATCCCAATGGGCTGACCATAGAGTCGGAAAACGATCTCGGGCGTTATGGGTTACCGTTCCTCGTTGTGATCATTTGCTGGATTATATTCCTGTCAGTGGCATTTTTTAGAACTGCATTGCACCCTTCTGCTCTGTACGCTGCTGTGGATTCTCTCTGGAAGTTGAATTTCATGGTCTTTTACGTGTTGATTTTTGGGATCTTTTTACTGGATGGGGCGATCCATGAAAGTTTTCATTATCTCTCTGCGAAGCTTTTTGGAGTGCCTGCCAAGATTGGGTTAAGCGTCAGGTTATTTGAGCCGGTTTTTCAGACTGAACTTCATGCGCTCTGGAGCGTGAATAGAAAAAAACGTTACATAGTTCTATTTGCAGGATTGATGTGGGAATCATTAGCACTTTCCTTGTTCCTGCTCGTGAAGAGTGCGTTCCAGCTTCCTCAACCGTTAAGCCTGTTTCTCAGTGGCTACATCTTTCTTAACATTATGGTGATTATTTCTGAGTTTGCGTTCTTCACCAAAACAGATGTATATTTCATACTGGTGACGGCATTAAACTGCGGTAACTTAAGAGACGACTCAATTAATTATTTGAAATATCTTTGGAGACGTGCTTTTGGAAAATTATCTGGAAAATATAGGTCTTCACCTGCCACAGACCCTTTAAAAGTACTTCCAGCATGGGAGAAGAAGACCGTGAAATGGTACACATGGTTTATGATTGTTGGCTCACTGGCTTTCCTGATATTCAGCTATCTGATTTCCTTTTGGGGAGTCGTGAGTGTAATCGCTTTAACGGTTGCCCAATTCATGAATGGCCTATTGGCTTCAAATATCCTGGAGTTTGGGCTTGGGGCAGCAGGCTTAGGAATATTGGGTTTTAACGTTCTTTTCCCTGTTTATTTTTACATTAGAAAATGGAGAAAAACAAATTCCTTGATAAATTAGCAGCAAATCCTATCATTAAGAAATTTGAATTTGTGTAAAGTACACCCAAAAAAAAAATTAAGGTTAGACCCAAAAGTGTTCAAAATTATCTGGGGCAATCTATATTTAGTGGTGGTCCCGAAAAAATTGTGGCTTCGAATTTCTCGAGGTTCCTTATTTTAATCTCTTCCAGATATATCACCTCCACGACTTTATGCGACAATATATATATAAATTTGGCTCTTCCCACTTTCATGTTGGTAATTTTATCTAATGTTTGGATATATTATTTCATGGACGAATGCCACCAGATACCTAGATTCCTCCTTCACCTTTCCATTATCACGGTAAGATCTGACTTCATACTGGTAGGTCCTGCCGTTCTTAACCATCCTCCGGATATAGGTCAATGTAGTGATAATAACACTACAACATACATAGATCGTTTCTCATAAAATCCCGCAAAAATTCTGCATCAAACAAGGAATGCCGTGTTAAGAAAGGGTAAAGTCAGGTTGGAGAGAGAAGAGAAAGAACGGAAAGGAACATTACAAGCTTTATGGATCAAAGCGTGTCAGTGGAAAGCCAGCGACAAAATACATCTGATACCTCTGGAAGGATATGCTTCCATACTTGGAGAGGCTCCTTGGCACAGAGATATCGGACGCCGGGATAGTGGATATACTGAGGGAGAATGGGATAGACTGTGACATTTCACCCATAACTAAGATGGTGCTGGAGAATGACAGGAAACTGAAATGCGGATCGTATACTGCACTCACCTATTGAGATGCTACGACTGCGACAATAAACTTAAGGCCTGCAGGACCAGAACAGGGCGTGTGACATCCGTTGAGTACGGATCGTTCGAGGCAGTCTATCGCGTCAGGAAATGATACACGCCTATTTCTGCCATAGGGCTAGAATGAAATTGGAGCAAAACCATAAGCGATCCTTGGCGTCTCGACAAAAATTCTTTCAAGAATTTCCTCCCAGTTCCCATATTCCTGCTTTATCATTTCACACCGCTTCGGGACTGAATCCGCAGGTAGGAATTTGCTTTTGTTCGACGGGTCATCTATGTAATCGGTTTCCAGCATAAACCTGTGGTCAGATCCTGCGCCCAGCCTGACATTTTCCCTTGTGGCTGGCATTGAGATGGTCATTCCAGGTAGATTTGATAGCAGATCGGGGGTACCATGGTGTTTTACAACGCTGCTGGGCTTCATTCCTGCACTTACAGCCCTTCTGCACAAGGATTCCACATTGGACAGTGACAGGTCGCCTGTGTGCAGAACTACAGGTATTTCCATGTCCCCGCATACATCAAATGCGTGGGAAAGCACTTCCTCGATCGGTTCCATCACACCTGGTTCCACCTTAAAATGCGGTAAACCGATTTCCCCGATCGCAGAAATTTTTCCCTGGCTGTGCAGCCTTGCCGCAAGGTCTATTCCATCGAACATATTCTGCTTCGGGTCTTTGCCATGTTCCCTGAAAAAGAAGTAATCCAACGGATACGGGCCAATGGTAACCATAACGAAGATTCCCGTCTCCCTCCTGATCACCTCGGCCATGCCCAGGGTTCTGTCAAAGATCTTCTCATAGTATTCATCAGTTCCGAGCGAGTAGTCAGGCAAATTAGTGAGATTTATCGCTGTTCCTCCTGCAAGGCTGAACTTCCTGACCGCCTCAAGGAAGTTCCCGTCATGCCTGAGGTGGAAGTGGTTGTCGAACACTACAGGGTAGGGCTGACGATTGCTCATCTGTATGGTAAACAGGATCACTGAGAATAATAAATATAAAGGGTGCGTATGTAGGTCAACCTTAGAAGTGATGAAATGTCTGCAGAAAGCCTGCTAATATCAGAGGAGGAATATCAAAAATCCGGTGTACATATTGGTACGCAGGTCAAGTCAAAGGATATGGAGAAGTACATTTTCAAGATAAGAAACGATGGCCTCTATATTCTTGACCTGAAGAAGACCAATGACATGCTTGTGATAGCGGGCAAGATGCTTTCACGATTCAAGCCCGAGGATATCCTGGTGGTTGCCCAGAGGCAATATGCCTTCAGACCGGTCTCAAAATTCGGTGAGGTCACCGGATGCAGATCAATTACGGGCAGGTTCGTGCCAGGAACGCTGACAAATCCACAGCTTGACAGATATCTGGAAGCGAAGGTGATTCTCGTCACCGATCCTCTCGCAGATATACAGGCAATGGGCGAGGCGATCAGGGTGGGCATACCGGTGATAGCGCTATGCGATGCCAACAACAAAACGACGAACGTCGACCTGGTCATTCCTAGCAATAACAAGGGAAGGAGATCGCTTGCTGTGATATACTGGATTCTAGCCAGGGAAGTACTGAAGAACAGAGGGGCTTTGAAAGATTACGCGGACTTCCATTTCACGATTGAGGATTTCGAGGCTCAGGTCTGATTCTTCAGGTATTCCTGCGAAATTCTTGTGATCCTGACGTACCGGATCTTCCCATTGACCTCGCCCGCAAATACCATAGACTTTCTCACAGCATGGGCAAGCCGGACTGCTCTGCTGACCTTGAACCATTCTTCCCTTTCTCTCAGAGTAGAGACAAGCAGTTCAGCATGATCCTCCAGGGATTTCAGGTATACCCTGAAATTGCAACCATACTTGAATCCAGTCTTTACAATGCACCGGCGGCTCACCAGATCGGCAAACACTGCAGCTTCAATGGTCTTTTGCTTTCCCTGAAAATATTCGCGTTCGTTCCTGTTCAAAAGCAGCAGACCATAGAACTCTTCCCCCATCCATGTGCCTAAGTTTTTGTCAAAAAATGCTATTTCCCCAACTTCAACCATCGACTGCCCCTGTCCTGGGGGATCAACGGCGCCCACAGGCTCCCATGGTTCCGAAATGAAATAAGTTATATCGCCCTGGTCATCTAGCGTTGCCCAAGTTGTTGGTAGCATGCAGTTTAGTTCCGCAAAGCTGACGAAACTGTCCTCCATTGCTATCCTGATCGGCCTCGAATATTCCCTCCTAGAGTCCCTGCGAAAAGACAGGCCATCGGGTTCCTTCCTGACGTAAAATCCCAGAGATTTCAGGTTTGCATATACCTGCAGATCCCTTATGTCGGATTCAGACTTCAGCAGCTTAAACAGCGATCCTTCCTTAGCCGTTCCGTCAGCTGGAGCTATAAGCCCCTTTGTCAGGAGATACAGCGCCTCCAGTTCCGTGAGTATAAGTTCATTACGAAGAACCCGGCCCACTTTGTGCCTCTGCCGGATACTGTCTGGGGATTTGGCACAGGCAAAGCGATGCTGGCCACATACGGCTACCGCTGACGTCGTCATTTCTTTACGAACACTTCAATCATTTTATCCGTTACGTACCCATATAACTTTTCCCAGTCGTCCCTCGAGTTGTTGCTCAGGATGAAGTAAGGTATCGCGTAATCTTTTGAAACGCGTTCCAGTTCATCCTGCCAGAACTGGGCTTCGTAGCGCCTGTCAAGCTTGGTAGCCACCAGGACCCTGACGGTCTTGTTGTTGAGGGCACTAATGAATTTCAGAACATTTTCAGCATAGTCTAGCGATCGGATGCTGGTAAGGTCCGCAACAACCAATATGCAGTTGGAACCAGTCAGAAGTTTTTCGCTTTCCTGTTCGCTGTTTATTTCAAGGAAGAGGAGTTCTGCCGTTATCCTCCTGTTGCGTGCATCAAGGGTGACTATTTTGCGCTGAATAGGCCTGAGCTGTGAACTCACCGTATTCGTATTGTATACCAGCCTGGAGATCAGAGTACTTTTCCCGGAACCGTTGAGCCCCGTAACGCTTATCTTCCAAGTAACTCTCGAATTCTCCATCTGCCTTCGATAAATAGCCCTGTAAAATACTTTTCCCTGTCACTAATCCACAGAGCCACATCACACTGAAGATTTCATGGCGGGTATCATCATTTATATCCGTTCAAACCATTCTGTGCCGATCTATATGCAGTTTAAGTTTTCGGCTCTCGCGGATGCCATGAAACCGTCTGAAATCAGGGAACTGCTGAAATATGTATCTGTTCCCGGACTGATATCGTTTGGTGGAGGGATGCCACATCCTTCATCTTTTCCTGTGAATGATATTAACACCATTACTTCTGACCTTCTGTTGGAAAAGGGCAGGCAGCTTCTGCAGTACGGTTCAACGCAGGGGTATGAAGACCTCAGGGTTCAGCTTGTGAAGTTGGTTAAAGAGACAGAAAACATCAGCACAGACAAGGATCATTTTGTGCTGACAGCCGGATCCCAGGAAGCACTCTATTCCGTCTCGAAGATAATGACAACACCAGGAGAGGAGGTTCTCTGCGAAGCGCCGACTTATATAGGCACCATTTCAGCTTTCAGGGCTAACGGCACGGTGATGAGGGGGATACCGATGGACGAGAATGGGATCCTGACGGAAAAACTGGAGGAAAAGATCAAGACCATGAAGGCTGCGGGCAAGCTGCCCAAGTTCATTTACCTTATACCGACCTTTCAGAACCCTTCCGGTATTTCCCTATCTCTGGACCGAAGAAAGCACGTGCTAGAACTGGCATCCCGGTATCAGATCCCGATTGTCGAGGACAACCCTTACGGAGAACTCAGGTATTCCGGCAATAAGCTGCCAAGCCTGAAATCGCTCGACAAAGAGGATCTTGTGATATACATGAGCACGTTTTCAAAGATTCTATCGCCTGGCCTGAGAGTAGGGTTTACCTGCGCACCCGATGCCGTCGTGAACAAGATGAACCTGCTAAAGCAGGCAACAAACCTGGCGACAAATACACTCGCCGAGGCTATTGCTGCGGAATATCTCAAGAGGGACCTGATGAGGAAGAATATGCCCGCAGTTGTAAAGATGTACAGGGAAAAGCGTGATACAATGATCGATGCCCTTGAAACAAATTTCGGAAGCGATGCAAATTGGTCTCACCCTGACGGTGGAATGTTCCTCTGGCTGGCGCTGAATGACAAGATCAACACCACCGATATGCTCAAGAGAGCCATTGAAAAGAAAGTGGCGTACGTGAGCGGAAGCGCATTTTATCCTAACAACCCCACCTTCAACACCATGAGACTGAATTTCACTTATTCAGACAACGATCAGATAGTTGACGGCATCTCCAGACTGGCCAAGGTCGCGAAGGAAGAGATTTCATTGATCGCGCCTTAAGCGAATTTGCCAGATGACAGTCATCATTGCAGGCACTTTCAGCGCACTCCACAGGGGCCATAAGGATCTGTTCGCCGCAGCGCTGTCCACAGGGGAGAAGCTCATTTTAGGGCTCACCACTGACAGTTTCGTTTCCAGTAGCAAGGAGTACAAACTTCCCGGTTACGATTTCAGGAGAAGGGCGCTGGAAGATTACCTCAGGAGCACCGGCATTGAATTCGAGATAAAGCCTCTTGGTGACACATGGGGGAATTCCACCACTTCTGACAAATATTCCACAATAGTTGTATCCCCGGAATCCGCAGGAAACGCCAGATTGATTAATGCGGAGCGGGAGAGGAATGGCCTGAAAAAACTCAAAGTGATTGTAGTGCCGTTTGCACTGGGTGACGATTATTTCCCGATCAAGTCTTCCAGGGTACTGGAAGGCGAGATTACTCCGGAAGGAAAGAGAATCAAACCCATCAGGATTGTTGTGCCCACCTCAAACCGGTACAAGGCCAATGCCGTCAGGGAATTTTTTCACACCCGGATTCCTGGCGCAGAAATGTCCGTGAGCAAAGAATACTCAACCCCATCTGAACAGCCCTTTGGGGAAGACACATACAGATATGCAGAGGAAAGGGCCAGACAGGTTATTGGGGAATCGGATTATGCCGTCTCAATTGAAAGCGGACTGTTCAGGATCAACGGAGAGGAGAAGTATCTTGACGTGCATTTCTGCTACATCCTAGACAGATTCGGTAAATCGTCTGTTGGCACCAGCAGCGGTCTGATGATCCCACCGGAGATCATTGCTGAGATAAAGAAGGGCTATGACGAAGGGAAGGCTTACGTGAGACTATACGGCGACAGCAGCATATATTCAGCCGGTGGGATAGCAGGTGCGCTTTCCGGTGATTCCCTCAAAAGGATCGAACTTTTTTCGGAAGCGGTCAGGAATGCGTTTGTGCCAAGGATGCGCCCTGAATTCTATTTATGATTTCTGCCCTTTGTGGAAAACGCGCAGTCAGCCCAGTTTATAGCGCCTAAAAATTAAAAACAGTTAAGTAAGCTTTAGCGATCTCATACGGGATGGAAATGGTGACAAAGGAGGAGATACTTGAGCAATTGAAAGTGGTCTCCGATCCGGAAATAGGGATGGACATTGTCAACCTGGGGCTGGTTTACGAAGTCACCATCAATGGGGACCGCGTTTACATAAAAATGACCATGACTGCTCCGACCTGCCCCGTAACCCCATGGATACTGTCTGAGGCACAGAAGGTGGTGGAAAACATTGAAGGAGTGGAAGCAGCGGACGTGGAACTTGTCTGGGAACCCCCGTGGAACCCTTCCATGATGACGGATTTTGCCAAGGAAGCCCTGAACATGATGTGATTCACCGTCCTATGCACTGACCAATTGCATTAAATTTCAGGCGCATTCCCAATATTTGCCAGTTAAATCCACCCATGAAGGGCGCCATGCTTCAGGGCTGACGTCACTTCAAATTGAGCTGTATTTAAATACATTTAAATACTGTCTAAAAATCCAACTCGCTTGTGGTTATGATGAGTGAGCGCGAAAAAATAAACATAGAGAATATTGTGGCATCCACCTCTCTTGCGGAGCATCTGGATCTCAGCAAGATAGCACTTGCCCTTGACGGTTCAGAATACGAGCCTGAGCAATTTCCAGGGTTGATTTACAGGCTGCATGAGCCAAAGACTGCCGTCCTCATATTCAGGAGCGGAAAAGTGAACTGCACTGGTGCAAAGAATCTGGAGAATGTCAGACTTACGATTGAAACGATAATAAAGAAACTTAAGAGCGCAGGAATCGAGGTATATGACAAGCCAGATATTGTTGTACAGAACATTGTTGCCGTTTACGACCTCGAATCCGACCTGAATCTGACAGACATCGCAATGTCCCTGGGTCTTGAAAACGTGGAATACGAGCCGGAGCAGTTTCCGGGCCTTGTGTACAGGGTCGAGGAGCCAAAGGTGGTTCTGCTGCTCTTTGGATCCGGGAAAGTTGTATGCACCGGAGCAAAGGAAGAGAGTGAAATTGAACAGGCTGTTATAAAGGTCAAGAAGGACCTGCAGAAAGTGGGACTGATCTGATCCCCTGCATTAGGTAATTTTCCTGGCAGGGGTCATGGACCGGAATACACCGTCATATCGGGATTCCTCAGGAATTCCCGCATTACGGAGGTAGCGTACATCCCCTTTCCAAGGGCAAATGAGACCCAGTTCCCGTCAGAAGATTGAAAATCTGCCAGTACCCCACTTATCGACCTCCTGCTTCCTTTGGAGCTGAGTTCCGGGTGCCCCTCTATGCTGAAGCTGGAATGGCTGATCATTTCCATCTCGAGCAGTTCCCTCTCAATATCTCCCTGCAGGCCACCTTCAATGGCAGACTCGTATCCCGGTAGGGGTGCAGTTATTGCTGCCTTCCCGCTCCTGACTAGGCCCGCAATCTTCTGTTGGTTGAATGGGGTGACTTTTATCTGGTCGTTTCCAGGGTTTCCGAAGCCGTCCACCGGTACACACACATCTCCGATCTGCGTTTCCAATACGGATCTGGTGACTTCAAACCTCTTTGACACGATCCTGTTGAAAATGTATGACTGGTAGGCATGGACGAAGAGCATCTTCAACTGCATTGGCAGGTAATCAAACGCTTCGGATTTCCTTCCCTCCAGAATTTTCTGAAGCAGGACCCTTTCGTTAGACAGATGCAGGGGAAAATTTTTCAGTGCTTCCCTGGCATCCCTGCTCTTTTCATATTCCAGCCTGAACCATTCAGTGTCGATTGCCGGATCACAGATATACTCGTCTACGGCATCTTCATATTTTCCCATCAAAAGGAGCTTCCCCACCCTGTGTGTGATCGGCCTCTGAGCGCCAAAACGCTGCGGACCGAAGAAGTTTATGAAGCCAGCTTCGCTGAGATCACGTGAAATGGACATTATCCTGTCCGAAAAATTAGCGTTTGCCTCAATCCTAATGCTAAAACGGTTTCCAAGAAGGTCGCCAAGCCTAATCATGGCTGGTGATCGGTACTGCTCTATAACCTCCACGTCCTTCATCGCCGGTTGAATATCGCTAACATCGGCGTTAATGCAGAACCACTGCGTCGTGACTCCTCTTTTGTCCTTTGTGCCGGCATAGGAAATCCTTTTCCTGCTTATCCTGAGCATCCCGGCCAGCTCACCCAGGAAATGGTTGGTGTCCCAGTTGGTCAACCTCACCTTGATGTGCAGGTACTTTCCGTTTGGGTCCCTCGGGAAATCCAAAGGGATTTCATCCACAATAAAATCCGCCGGCGAATCCTTTATGTGACCAGGAATTCCCTCACCGGAGGTGGTATATCCGGCAATACCTATTTCTGTTTCCGAGAACCCTTTCAATATACCTTTACCGTCCTGTAGAGATTGTCCCGTTCCACCGGTACCTTTCCTATCTCCCTTAGGGCATCAATTATGATCTCCCTGCCGAGGTTTCCAACATCCTTGCCCGTCGCGGGAATAACTTTCTCGTCGTATATTGTGCCTCCCCAGTCGTTTGCTCCGGAAAGCACGCTGAGTTGTCCCATCTGTATCCCGTTGGTAAGCCATGAACTCTGGACTATGGGAAGTTCTCTACCGAAGGCGATCCTTGAGATCGCAATGTTCCGGATGACTTCGTCGCCCCCGCTGCGAAACTTCACCAGACCGCTTTCTTCCAGCTTGGTCTTTCCCGGTTCGAAATTCCATGGTGTGAAGGAAAGGAATCCATGGTATTTCTTCTGCAGGGAGAGTATTCTATGCAGGTGATCAGCCCTGTGATAACTGTTTTCAACGTGCCCGAACATCATTGTGGCTGTGCTTTTTATCCCGATCCTGTGAGCAGTTTCCATGACATTTATCCATTCGATTTCACTGCCCTTCGGCCTGCCAAGGATTTTTCTGACGTCCTCATGGAATATCTCAGCACCTGCTCCCGGTATTGTTTCAAGTCCGGAATCCCTGAGTTGTTTCAGGAGTTCTTCAACCGTGATCCTTGCCTTTTTCGCTATGAAGGATATCTCAGACGTGGAGAGGCCGTTTATCCCTATCCTCGGGAATTCTTCCTTTATCCTCTTGAAGAGTTCGAGGTAATAACCAATGTCAAGTGAGGGATTCACGCCTCCCTGGATCAGGAGCTGTGTTATCCCGTATTTGTCGTAATATTTTTCTATCTCCTCTATGACCCTGTCGATGGAGAAGGTGTAGGAATCGCTTTCCTTCCCGGTTCTGTAGAAAGCGCAGAAATTGCACCTGACATTGCATATGTTGGTGTAGTTCAGAATCAGGTTCGATACAAAGGAAACTCTGTTTCCGCTGATCTCGTCCGAAACTCTGGAAGCTATCTCCGAAAGCGTCGGCGTGTCCACCTCGTCGTACAGGTATTCAACATCCTCCAGTTTCAACTCGCCTCTGAGGGAAGCTGTAACAAGATCCTCAAGATCCATTTCCAGAATTTGCACTTTCTAAAATGATAAAAGGTTAAATAAAGTTTGGACAGAGCCGATAATCGGCCTGTCTAAACCTTGACTCTCTTCAGGTACCAGCGCTCTGCCCCCTCTTTCTCCCTCTTGGCAGCCTCCTCGATTGTTACGGGGGCGCCCTGGATGCCTTCCATGCCTTCGGTCCAGTTTGCAGGAGTCGCGAGTTTGTGGTCCCAGTTGAATTTCAGCGCCTTGATGACCCTGATGATCTCGTCAATGTTTCGCCCGGTTTCAGCAGGATAATAGATCATCCATCTCACAATCTGGTTTGGATCGATTATGAACACTCCCCTGACGGTAAGGCCGGCTTTCTCCTCAATCAGGTTGTAAGCCCGCGCCACTTCCTTGTCTATGTCGGCTATCACTGGGAACGGTATGTCCACTTTGTAATGCTCCTTGATGTCCCGAAGCCAGGCCAGGTGACTGTAAATGCTGTCAACGCTCAGCCCTATCAGTTCAACACCGAGTTTCCTGAAATCTTCGTACCTGCTGGCAAACGCCATGAATTCTGTGGTGCATACCGGCGTGAAGTCGGCCGGGTGCGAAAAGAGCAGAACCCACTTTCCTTTCAGTGATGAGAGCACAATTGGACCCTTAGTAGTATTCGCCGTAAAGTCCGGTGCCTTTTGTCCTAGATATACTGGCATATTTTTCCTCAGCATACGAATGCCCATCTTACTTTATAATCTTTCTAAATGCGCAAACTGTGCTCACATGCCAAAACTTAAATATCATTGAATGCGGAGTAGCAATAATAACGCCTTCTCGAATCGTTCAGACATATCTGGACAAAGACAAGCCCTCTTTCCTTCAACTCGTGCAGGGCGTACATGATGGTCCTTCTCGAAAGCCCGGTTTCATCCTGTATGGACTCGATTGTCGCAACCTTCAGATCCCTCAGAACCCTTATCACGTACCTGGAAGAGTTGGGAAGCCCGGGATAGGCGAAAGTGGAATCCATGTGATCCTATCATTTTGCCCGCATATAAATATGAATTGTGACGTTGTGATGAAATTGGTTGACAGCCGCATTTTTGATCGAAGTAATCGGGTATCCGCTAGAACGAATAATCCACGGTTTCGTAAGGTCTGGTGCGATCATAAACCAATCATGTTTAATTATCCTGCCTTAATGCAGGAAAATGGTTGTTCCCCTTCTCGTTAAAGATCTCAGGAAGGACTACCTGGTCAAGGGGAAAGTTACCAGCGCTCTGCGGGGACTCTCGCTAACTGCATCCAGGCCGATGATACTATCTATACTGGGAAGAAATGGATCCGGCAAGACCACTTTTGTCAAGATAGCCACGGGACAACTGATTCCTGGCTCAGGGACAGTGGAGATATTCGGGCATGATGTCATTTCTTCTCCGGCATCGGTAAAAGGACTTATTTCCCTAGTTCCACAGGAATGCAGGCCATGGGGACACATGACTCCAAGAGAGCATATCTATCATTACCAGCGAATACTTGGAAATTCACGCGAGGGGGCAAGGGATCGTGTTCAGTTCATCAGCGACATGCTGCGCATCGGCTCCTTCATGGACACTGAGGCGGTGAACCTCTCCGGAGGGCAGAGGCAGCTCATAGTGGTCGGCATGTCTCTCTCAGCTGAAGCTGACATTTATTTTCTCGACGAACCAACGATTGGGCTGGACGTAATCACCCGGAAAAACGTCTGGGAAGGGATCAGATATTTCAGGAAACTTGGGAAGACAATCGTGCTTACCACCCATTACCTGGACGAGGCTTCGGCGCTGAGCGACGAGATTGCGGTTGTCAGCGAGGGGAGACTGCTGGCCCAGGGTACGCTTCAACAGCTCCAGAACATGCTCGACTACAACACCAGAATCAGGATCCCTGCAGGCTTCGCTAAAGGCAGTCTGGAACCTTACGGGAAGGTTGTCAGCGAAAGCCAGTACGAAATCCTGTATACCGACGAGAAGAGGGTAGAGGAGATCATCCTCTCTGCAGGACTGCTTAAAACAAGGATCGAGATAGGTCCTGTGGGTCTGGACGACGTGTTTATTTCGCTGGTGGGTGGTAGCATTGAAGACTAGCATCATAAGGGACATCCGGGCCTGGCAGAGCTTCACCATGCTAAATGGACTGATACCAATCTTCAGGAGACCGCTTGCACTTGTCGCAATTCTCTCCACTCCGCTCTCTTTCCTGTTCTTCGTGGACATTTTCAGCCACGGCACTCAGCTTCTGGTGGGATCCATAGGCGGCCTTATTTTCACTGTGATAAACGCAGCCACGATGCTGCAAAGCGACCTGCTTTTCGGAAAGATTGACCTCAAGTTCCAGCAGATGATAGCTACCACCGGAATCAGCCCTCTGGTCTATGTAATGGGGATGGCCACCGGCGACATAGTGTTCATCCTTCCAGGAGCCATATTCTTTCTTGGGGTTATAGTGTACCTCACGCCCGTTACAGTTCTGGATGTCGCATTGATCATCTTTGCTGCGTTCCTTACCTGGGTGTTTTTCTCCCTATTTTCCTACATGATTTCAAGGAAAGTTAGGGAGATGAGGGAAATATGGCCGATTTCTGTCATATTTGGGATAGTCTTTGCCGTGATACCTCCAATATACTATTCCCTGAATTCCATTCCCGTACCATTTCAGTATTTCGCATACTTGGTGCCCACCACATTTGCAGCCCTGATCATAAAGGACGCGGTTGCAAACTCACTGGGTTCCTTGCCTATTCCGTTGTTCGTGTATTTTGTGGAAACCGTCCTTATGGTCGTCTTTGCAACGCGAATATCTGACTGGAGACAGCAGACAATATGACATTATTGTTTTGCTTATAGGGACTTATTCAATGCATGATCAGTGGTTACACGGAACGCTTTGAGGTTCAAATTTTGTCATATGCAGAAGACGGATCCTGGACTGTTCTGTGCGGGCATACGTGTCCAGTGATTCGCCGAAACCTGCTGCATTCACCAGCTTTAAGAAAGAAGCCTGCGAATGGGAGCTTATATCCTCTCGATATATGGCTGGTACATAGCTTAAAGCTATTGTTGCAGTTGGAGTATTCAATCCCTATGGTATCAGGAATATCAAAGCATCAAAGACAATTTATCTGCTGCTTTCCCGAAATAACCCTATCCTTTAACATACTATGATGCGGTAATGCCGGTTTTCAGGGGTAAATGAATTCCTGATCATACTGATAGTTGAATGACAGTGGCTGTCCGTTGAAATAATATGGGCCGATCTCAAGGATTGGGGTCAGGGTGACGGTAAAGTTGAAGGAATAGTTTCCGGCATTTATGTATGAGGCTTCAAGAACCGTATCGTTTGTGTTTATAATATATGAACCACCTGCCGTGGAGTCATAAGTCCCCTGATAAACAAGGTTCGCGGACTGGAGTACATTATCCCTGTTGAAATTGGGAAGATTTAAATACGTGCCGTTAACTGTGAGGATGGAACTGGCTATCTGAAAAGCTATTCCGGTGTAGGGCCAGTGAAGTGTCTCTCCTTGGAGCCAGAAATAGTCTATCATGAGCCACCATGAAAGATTTGAGTTCAAGTCCATTACAGGGATGCCTCCTGCCGGCTGGATAAAATACCCGATGCTTACGAGGTTCCCGTTTACGGTAAAGTTGCTGTAGGCAACTTTAGTAAGGGGCCAACCTAGAGGGACGTTTTTATAATACGTGTAATAGTGCGACTCCACATTCCATTTTGGAGGTTCGTGCAGGTATTCAAGGGTGCTGAAAGTTCCAATGCCTATCAATGCAAACGCGACGGCGGCGGTAATTATAACTTTCGTTAGGTACTTCATTTTGCTCCCCCGGATTCCCAATGAAAATAGTTATCAGCTTGCACGTGAAAGTTCATTATAATCGTTATTCTCCCTCCGCCATGCCCAAGATACTCCTCTGGTAATATGACTGGATCTATTGAATAGGTTTCATTGGGGGAAAGGGATAATGGGCCAAACCAAAGGGAAGTCGTCTCATGGCCAATTCCCGAATAGATTAGACCACCGTTGAAAATAGGTTGCTCGTCCATCCATGAAATTGAGATATTTCCCTGTCGTATTCCCCAGAATGATGATGGTATATTACACACGGTGTTTGACATACCTTTGCCATGAAGTAATCCAGCATAATTGAATCCTGAAAGTAGGCTGAAATTGTCCTGTTTTTGCTGAATTGAAAACGTTGGAATCATTGTTGCATTGGTTGGGTTAAAATTGGTCATGGCCAAACTTGCATCGATACCATTAGGCAGGAAGGTATAAATTTCGGCTATCCTTTCGCCACGATTCCACATTATGAGTACGACAGAATTCTGGCCAGAGTTCTCGATTCTGTTGGTTTTATAATTCGAGAATTCCTGCTGCACAATTGGACCGGAAGTAGACGGAGTAATCTGGGAAGTCGATGAGGTCGCGGCCGGAACATACTGGAGCACCTTCCACGAAACAGGGTACATGTTTCCGCCGAAACCAATAGATACACTTGTTCCCTGAATCTCCACGATTTCGTTTCCAGATGAGTAAACTTCCGTTGCGGCGGTTTGCGATCCGTAATGAAACAGCATCGAAACCGGTGAAATCATAAGTACTGATACCATTGTGACCAAATAATAGTCAGGATTTTGCGGTAATCTGCCTGGAAGGATGATTGAGAATACCCGAATTCAACCACTAATAAATGAGCTTTTGGAAATATATATATTTTTGCATAACAATATTTATGCCATTTTCACATACATGAAAGGCCGATTGAAATGCGGTAGAGCTCAAAATTGAATGTGGAGTGTTTCCATTTAGGCAGGACGTCCATATCCAGGCATTTCCGAACGTTAAGAACAAACAGACAATCGTTTTAATATCCGGTTAATATCGCTGCAAAATGAGCACCAAAGTCTCGGAGATAATGACCAACAAGCCGTTCTGTTTCCATGTTCCAAGCATGGTTGAAGACCTGGTTGGGTTCCTGATAAAAAGAAACCTCACTGGCGCACCCGTAACAAACGGCGAGGGAAAATATGTTGGAATGGTCTCCAGGCGCGATGTCTTCTCCAACCCCTCCGAAAGCCAGACTGCGATGCTCATGAGGAAGGAGAAGGCCGTAAGACCTGACGACACTGTCGAAGCTGCGGCCAGGGAGATGGTCCTGCAGCACAGAAGGCATGTCGCCGTTGTCGGTGATGACGGGACAGTTGTTGGAATACTCACTCCGCAGAACTTCCTTGATTATGTATCTGAGACAAAGGGAAAGGAAAAGATAGCCAGCGTGATGAAGGGCCCTTCATTCGCGCTCTGGGAAAAGATGCCTGTGAAACTTTTCCTTACAATAACGAATCTCTCCAAGATCTATGCTTTTCCTGTTCTTGATGCCGAAAGCAATTTCAAGGGCATAATAACTGACAGGGATGTGTTCAACATCATGAAGTTCAGCAGTTCTGAACTGTCAATGAAGAGGGATATGCAGGAGGATGATCCATGGAGCTGGGAGGGAGTCAGGAATTTCACGTCTTATGCTGTGTACAAAAACATAATGGAAATTCCAAATGTGCCCGTGGAACGCTGCATGATTACCGAACCCAAGACCGTAGAGATCGATGACGAGGTATCTAGCGCAGTCGACATAATGAAGGAACACAATTTCAACCAGCTGCCTGTACTCAGGGGAACCAGGCTGGTGGGGATGCTTTATGATCTCGAGCTACTAGGGGTGATTTCCTGAGTCGTTTTGACGACGTTGTGGAGATCGCTAAAAGAAGAGGATTTTTCTGGCCTTCGTTTTCTCTGTATGGCGGGGAGTCCGGCTTCTATGATTTCGGACCAGTTGGCACCCTGCTGAAGGATAGGTTCCTGAGGCTGTTCAGGCAAAGTTACCTGCGCGAAGGCGGGATATTCATAGACACACCCACTGTCACGCCGAAAAGGGTTTTTCAGGCCTCAGGGCATCTTGAAAAATTCGAGGATCTCGCAGTAAAATGCTCCAGGTGCGGCAGGTATGACAGGATCGATTCCTCGCTGAAAAAATCAGGCATTGCAAGGGAAACTACGACACTGGAAGATGCCATTTCTCTGATCGATGAGGGGAAACTTATCTGCGCATATTGCGGCGGAAAGATAGTTTCTGCTGAGATGATGAGCCAGATGTTCAGGGTGGAGAGAGGCAAAGGCTATGAGCCGTATTACCTGAGGCCGGAGACCGCACAGGGTATATTCGTGAATTTCAAGCTTCTCCTGAACCAGAACAGGGGGAAACTGCCTATGATCGTCTGCCAGTACGGGAAGGGCTACAGGAACGAGATATCTCCGCGCCAGGCACTCCTGAGGCAGCGCGAATTCTTTATGGCAGAGGTGGAGGTTTTCCTGGATCCGGAAGCAGGTTGGACCAGAGATCCACCGGAAGACGTTGTGCTGACGCTATTGCAAAACAGCGGTAATAAGCTGCGGGCATCTGCGAAGAACGCGCATGAGAGCGGGGTCATAGCGAACAGAGGGATGGCATACTTCATTTACATCACTTACTCCATCCTCAGGAAATGCGGAATTCCGGAAGATGGAATAAGGTTCAGGCAGCACAGGAAGAGCGAGCTTGCCCACTACGCCAGGGACGCCTGGGATGCCGAGGCGGTAATAGACGACGACTGGGTGGAGATAGTGGGAATTGCCGATCGCGGCGATTATGATCTCAGGAAGCATTCAGATTTTTCAGGTGAGCCGCTTTCAGCAGAGGGTGGGGCAGTACCGGTGGTTGTTGAACCCGCTTACGGCGTGGACAGGATCACCATGGCAGTTCTTTCATCCTCATATTATGTCAGGGAAAACGGATTCAAGGTAATGCGCCTGGCGCCAGAGATATCCCCTTACATTGTTGCCGTACTGCCGCTGCAGATCAGGGACGGGCTTGATGCTATTGCAAGGGAACTTTTCGCAAAGCTCATGAACCTGAACGATTACGTTGCCTACGATGAGTCCGGATCAATAGGAAGGAGATACGCGAGGCAGGATGAGATAGGGACGCCTTATTGCATAACAGTGGATTACCAGACCAAGGAGGACTCCACGGTAACAATAAGGGAAAGGGATAGCACCTCCCAAATCCGGGTGAAGATCGATGATCTTACCGGATACCCCATTCTTCAGAATACGAAATTGATGAAGGAGCTAAGTGCTCTCAGTCTTTCTGCATCAAAGAAATAACCCTGGCAGGACACAGGGAAGCCGCTTCCTGCAGATCATTGTCCTTTCCTTCTACCGCTCCCGCAAGATATGCCTTCCCTTCACTGTCCATTTCAAAGACCCCTGGCAGAATTGCCGTGCATATTGCATCCCCAAGGCAACTCTCCCTGTCCAGCTTGACCTTAAGGTGCAGTTCCATCACCCGCGATCGCCTTCCTGAGGGCATTAAGGGAGAGGAGGGCGCATCTTTCCCTTGCAGGTCCCAGGCTGACTCCAAGATCCATAAGGTATTTCTGGTCAGTGAGATCGTTCAGGCTTGATATGCTCTTCCCCTTTACCGTTTCAGTGAGAATTGATGCAGACGCCTGGCTGATGGAACAGCCGCGACCGACGAACTTGATGTCTTCTATCCTTCCCTCGTTTATGATCATTTCCAGGTGGACGGTGTCCCCGCAGATTGGGTTATACTCCGTGATCCTGTTGGTTGCATTTTCAATTGTTCCATAGTTGTGAGGATTACGGTAGTGATCCATCATCACTTCGTATGCGATGTCTTCGCTCAATGCCCAAACCTCGCCGTCGCATTTTGCAAACCTATAAAGAGCTTGTCGATCTCCTCCTTGGAATTGTATATGTAGAACGAGGCTCTTGCGGTTGCCTGAACGTCAAGTCTTGCCATCAGCGGCATTGCACAGTGGTGTCCGGATCTTATCGCTATCCCTTCCTTGTCTATCTCAGAAGCGACGTCATGAGGATGCATGCTTGCCCTTGAAATGCGTATGCTGTTCGCCTCCAGTTCCCTCTGGATGTTGAACGATGGTATATCTCCGATGTTGAATGAATAGACGCCGCCTCTCAGATGCAGGCTCCTTGGGCCGAAAGATTTCAGGTTCTCCATATATTTTTCCTCCTGGAATGCATAGAGGATCATCTCGCTCTCATGCTTTCTCACTTCCTTCATCCCGATGTTCTTCAGGTAGTCCACCGCAGCCGAGAGCCCGATGGCATCTGCCACGTTTGGGGTCCCTGCCTCAAACTTCAGTGGGATATCAGCCCATGTGGAACCCTCGGTTGTCACGGTGTTGATCATTTCTCCACCACCCATATACGGAGGGAGCTTGCTGAGCAAATCAGGCTTGCCGTATAGTCCCCCTATACCCATGGGCCCAAGCATCTTATGGCCCGAAAAGGCGACGTAATCACAATCTATGTCCTTCACGTCTACCGGCATATGAGGCACACTCTGTGCACCGTCAAGTATGAAAGTCGCTTCCTTTTCATGCGAAATTCTGGCAAGCTCCTTCGCATCGTTTATTGTGCCGAGAACATTTGAGACATGGGTAACGGAGACAACTTTTGTGTGCTGAGTGATCTTGGAAGTGAAATCCTCCATGTTCAGAGTTCCGTCTTCCTTCAGGTCAGCGTACTTGATTTTCACCCCCTTGCCCATAAGGAATTGCCATGGAACGATGTTAGAGTGGTGTTCCATGAGAGTGAGGAGAACCTCATCGTCCCTCTTCAGGGATTGCCCTATCGAGGATGCAAGAAGGTTCAGTGCCTCAGTGGCGTTCCTGACAAATACAAGGCCGTTCTGGTCATTTCCTCCTATGAAATCAGAAACGTTCTTCCTGGCCTTTTCGTACATGTCAGTAGCTTCCTCACTGAGTTTGTAAATACCCCTGTGGACGTTACTGTTGAAATTCTCATAATAATCCTTGATTGCGTCAATGACGGATTTTGGTTTCTGGGTGGTCGCTGCATTGTCCAGGTAGATGATCTCCTTTCCGTCTATCTTTCTCCTGAAAATTGGAAAATCATTCTTCACTTTAGTGGGATTCAACATCACAGCTCAACATGTCGGGAAAGTTCATGGACTTTATTAATTAACCTGTCTGACCCTGACTGTTCGACTGCAGAAACCATGAAACCCTCGGTGATTATAGATCTGGCACTGTTCCTGTCCACACCCCTGCTCTGAAGATAGAACAGCTCTTCCTCGTCGACGCTGCTTATTGCCGATCCGTGCTTTGATCTTGTGTTGTTGTTAAGGATTATCAGTGCAGGCTTTGAGTTCGCGTATGCCTTGTCGGAGAGAAGTAGCAGCTTTGAGTCATAGAAACCGGTTGACTGAACGCTGGCTTCCTCTATATCGATGTTTCCGCGGTGCATCGTTATGCTCTCGCCGGTCACCGCCCCCTTGACCGAGATGTCGGCATGAGTGGAGAGCCCGGTCTGAAAACTGCTGTCTCTTATGTCCATCCCCTGCTTATCCGAGGAGAAACTCACACCATGCGTTCGGAATGTGGAGTTGTCTCCAATCATTTCTGACTCGTTATGGAATATTACCTTTGATGATCCGCTGTTCAGGTGGAATATCATGAATTCCGCGCCCTCGGAAAGGAATGACCTGACGAATGTAATATCGGTGCTGTGATCAGCCTTGTCCTGAATGTAGTTATATGTTACCTTCGAATTTTTTCCGACAACTATGTAAATGTTTTTTCCGAAAACGTTGCTGTTGTCCTTCACGGAACTGTAGCTGTCAGTAATGATGACGGAGTTGTTGTCGCCGCATTCTATGAAGGATTTCGTAGGTATGCTGAAATCCCCGGAATAGACATTTTCTATATCGAGATTCACCTTTCCTGCATTGTCCTCGATCTGCACATAATAGCCGTTCTTCCAGGAGGCGTTGATAAGGTGTTCCTCCCTCTCCTTCCCGACCCGCATAAAAACTTCAGTTCCGCGGTTCGCATTGCATGAGACGGAGTTGAGATCGGCAATAGTCACCTTGCTTATCTCCCTCACCGGCCGTAGCTCTCCATCGAAGAGCTGAATGTCAGTGCCCGGAGACATAGAATGGGTTCCCTTTAGAGGGGATGCGGACACTGGCTCCGCACTGCTTCCCATCAGTATTTCTAGTTCGTCCTCGGATATGCTGACATAGTCCTTTGTGGTCGGGCTCTCCTTGTATTCCCTGGGCTTTGCCCTTAGAAACTTCTTGAAGCTTTCCAGCCTGAATTCGTAGGCTGAATTCCCAAAACGATCCCTGAGTGCATCGACAAACGTTTCCATCCGGTTCCCCTTCCTGCCTTATCCGACTGCGCCGAATTTGCTCATTTCAAGCTTTATCAGCCTATTCATCTCTACAGCGAATTCCATCGGAATCTCCTTCATAACGTCGTCAAGGAATCCCAGCACTATCATTGAACTGGCCTCGTCCTCCGAAAGCCCTCTGGATCTTAGGTAAGTCAACTCCTCTGTGCCAATCTTTCCCACGGACGCCTCATGGGAGAAAGTCGCAGTTGGTTCATAAATCTCGTCATGGGGGAAAGTGAGCGACGATGACTGATCGTTTATCAGAAGAGCGTCACACTGCACTTTGCTCTTGGAGTGCACTGCTCCCTTGTTCATCCTGAGGAGGCCCCTGTATATGGCCTTTCCATCCTCTATGCTGATGCTCTTGGCCACTATCCTGGAACTGGTGTACGGTGCAAAGTGAAGCGCCTTGGCGCCGGTGTCCTTGTAGGTTCCTGCACCGGCAAGTGCTATGTTCAGATTGGATGCCGAGGAATGCGCACCCCTCAGATATGAAGACGGGTATAGCATGGTGACCTTGGAACCAAGAGAACCGCCCACCCATTCCATCTGGGCGTTCTCGTCCACCCATGATCGTTTTGTGGGCATGTTGTAGACGCTCTTTGACCAGTTCTGGACGCTCGTATACCTTGCCCTGGCATTCTTCTTCACGTAAATCTCCACTATTGCGCTGTGTAACGAATCCCTGTCATACCTTGGGGCTGTGCAGTTGTGTACGGCAAAACCCTTGGCCAGATAGGTGTTTTCCCCGCTCACTTCAAGGTTGTACACGAGATCGTTGTAGTCCTCGCTGGTGATGTTCTTTATTGGAACAAAGAAAATGTTACCTGATCTTCGCACCTCGGAGAATTGCCTGTTCTCACGGTATTGCACTACGTACTGCGCCTTACTGCCGCCGTCTGTGTCATGAATAGCCCTGTTTTTGACCCTTCCAGGAGTTATGGTGGCAAATGTTCCTATTCGTGCCAGCATTTCCTGCAGCTGGAAGGCCATTGTCTCGCCGGCAGCGGAAAACCTCACTACTGAAGGTAAACTGCGATCCCTTCCCTTGAATGCCGAAACGGCGCCATGGTATTGATCAATGATAAGTTTCTGTTTCTGAGGCGGCAGGAGCATAATGCGCTCGGAGAATTTCTTGCCATTTCCAACTTCCCTAACCAGGTCATTCAGCAGGCTTATTAGGTCTCCTGATTTTGATGATACAGTGGTGAGCCCGTTATCCGATCTGGCAATGATTGCTTCTCCTCCAAGGAATTCTATGAGATTGGCTGTTTCCATGGCCAGAGTTTTTGCAATGCCTGGCCTTCCGTACCTGAAACTGACTTCCCTGATCCCTGATGCCTGGTCAGTGTGCAACGAACCCGCGGCTGCATAAAGCCCGATTAACCTCAAAACCGGTTCGTTTATCGAAGGATCATCAGTTGTCTCGGTGGGGGCAACGTACACAATGAAATCCCCCTCCTTCAGCTCATCCGCCCTGATGAAATCGGGTTTGCAGGCCGGAAGCCTCCCGTCTGACAGCCTCTTCATTTTTCCATTCCTTGGTGCACAGGCATCAACGTCGGATCTCCTCACGGCTAGAACCGGGTGCTCAACCGTGAGCCTGAACGCATTGCCCATGGAAAGCGGAGTCACTGTCAGCATCCTGCCCTCGTAAGGATGGATGAATGTCCTGGTGACCTGCGATTTCCTGCCGGAGTGTGTCATGACGCTGTCCAGTAGATTGACAGTGCTGATGGGAGTGAATGTATCTCCCCTGCTTACTATTTCATCAGCGGGAAGGCAGCCTTCAACATAGTGGACCTTTGAACCTTCGTCTGCAACGACTATGGTGTGCTCGAACTGCCCCGTAGCCTCTCCGTTCATGCGGAAATAGGTCTGCAGGGGCATGTCTATCTGCACCCCCTTTGGAACGTACAGGAACGATCCGCCGCTCCAGACTGCCCCGTTAAGGGCTGCAAATTTGTTGTCAGTAATTGGAACAGCCTTGCAGTAATAGTCCTTCACCAGGTCAGGATATCTCTGAATCGCCGAATCCAGATCCATGAAGACCACGCCCTTGTCCTCCCAGACCTTCTTCAGGTTGTGATATACTCCCTCGCTGTCGTATTGGGCAACTGAACCTGCTAGGTACTTCTGCTCAATCTCTGGAATTCCAAGTTTCTGGAAAGTCTCCTTTATCTGGTCAGGGACTTCATTCCAGTCATTCACCCTTCTCTCATCCGGCCTGTTATAATATGAGGTGTTTTCCCAGTCAATACCGGACAGATCCGGGCCCCATGTGGGTACGGGCTTGGACTGGAACACTTCCAGCGCCTTCAGCCTTGCCCTCCGCATCCAGTCCGGTTCCTTCTTTATTTCGGATATCTCCTCAACCGTCTCCCTGGTCAGCCCTTTTCCGGTGGAATATACTGGCTTAAGATTGTCATGGAATTCATAATCATTCTGCTTCAGGTTGTTCAGCTCCTTAAGCAGCTGTTCCAGTTCCTCGTCCTTCTTGAAATCTACATCCATTTCAAGCACCCCTTATCCAGTCGTATCCCTCTTCCTCAATACGAAGGGATATTGAGTTGTCCCCCTCCATTGCCATCTTTCCGTTCATAAGGATATGAACGAACTGTGGTTCTATGTTCTTGAGAATCCTCTGGTAGTGGGTAATAATCAGGAACCCAACTTCCTGGTTGTAGTACTCCTTTATTTCTTCTGCGACCATTTTGAGGGCATCAACGTCCAGGCCAGAGTCGATCTCATCGAGTACAACAAATTTCGGCCTCAACATTACCATCTGCAGTATTTCGAATCGCTTTCTTTCACCGCCGGAAAAACCATCGTTCACCGATCGGGAGATGAAGGATTCGTCCAGCCCAACCTTCCTCATGTGCTGCTTCATCCTGTCGTAGAATTCCTGGATGGAGAGCTTCTCGCTCGGATGCACCTGGTTATAGGCAGTCCTGAGGAAGGATGAAAGCTTCACTCCCTGCACTGCTACCGGGTTCTGGAAAGCAAGGAAAAGACCGGCTTTGGCCCTCTCTTCCGGGTACTTCCCGATGAGTTCCACGCCATCTATCTTCACAGACCCGGAGGTAACCTCATAATTCGGATGACCCATTAGCACGTATCCCAGAGTGCTCTTGCCTGCACCGTTCGGGCCCATCAGGGCGTGTATTTCGCCACCCTTGACAGTCATGGAAACATCTTTTAGGAGCTGTTTGTCCTCCACCCTTGCTGATAGGTTTCTGATTTCTAGAGTCGGCATAACGTCTCTTTAATCGTCATAACCTATTTAAACAATTTTGTATGTTTTTAATAACTAAATTCTTATACTGCGCATCAATAGCTGTCTATTGACGGAATCTGAGGTCAGCCTTGTGGAATCGGTATTCGGAGGAGTGAAAGCTTCAGCCCTAGAGGCACTGTGCAGGGAGGATAAGAGCGTAGATGATCTTTCCTCAATGATGCGCATCAATAAGACTGCAGTAAATGAGCACATGGATTACCTGGAGAAAAGGGGCTATGTCAAGTCATTTTTCAGGAACAGCGGAAGGGGCAGGCCAAGGAAATATTTTGGCCTCACTGAGAAGGGTTATGAACTTTTCCCGAAAAAATACAGCCTGTTTGCATCACTGATGGTTGAAACCCTTGAGGAAGAATTTGGATCCGAAAAGGTGGGGGAGCTGCTTGACATGGTTGCCCTGAAAATCCTGAAATCTTCCGCTGGAGACGGTTTCCTGCATGCCGACGCCAGCAGGGAAGACAAGATCAGGAGCCTGGAAAGCTTTGTTTCCACCCTTAACAGGCTTGGGTATTATGCAAGGCTGGAGGTCTCCGGCAACAAGGTCCGGATAGTGAGGAGCAACTGCGTATTCTACGAGCTGGCAAAGGGCCATTCCGGCCAGATCTGTGGAGTTCTTGAGTCCGACATCATAAAGAGGTCGACGGACGCCGATTTCACCATCGCAGAAAAGTTCACTGACGGATCAAGGAAATGCGTTATTGAACTGGATATCTAAGATGGTTCGCCTGTCCCCGGCGTTTGGGAACAGGTAATTACGGCGGTACCAGATCACCTGTATGCCGGATCTTCCGGATTGTTGGTAAAGGTGTAGTAATATTCTTCCGGCTTCTGCGACAGCGTTGATTCCGAGGAAACTGCAGACTGAAGATTTCCGTAGCTCCTCTTTATCTTTTCTTCCACGGGAAGGTATATTTTCAGTGCTTCCCTGACATGGGATGCTTCTATAATCCTGGAACCCTCGATGAAGGCGATGTCTCCAGAGACCCTTACAAGACCCCCCATCTCCCTGAGCCTGAGCGTCAGGGCGTTGTCCTTTTTGTCAACGATTTTTGCACGTCCTTTGCCTTCCTCTATGACTATGTTCATTCCTTCAACGCTCATTGGCGGTATTTTGCCGTCTACGGCGATTTCCTGCGCTATGAACTGGAGGTACTTGTATCTGTTCGCAGGTGTATCAGGCATTGAGGTCTCCATCAGCACCTCATAACCATTCCCGAGGATTCTTGATCTCAGCGGGCTGAGAATAGACTGCAGATCCTGTATGTTGCAGGCCGCTACCAGTATGAAATCGCAGGGCACCCTATCCACCCTCACGCTCGCACCGGCACTTTGGGGATTCCTTCCCGTTATCGGGAATGTCTTCTCCTGCATTGCAGTGAGAATGAATCTCTGTAGCTGTCCGAGGTGTGTAATTTCGTCAATGAAAAGCACGCCCTCATGCGCCTCGTGAATTGATCCTGCAATCACCCTCTCGTACGGAAGTGTCCCGAGTTGGGGATGGCTCCCGTAGGGATCGTGCCTTACATCGCCCAGCAGTTCCGTTTCGCTTGCGCCTGTGGCCAACACGAACGGGTTCCTTTCCAGCAGAACGATGGCTTTGCTCGGGTTCTTCTTTTCCATCTTTCTCCTTCTTTCGAGTGTACGTTCATCCAGCAGCCTCACCATTTCTCCAGCACGCTCGTAGACCACTATTTCAGATCTGTCTCCGACTCTCCGTGTCGAAGTCACCCTCTCCTGATTGTTCTGGACACCAAATGCTGCGCCAATCACATTGAAGACATCGCCAAAAGGCCCCTGCCCTGGCCCCTGCGCCTTCTGGGACGAACAGTGGGGGCAGATGGCCTCCGTATAGGAAGAATACTGACCGCATTTGGGGCACCTGTAACCCAGGCGCTCGGCGACTGATGGTGGAATCTGCTTCGGGTCTGAGAGGAAGCCTTCCGCTGAAAAATTCTCTTCCCCTTCAGCAATGATCTCTTCCGCTGTCTTCACTTCAAACAGCGGTCTTTCCGGCTGCTGAGGATTGTGGACTACCCTTATCTCCTCTTTCGGTCTCTGTATATAGAAAGACAGTGCCTGCGCTATCATGGATTTTCCGATGCCGGGCGGACCGACAAGCAAAAGGTTTCTGCGCTGTTTGGCCGCTACCATTGCAAGCCTGACTGCCTCGGGTTGACCTACAACCCTCTCCAGAGGCGATGTGGGAATGTTTACGTTTGATGAATCTACGATTTCAGACTTATCTGCATTCAGAAACGACGATCCCAAGTGATCACCCTCATTTCTGCGGGTTTCTTTGTCACATGGCCAAGGCGGACACCGTACACGTTCTTGATCCCTGCATTCAGGGCAGCGTCTATCAGCCTCTGCGATATTACTCCGCCAGAAATTATTGTCTGCCCGTCATTCACGCCGTTGAGTTTATCGACTGCTTCAGCCAGGGGTATGCTTGCCACAACCTTTCCATCCTCGGAGTAAACCTCGAGGAGCTTTTCCTTCAGAAGGTGCTCTGCCCTGCCTTCAATGAACTTGTAGTTCTGCAGGTCAATCTTATCATTTTCATGAGATCCGTTCGCCTCCTGCTTGGTTTCCACCGCTTCCTCTCTTGCCCTTGCAGGCTTCCTTGCTGCAGGCTCTTCCGGATGCGGGGATTCTTCCAAGGCAACATCTTCTTCAATATCCATTGATCGCTCAATCACCACTTTCTTCGTGCTGCCCGTCTTCTCGCTCTCATTCTTCTGGTTGAGTTCCTTCAACTCCTCAGACATCCCCCTCACGGAAAGATACTGGGCTATAGGCATCTTGTATCTCAGGGCCTTCACTATCTGTTTGTACGTAAGCTCCTCCACTTCAGTCCCTGGAGGTGCCCTTGCAACAAAATCAACGTCCGCAACCTGCAGCATCTCCTTGAGAATGAGGTCTCCTCCCCTGTCCCCGTCCAGGAACACAACAACTGTCCTCTCCCTGGAGAGATCCTGGACCGTCTTTGGAATGTTGGTACCCTGAACTGCAATGGTATTTTTTATCCCGTACTTCAGCAGATTCAGGACGTCATTTCTGCCTTCCACTACTATGATTGAGTCGGAGTCCTTTATGGCAGGGCCCGCTGGCAGCTTTTCGTCGCCGTATGAAGTGATCTCTGCCCTCTCCACATCCTCCCTGACAGCCTGGACTATGTTTTCAGAGACGTTTTTCCCTACCTGTGACATTTTCTTGTAGAGAGCTTCTGCGCGTTCAATCACTTTCTGTCTCTTCTGGACTCTTACGTCCTCAACAGATTCTACGTCCATCTTTGCCTTGCATGGGCCTATCCTGTCAATTGTCTCAAGGGCTGCAGCAAGGATTGAACTCTCGACCTGGTCCAGGCCGGAAGGTATCAGGACGAATCCTTCGGTCTTTCCCTTCTTGCTGTCGATCTCGACCTCTATCCTCCCTATCCTGCCTCCCTTCTGGAGGTCCCTTAAGTCTAATTCCTCACCGAGTAATCCTTCAGTCTGCCCAAAAATAGCCCCTACTACGTCAGGTTTTTCCACCACTCCATCGGCCGTTATTCTTACTTTGATCAGATATTTTGTTAGATTCGGATCCACGTTCATTGTGTCCACCTAATTTTGCGTTATTTGCGAAGTTCGGTAAATGAATTGTATTGCTTCCACTCACCATTCCACATATAGATTTCTAAAGAATATTTAATCTATTCGTTAATTTATTTAAAATTAATGATAAAATAAGGGACATTGTTAAAAGAACGAACTAATTAAATAATTTCATATCATTGGCATTAAACTTATGATCAGATTTGGGATAGCGGGTATTCCTCTCACCAGTAAAGGCAGAACGCTGGTTGATTCTATAATAGATTCGCATTTTCTCGGCCTGAATGCGCTGGAAGTCCAGCTTTTAAGGGTGAATGTTGAGGAAGCTCCCGCAATAGAATACTCAGGTAAGTATCCTAAGGATGTTGACGATTCCATTATCGTAAATATACTGAGGCCGGACGAAAACGGAAACTACCAGAGTGTGGGAATTGATACCCAGATAGAGTCTGAAGACATTTTGCAGGAACTGTTCTGGAACATGGCCAAGAATTATGATGAGATCGTTGAGGGCGGGGAAATTGCGAAGGAGCTGGACGTCCAGCTTTCCCTGCATGCCCCTTACTATATGGACCTCCTGTCTCATGAAGAAATATCAGAAAAATCATTCGATCACCTGAAATGGTCTCTCACCATTGGCAGAACCATGGGTGCCAGAAGGGTCGTATCCCACACTGGCTTTTACCGGGGCAACAAAAAGGACAGCCTCATGTCCGCCCAAAAAATTTACTCAAGAATAACAAAGGAGTTTTCGCACGAACAGGGGTTTCCCTACGTTGGCGTGGAGACTGCAGGCAAACCGGAACTGTTTGGCACAACCGCCGAACTCATTTCCCTGGCCAAGAAGATACCGGGTGTGGAACCAATACTGAATTTCCCCCATGTACATTCACTCGCGGGAGGGGGCCTGACTGACATTGCCAGTTTTGAGGCGGTTATAACTGAATATGCCAAGTATGCCAAAGGCGATCTGTACACTGAATTCTCCGGCGTAGAGCACAAGGACGGGAGCGAGATAAAGATGACGGCCATCAAGCATGGCGACCTTAAGTTTGAGACGCTTTCCGAATACCTGCAGGATTATTCAGGGGACATGACGATCATATCAATGTCTCCGCTTCTGGAGCACGACGCTCAGTACATGGATGTTATTTTCCTCAGGGCGATAGCAAAAAGGCTTCAGCGGAAGAGTGCATTAAAAGCAGGTGCTTGAAAAAGTGAGAACCTACCCGGTGAAGAGGACAGTGAAGCTCAGCCAGGATACACTCCTGGAAAAAACACTTAAGACCTTCGGCAATGGAAAGGTTGAAGGGGATACCGTCGTTGCTACCTTCCCCGGACTCAAATCCGTATCATCCAGGATTGAGAAAGGAAAGCTTTGCATCGAGACCGTCACGGAGAAGTGCGACGACCCCATGGAAGCTATCAGAAAATTCAATGCATTCCTTGAGGACGTTACCGGCTACAGCGTGAGCGAAAGAAAGAAGCTGATGTCGAAGGTTTGATCCAATTGCCCGGACTGTTCTGTGAAGTGAAGGCTTATCCGACAATAGGAATCGTGTTGTTAGGCGGAATCTCTGACAAGATTGAAAGGATACCTCTCCATGATTCCGCAGGCATTGCTTACACGCTTGCTGACGAAAATGGTGGTTACGTCCTTACCAGGCTACTGTCGTCACATATATGGCAGGGATTCGTGAATGGAAAGGAGATAGATCCAGGCGATACCAGATCACCGTTCAAGGTGATCAGGCATTACCGCGAGAAAATGAAAAGAGACGGAATGTCTCCACACGATGCATCATTTTCTTTCTTTTCCGAGAACATACGGATACTCAGCGGTAGTTCAGACGCCGCAGCAGCCTCGTTCGGGAAGTGCATACTGGAATTTTCCGATGGCAACATAGATCGTGATGACCTTGAAAACAGGCTCAGAGGGATTTCAGAAAGTGCCGGAAGAAGTTTCCGGGGCGGCCTCACCTGCACGACCAGGCAGAACGGGAGGATGGTGACGGAAAGATTGCTTGATCCTGAGGACTTCTCAGAGTATCGTGTGGTGGGCTGTAATTTCTCCTCGTCAAGGAACCCGTCCGACAATATACATTCAAACATTGTCATGGACCCGGAATACGGCACCAGGGTGGAAACTGCCTCAGCGAGAGTAAGAAAGCTGAGGGATCTGGCACGTGAAGTAGACGTACCGGGCATCTTTGAGCTTGCTGAAAGAGATACCGGGGATTACCACAGGATCATAGAAAGATGCGGTGTTACGGTCATCACTGGTGAGATGCGCAGATATATAGAATACCTCACGAAGCTAAAGAAAACGATGTGGGTTACGTATATTGTGACCGGAGGTTCCAATGTTTTCACCGTTGTGGAAAAGGACAGGACCGATATCATCATGGAGAAGGCAGGCGAATTCCACTTCACTCCAAGTGTACTCAAAGTGGCAGGCGAACCTGTCACAGTCAGCAAGAATTTCTGATCACTTTTTATTTTCTCTTTCCCGTTTTTTATGCAATATGGATGGAGATAGTACAGCCAGGGTAACAGCAGAAATGAGAAGGAGGAGAAAACCGTATGAATTCAACGGAGCAGGATTTTGTGGAATTGCGAGATGCAGTTCCCACATCGGCCACAGTTTCAGCAACCCAAGCCATGGAAGGTCTGCCATGGCGACTCCGACGATTTCGTTCCCCTTGACAGGCGGGTCGTAAAAGCCAAGGACCTGATCCTGATCTGCAACAGGGGAAGGGTTAAGATTGCTGTTTCCAAGGTTGTAATCACCGCATGTGATAAATCCGGAGAGCCCCCTTATAGGTGCCAGGTATAGGATCAGGTTCTTTCCGGCGTACCCGATGCCGAACAGCGTGATTGAGATGTTTGTGATCTTTATCCAGGGCTGGCCGGAGTAACCATAGACTATGGGTTGTGTTCCGTTCCAGCCAAGGTAGAACATCGCCCTGTGTATTATCTGGTATCCGCCGTAGTCGTAGACTATCACATTCCCGTATTCGCCAAATGTAGTGTACCCGGTTGAACTGCCATTTATGTAGGTCACTATGGCAGAGTTATCCGGCACTTTCTTCAGATATACGACATCCCCGGTGGTTATTATACCCGGTGTCCAGCTTCCTGAGTGCTGCATGCTGCCGGACGAAACTATGGTCAATGGGGGCCATATGCCTGAATACAGTGTGATACCCACAAAGAAGATAACAACAATGATTGCGGGAACTGCAGCGGATTTTTTCATTCCCGGAAAGATACCTAGAACTTTATTCCCGTGAGTGTCTTGGTCTCAAGTATCCCGTGGATTGTCCTTATTTTACGGATCACCGTCTCTTCAATTTCAGAATAGTCCTTCTTTTCCAGCTTTGCGATTATGTCATATTCTCCGAAAAGCGTGTAAACTTCCACCACGCCATCAATGGCAGAGAGTGCGCTGTTCACTTCAAGTTCCTTGCCTGGTAACGTGTTGACCAAAACGTAGGCTATGACCAAGTCTTATCGGGTGAAGATATTATTTGGAAGATATTAACCTATCTGATTTACTGGCGAGGAAATCAGTCTTTTATAGGTTTTGGAGATCAATATGCGCTTGCTCTTCTACCTGATACTTCTGGGTGTTGCTCTTGGTATTTCCCTGGCAGGCCCTCCGGGTCCTGTCACATCGGTAATTGTGCTTCGTGCAAGATCCAGTGCCCTTTCAGGATTCCTGGTAGGGCTCGGGGCAATGACTGCGGATTTCATCCTCATGATACTGGTTTTCCTCTTTTACGGGGAAATTTCGGGATATCACATAGATCTCATTCTTTACCCGGTGGGGGCAGGAATATTCTTCCTGATGGCTGCCCTTATCCTCCAGGGCAATGAACCTTCCAGCGCAGTGTTGCTGGGGAATGGTTATATCCTGGGTTTGGAGATGGGAATTGTCAATCCGTTCCAGATTGCCTGGTGGGCTGGAGCAGGGTTGAGCGTTCTGGGCACCTTTGGAATCTTTCCATTCTATTTTCTGTTTCTCGGCATTACACTATGGATTTCTTTCCTCTCGATATCAATAAACAGGAGCGTGGTTAAATATGGAAGGAAACTCTCCCAGGTCATCAGGTTCGTATCGGCGGCTATCCAGATTGGATTTTCCGCAACCTTCCTGTATCTATGGATACTGCTGCTTTAGTCTGGACTCTTCAATTTCTTCGAGAGTGACACAAGATTGAAAAGCAGTTTCCTGATGAGTTCCTTGGAATTCTCATCCCTGAGCTCCAGGTTCTCGTTGAACTTCTGGTTTGCAAATGTGATGAACACTTCAGGCCTTCCTACAGGGATCATGTCGAGAAAAACGAACACCTGCCGGAGATGATACTGGGCTCTCGCACCACCGAGCATTCCAGTAGAGGCGCTGAGCAGGGCTACTGGCTTGCCTGGAAACGGATTCCTTTCTGCCGGCAACGAGGCGGCGTCAAATACGTTCTTAATGTATCCAGGCACCGAATAATTGTATTCCGGGGTCGCGACAAGGAGTCCATCTGCTTTTCGAATGGCATCCTGAAAATCCATTACCGTCCTTGGAGGGTTGGAAGATTGTTCAGGATCGAACATTGGGATGTTGCTTATATCATGGATTTCGAGCCTGGAACCGTCCGGCATAAGCTGTGCCGCAGTCCTGAGAAGGGCTGAATTGTAAGAACCTTTCCTTCGGCTGCCCCCAAAACCGAGTATGTTTATCATAGCCATCGCCACACATTCTTTGGGCTCATTAAATCTTAAGCTTAAGCATGGTTCACCAGCTATCGCCATGGGTTCTATATCACTCCAAGAAAAACTTAAATGCTGTGTTCTGATGAACAACAAGTGGCACAGAAGAACAACGAGGGATTCCAGTCCGGCGCAGGACTGATTAGGTATTTCGAAGAAGAGGAGATTAATGGGCCTGCACTTGATCCCAAGCTTGTAATCTATCTGGGCATTATGGTGGCAGTGGTTGTTGAGCTTATCAAATTCTTCTGGCCCATAACATGATGCTGGCTGTTTTCCATTATTGATTTCTGATCATGCAGGAAAAACAATAAATCCAAATTGCCAATGCCGCGAAGAAAAGCTCCGGTGGTGTAGCCAGGCCAAGCATAAGGGACTCTCAATCCCTCGACTCGGGTCCAAATCCCGGCCGGAGCATGCTAAAACACCTCTCCTGTTGACCGGCGTTATAATCGCCACAGTGATGGTCGATGGAAGTTCCGATAGCTTTTTAATTGGAGGATACTTAACTTCTTTATGTGGCCATTTAAAAGAAAAACGAAGGCTGTTTCCGAACCTGCGAAATCCGCTCCAGAATCCGGCAAGAATCAATCCGCTGGATCTGCCAAGGCACCCCCCAAACCTGCAGCAGCAACTCCTGCAGCACCGGAACCATCGTCTACTACGCCAGACACTGCAAAACCAAAGAAGACAACCAAATCCACAACCTCTTCAAAGGGATCAGGCAGTAAGGCATCAGGAACTAAAAAATCACCTAAGAGCGGAAAATAGTATCATTTAACCAGGTCGTCAAATTTTTCAACCTTTAAATTAACAAGACTCTGTTATTCCTCCCTATTCATGCGATAGTCTGTACAAGGGTAGTTATTCCTTCCACTATAAATGATACTCCGATTGCGGCAATCAGCAATCCCATTATTCTCGACAGCAGCAATGAACCTGTCCTTCCTATCTTCTCGAATATCCTGACCGAATATACCAGGATCACGAAGGACACTACTAGCACCGCCAGAATGGCAGAAATCACTGCAAACCTTTCATAGAGCGTGACGCTCTTGAGATTGAAGTATATGATGGAGGTCGTGATCGAACCTGGACCGGCCAGCAGCGGAGTTCCTAGAGGCACCACGCCGATGGAATCCTTCTGCAGAGATTCCTCCTCTTCAGTTGCAGTGAATTTGGTGTTTGAGGTTTTTCCCTGCATCATGTCAAAGGCCACCTTGAAAACCAGTATACCGCCGGCAATCTGAAAATCCGAAATATCAATACTCAGCCCCTCGAATATGTAAATCCCGAGCAGCATAAATCCAAAAAGCATTCCTGCCGCCACCATCAGGCTCTTCTTGATGACCCGCACCCTTTCCTCCCTGGTGTATCCCTCAGTCAGGGAAACAAGGATTGGTACTGCACCTATAGGATTCAGGATTGAGAATATGGCCACAAATACGGTCACGAAGAACAGGACTATCTCAAACATCTTTTGAGGGGGAAGTTTCGTTGGTCTCTTAATCCTTTCAGTCCCGAACGTCGCGTAACAGGTCTCCCTCAATCATGCATTAATAATTCGGGAAAGTGGGGAAATTCCCCTCCAGACCGCAAGGTTGCAGGCAAATCAGCAAGATCAATGAAAATGTTTAAGGGATGTTTCCATTAAGTTGCCGGGGACGTTTAAGTCATGTTTATTGGGGACAAGTCTGATTTTGTCAAAGATGGTGATGGTTACAGGGAGATGATAAGCAAGAGCAGTTTTATCTCCTCCGTGAAATCTTACAACAACCAGGTTGCCGACTCGCTTGAGTCCGACATCATTGAGATCGCAGGGCTTCTCGAACCTGACAGTGTATTGGTCATGGATGATGATGATCGCTCTGATCTAATCTACCAGATGCTTGATTCCGGGATGCTGATCAGGCTCAACCAGGAGCATTTTCCTGGCAGTTACCTGCACAGGAGCAATATCAATGACGTTGCCCGCAGTGAAAAGGACACTTATATTTGCACAGAGGGAACAGACAGGGATGTTGGTCCTACAAATAACTGGCTGCACACGAAGAAGGCGCTGGAAATTCTCACGCCCATCCTTCGCAGGTCAATGAAGGGAAAGACAATGTATGTTGTCCCGTACTGGCTTGGACCCATTGAATCGGAATTCGGCGATGCAGGGGTGGAGATCACAAACAATCCATACGTCGTACTGAATCTCAAGATAATCACAAAGGTGGGTACTCAAATTGCGCATTCTTTCGCTGCCAAGAACGGGTACGTTCTGGGAGTGCATTCCACCTGCAGCCTCGATGCCAGTGAACGCTACATTTGCCACTTTCCCGAACTCAATAACCGAAAGGGACTGCTGATTAGCGTCAACACTGACTACGGGGGAAATGCACTTCTCAGCAAGAAGTGCCATGCGCTGAGGATTGCCAGCAGACGGGCCAGAGACGAAGGCTGGATGGCCGAACACATGATGCTCATTGGGGTGAATGAACCAGGAGGCGGGAAAACCTACATTGCAGGTGCATTTCCCAGCTCCAGCGGAAAGACGAACCTTTCGATGATCGATCCTACGCCGGACCTCAAGAAGAAAGGATGGTCCACGGAATTGATAAGCGACGACATCACCTGGATAAATGTAGTCAAAGGAATGCCAATGGGTATCAACCCTGAAAGCGGCTTCTTCGGCGTGGTACCGCACACCAGCTACAAAACCAATCCAAATGCAATGAAAACCATAAACAGAGACACTGTCTTCACCAATGTCGCAGTCGACGCGGAAGGCATCCCATTCTGGGAGGGAAAGGAAGAAAATGTTCCGGTAAGCCTCTGGGACTGGACTGGAAACAGGTATGCAGGCAAAGGAAATGCCGCACACCCCAATTCCAGGTTTACAACCTCGGTAAAACAATATCCTTACCTCTCGCGGGAGTTCGACAACCCCGGCGGTGTACCAATTTCTGCAATTCTTTATGGCGGGAGGAGGAAAGACCTGATTCCGCTTGTGTTTGAGACATTTTCATGGGACGAGGGCGTACTCATAGGGGCAATGCAGAGGGTCGAAACTACCGCGGCAACCACCGGCCAGGTGGGAGTACTGAGAAATGATCCCATGGCTATGAGACCGTTTACCGGCTATAACATGGCTGCCTATTTCGACCACCATCTGAAGATGGGGGAAAGGATGGAAAGGAAGCCGAGGATTTACAACGTTAACTGGTTCCGTAAGGATGAGACGGGCAAATTTCTCTGGCCTGGTTACTCTTACAACATGTACGTGCTCAGGTGGATAGTGAACAGGGTGAATGAAAAGACCGGGGCTACGGAGACGCCAATTGGATATGTCCCAAACGCGGAAGAGTTTTCAGATATCAACGGGGTATCTGCAGGTACCATTTCTTCCCTGCTTCATGTGGATACGGCCGGATTCAGGAAAGAGCTCGAGGAAGCAGAGAAATTCTTCCGCTCATTTGGAGATGCATTCCCTGAGAGGCTCTGGCAAGCCTTCCACAATATGAAGGAAAGGATCGAGAGTTACTGAGCTATTTCTGATCCGGTAGATGTACCGTTTGCCGAGAGATTGGCTATGATACTTCATTAGCTGTCAAACCTGTTACCAAATGTTTATTATTTGAATGGGATTCCATTGCCCGGTGAAATTATATGCAACAGGGACAAATGGCCTACGATCGTGCAATCACGGTGTTCTCGCCTGATGGCAGGTTGTTTCAGGTAGAGTACGCCAGAGAAGCAGTCAAGAAAGGTTCAACTGCACTTGGGATTAAGTTCAAGAACGGAGTGGCCCTGATTTCAGAAAAGAGAGTAAGGAGCAGATTGGTGGAACAGAATTCTGTGGAAAAAATACAGCTTATTGATGATTTTGTCGCCACTGTTACGTCTGGGCTTGTTGCTGATGCAAGAGTCCTGATTGACTATTCTAGAGTAGCAGCCCAGCAGGAAAAGGTCACGTACGGAAGGATGGTCAATCTCGAGAGCCTCGTAAAAAAGGTCGCTGATCAGATGCAACAGTATACCCAGTATGGAGGAGTCCGTCCCTACGGTGTTTCGATGATCTTCGCCGGAATGGATCAGATTGGACCCAGGGTGTTTGACTGTGATCCCGCCGGCACGATCAACGAGTACAAGGCTGTTGTCGTTGGCGCTGGAAAGGATCAGGTTACCGCATATCTTGAGCAGAAATATTCAGAGGACTTGAAGGAATCCGAGGCCATTTCGCTGGCAATCGCAGCTCTGAAGACATCACAGGAAGAGGAAGCTGCGAAATCTGTTCCGGAGGTCGCTGCTGTTACATCTGGCAACAAGTACAGGGTTTACGGCCGGGACGAAGTCTCGAAGTTAATGTGAATTCTCCCCGTTTTTAAATCGGATGCCGAGTGGCCCACGTTAAGCTAGGGCCATAAATTTCTTACCCATCCCTTTGACTTTGTGCAGTATGAGTAGCAAAATATTTGTAATAGCAGGGTGATCAAAGGCGGATGAGTTACGAAGCTGAAATCAGCAGAACAAATCCCTCACTAGTTGTGTTCATGATTGATCAATCCAGATCCATGAGCCATAAGATACCGGGCAGCGACAATTCCAAGGCCAGAGAAGGTGCAGATGCAATAAACAGGCAGATTGGAGAATTTATAGGCCGGTGTACTAAGGCAGACGGCATCAGAGATTACTTCTATATCTCCGTCATAGGGTATGGGTTCCGCGCTGGAACTGCACAGGCAATTCTTAAGGGAGACCCGGTGCAGCCAATTTCTGCACTCGCAAACAATCCGTTGAGGACTGAGAAGAGGGTTACCAAAGTATCTGACGGCGAGGGCGGGTTGATAGACGTTGATTATGAGCTGGGGATATGGTTTGATCCGGTAGCCGCAAGCGACACCCCGATGGTCCATGCGCTCAAGCTTGCCAGGGATATGGTTAAAGACTGGGTGGAAAAGAGACCTGACACCTACCCTCCAATCGTGATCAACATTTCTGACGGGCAGGCCACAGACGGCGATCCAACGGAACTGGCCAAGGAGATAATGAATATTGCTTCCACGGACGGGAATACGCTTCTCTGGAATTGCCATGTCTCGAGTTCACCGGGCACTCCCATTACGTTCCCTTCCAACCCAGAGGGGCTGCCAGATGATAAATACGCGAGGATTCTCTTTGATATTTCCAGCCCGCTCCCGGAGCAGTACATGGGTTACGCAAGGGAAATGTCCTACAACATATCGGAAGGCGCCAGAAGCTATGTGTATAACGCCCAGCTTGAACAGCTCATCCAGTTCATTGACATCGGCACCAGAGGACCTTCCGGACAGATGCAGTAATTGACCTCCGTCCGGTATCTCTCAGTCCCGAAGGTCGGGAACCGCCCCAACGAGAACGAGGATTCGTTCGCCTTTTCCGAAGATCGGGGGATATTTGCCGTTTCAGATGGCGCCAGCGATTCGAGTTTCGCCGGGCAATGGGCAAGGGCCCTCACGGCCACATTTTCTGAGATAGGGGGAGTTCATGAAAGCGGGGATTTCATAACTCTCGTAAAGAGAAGCAGGGAGATATGGAAGAAAAGCGTGGACTGGGGATCGCTACCATGGTTCGTGAAAAACAAGGTAACAGGCGGTGCTTACGCAACCTTTCTCGGCGTTCATGTCAATACTTCCCTTTACGAGTTCACCGTGACTTTTGTTGGAGACTCGTGCCTGTTCCATCTGGATGAATCCGGGTACACGGTCTACCCCAACATGAAGCCCGAGGATTTTAAGTTCAACCCCAAGTTGATCTGGAGCGGGTATGGGTACCCCTCCCTGGAAAAGGTGTCTCCAATAAAGACTGAGGCCTCCATTGCAAGGAGGAAATGGAAGAACGGAGATTCGTTCATCCTCGCCACGGATGCCATGTCAAAATGGCTTCTTGAAGATGATCCGATGGAAAAGATAGCCTCAGTGATTGAAGGATTCGATACCTTCGGGGAGAAGGTCGATCAGCTTAGAAAGGAGAAGATCATGAGGAATGACGACGTTACCGTCATGCTGCTTAACCCCTGAAAATCAGACCTTAAGGATCCTTTCCGGGGAAATCTGGTCCCACAGGGGTTCATGGTCGATCGCCTTGTAAACCAGGTTTGATAACTTTCCAACAATACCATTCTGCTTCGTCAGCTCCCCGATGAGCGGCGAGCTGCCTGGGTCCCTGAAATCGTTATGCCGGAATACGAGGCAGTCATAATCGCCCTTGTTGTACCTGTTCCAGAGCTCAGGCTTGGAGGAAACGGCCAGCAGGGAAGTATAGATGATCAGGCTTGAAAAATTGTCAAGATCCTCGGAAAAATGGATTATGGATCGATCAGGGTGCTGGAAATGCTCGTGCCCCTTTTCCGGAGCCTTTTCACCGCGGAAGGCGGGAACGTACATTCCGTCATAATCAATAAGCGCGATGCTGTCCTTCGGTGTGACGATTATGTTGTCGCCTGCAAGGTCCCCGTGAGATATCCCGAGCCTGTGGAGTTTTGCTGAAGTTTCCAGGAACTGCTGTGCCAGGTTTTTCAGGACCGATTGTTTCTTCACATTTGCCGTAATGAAGCTGTTCAGTACGGAACCTTCGATCCAGTCCATTTTAAGAACCGGGTAAAAGAAGGAGGGATCCTTCATCGTCCTCACGCACTGGTTCAGGTACTGAAAATTCTTAAGTGCTTCAATATTGTATTTTCCCTGTATTTCCTTAAGGTATCTGCTTATCTCATAGTATCGGCGCTGTATGTCCTGGCTGGACTTGGTAAAGCATTTTATGGCGTATGGCAGCCCGCCAACATCCATCTTGAATATTGTTCCGTAGTTCCCGCTGGAATAGACTATGTTTCCGGGCACGTTGACATTCGGGTTGCTGAGTACTTTTCCCGCCTTTATATCCGGATATTTTGCCGAAATGGAGAACTTGAGATTCTGGAAGGCCCTCTGGTAATCTCCCTGGGATGGCCATGTCTTGATTACCTTGAAGCTTGCCTGCTGGGGCTGGGATGGCTGTGAAACCGCAGGTTTATACCCGAACTGGTTGTCATTCTTGGTTGCTGGCTGTTTCGGTGTCTGCGCCATTTTTGACTGAGACGGCGGTATTGTTGCCGTTATAGGTGACGTGTTGACGGGCGAGGATCTGGCAGGAGCAGGAGTGGGAGGCTGGCTGTTCTGTTTAGCCGCAGTCTGTGCTGAGGGCGAGTTACTGGCCTGTTTGGGTGCAACCTGCTGAACAGGTACCGTTGAAGGTTTTGGTCCACTGAATTCATAAAACATTGCCAGCCCAAACAGAACTATGCCGATCATCATGAAATATGCGGAAATTACTGGCAAGGCCAGTGAAATGGAAATTGTCAGCAAGGGGATAATGGCAACCCAGGCCTGGTATCTCTTCCTGGAGATATCGTATCCCACTGCGAAAACAAACAGGATGGTTGAAAACAGATATCCAAGCACTATCTCCGAAAACGTGGGGGAGGCGACATAAAGCATGCCGATAAAAAGAAGGTACACCCCGGATAACCCTGCTGTTTTCCCCCGACCCCTGATTTCCCTGCTTGTGTAAAGGAAGATGGTGAACGCCGCGGCTGCTATCCCTCCCAGGGCAACGGTAAGGTACGGATATGCAGTCCAGAGGAAATCTGCAATGTCGACCACAATATATCCCGGAATTGAGAATACGAGGACAAGTGCCATGAGGGCGATAAACAGCCTTAGCCGAAGTTTCATCTTGCGGAGCGATAAGTATGCCACAGGCATTAAAGGTTTCTTATGCTGGAATCAAAGCGTTTTTTAAAGGAATAAACATATATTTCCATGGTCAGGGTGGAAGATGCCATAGTCGCACGTCTTGAGTCCCATGGTCACAAATTCGAGATACTCATTGATCCAGCCTCCGCAGACAGGATAAGATCAGGCGAGATTGATCTAGACCGGGATCTTGCGATAGATCAGGTTTTCAAGGACGCACGCAAGGGCGAAAAGATAGGTAACGACACCTTGATGGAAGTATTCAAGACCACTGACCTCAAGGAAGTCGTAACTGCCATAGTCAGGAAGGGGCAGATACAACTCACCACGGAGCAGAGGAGGGAGATGCTTGACCGAAAAACAAAGCAGATCATCAACATCATTTCCCGCGAAAGCCTGAACCCGCAGACCAATCTGCCCAACCCTCCGAACAGGATTGCACAGGCGATGGAGGAGGCGAAGGTGCATATTGACCCTTTCAAGTCGGTGGAGGAGCAGATGCAGGTTGTCCTTAAGGCAATCAGGCCACTGATCCCGATAAAGATGGAAAAGAGCAAGATTGCCGTGAAACTGAAGGGGGATGCTTATGGAAAACTGTATGGTGATATTGCCAAGAGCGGGTACCTTCAGAAGGAAGAGTGGGGGAATGACGGAAGCTGGATTGGCATGCTGGAAGTTCCCTCCGGAATCATGGGGGAATACATAGATCACCTGTCGAACAAGGCCAAGGAGAATATCGAAGTACGCATTCTCAAACAGTGAGTTCCCGTATCCTGGCTGTTGGGATTGACAGAACTTGCACAAAACCGCAGGTTGATTATCCTCGTTCTGGCTATTGCGACGCCCGGAATTCCTGAGTATCTCACCGGGTCTTCAAATTTTTCAGAAATTGTCTTTTCCCCACCGTCCTTTTTTGTGACCCTTTTTTTTAACATAGGGATGTACACTGCTGGAGCACTCCTGATCAGGGAGTTCTCAGTTAGATTCGGGAAGGGATGGGTATCCATACTCCTTCTGGGCTGTGCCTACGGGATCATGGAGGAAGGGATAGCGGTCCACTCCTTCTTCCTGTCCTCCACAGACAGCATTGCCTCGACCCTGGCAGTGTATGGCAGGTTTGCCGGGGTGGATTGGTCCCTGGTGCTGGGAATAGATCTGTTCCATTCAATATTCAGCATTGCCCTGCCTTTGCTTCTGCTGAAGCTGGCTTATCCTGAAATTTCCGGCAAACCACTGCTGGGAAAGCGCGGGTTGCCGCTGACCCTTATCGTTTACCTGGCGGATATTGCACTGATCAATTTCTCTCAGATATCCGTAACGGGAAGTGCCCCGACTCCGGGCGAATATTTACTGTTTATTGCTGCTGCCATTGTTCTGGTAATGATTGCCTATATAGTCCCATCTGGCTTCGGCATGCACACAGGGATCGGATCGGCCTGGCCGGCAGGGAGATTCTATGATCTTGGGATCGTTGTATTTCCAGTCTATATTTTTTATGCATTCCTGATCCCTAATCTGTCCGGAGGGTTGATTCCACCATTCGTGGATGCGATTCTCTATGCAGGATCATACCTGTTATTGCTCGCCACACTTATCCGCCATCTCCCTGTTCATGGGAACGAGCTTTTGATCAAGAATTTTGCCCTTGGCCTTGTAATTGGCCTGCTCTTTATATCTGCATTCGAGGAGATATTCCTGATTTCACCTTTGATTGTTGTGCCAATGGTCATCGCAATTTACATGATGAACAGGCTGAACAGATCCGTGAAAGAGAGATGGAAATCTGATAGTAAATGAAATAATCAATTTCTGCTGCGCCTCATAAAAAAACAGATAAATATCGCCAACGCATCCCAAACTTTCCGGTATGCATATGAGGATTCTGATAGCACTTGGAGGAAATGCACTTATTTCGGAGAATGCTGAGAGGACCTACGAAGCCCAGTTCAACGTCGCCCGGCAGGCAATGGCCAAGCTGAACGGCATTCTGCAGGACAATGAGGTTGTGGTGACCCATGGGAACGGCCCCCAGGTGGGGGATATCCTCTTGCGGAACGAACAGCCGGCGGATGGGGTACCGGCCATGCCTCTGCATGCATGCGGGTCAATGTCACAGGGGCTGATATCAGAGATTATATCAAATGCCTATAATTCCGTCACCAAGACTGGCAAGCAGATTGTGTCGGTTTTTTCAAGGTCGCTTGTCTCTGCCGATGATCCTGCCTTTGCTTCCCCGTCGAAGCCGATAGGTAGGTTTTACAAGGAGAACGAGGCCAGGGGGCTTGCCGAGAAGTACCATTGGTCCCTGGTCAACAGCAAGAACGGGACCTGGAGACGGGTGGTTCCATCCCCGATGCCATTGAGAATACTGGAAGAAAATGCGGTGCTCGAACTACTCAGGAATAAATTTATCCCCATCAGTGCCGGCGGTGGCGGGACTCCCGTAATTGAAAGAAACGGAATGATTGAGGGCGTCGAGGCTGTGATCGACAAGGACCTCGCATCCTCGGTGCTGGCAAAGGGAATAGGGTGCCAAAAACTCATAATTTTAACCGACGTGAAGGGTGCATACAGGAATTATGGGACGCCCGAGTCTGAGTTGATCGGCAGGATAACAGTGTCTGAGGCTGAAGAACTTTCCAGGCGTGGTGAATTCTGGTCCGGGAGCATGGGGCCCAAGGTCAGGGCGTCTGTGCTGTTCATCAGGGGTGGCGGAAAGGAGGCCGTTATAGCCTCTCTAGATGATGCTGCTGAAGCCGTTAGCGGAAGGTCTGGAACCGTTATAGTTCCGGATTGATTATTCTGTCACCCAAGCAGATCTTTCCTTCTTTATCTTCCCGAGCTGCACCAGGTCTGCAAGAACCGAATCAAGAACCTCCAGGCTGATGTTGAGGTCATATTGATCCTTCAGGATTTCCAGTATTTGGCCAGTGCTGAATTTCCCGTGGCAGGATTTCACTATGAGATTGTTAAGGTCTTCGTGGATATTCCATGGAAAGATGAACCATGTCCATTCCGATCCGCTTACCCCCCTGGCGAAGAAATCCGGTACGTGCTTTGACCGGTCAATGTGGAGCATCGTTGAGGTCTTCAGGGCAGCAGGGCCAAGGGATTGCACGTACTTCTTTGCGATGTCCATGCTCTCGCCTGTGTCTGTTATGTCGTCGACAATCAGGACTCTCCTCCCCTTCACGTTCAGGGAATCCGGCTTCCTGAGCACGGCCTGTCCATCCACATTCGCCGTCATTCCCCAGTGCTCGGTTTTCAGCGTGAACAGATCTTTTATAAGGAGGCTGTCCGATAGTATACGGGCCGGCACCAGCCCTCCCCTTGATAACCCGATTATGAAGTCTGGATCAAAACTCCCGATTATCCTGCTTCTGAGTGTGTCGCACCAGTCAACTATCTCCTTCCATTCCACAAGTCTAGCTTTGAACTGCACCGGGGTTAATGCAGAGCAGGTGATTTATTCTTTTTCTATAGTCCAGGGAACAGGAAAAGGAACATGGCGGTGCCAAATAGCATGGCGGCTACTGCGTAATCCATCCTGTTTGGCTTAAGGCGTGACAGGCGCAATCCTATCTGGCTGCCGGAAAAGCCGATTATCAGTGCCAGCGATAGGACGGTGGCTGCAATGAACGACAGTAGGATTGCTGATATCTGATATAACGGCAAACCTGCACCTGAGAGCAGGATCGGCATGAGCGCAAGGTCTGGAAAGATACTTACAAGCAGCAGTGAATTTCCGGTGCCAGGGCTGCCCTCGTGCCCGCCTTCCCTGTAACCGATCAGAACGAAGTATATCCCGATGATCACCAGAAGGGCTTCAGATACATAAAAAAGGTCAGAAATGAAAGGGCCAAGGAAAGTAAGCCCGGCTGACAGTGCCACAACTGCAATCAATGCCGAGGAGGAGGAGTGCCCCAGGCCGATTGCGGCGGCCATTTCATATTTCCTTCTCCTGCTGTAGTTTCTGCCGATTGATACCGTGATGAGCGGCACCCAGTGATCAGGTGCTGCCATGTGCAGCCCTGCTACTGCTATCGCCACGATGAGCAGCAACAGGAATGATCCCATGGCACCCGATCAACTGGATCTATTTAACACGAAATCATCAAATTATCACCGCCCACATAAGCGCCCGTATCTTTTCGCAGACGAGTAATGCTGATTGGAACAGTTTAATAATGACGGTATAATTCATTCACATGGATGCAACGTACTATTACCTTGGAGGCTTCCTGCTTTTCATTGTCATAATTATCCTGCTGTCCGGTATACATGTACTGAAGGAGTGGGAAAGGGCTGTTGTCCTTACCCTTGGACGCTATGGGGGAATAAAAGGGCCGGGAATTATATTTGTCACGCCGATAGTCAGCAAAATAACCAAGATTTCAACAAGGATACAGGTGGTTGCCTTCAAGAGTGAAGCATCTTTCACCAAGGATAACGTTCCCGTCAACATCGATGCCGTCATGTATTACCAGGTGGTCGATGCCCAGAAGGCTGTGCTGAACATCGAGAGTTATTATAACGGTACAAATCTTTCAGCGCAGACCACGATAAGGGAGGTTATTGGAAAATATTCCTTCGACGAGGTCCTTTCCGAAAGAGAGAAAATTGCGGTCAGCGCAAGGGAGATCATCGACGAGAAAACGGAACATTGGGGAGTCAAGGTTTCTGGCGTGGAAATTAGGGATGTGCAGGTCCCCCAGTCGCTTCAGGAAGCCATGTCCAGACAGGCTTCGGCAGAGAGGGAGAGGAGATCGAGAGTTACCCTCGCCATAGCAGAAGTGGAGGCTTCACAGAAGATGTCAGAGGCGTCAAACCAGTACCTGAACAATCCAATAGCTTTCCAGTTGAGGTGGATGAATATCCTTTACGAAATCGGGCTGGAAGGGAAGGGGAGCCTCATGATGATACCGATGCAGGTTGCTGCAGCGGCCGACATCAATGCTCTTTCTGCGCTCGGGCTAAAGTCTGTAGCTCAGGCGAACAAATCAGCATCCGGCGACAGAAGTGCCACGTCCCAGCAGCCTGGTACTCAGCAGTAAGCACTCCGTGATGCCTGTTTCAGAAAGCGGAGGATACCCGGTCTATTACAAGAAGAGACAGATCCATAAGGGTGTCCAGTGAAGGGGATTTGCCTGTCTTTCCCAGGTATTCAATTGATTTCTCAGAGTGATATTTCGCACGTTCAAAAGAGTAGTCCAGTGCCCCGGTGTTAGCCAGGGCTTCCTTGATTCTTTTATTCCTTTCCTCAGCGGGAATGTTCGAGGTGAGGATCTTTCTGAACTCGCCGCCTCTTTCGCCGTCCCTGGCAAGCGCATAGATGATCGGAAGCGTGATTGTGCTCTGCTTAAGATCGTTAAAGATAGGTTTCCCAGTTTCGCTCTGGTCCCCAACTATGTCAAGTATGTCGTCTGTAATCTGAAATGCCAGTCCCATCTGATAGGCAAAGTTGTGCATGTCCTGCTGGATTTCCTTGCTTGCACCTCCAGCCATGGCGGCTGCCTTTGCGCACGCGGCAAAGAAATTGGCAGTCTTGTCCGAAATAATCCTGATATAGGTATCCTCTGACATTTCTAGGTTTCCCATGTTGAAGTATTCCCTTACCTGGCCCTCTGCCAGTTTAGATGCACCCCATGCCAGGACCTTAGCAACCTCCTGCCCATACTGCGACGCCAGCTCGAATCCTTTGGTAAAAAGGTAGTCGCCGACAACGATGGCATTATAGATGCCGTACTTGTGGAAGAGAGTTTCCCGTCCCCTTCTCAGGTCGGACTTGTCCATAACGTCATCATGTATAAGACTGGCAGTGTGGACCAATTCATTGCTGACGGCAAGATCTATTGCATCTTCGTACCCGCCATTACCGGCTACGCTGTAACTTAGCAGTGTGAGGATTGGCCTGACCCTCTTTCCACCCGCTTCAATGGTATATTTTGCCATGGAGTCGAGATGTGGCTCTACGGAAGATACGACTTCTATCAGTCGGTTGTTGATTATGAAGATCTTATCCGCAAGGCTGAGTTCCCACTCCCTGATGTCTTTCATGAATCACGGTTACCTTGATGCGGAATTGCTCCATCGGTTATAAGTTTGAATAATGGGGTTTTACCTTTTAAGGGTTATCTCTATCGACGAAACGTTTGAGTCCCCCCTATCGCTGTGTACCACTTCTGTTTCGAGGTTTATCTTGTCATACTTCACTTCCTGGATAAATTTGTGCCTTGTGATCTCCGCGATGTCCACGGCCTTGCTGATTGCCTTCCCCCTGGCCTTTATTACGATGTGGTCAACGTGGTTGTTGAATTGCGTAACGATTGCAAGCACGTAGTTCATTGTTGGTTTTTTACCGACATAGATGATGTTTAGCTCAGGCATGCTATGACCTCCTGGTAAGATTTGATTTTCTTATTTAATCGTATCGCCAATCAAGCGAATTTTGAGAAATTATACTGCCTCTCTCCCCCCGAGCAAACATTGAATGTCGGGTGAAAACGGTTGACGAAGGATCAAGGAATATCGTACGAAGAGCGATTAACCGGATGCTGAAACTACAATGTTGGAGATCTTTCAATCTTCGCCCTTGCAGATGAAGGTGGGATAATTTGGTGTTTCTTGCATAATGTCTAATCCTTTTGTTTTCTGAATAATCGTGATAAATTCATATCCATTTCCACAGTTCCTCGTCCAGTTCCGAATAATATTCCAGCAGGGGATGCGATCCATGATCCGCCATGAGTGAATTCATCATTATGGAAACGTATTCATCTGCTTCCGCAGCAGGTACGAATGTGGTATCGTAAAGCCTGTCTCCATCAAGCGTCAGGAAGAAAGCTATCCTTGGGATTCGTGCTTCATTCCCCATTTTTCTACCTTCCATCAGGGACTTCTCGTACACGTACGTTTCGTATACATTATCGTCCTTAGATATTGCCCTGACCAGATCGCTCTTCAATGATGAGGACGCGTAAAGCAGCACCTTTATGCCACCATCGGAGACTGACCTGCCTTCTATTTCTGCGACTGTATCCGCGTGGCTTTCGGCAATGTATTTCATCAATGGATTCTCAAGCGGTACAGGTATGGATATCCTCACGACTGCAAGAGGAGTCTGGGAATGCATCTCTTCCATTCTCTCCCTGAGATTCCTGGCATGCGTGAGCTTGGCAATCCTGAAATTCTGGTTTTTCCCGATCACCGTTGAAAGTATGTCGTTCAACTCGTGCAGTTTTTTGCTGTGAAACCTGAAATCCAGGAAGAGTTCATCCTTAAGCATATAAGTATTGTTCAACGCTACCGATGGCGCATCCAGCAGTTCGCCTATGGACTTCATTCCCTCAATGTTGTTGATTCTCTCGCTTATGGAATAGTATGATCTCTTCTCAATGAGATCCTTCCTTGAAAGAACCGGTGTCATCGCCTGACCGGGCTTTCCTGACTTCGGGAAGAACAGCTGAATGTATGTTTTTTCTTCCTCGGCGTATACATAAGCTGGGATCACTTCATTCATCCTTGCAAGCAGATCAAATATTCCCTTGTGCTGCCTAATTGCAATTACACATCTTCTATCCAGTTTTGTGTGAATTTCGCTTATTTTCATGGGAACTCTTTTCTCATTCTTTGCAACAATTAATTATCCTCCGGTGGAAAACCGCACGACCTGTATTTTATGGGTTCAATGGACTCAAATATAGGGGCCAATATTGGATACACCTTTTATCACATACTAAATGATATTAAATAAAACTTTTTATAGATTAGTAACAGACAATGCATCGATCACATAACTCGAACCTGTTTGAACGCACGAGTCATACAACCTGCCTGTTGACCACCAGCCTTGACGATCTGACTGAAAATCTGAATCTGGTTAGCATCCCCTGCCAGAGTCAGGCAGCAATTATACTGCTGTGACTTTAGCGCTATGCCTTTCGCCTGAAATAGTTGAGTTTGATCATCGAGTCCGTGGACTTTACGCCCTCAATCTCCCTGATGTCATTTATGATCCCGTTCAGTTCCTCAGATCCGTTGCACCATAGCTGAATCGCAAGGTCGTACTTCCCTGAGATCTCATATATATCCTTGAACAGGCGGGAAAGTTCAGCCGTAACCCTTTCCGTCTCCTTTGGATCCACCTTCACCAGAATTATTGCGGATATACCCTTTGTACCCCTCAACATTGTGAATTTACTGATGTATCCATCCTTAACCAGTCTTGAGATCCTGTTCCTGACAGTGCCTTCTGAAATTCCAATTGCCTCTGCAATTTCCACGTTTGAGGCCCTGGAATTCACTTCAAGTAATTCCATTATCCTGTTGTCTATTTCATCCGGATCAGTCATGGACAGCGTATAATCAGAGACGGGCTATATATCTTTTCCAGAATATTTATCAAAGGTCGGACCCGCTTGGCGTTTGGGATTGGATGATGCCGATCAGCAATATGCACCAGGCCTTCCAAATTATCAGGACTCATTTCTGTTTCCAAAACCTTATGCGTGGTTGCCTGTCGATTCATGGCCTGTCACTGCGGAACCTTAAGGCAAAATTATAGGCCCGGTTCCCACATTGGTACTTGCTCACCGGTAAAGCGACTGCCCTTTTGAGTCGTCTGCTTTTTTCTTCTGAATAAGCTCCTTTGGAACTTTCTTGACCCTTATTATGTTGGTCGCCTGAACCATGTAAAGCGGTAAACCATTATTGGGATCGTTGCCTCCTTTCATAATTGAGACTATTTCCATCTTTATCTGAATGACGGAACCGTCGCCCAGGTTCACAGTAATCCATTTGGGTTCCTCCTCAAGCTCAAAATCAACAACTTCTCCATCAGCCGGGAAGTTTGGATTGTTCATCATTCGTGTGTATTGGGATTCACGTTAATAATGTTCAGCATCGGAAATCCAGCAGACATATCGGGATATTTGGAAAGGGAGAAATCGTTGCTATCCCTCCAGAACAGTGTTACCCCGGGTTTGAATACTTTATCATAATCCCAAAAGTCGGGGCAAATTTCAGGAAGTATAGTTCTGAGTTCCAGTTATTGATGCCGCTTGCTTTGCATATTCTTCCGATGGCAGGGGTTTTAGATTTATAATATACCGCTTGGGTATTTACCAGAACTATGCGAGGGTAACAAAGCCTGGCCAACTGTGCAGGACTTAAGATCCTGTCCCGTAGGGGTTCGTGGGTTCAAATCCCATCCCTCGCATCGCGTTACTTTCTTTTTCATGCATATCGCTGGATGTCCGATAAAAGCCTCCGGGAATTCCCATCAAGGCTCATTGTTTCCTGAACTGTCAAACTGGGGGCAGAAACCTGAACCTCTGACGCGTTTCATGGATCCCTGAGCCTTCTGCGACCTAGCATAAAAAAGCCAATCACTAACACATACTGTTCTTTTGAAATTTTTTGTGAAAACTTCAATCCCTAAATCGATGTCCCCATAAACTGCCAGAAGTCTGATGCTAGATACAGAAAGGTAATCCTGGAAAAAGATGAAATTTGGAAATCCCATGGAGTTTACGCAGGAAGAAGAGTTTGTGGCATGGTTACAAAGACTTCGTGCACAATCAAGGAAAACCCACATGGAAATTGGATCGCACTTCAGTAATCTCGCTCTCTAAAATAGCAATGAACGGTGTTTTGCAAAGCGGGAACCTCAGTGAGCATAAAAATTATAGCCTCCCTAACTAATATGGCATCATCGTTGATCGGGAGGCAAACATTTTGGCGAGATTAAATTTTGGAATGTGCAAGAATTGTGGGCATCAGCTCGCCATGGTGGATTCGGCCTGGCTGCATCATATCACCCGTAGCAGGCTCCGGAGTCTCCCACACTGGCCTGCTGGCCATATTATCACGGTGGATTGCAAGTGGCACTGCGAATGCAAGAATCCCGAAGTAGATCGCACCAAGCCTGTGAAATCGGGATTTGTGTACCTGGGTAAGAATAGCGATAGATAGGCAACACCGGAAGTGTTTGGCAATTGCCTGCATTATTTTGTAATTTTCACATTCATTGATTAAGCCGATAGCTTGCGCGCATGGCGATTTGTTTTCAACCTCCCTCTTTCTGATCCCTGTTTGCAGACTGTTCTGGCAATTCCATCTCCCGGTTTATTTCTGCAAGCAGCTCTTCATAGAGGTGGGATTCGTCAGGGTTCTCCCTTAAGGCATCTATAAAGGAGGAGGGCCGGCCCTTCCAATCCAGGATTGCCCCAATTTTGCTCTTGAGCTTTTCAAGCTGCTTGTCAGGAGTTTTCTGGAATGTAATCTTGAAAGACGGCGGTTTCCCTCTGTTCACCGGGTTTCTCAGTGCTATGTACCCTATGGCAGCTTCTATGTTATTTTCCGGTATACCGGTGGTGCTTGAGTAAAGCCGTCTGTACGCCTCAAGCTGCACCATATGATCATTGGAATATCCTTCGTTTTTGGAGGTCTTCCAGTCGAGAATCAGGTATTTGGAGCCGTTGCTCAGGATGAGGTCAGCGGCGCCCCGGAAAGTAATGTCTTGGTCCATCCCAAGCAGTTTGTCGAGGGATACCTCCATCCATTTTTCTGCAGCGCTCACTTTGGGGAACTCCCTCTGTAACGTCCCGATGACCGAGGAAATGTTCATCGCATAAGGCTTATCCTCAGGCTTCACTTCTATGAGTTCTCCGTTTGCTATTTTCTGGGCAATGGAATGAACGTTGGATCCCATTGTCAATGCCTTCGAGCTGGCACGGATTTTTAGTACATACGTTTTGAGATAGTCGAATGGGCTGTCGTTCATCAAGGCAGAGTATGAAAGCTTTGACAGGGAATTGAAGTGCGTGTTGATTGCATTCAGCAGCCATCTTGATTTCCTGTTCAGAAGCTTTCGTGCCTCTTCCACTGCGCCAGAAAGGAAAAGCGTGTAGGCCCTGCTGTACTCCTCAAAACTGCGTGTGATCCCGGACTCTGAATTCGGGCAATTCACTGGCTGTGAAAACCTGTTTGAATAAATGTCCGAGTCCTTCAGCCTGGGAACCACGAAAAGATGCTTTTCGGCCCTTGTAAATGCCACAAAGTCGATTCGGGCTGCCTCATCTTCAATCTCCTCCATGAAATCATATCCCAGACTCTTGAGAATGCCCTCTGCAACGGCTTCGTAGAACTTAAGCGTGTGCTTCTTGCGATCAGGGCTTGGCAGGTATATCACGGTCTCAAATTCTAGCCCCTTTGCCCTGTGGACCGAGCTGACCGTTATCCTAGCCTGCTCTGCCTCGGCATCCTCGAAAGAGCTTATCCTCAGGTACTCTATGACAAGTGAGGGCGTGATCTCCTTGAGGGTGGATAGAGCCTCGATAAGGGCACTGTTTACGGATACCGCGGTGCGGAAATAGTCATGCCCGAAAGCGACCGAGGCTGGAATTATGTATTCCTCCATTATAGATGGGAGGCTCTGCAGCTTCGCGCACTTTTTCCTCAGCGAGGCAAATCCGGGGAACGCCTGCTCGAGGTCACTGAAGGTGACGCCATTCCTCCTTTTTTCAAGAAGTGTGCTTATGTCCCTCAGGTCACCTGGGAAGAAGGGGGAAACAAGGCATCTGGAGATTGAATCGCCGTCATTTGTAAGGAGTCCTGAAATGAAGTCGATGATTTCAGATCTGGCGTTCTCCGAATGCGATGAGAGCGAGGTGGAATACTTGACGCTGAGTTTGTCCAGTTGCCTGCATATCTTCCTCACGCTCTCGTTTTTCCTGGAAAGAATTGCAATCCTGTTTGAACTGCTGACTTCCGGAAACTGCAGTATACCTCCTATTCCTTCGACCGGATCGTCGCTCTCAAGGTGGACAATCTTTACAGGTTCACCGGGAGGTGCATTCTCGTTCCTGAGTTCCCTCAATTCCTCTGAGTACTTGGTGTCATTGGCAGCGTTCCTCAGGTACTCTGAAGCATAGTTCAGGATCTCGTTGGTGCTTCTGTGATTTCTGGAAAGTATGAATTTTTGGGACTCCCTGAATTTTCCGAAATTGGAGATGCTGCCTCCCTGAAAACTGAAAATGGACTGTTTTCTGTCACCCACCACGAAGAATTTCCCTGAGCATTCTATTGCTATTCTTGCCTCCAGGTTGTTCATGTCCTGGAGCTCATCGACCAGAACATAATTGAACCTGGGCTTCTCTGCAAGCTTAAGGAAACTGATCAGCAGATCGGTATAGTCCCTCCTCCTTCCCTTTTCCTTCTCATATGCCCGGTATATGTCGACGAAGGTCTCAACAAAGGATTCCAGGTCTGCTCTATCCATGTTTACGTTTTCAGGAAGGTTCTTCTTCACGGAAGCGAGATCTATGTCGGACGGTAGGATGCCGAAACTCTTCAGCTTCCTGATATGGTTCTCCAATCCCGGGACAATTTCGGATATCAGGTACTCGTCCTCGTAATTAAGCGCCGCGTTGTCCTTGAGATACCTGAATATTGTCAGCCTCAGGAAATTTGAATCTATCAGTTCTGTATCCCCAAGGCTCTTCATGGCGAAAGAATGGAATGTGTGAACGTTCAGATCCGAGTGAACGAAGTCCACACCTGCCGCCCTGAGATTCCTTACTATTTCATCCTCCATCCTGTCCCTGGCCCTGTTGGTAAACGTGATGCACAGTATGTTTTCCGGTTTGGTCCCAGCCTTTACAAGGTGGAGAAATTTCTGTGCAATGGTGAAAGTTTTGCCGGTGCCTGGATTGGCAAGCAGGAGCGTGTTTCCGTCATTCTGTATCGCATCCCTCTGTTCATCCGTCAGTGTCCTTTCCATGATGACCCTCCAAACCGCTGTGAACGTTTACTGCTATCCCGTTGTCAAACTGCCTCATCTCGAACCCTGGCAGCGCTGCCTTGCCAACGGCAACCAGTTTTCCATTCCGGTCGTGTACCAGAGTGTCGTTCCCGGATATTATCCTTGGTGATGCTTTCACTACGAACTTGCAGAACACGTTGAATCCCTTTGCGTTGAACTCCGCACTGTCGTCTGTCACCGTTACGCTCAGGTTCCTGGAGTATGGATCGATCAGCCTTGCCCCATCGATGGTGAGTGTGAGAAACCCGTCCATTGCCCTCAGGGTCGCAGTGATATTCCCTCCAAGAGAAACAGTCCTGATTCTTCCGGTCTTTTTCGATTTGCGTATCTCAGAACCATCTGGAAAGAGGATATGCCCTATTCCAGGCCCGTACTGGTAATCGGCAACAGCCCTCACCTTTTCCAGATCAAAATTGCGTTCCTTTTCGTCTTCCCTTATAGATCCGAACTGCAGGGATCTGCACCTGTGCATCCCGAATAGCCTGGACGATATCGACTGCTGTACCGGGAAAGTCTCCTCAAGTTCTATGGGCACGTGGATTCCATTCCACGGGACAAGCATTGTTGTTCTTTTCGATTCATACGCCCCTCTTATTTCAATGGCAGATTTCTTCTTCAGCTGGGAATCGGATACGCATACCACGGGATACTTCCTCGCCACATAGGAGCTGGTAAATTTCTTCAGCCTCCTTACGTATGGGCCAAGCATTGAAACCTGATCCGGAAAAAACATAGCCCCTTTCTTTGAAATCTCCTGGAATTTCTCGATTTTCCAAGCCTGCCTGGAAAGCGTCCGGAATGCGTCCCTCAGGTATGGATGCGCCTGGCTGCGCCATTCGACATATTGCCAAAGGTTACCTTCCCTTATCCTCTCCCTTGTCTCACTGATCTCATTGGAGATCGCGACCAGGTTATGCAGGGAAAGCCAGTAGGTCTTTTCGGCCTCGCCCATACCCCTCAATTCGTCCGCCGTGAACTTATCGCACAATGGGCTCCAGGGCGGAAACTCAAATATCCGGTCCAGGTCACGTGTTCCGTCGGGATATAGCAGCCTTCCCCCGCGTGCATACTTCACGTAGGAGGAGGAATCGAAGAGATCCACTCCAAGAAGCACTGCCATCGGGATGAACATGGGATGGCCGCCGCCGAAAAGATGGATCGGAAGGCTCATTGAGGCGTTGATCTTGGATGCAAGAATGACATTGACGAGGTCGGAATACCTATAATTTTCCAGCAGTGGGACTACTCCGCCGATGGGAAGATAATCCGATACTCTGGACATCATGCTGGAGGATCTCTTCCTCAGATCAGGGTATATCCCGCCCTGGATTGTTCCTGCCAGCAGTGTTTCCTCGTGCACCGTGGAATTCTTTGCCCTTTCATAGGTTTCGTTCACAGCTGAACTGACAGTCTCATAGCTGTCGTCTGGGTTGGTGAAAATATCCCTTATGGTGACGATGTCGCTGCCTATGCTTTCCTGGAATCGCACCATCTCTTCATTGCCAAATTCAACTCCGCCATACACATATTCCTGGAAGGTGCCGGAATCCGTCATTATCGGACCGCTAAAGTTCAGTAGGGAGTGTATCCCTTTTTCCTGCGCAACCGTCCTGAGTTTTTCAGTTCTCCTGATGATGTAGCTGTTTGTTATGATCGCACTGAATCCGATCTTCTCGATTTCCTTCAGGGGGACGGTGATGATGTTCGGGTTTATCACCGGCATTACCGCCGGAGTGTTTATGATCCCATGCCTTGTCTTTACCCTCGCTATTCTTGCAAGGCCATCCCTGTGGAGGACTTCCATAGTCCTCGTATCATTGCTGATGTAGATAATAGTATTCTCCGCTTTCTCTCTGCTGCTTGTCCAGGCTGCTCCCGGGCTTGTTGATTCTGGGCCGGCCGCTCTGCCCGTCCCTTCTGAACGTTATTCCCACGCTTGAAAGGAAGTTGTTCATCCCGTCCCTCATGTTCATTGGGCCTGTTGAATGCCCGCTTGAAGCAGGAACACCTGAAAAAATCATCAGTTCGTCTGCAATCAGGTCTATGAAGTAAAGGTCATGATCAATAACCATGGCGCTCTTCCTGTTGTTCTCCATCACCCGCCTGATGACCTTCGCAGCGGTCATCCTGTATGAACTGTCAAGATGCGCAGACGGCTCGTCAAGCAGATATAAATCGGCTTCCATTGCAAGAGTTAACGCGATGGAAAGCCTCTGGAGTTCGCCTCCGCTCAGGTCGCTCACGGTGGTCGAAAGCAGTTCGTTTATGTCGAGCGGCCTGAAGATTTCTGCCCTGTTGAACGTCTCGTCATAGCGAATTTTCAGTGCCGATTTCAGCAGATCTTCGGAAGTTCCTGAATAATCAGAATATATGTACTGAGGCTTGTACGCGATCTTGAGGCTGCTGGAGAAACTTCCGGAGTCGGGTTCAAGTTCACCTGCCATGAGTTTAGCAAAAGTTGTCTTGCCTGTTCCGTTCCTGCCAAGGCAGCCCACCACCTCACCGCTCTTCAGCTTGCCTTCAGATGATGTCAGGGTGAACTCGCCCAGTGTCTTTGAGATGTCCTTCCATTCGAGTATGATCTGCCCGGCAGCAGTTCTCCTCCATGACCTGTTGGTGAACTGTATCGGGTATTCCCTGATCCTTACGTTCTCCTCCCTCAGGAACCCTTCCAGGAAAGAGTTTATGGCTCTTGATGAGGTCCTCGGTGATGCGATTATTCCATATGCTCCTGGCTCACCATAAACCGGGTAGACTGTGTCAGCCAGCCAGTCAAGTATGGCAAGGTCATGCTCCACTATCATGATGCTCTTTTTTCTGGCGATCTCCTGTATGAGCAGCGAGATGCCCACCCTCTCCCCGATATCGAGATATGAGGACATTTCGTCTATCAGGATGGTGTCAGCGTCCCTAAGCAGAGTCGCTGCGATTGCGACCTTCTGCAGCTCCCCGCCGGAGCATTCCCTGATGTCCCTGGTCATTATGCCTGCAATCCCCAGCCTTTCAGAGACCAAGTCCAGGTTTGAGGTTTCATCTCCCGCCTTAAGGATCTCGGAAACCTTTCCGCTCTTAACGCGAGGTATCTTGTCCACATACTGATTCTTCAGCACCACCCTTGTCTTGCCGGAGTATAAATCCCTGAAATAGTCTCCAATTACGGTGCCGGAAAAATGTTCTATCACTGCATCCATTTCGCCTTTCTTTTCATAATCCCCCAGGTTCGGCACCGTCACCCCTGAAAGGATGTTCAGCGCGGTTGTCTTTCCGAGGCCGTTCTTGCCAAGTATCGCGGTCACCTTTCCCTTCTCAAGCGCAGGTATGGAGTAAAGCCTGAATGCGTTAACGCCAAACCTGTGGATGCTTTCTCCCGGTTCCTCTGGAAGGCTAACGATCTTTATTGCCCCAAAGGGACAGCGCTTTACGCAAATCCCGCACCCAATGCACAGGGGTTCGTTTATAACCGGTTGATCCTGATAATCAACGAATTCGATTGTGGGTGTGCCGCTTCTCACTGGCGGGCAATAATACTGACACTCATGGTTGCACTTCTTCGGGTGGCATTTCTCCCTGTCCAGGATCGCTACATGCAGATGGATCACCGGGTTGGCGTCTTCCAATCCTCTTCGGGAATGGTGTTGTAGAAATCAAAGACGTTCTCCTCGACGACAGGCGCCCTTTCGGATGGCAGCGTGGCGAGTTCCTCAATCCTGTCGGTGTTCAGGAGCCAGTAATGTATTCTCCATTCCCGGCCGTCAAAAAGCGTTGTTTCCTCCCTCTCGGTCTGAAGCACCCCGATATCCTCCATGGTGTAAAATGCGTCTCTGTCTTCCGGCTCCAGCATATTGTCGATAACCCTGTCGCTGTAACCGAAGAAGTTTATAAGGTGTTCTGCGGCATGCAGGGACTCCTCCCTGCTCATCCTTCTATTTTGCAGGCTTAGTCCCATACTGATGGCTGCAGATAGCTTGTCGAGGTCCGTGTAGTGCTTCCCCCTGTGGATGGGGGCACCGTTTCCGCGAGTATTAGGCATCGTATCACTTTTGTCTCAAAGAGCGCGAATTCAATAATCGTACCACCGTTAATAAGCCTTTTTAAATAAGGGGGTGAAGAAAACGCAATCACCGGGACGAAATACGAAGAAGTCAAATTAAGCATGAAACCCCTTACAGGATATGGTCGACAGGTTCGTCTATCCGTTTCAGGAACAGGGATCAGCCTCCGGCGTGAGAAAGTTTCATGTTTTTACGAAAAAGGATGGCTCTCCCGGGTTGAACCTCAACGGGGTCAGATTTTCGGAGATGACAGCTGAGCTGACCCCCGATTCCCTTAATGAAATTATTTCAAGTGATGGTTTTGAAAGGGATTACGTGGAGAAGTTTGCAGGCATGGCGTTACCCAAATCTCCTGACGCGGGAAGGCCGAAACTGATGGGGATACTGAACGCAACGCCGGATTCCTTCTATCCTGGATCCAGAATTATGGCCGACGAAAAGCTCTTGGAAAAGATGATCCAAAGCGCACCTGACATAATTGACGTTGGTGGGGAAAGCACGAGGCCGGGATCACCTGCAATCTCCGTGGAAGAGGAGCTTTCCAGGGTTTCTGATGCTGTTAAGTACATCACGTCCGTATGCGACATCCCTGTTTCCATCGATACCAGGCACCCGGAGACGGCCCGTAAAATGGCTGATCTTGGAGTCTCCTACATAAACGATATCAGCGGCTTTGCAAACGGTGAAATGAGGAAAATTGCAGCTGAATATGATACAAATTGCGTCATTATGCATATGAAGAGCACTCCAGCTGATATGAACCTGCACGTCCAGTATGACAACGTAATTGCTGAAATAGTGTTGTTTTTCTATGACAGGCTCCTTGAAATGCAGGAATCCGGAATAAGGGCAGACAGGGTGATCCTTGATCCCGGGATCGGATTTGCAAAGAACATCAACGGAAACCTGAAAATACTCAGGGAGATCACATCCTTGCACATTGGATTCCCGCTACTGGTTGGCACTTCCAGGAAGAGCTGGATAGGGGGCATAACTGGTTTGCCGGTGGAAGATAGGCTTCCAGGCACCATTGCCTCCAGCATATACCTGCAGTCGAAGGGCGTCGAATTTCTGAGGGTGCATGACGTCAGCGAAAACCGATCTGCACTTGAGGTGTATGCGCAGTTACTGAGTCCTATTTGATATACTCCTTTCCGAGAGTTTCCCTGGCAATTATCATCTTCATGATTTCTCTTGATCCTTCCGCAAGCATGAAGGATCTTATGCCTCGCAGAGCCCATTCTTCCGGACAATCCTTCGAATATCCGTACGCGCCCTGCCACTGGAGGGCGTCGTTGATCGCGTCAAATGCCCATGTAGTGGCTGTGTACTTGGCAATCGCGATCTGCTTGCTGACTTCGAACCTTGAATATTTCAGCCCCTTCTGCTCAAGATCGTACATCCACAGTGCCTTGAGAGACACGTTCCTCGCAGATTCAATCTTCGCGACATCGTTCGCGAGATCAAACTGCAGCCCCTGATACCTGGCAATCTCCTTCCCGAATGCTTTCCTGGCTTTCATGTATTCCACGCCATTTTCAATGGATTTGTTCGCAGCGCCGCAAGAAATCATTGCAATCAGGCCGCGTGCAAATTCAAACCCTTCATGCACTATCTTGAACCCCTTGTTCAACTCGCCAAGCAGGTTTTCACTTCCCACCTCAAGGCCGGAAAATTTGAAGCTTCCCCAGGAAGAGCCTTCCCTTCCCATCTCCTCAATGGGCGTTATCTCCATTTTTTCCTTCACATATGGCATGAAGAAGAGTGAGATGCCGTTGGTACCCTTTGCAGAATCCGTTTTCAATACGGTTACGTATCCGCCTCCTGCTTCCGCGATATCGCGAACCAGGCTGATGAATGACTTTTCTCCGCTAAGTATAAATCCATTCTTTCCGCGCTCTGCCTTCGAAGTCATTGATCCCAGATCCGATCCGTAGTTGGGCTCCGTGGAGGCTATGCCCACGAAGTTCTTCCCTTTCGCCACCTTCGGCAGCAGATCTTCCTTGAGTTCTGCCGTACCATACTTGCTGATAAGGTATGTCCAGGCGTTGTTGACAAGAAAGAGCACGGGGATGGAGGCCGTAGGGTCTGCCCGCCCTATTTCCTCGGCGACTATCCCGGTAGTGAAAGCGTCAGCTCCCATTCCACCATATTCCTCCGGAACGGTCATTCCGAGGATGCCCAGGTTAGCCATCTTCCTCTTTATTTCATCGGGGATACGCCGCTTCGCGATCATATCCCTGATCCTTGGAGCGATCTCGGTTTCCCCAAATTTCCTGACAGTCTCCTTCAGCAGTTCCTGTTCCTGCGTGAGATTGAAATCCATGAAACTGGATTGCACGGACCGTAAAATACTGTTCAGTCCGTCTGGATGGATGATTTAACCTGGTACGGCCGGATCTGTAATTTGGGTGTGATCCATATCAAATGGAGTAACCCGTCCCGCTGCCTGGATATCCGCTGTTCAAACAGGCTGCCTACAGGAGAGAAAGACCACCGGTCATCTCGTCAAGCAGGCTGGCCTCCGCGGGTCCGAGTCCAAGGCATGTTACTGTGTCCGGTTCAACCTGGGTCTTTCCTGCATCCGTAATCAGGCTGTTTGTGATACCCTTCTTATCAGCCTGATCCTTCAGGCGGTATATATCATCCAGGGAGTCGACCCTTACCACGATTTTCTTCCCACCCTGCTCATTCCACTGCCTGAAAACTGACTTGTCGTTTTTCTCCGCATGCAGCGCGCAGTGAACCGCAGCATGCGCCACCTGTGCAGCGATTTTTCCTCTGCCAAGATCAAGATCTTTTCGGACAACTATCACCATCTTGTATTCCGTCACCATGGGACCGACTTCCTGTTAATCTTGAACCCGATAACGTTTACAATCCTATGCACTGGCGGAGTTATTATCACAATTGCCGGAACGGCAAAATAGTTCCAGTATGCCTGATAAAAGAAATTCCATGCGAAAAGCCCAAGAAAAAGGAAGGACATCAGTATGAAAGGCAGCTGATCAAGCAGGCCCGCATTACCACCGCTCTTTATTCCAAGCCTCCGTTTCGTGAAGGAACCCGCTGCATCACCAATCAGGGATCCTGATGTCATTACCAGCAGTACGTATACTGCCCCCGTAATGCCAGTTCCATATGGAAGAATGGGGTTCCCCAGCAAAGAGTCAAAACCAATGATTATGAAACCGAGAACTATGGCGAGCAGTATTCCACCGAAAAATCCGCTCCAGGTCTTGCCGTCACCGAATATTCTTCTTCCGTCTATGAAGCTCTTCCCAAAATCCATCTTTCCCCTGCCTCCTGTGAGGACGGCCAGAGAGTTTGCTGCCATAGCAGGCAGGATGAGTATTATTCCCTGGAGTACCAGGAAAACCGGATCAGGCATAAGCCTCGACTGCCTTCAGTATATCCGCCTTTGTCACTATCCCAACTATCTCACCCATGTCGGAAACAAGAATCGCGTCAAAGTAGCGAAGAAGGGGGTAAAGCGCGTACAGAGGCGAGTTCTTCCCGAGAACCGGAAGCGGTTCGGTCATGATTGACTTCACGCTCATTCCCTTCAGGGATTCGATTGATGTGCCGTTGACCAGCAGATCGTTGATTCCTGATTCCGTGATGGTTCCTATGTTAGGCCTGTCCTTCGACATTACAGGCATCTGCGAAAATCCGTTCTTTCTCATTGTGGAAAGGCAGGTCAGGATGCTGTCGGAAGCATATGCCCACATGATGGGAAAACTCATCAGTTTCTGGGCGCGGATGTCAAGTTTTTCAGCCCTGTCGCCGCTTTTCTGGAGATAGCTATATATCTTGGTGATCTTGTCGTACGGCGGGTTGATTTCTCCTTTCTCAAGGCGGGCTATATATGACTGGCTTACACCGATTCCGCTTGCTAGGTCTTTCTGGCTGATTCCCAGGTTCTTGCGCATTTTCATTATGTCCTTTATTGAGGGGAGCATCTCTCTCAACCCTATTGCAGGGGCGGTATAATTTCATTCTCCAATTTTTATTAGTCTTTCGTGAAGCGTGAAAACTGTCTCCCGATCCTGCAATTTTCCCAGAACCAATATAGGAAGCAACTTGTTTCAGGGTAATCTGGGTTCTGTGTGAATTGGTGCGGGCATAATTCTTTAAGAATAGATTACTATATAGAATCGGGATCAAACAAATGGACGTTGTTGCCCTGCTGAAAAAATATAAATATGTCTCTGTGCCGGCGATCTCGCTGCTGGCAAGCTCGCTTTTCTTCTACCTGATGATCATAACTTCCGGATACACTTCAGAAGCCGAACTTGTTCTCCTCCTGCCGCCACTGATAACCTTTGTCACCATGCATTACCTGGACATGTACGCGACAAAGACCAGGCTGATCGTCGGAGTATTGGTGCTGATTATCCTTGCGCCAGTTGCATGCATGGCCTATTCCAACGTAATTTACAATGATCTTGGTTCCAATTCAGGCACCCTCAATGGGGGGTACAACGTAACTTCATCCGTCGATCCAGTAAACGGGGTCTCTGGATCCTATAACTTCTCTCTTCTGGTCTCCACCAACACCAGCGGGGTTTCAAGTTTTGGCCTGCAGATTAGGCCCATTTATTCCAGCGCTTTTACGTACAACCTGAGTTACAACCTGAGTACCGGAAAGGGTAGCCCTCTTCTCCATTATGCACATGCTGGATCAAAGCTTATCGTCTATTTCCCTAACGCAACGCTTTCCCCGAACGCCTATAACTACTCGTTTTATATCAACAACCCAAGTAACATGATATCTAACCTTGGCGCAGTTGCCTCTCCATCTGCGCTTTACACTGCTGTGATCTCTGAGTTTGTGATTAGTTACATAATCCTGTTCAACCTGTTCTTCATAGCAGGAGTTTTTGTGGCCAGGAGCATTTCACACAGCAGGTCTTTCCGCCAGGCAATGGAACGCAAGCAGGAGGATCAGAAGTAGATCGGTCATGGCAACAAAGGTAAGGAAACTCCAGCTTACGGGAGGATCGACGTACATCGTTTCTCTCCCGTCTGAGTGGATTCACAGGAATTCTCTGGGTAAGGGGAGTGAGATCTACGTGGAGGAAATGGGAGATGATGTCCTGATCAAGATGAAGGAAGGGTCCCGCGCAGAGAAGAGAAGAAGGGTGACGATTCCGTACGACGTCGGGCCGGATGCCCTTCAGAGGGCTCTAACGAGCCTTTACATAGCAGGATTTGACACCCTGGAGGTCACCAGCGGCAAATACTTCAGAAACGAGATCAGGGAAGTAATCAAGAAATTCTCCCGCCTTGTGATGGGAATCGAGATATTCGAGGAATCCTCTGACAGTATTGTATTGCAGAACGTTCTCAACTCCGACTCGTTCCCGCTCGAAAAGGCTATCAGGAGAATGTCGACCAATGTGAGCGTGATGCTTTCTGACGTTGGCAGAGCCCTCTCGCTCAAGGACAGGGCACTTTTCGAGAGCGTGATTGAAAGGGATGATGAAGTTGACAGGTATCACTGGTATATATTCAGGGAATCGAAGGGGCAGTGGAACCCGGCCTCTTCGTTTTTCCTCATACTTTCAAGGATACTTGAGAGAGTTGCTGATCATGCTGTGAACATAAGCAAGCGTTTCCTGATGTACAAGCCCATGAATTATGAACCTATGGAAGCGCTGAACTCCCTGTACACGTACTGCAGATTGACCTATGAGGATGCCAGTGTCGCCTTCTATTCACAGGATTTCCACGCACTTAACGATCTGATTGAAAGGAAAGGGGAGATACTTAAGCTCAGGGATGAGCTACTGAAGCTCTCTTCAGGGACTTCTTCGGTACATTTCTATTCCCTTGTTTCGGAAGATGTTTCCAGGATAGGGCTCTATGGCACTGATATTGCCGAGCTCACCATGGATAAGATCATTTCAGAGAACATCGACTTCAAACTTTAGCCAAATCGAACGGCGTGAGTTCCGGCTTCAGTTCGCTGCCGCTCAGGATCCCTGCAGGAGTCACTGGATCATGGTTGAAGATGCATACAGATTTTTCCCTTATTGCCCTCCTGATCAGCTTCAGCTTCAGGTTCAGCGTGTCAAGCGGGTTAGTGTCGATGGCAGGAATATAATTCGGTCTGATGTGGAACGACGAAGGGATGATGTCGCCGAAGTGAAGGTATTTCCTACCTCTGATTGAAAATTCAATGGTCTGATGGCCGGTGGTGTGCCCTCCAACGGCAAGGACCCTGACATCCGGCCCGATTTTCGTGACTCCATCTATTTCCAGCACCCTTCCAGGAGGCATGGACTTTTTCACGTAACTCACCTTTGTGAACTGGTTCGGCTTCCTGTAATTCCTGAGTTCCTTCTTCTGCATGATGATCCTGGAGTCGGTTCCTCTCACCAGTGCCAGATCATTGCCGCAGTGATCGAAGTGTAGGTGGGTATGCAGTATGTGTTTCAGGTTTCGTATCCCAAAATTTTCGTCCAGCCTTTCCCTGAGATCCACAAGGGATGAAATCTGGAATATCTCCCTGAATCTTGGATCGCCTATGTTTCCAACCCCGCTGTCAATAATGGAGAATTTTCCGCTGCCGGATAGCACAAATACATTGGCATCTGAATCGATCCTTCCCCTCGTGTTCCTTCTTATCGCACGCGACCATATCGGTTCCGGAACTGTTCCAAAGATTGCCCCGGGGTCAAGGGAAAACCTGCCCTCCCTTATCATGTAGAGATCGTCGATCAACTGTGCCCACCCCTGTAGATCTTCCCTATTTCGCGTATCTTTTCGACTATTGAGGCGTCCTCCAGCGAACTGACGTCGCCGCAGTCCCTGTCGAGGAATGCGTTGCGCGCGATCCTCCTCATTATCTTCCCGTTTCTTGTCTTCGGCAGAGACTCGAGCAGTATAACATATTTAGGAGAGAATGGTTTTCCCAGGCTCCTTTCCACGGACAACCTGATCTCCCTTTCAATCTCTTCCCTGCGGTCTGCTGCAGCAAAGACTGCAATCGCTTCGCCCTTCGTGCTGTCCGGTACGCCCGCCACCGCGCATTCCCTTACTCCATTTACGCGGGCGACAACATCCTCAACCTCTCCGGGGCCAACCCTCTTTCCTGCAATCTTGATGACATCGTCCGCCCTGCCGTAAAGATAAAAGTACCCACCGTCCTTCTGCTCTGCCCAGTCCCCATGGAACCATACACCCGGGAAACGGGACCAGTAAGTTTCCAGATACTTTTCCTCCGCATGCCATAAGCCCCTTGTCATGGACGGAAGGTGCTGTTCAGCCACCAGGTACCCGATGCTGTCCTCGATCTCCTTTCCTGATTCGTCATAGACTGAAACGCTCATCCCGAGACCCTTGTACAGACATCTCGGCTTCATCGGCATGGCAGGGTGGGAAGCAAGGAAGCAGCCTATGATGTCGGTGCCTCCGGAAATGTTGCAGATAGGCACTTTTCCCTCGCCAAGCACGTTGAACAGGTACGTCCAGCTCTCCGTATCCCACGGTTCACCGGTGGATCCGAAACACTTTACCCCCCTGATGGGTTTCTCCAGTTTTGAGGCACGGAACGTGCGGATCAGCGTGGGTGAAACGCCAAGGACGGTGATGCGGTGCTTCCTGACAAGATCCCATAACCTGGTTTCCTCAGGGTAATCAAGAGCACCATCGTAAACAAATATGGAACAGCCAAGTGCGTTGGATCCTATCATCGACCAGGGACCCATCATCCAGCCCGGATCAGATATCCAGAACATCGTGTCGCCTGGCTTCATGTCTGTGTAGTACTTCACCTCCTTGACTATGTTTACAAGCGCACCCCCATGGACATGCACTGTTCCCTTGGGTTTTCCGGTGGTACCTGAGGTATACAGGATGATTGCGGGGTCTTCCGAGTCTGTATGGACGGATTCAGTGTACGTACCATTCTGGATCATGTCATCGAATGAAAGATGAGATCCGCTTTCCCCAAAAACGATCAGCCTGGTTCTGTCAAGTCCGTCCAGGTTCTTCAGCAGGTGGACCTGTTTCCCCCTCCTTTCGAAAGCAGAGGTGACAAACATCACCTTGATTCCCGCGTCTTCCACGCGCGAAGCCACAGCCTCACTGCCGTATCCTGAGAACATTGGTACTGCAACAGCGCCGATCCGCATGATCGAATACAGGGCAATCACGCTCTCCGGAGAAAGGGGCATGTATATCCCAACCCGGTCTCCCTTCTTCACTCCAATATCGAGAAGGGAGCCGGCAAGTTTGCCTGTTCTCCTGTCAAGTTCCCTGAAGGTGATGGTCCCCCCTGTGCCGTTTTCCCTCTCGTATTCAATTGCTGGAGCGTCCGAATTCCTGAACCTTTCAGCCGCATTGTAGGCAATATTAACCTTGCCTCCCACAAACCACTTTGACCATGGCTTCCCCTTGGAGTCGTCAATCACCCTGCCGTAACCTTCAAAAAAAATCACGCCGGTATCCTTGACGACTTCGTTCCAGAATCTGTCGCGCTGTGAATCGGCCATGGAGTAAAGTTCATCCAGTCCATGCAGGCCCAGCTTTTTCGCGAATTTGAAAATGTTGGTCTCCTCAATCTGTTTCCTTGTCGGATTGTAAACGTAAGTTTCAGTCATTGCATTCTGCATCGCTGATCCCTCAATTTCATAATGTATTTTATGGTCTCATGGAACCGGTTATTTATGATCTGCGGAAAATCCAGAAAACCGTAAACGTAAAGTCAAGTCTCAGGTTAGCGTGCCGTACTGCAGCCTCAGCAACCATTCCCGGGCCGCAATTCCGCCAGTTCTATGTAGTGCCATTTATCTTTATCAGCTTTGCATCCAGGATGGTTATCTCCTTACCGGATGCCATCACCGGGTTCATATCCATCTGATCTATGATGTCCCTGCATTCTTCGGCAAACCCTGAAACTTTCAGCAGGAATTTCACCAGCGACTCACGATCTATGAATTTTCCGCGGAACCCCTCGACGAATTTTCCAAGTGTCGTGCCTTCAATCATGTCAATCGCATCCTGTCTTTCGATGGGCAACAGCCTGAATGCAGCATCTCCATAGAGTTCAGTGAAGATTCCACCCAATCCCACCATAATTGAGAGACCGAAATCCCTGTTTCTGCTTACCCCCACTATCATCTCTACACCGCCGGTAACCATCTCTTCAATAAGGAAATGAGACCCCGGGAACGCCTTCCTCATCCTGGAAAGTTCGGCATCGAGAGCTTCATGGCTTCCAATACCGATTGAAACTCCTCCAAGTTCAGACTTGTGCAAAATGCGGGGATCTGAAACCTTAAGCACGACCGGAAAATTAATCGGTATCGAGGCTGGTACTGCATCAATCAGCAGGCCCCTGGGAACCCTGAATCCATATTCCCTCAGTGCCATCTTGAGATCGAATTCCGTGACTTCCCCGTGAAGAATTTCTCCCAAAGATTTTCCAGCCTTCATTTTCATCCCCTCTCCTTCATGAATTTCCCATAGTCATGCAGCGCCTTCAGGGCCTTCACCGACCTGTGGATGCTTGGAAAAGCAGCAATCTTCTTCCTCTCGAATTCAATCAGCAATTCCTTCCCAAGCTTCGATCCAATCACTCCGACGACTATCGGCTTGCCGGAGTTTATGTGTTTACCGACTACATCCACAATCTCCATGCTCATTTTTGGGGTCTGCGGCAATGCATATGCAAGGATTGCATCCACTTCGGGTTCTGTTTCAAGCGCGGACAATACCCGGTCATAACTTTCAAGTGATCCGTCAGCTGTCAAATCGATGGGGTTCTCCGCTGTCCCAAATGCCACAATCGATTCCCTTATTTTCTGCTTTGTACCAGCGGACAGGGATGCCATCTGAAGACCGATCCCGTTGATCTTCGAGGAAATGAGATCCGCTGATATCACCCCCACTCCCCCTGCTGTCGTGACCACTGCTATCCTGTTGCCGGAAAATGGCATGGCATACGCGAGGACCCTGGCGTAATCCAGCAGTTCGGTTTCGTCGAAAGCCCTAGCTACCCCTGCCTGGCAAAGGGCACCGTTTAAGACCCTGTCGTCGGAGGCCATTGCCCCGGTATGCAGGGAAGCCGCCCTGGCTGACGCCTCGCTTCTGCCGGATTTGAGAACCACTATCGGTTTCCTCCGGTTCACCTCCCTTATCAGATCGAAAAATTGCCTGCCCGATTCAATGCTCTCAAGATAAAGCGCAATGCTTCCCGTGTTTGGATCTGCCGAAAAATGGTTTATCATTTCAAGCTCATTTACGTCAAGTTTGTTCCCAAGGTTAACGAACGCGGATACCCCTATCCCGTATTCCGATATTGAATCCATAGTAAGGAGGCCAAGCGCTCCGCTCTGTGAAATGAACGCAATATTTCCGGGAGGGGGGAACGAAATCCTATCTGGTGGCGTCAGTGCGGTGTTAACCCTGGTATGAGGGAAATAAACTCCAACCGTATTGGGCCCAATGATCCTGGTGCCGGAACCGGCAATTGCCCTGCTGATCCGGCTTTCAAGGATTCTGCCTTCCTCTCCAGTTTCTGAAAATCCTCCGGGGATGATGATCACGTACGGCACCTTCAACCTGACGCATTCCCTGACCTCATCGGGCGTCTTGGAAGCAGGGAGGGCGATAACGGTCAAATCAACAGGCCCGGGAATCTGCGCCATGGAGGTGTATGTCTTCAGCCCCATTATCTCGCTGGAGCCGGGATTGACAGGGTATATTGATCCACTGTATCCTGATGAGGTGAGGTTTTTCAGGATTGCGTACCCGATTTTCTCGGGATTCGAGGAGGCTCCAACTATCGCAATGCTCCTGGGTGAAAAAAATTGATCAAGCAACCGCGTTGTATTGAAAAGCGAGTTATAATGCTGATCCCTAATTCTGCTGGATCAGGACGCCTTCACTTTGCATCCGGCGCCATTGTTTTAAGGATTCTTGTATAATGATTCGACTCTGGTTCTGTGTCCCTCGATGTCGTAAATGAAGATGCCGTCTTTCTCGTCCAGTGTTGCCTTATGGTGCCCGTCACAGTATGGCTTGTTCTGTGACAGTCCGCAAGCACATAGATAGATTTCCTCGTTCCCCGCCTTTATCACGTAAGGCCGGTTCCTCTCATGCAGTACTATTCTTGACGTAAAATCACCATTAGCTTTATTGATTTCTCATTATAAAGGCTTCTGAAATCTCCCGAGCCTCTCGTTCAGCCCCATAGGCCAGAACGGAGGGTATTGTTTAATCAGATGGGCCAAATGGTCCTGCCTGAGAGGGCTTGATTATTTCATTGATTCTATAAATAATGTGGATGCCGCCCGTCGGATGTGATCTGGGAGCGGACACCAAATTCACATGCATATGTTTTGAACGGAGAAAAGTGAAAATGGCTAGCGGTATGCCACCATTACATAGTACCGTCCAATTTTCTGCCGATTATATCCAGTTGCACTATCGTGCCTAAACAACCCCTGTCCAACATGTGGGACGCATGAACAGTAGGCAGGCATGGGTGCAAAGAAAATGGAAGACTCCCCTGGTTGAGTGAATTCAATATAAAAATAAAAGGGGGAATCCCCCTGCCCTTCAAATAACTCTATGGTGCGGATGCGATGTGCGAGCCTACTGCCACCAACCCGCCGTATGTTGATGCAACCATTGCAAGCAATACCAGGAAGAAGAATATGACCAGTATCAGGTTAGCAATAAACGGGCTCTTGGTTCTCGAAGGAAGTATGTCATAGATGAGGCTGACCGGGTAAACCAATATTCCGAATGCCCCGTATCCCAGATAAAGGATGAAGGTCTCCAGTGCCTGGTTTGCATGTGGAAGGTTATTGATGTATCCAAAGTATCCGTACGTTACAGCCATCAAGCCAATGAAGAGGGCAAAAATCCCAGGATACTGTAGTTTATAGTCCTTTAGCACTGCAATGGCATAGACCAGCGTGACCATTCCCAGCATCAGGAACGGGTCGCCGAAATATATGTTGAAGCTTGCGGGTAAAGGCCACACAAATTCCTGAAAGAGGCCTATCAGGAGTATTACCGTCCCAAGCACCAGCAGAGGAAATCCCGCGGGCGCCATTGCTGCTCTCAAATTCTTTGTTCCGTTTTTCCTGTACTCAATGTATACTGCCGCTATGGTGTACAGGGTTAGCACACTTACCATGGTCACCAGGAAATATTCCAGGGCCAAATCGTCTATGAATGCTGCCATTTTGTTCGCCGTTACACGGATGGCATGTGATAACTTGAATATCAGACCTTAACAGTTAGGCAAAAATTGCAACTAGCTGAGAAACCTGAGAAGTTGAACCTGAGGCATAAGCGCTATTTTCACCTTTTCCCATCATCTTGGTTTTGCGCCAGCATGTGCCATGTGGAAAGCAGAACCATAACCCAAAGGGATGGACCTTTAATCAGCAATGCGGCTGTTCTGATACTGCCTGGCATGGAAACGCTTCAGGACTCCTGAAATCCTTGGATAAATTTCAAACTATGCGGGAAATCATGATGGATTGGGGCAATTATTCCCGGCCACCGGTTCTTTCAAGGTAGAAAACCACCGCCTTCTTCGTTCCCCTCCTTATCGATTCAGAAAGGGAGGATGGCGAAACGCCTACCAAATTCGCAAGCTCGGTGAGAGACGTCCTGTTCTCGCAATCGAAAAAATTCTTCTTGAGCGCCATCTCGATGAGGTTCCTCTCCTTTGGGGTCATTTCCCTGTGAACGAAAGGTTTCTCGTTCAAGAAACGGTATTCAAGACCTGAATTTCGAAGGCTGGATCGAAGCATTCTGAGATCAGATTTTGATGGAACAACCGCCCTCACCTGAATGATCTTCTTGCCTATAGTGGCACTTCCAATTATCTCCACGAAAGGCAGTTTTGAGAAAAATGCACAAGCCTTGCAGCTGCAGCTCTCTGCCCATATTTCTCCCTTGCTCGTGGTGCGCAGCTTGACGTACTTGGATGAAAAGAGTTGTGCAAGGTTGCAGCCGTCTTTCGGCTTTATGGAATGGAGAGTCCGATCCTGCCTGACTGATAACCGGTCAACATCGCAGCCGGCATCAGATAGGGAATTGATCACCTGACAGTCGTCCCTTGAGACCTCAATGACTACTTCAGCAAGATTCTTTGACGTCATATCTCTCATTCAATGGATCGCATGTGCGCTTAAAACGTGATATCCTAACATCTGAATATCCAGCATCCCAATATGGCTGACCTGAAAGCAGAACACCGGGTCTGCTCATATTGGATGTTCAAGCATATTCCTTTTATAATGTGAAAATTTGCTTCAGTGCAATTTACTCATAGAGCTACCTGTCCATTAGGAATTCGTGATGCCCAGTCAGTGCTGAAAAGGCAGCTTTTAGCTCACATATGAGGTATTCCGCTTATGTGTGTTCATTCAATACAATTATCAAGGTGAAATGCGATGGTAGATACCGAGAACTCATCGTTCGTTCTTGTAAAGGATTCAGCCGGAAAGGAAAAGAAGATTATGGTCGACGAGGACGGATTCCTTGTAAACCCAAAGGACTGGTGTCCTGAATTTGTCCAGGCTGTGGCAAACCAGGAAGCTGTCGATGTTCTTACCGATGATCACTGGAAGATAATCAACTACCTCAGGGATTATTACATGAAATATGACAGCTGCCCTCCCATAAGGATGCTGGTCAAGAACACCGGCACTGAACTCAAGAAGATATACCAGCTGTTTCCCACAGGTCCTGCCAAGGGAGCCTGCAGACTTGCCGGTGCCCCCAAGCCCACGGGGTGCGTGTGATTATGATTTACCTTACATGCCCCGTATGCGGCTATGCGATAGACATAATGCGCGATGATGAGATAAACAACCCCGTAAAGGCAAAACGACTGAAATATCTCACCACGAGGGATCAGGTCTGCCCCAACTGCGTCAATACAATAGGGCGGTGCGAAAGGATCGAGGCTAAGGAGGAGGATATACCGATCATGCGCGCAGTGATTCAGGACCAGGAGAAGGGGAAGTTTATTGAATTCTGCAGGAAAACCGGGTACGCAGTGGGTACGAATTACGCGTTGAATCACTTCAGGGGGGTGAAACAGTGACAGATGTTGTGGAAGAGGTTGCAAAGGGAAGGGAAATTGTGAAGGAGATTGAGAAGGGGAAGTGGCCCAACTTCATACGGGAAGCAAAGAAGACCAGATACCCGGTGGATCTGTACGGCGCATCACTTTACCTGAAAAGGGATCTTTTCACCACCGGCGGATACGTGTCCGTCCCCGGTGCGCCCACCGGCATATTGATGCGGGTCACGAGCAGACCGGACATCGGAGAGAGCACGAACGTCGTCAGGGTGCTGATTCCTTCAGGGAATTTCATATCTTCTGAAATGATGGACAAATTCTGTGATTTCGCTGACAAATACGGAGTCGGAATGATTCATGCGCTGAGCACCAGCCACAATGTGGAAATCCCCGGAATACCCAAGGAAAGGATCAGGGATTTCGTGGTGGAATTCAGGGAAGCTGGGCTGGAAATCGGATCGACGGGAGACGCTTTCAGGAACACCACCACCTGCGTGGGTTCGACGCTCTGTGAATACGCAAACCTGAATACCATGGCGATGAGGGACACCTTCTACGACAAGTTCAACGACTACGCCAAGTATCCTACTTTCCCCCACAAGATGAAACTGAAGATTTCCGGTTGCCCTCTTGACTGTGCAAGATCAACCCAGAAGGCAGACATAGGTGTTGTGGGATCATGGGAGGGTGCCCCTGAAGTCGATGACTCAGGGATGAAGAAGCTTGGAAATGAGAAAATTGACGCCATCGTGAATTCCTGCCCCACACTTGCAATATCAAGATCGAACGGCGGAATTTCGATCAGGGGGGAGGATTGCATACAGTGCATGAAGTGCCTCAGGAAGGCAGAAGGCGCAATCCGTCCAGGGAAGGAGAAAAAATTCCTCATATATGTCGGTGGAAAGCTCAGGGGCAAGAAGGGCCCACTTTCCTCGAAGCTGCTTATGAAGGTTGACACAGAGGAAGAGGTCATGAACACCATAGAGAAGATAGTCGAGGTATTCACCGACCACGCAGCCAGGAAGGAAAGGCTGGGCGACCTCATCTTCAGGATCGGCATGAAGGGCTTCCTTGACCTGATGGAGATGGAGCCTAAGCCGCTAAACCTGAAAGACCTGAGGACCAATGTCTTCTATCCTGTCACCGAGGCTCAAAGGAATGAAATCTCGGAACATTTCTCAGGAGGTGGAAGCAATGATTGAGGGTCCTCCAAGGCCGTACCTTAACTATATCCCGGAGTACCTCAAGGAATCGGTGGGGAAATGGGTAACCCATAAGCTTGAGGAACCTGGACTCATAGAGCACGTAGATTCCGGGGGCAGAAAGGTTTACACAGTCAAGGCTGCGGCAACCCCGAATGGAAGGTACAGCACAGACACCATGAGGAAAATCAATGATCTGGCCAGGAAATATGCGGGCGGATCGATGAGGTTCACTCAGGCCCTGAATATGGAGTTCGTGGTAAGCGACCTGGCAAAAGCCAGGGAACTGAAGTCAGAGCTCAAGAAACTTGGATTCCCCGTTGGCGGTTGGAAGGAGCACCTCTGGAGTCTCACCAGCTGCGCAGGATACTTCCACTGCGCACTGGCAGCAACTGATGCCCCATCGGTTATCCAGAGGCTGGGAAATGAGCTTTCGGAGTACTTTGACGAGAAGGAGCTGCCGGCGAAGCTCACAGTCGCCGCTTCTGGGTGCCCGAGCTCATGCGGGGGAAGCTTCCTTACGGACATATCTATCAACGGGATACACACGGAAATACCTGTCGTCACGGAGAACGTCAAAAATTGCGATCTCCAGGGAACAGCTTTCACATGCCCCGTGGGTGCAATCCAGCTGAAGACCCTGCAGAATGGGGAGAAGACCATAGAGATCAGGGAAAACCTGTGCATCGGGTGCGGGCTCTGCGTTGGTGCATGCGGAGGGATAATCTTCAAGACCCCGGAAAAAACCGATGGTCACGCGATATCAATAGGCGGAAAGGCCTCTGCTTCCAGATATGGAACCACGCTGGGCAGGATTGTGGTACCGTTCCTTCCCAATGAGCCGCCTCACTATGAAAAGACAGTGAAGGCTGTAAGGACCATTGTCGACACGTGGATCAGGGATGCGAGGAAGGGTGAGCGTATCGCCGACTGGGTGGATCGCATTGGATGGGAGAAGTTCTTCGAAAAAACAGGACTGCCGTTCTATCCGCAGAGCATGGATTACCTGGACATCAGGGCGATAACCACGCTCAGGGACGGAAGCGGAAGGTAGACGTGAAGGGTGCGTGAATTGGATACCCTCTCAATCCTTGTGATTTCATACGCATACATTGCCGGCTTTGTGTTTTTAGTCGGAACCATATTTTTCCTGGCAAGATGGATATTCAAGAAAAAGGGTCCGACAGGCACTTACCTTGGATACCCTTATCTCTTCACTTACCCCGGCCAGAATTCACGCCTGAAAGCGCTTGAGAACATTCTCGGGAGAATATTTCTCTTCACGAGCTCGAGCGATGATCCTTTTGCCAGATATACGAGCCTTGTATTCCACTGGAGCCTCTGGATAGTCATTGCTGCTCATGCCGACATAGTGCTTTATCCATATTTCACCGCGGCCGGGATTTCGGAGAGCACGCTCGAGGCGATAGGCAACTATATCGGAACAACCCTCGCAATCCTCATGGTTGGAAGCGGTTTGATCCTTTTTGGCAGGAGGGCACTGAATCCATATCTGAGGAAGATAAGCTACCTTTCCGATTACTTTGCAATACTCCTGATAGTTGCTATAGGGATTTCCGGGATACTGATGCGTTTCTGGCTTCCGGGGAACTTCGCATATTCAGAGGTCAGCCCGTTTTTCCTCTCGCTTGTATCTTTCGCCCCAATCAGCGTTCCTTCCGATCTGATATTTGTGACGCACTTCACACTGACCATGACACTCCTGTTTTATTTCCCGCTAAGCAAACTGATGCATCCGTTCTCATTCTTCACCAACCCAACTCTCTACACGATATCCCACCCGGGTGACGTCCGATGAAACCCAAGATCAGGGATATCCTGCTGAAAAGTCCCAGCGGGAAGGCTGAGGAGTGGCTTGCCCGGCAGAAGAATATCGAGTGGGCCAATGGGCTCAACCCAAGGCTGGCCAAGGAATCTACAGTGAACGAGATCGGAGAGAAGAAGCACGAGGATCCAGATCATTTCAGGGACAGGTTTGTCGGCCTTAGGGACAGCAAGGCCTTTGTGAATTTCATGGAAAGCTGCACGAGATGCGGGATATGCCTGGACAAGTGCCATTTCTTCATATCGACCGGGGATGTAAACAACAGTCCCGTGGGGAGGGCAAACCTTGTACGGAAGATGTACAGGAAGGGAAACCGCCTTAAGGCAAGCGACATAGACCTCAAGAAGATATACTCCTACTACTACCAGTGCACCGAGTGCAGGAGATGCTCGGTCTTCTGCCCGCAGGGAATTGACCAGGCAGAGATTACCAGAAATATCAGGGACATTCTCACTGAGATGGGTATGGTACCGGACTACGTCGCCGCCACCCTTGCCCAGGTGTTCAAGACGGGTAACAACATGGGCCTTAATCCCATGGCTATTGGATCAGCAGTGGATTTCGTGAAAGAGGAGATGAAGGAAGAAACAGGCAAGGACATCGACATTCCTCTTGACAAACCCAAGGCGGAAATCCTTCTGATACCTTCCTCTGCGGACATCATGGTTAACAATGATACCCTGAAGGGATATGCGAAGGTTATGCACGCCCTGAAAAAAGACTGGACGATTTCAACTGCAACTGCTGAGGCCGCGAATTTCGGGACCTTTGCAAATGAAAGGATACTGAGGCAGTTCGGCGACATGGTTGTCGAGGAGGCCGTCAAAAGAGGAGCGAAGGAAGTGGTCTGGGGAGAATGCGGACATGGGTGGAGAACTGCAAACAACTACGTCCGGTACAAGCTTGCCGACCATGGTATAGCGCTCCAGCATGTGCACCAGATCACTGACAGGGCAATTGAAAGGGGTCAGATCACAGTGGACAGAAACAAGAATGACGATCTTTTCAATTATCACGATCCATGCAACCTTGCCAGGGGAGGGAATCTCGTGAACGAGCCCAGGAAGGTTCTCAGCGCCGTGGTTCGCGAAACCGTTGAGGCAGAATACACGAAGGACAAGACATTCTGCTGCGGCGCTGGAGGGGGGCTCCTGGCAGACGAGAAGGAATGGAACGAATCCAGGGCATGGGCAGGCTGGCCTGCGGTGTACTATTCCTGGAAGACTGGTGCAAATACAATGGTCTCCCCGTGCGCAATAGATAAGGCCCAGTTTCCATTTGTAATAGGATACCACAAAGTAGATCTCAAGATGAAGGGGCTGATGGATCTGGTGGGCTTTGCAATAGAGGTGTGATTATGAAAGTTGGGATAATATTGGGAACAAATGAACTGTCTGGCTTGATGTTTGCAGCCATAGAAGCGGGAATGAGGACGTCCATGGACGATTCGGTGATCATCTTTGTCACCATGGACGGGGTCAGGGCCTTCCTGAAGGATCCTGAAATAAAGAAGCAGACAAAGACTTCGGAGATGATAGCCGCGCACGACCCTGACTTCAGGAAGTATCTGAAAGAGGGCAAGGAAAGCGGACTGCTGAAGATTTACGTCTGCTATTACGCGGCAGAGGTTTATGACGTTGACAAGAAGGATCTCGACGGCATCGTGGATGACATCTGGGGCATAACAAAGTTCTCCATTGAGACAGAGGATGCCCAGATAATCCCAATCTGGTGAGGGGTTGAGAGGAATGAGCGGAAAGGTTTACTTCGTGGGATCAGGCCCGGGAGACCCGGATTACCTGACATTAAAGGCTCTCAAGCTACTGAGATCTTCAGACCTTGTCATCTATGACGGACTTGTGACTAAGAGCGTGATACAGAAAATACCGAACTCTGTGCACAGGCTGGCAATCAGGAAGGACCCGCATGCCAAGGGAATTGCCATGGAGGAGTTCACGAAACTGATGGTGAAGAACGCCATGGCCGGCAAGACCGTTGTCAGGCTGAAAAGTGGAGATCCCCTGATTTTTGGCAGGACCTGGGAAGAGATAGATACGCTAGAAAATGCCGGGATAAGCTATGAAATCGTTCCGGGAGTATCTTCAGCGTTCGCCTCTGCAGCGATTTCCAGAACCCCGCTTACTGACCGGAGGTTCTCCTCCTCCATTGCCATAGTGACGGGACATGAAGCTAACGGCAAAAGCGCATCCAATGTGGACTGGACCCAGCTTGCCAGATCTGTGGACACCCTGATTGTGCTGATGGGTGCATCCACATTATCCAGCTACAGCGAGAAGCTGATAGAGGCGGGTGCAGATGGCAACGCGCCGGTAACGGTCGTTTACAATGCCTCAAGGGAAAACCAGAAGGTTATCAGGACAACACTTTCAGGAGCTTCTGGAGGGATACCACTATACCTCGGGGATCTGTGCACAGTGATCATCAACCTGAGAAACCTTTCCGAAGAAAGATATGACGGGATGATCAGGCTGATCCCGGAGAGGCCTGTCCCATAGATTTGGTACCCGGAGCCTTACCGGAACCGGAAGGCTCATTTACATTCGAAGGGTGCATTAAGATGGATTTCGTCCCTATAATGCTGAACGTCTCGGACGTCAGGGTGGTTGTTTTCGGCGGCGGCGAAGCAGCATTCAAGAAGGTGAGGAACCTGGCGCAGCACTGCAGGCAGATCTCCGTTGTCTCCAGCGAATTCCATCCTGAGTTTGAAGGGCTGAATGCTGATCTTATCAGGGCGGAGATTACAGACGCCGGGGCCGTGGAAAAACATGTCCGGAAAGGAGACATGGCCATAATCGCCACCGATGACAGGACTCTGAATACCGAGCTTGCGGCCAGATGCAGGGACCTCGGGATACTGTACAACAGGATAGATGATGATAGCAGCCCGTTCATCTTCCCCGCATCTTTCGAGATCGGTGGGGCAGTGGTGTCAGTGTCGACCCTCGGGAAGTCCCCCTCCTTTGCCAGATATCTGAGCGAGCAGCTGAAAGTGCAGGTTTCAGGTTACATAAAGGCCCTGCCGGTTATCGAGACGCTGCGGATCGAGACCAGGGAAAAGGATTTTCATCTCAGATCGGAATACTTCTGGAAACTGCTGCACGAAAAGGATTTCTGGAAATTCATAAACGAGGGTGACGAGAAAGGTGCCTACCGTTTTGGCGTAAGATACCGGGGCAATTTCTGGTGAAAGGCACGCCTGCCTTCTGAAATGAGGAAACAATGCCTGTCTTTCAGGTTGAAGAAAAAGAAAGCGAAATTACATTTAGAATCTATATAAAAATGGAAAATATAAAAATAAGAAGATCAGGCATTCTTCTTCTGCCCGATCGGGAAAAGCGGAATTGGGGCTTTGAACCCTGCAACCTTCCATCTGTCGTTTATAATCACTGCGGCCGCAAGCCATGAAGTGAAGATCACGTCAATCAGCCCGAGATACCCGGCGTAAACCACGGATGATGCCAGACTGGTTCCAAAGATGGTGTTCCCTGTGGTGCCGTTGAATGAAAGCAGCGGTATGGCCCACATTATGAAGACCAGCAGCAGGAAGAACAGCATGAGGTTGTGCGCGACGGTCATCTTGAAGCTGGCAATCCAGTAGAAGAAGGTCATGAACACAAATGCCAGCGCCATCATTCCGATCACGTGCGCGTGCATGGCATCCGTCACGGACGAAGGGAACATCCACAGGAAAATTGTCATGAAGCCGAATGTCAGGAAGAAGGCCGAATAGGTTCCAAATGCAGTGGCGCCAAAGGTGTTGCCGTTGTTGTACTCCCAGATGCTTGCTATCAGGAGAAAGAGCCCGCTGAATGCCAGAGCCGGTGCAGCCATGGCAAGATGCTCTCCCCAGCTAAATCCCCCCACAGCATAAATGGACAGAATCATCAGTCCAAATCCGTACGCAAAAATTCCGAGTGCCGTGGGATCTCCTTTCTTAAGTTCTTCAGCCATTTTAATCACTCAAGCATTATAATGCCTGATGTTTCATTGCTTCAGAAGTATTAACAGGAATACCGTACAGGTAAAGCTTTTTCTTGCTATGGAGAGAGCCGGAATTTACTGGGTTTCCGGGCATATTGCCTGTTACCCCGGTTCATGGCTAAGCTACGAATGGACTCAATTCCTGATGCGGAGCATGCGGGCGATGGAATCGTAAGCCATGTAGATGAACACCAGAGGCGAGATGCCCGTGACACTGTGTTTTGTGGACCATTCTATTTCCTTGTTCAGGTAGGTGAGGTGATTGCCCCAGTTATTCTTTCCAGGTATAGTATCTCCATGAGTGTACGAAACAATATTTTCAGCAATGGATCGGGCATTTTCCTCCGAGATTGATCCGTTCCTGGCGGATTTCCGGATCATCATTAGCCCAGCAGTGTACGTCGCATGTTCAATGTCGGCTCTGCTCATGGTGTCCGTCTCATAGTTCAGGAAGTCCCTCCAGGATTTCCCCCTTTCGAGGAGCCAGTAATAGTCCATAAATTTCCTGGCGAGAATCTTTATCCCATATTTTTCGGAATACTCATAATAAAGCGATCCTGGGTCAAGGAACGGAGTCAGCGGCGATATGAATGAACGCATGTCCATGCCATTCCGGTTGAACCTGCTATCAAGGGATTCTGTATAACGGACGTCGTCCATAACGTCCTTTTCGGTCTGGTGCGGAAGCCCTATGGTGAAATAGGCGTCAAATTTCCTGCAGCCTGACTTTGAGGCGGCTTCTATGCTCTTCTCAAGGTCATGATTGGTGTACGTCTTCCCTGCCTCCCTCCTTATTCTTTCGGAGGATGATTCAGGCGAAATCTCTGCGCTGTACTCAGGGATGGTACTGTTCAGCGTGCTGAGGTAGTCGGGCGGCGGAGGTACGAAGTACTCTGTCAGAACAGGGATGTCAATCTTTCTCTCCCTGATTTCACGGAACAGCTTTGAGTAATATTTCTCGCCCGCTGCGTACAGGTCGCCGGCTATAAAAACCGGTGATCCGATCACATCCTGAACCAGTTCCATCTCCTCAGCGACCCTTGACGGGTCACGGAACATGGGCGATGTCGATCCATAATTGGTGCTATAGGCAAAATTGGAACCGCCGCAGAACCCGCAATTGAACTGGCACCCATGCTCTATCAGCGTGAAGGCTTCAGGATTCCTCAACCAGCCATAATAGGGCATGTGACCGAGTATATCGCCGTGGCGCAGGGTGTTTTTTGCCAGGATTTCATAATTTATGAAGAGTTTTTTCAAGTCCTCTGGAGAGTTGCTGCGCCGGTTCTCCCTGATCTTTCCTGCGTCCCGGTAGACCAGGTTATTCACATCCGTGACAGCCTTCCCGCTTTCAACTGCATTGGACAGGTCTACTATGGGCTGCTCCTGAAGATCCCCTGCCAGAATGTAGTCGACCCATGGCATTTCCATCATTATTTCCTGCCTGAAATATGTGGCGGAAAAGCCGCCAAGAAGTATCTTGGAATTGGGGTGCAATTCCCTTATAATTCTTGATATCTCATAGGCTCCTTGAGCATGGGGGAGCCAGTGTAGATCGAGAGCATAAATGTCAGAGTGAATTTTTCTCAGGAAGTCCCTGATATCAAACCTGTCGCTTGCAAGCATGTGGACAGCAGTATTGCATATTGTCGCATCCAGGCCGTTCACCGTGAGTGAAGACAGCATGCTGAGGAATCCTATGGGGTACATCTCAAAAACAGGGGTGGATGGCACAACGTCGCTGATTGGCCCGGGCCTTAGTTCGCGCTTCCTGAAGTCATATATGCTTGGGGGGTGGACAAAGCAGACGTTGAGCTTCATGTTGAGGGAATCTTTCCATGTCTAATCACCATGCTACCTAATCTGGTAGGTAATTGGAGGGGGAACTGCATGTTCACATGAATTGGCAGCATTTTGAAGAGCCGACCTGCCCTCATTCTAAAATGAAATGGCCATCGCGAATGTGTTGTGTTGAATAAATACTTAAACAGAATGTAGCTTGAGCTTTTCCGCTTCCTCATCCCTGGCTATGACTCTCCATGTCCTGTAACTTGATCTGCTGTCTTCAAGGAATTTCCTTATGAGAGGAAAATCCTCCTCTCTCACAATGAAATTGCCATCCTCATACCTGATTGCAGGTATGGAATCCAGCAGACCTTTCACTTTGTCTTTCACTTTGTAATGGTATTTTCCATAATTGGAAGCTGATCTGTAACCGTAAAGCTTCCTGTATATCCTGGCCTGTTCCCTTCTCTCCATGCCTTTCCTTCTGAAAGGTATCCACACATGTACAAGAATAGCTGTCTCCAACGATATTGAGTGCACAAACATGCAAATACTATTTTGCAAATAGTACTCTGAATCGGCATAGCATTAACGCTGTAAACACAAGATCTAAAAATGTAAAATCCCGAAGGTGGGGCAGGAATTACAAGGATGCAACAATCTGGAAGAAATACAACGAGGAACTGTTCTAAAGGGAATTTTCTTTTTCGATCTGGATTTCGTGGATCAGTGGAATGCGTAGCTGAAGGGGGATGAATGATGGAAAGAGGGGATCGCCATTCCTCTTCCCTGAATCGTTCATGCAGTTCATGATGCTGTGGAAACAGTATCTTGACTGCAGGGAACTTGAAGGAATGGCATGATCACTGAAGGATCTCAACATTATACCCGAATATGGTGATTACACAACCATATGGTATCGCATTCATGAAAAGAAACCTGACCTGGACATATCAGGTATGGAATACGCGGAGATCGGCACAGTACAGGGTTGAAGACAAACAACGCCGGATCATACCGCATCATGAAATACGGTGATCCGGATGCAGGGAAAAGAAAACATCCCGTTGTCATAATAACGGCAGATGTCAGGACAGGGAAAATAATCGGGATGGAATCTCACGTGGAGGGTACCGGACCATCGGAACCCGAGACGGCATCCATGCATGTGAGAGAGGCAGTAATGAAAGGAGTAAGGGTGAAGGGATTCTACGGTGACGGTGCATTCGACGTGAATGATCTTTTCGATCTGATGCACTCAATCGGTGCAAAGCCCGTCATTAAGATAAGGAAGAACGCCTCTCCGGGCAGATACGTGGGAAGCAGGTACAGGCGGAGGGCCATAAGGGAATACCGGGAGAAAAGATACAGATCATGGGCTGCCGAAAATAATTATGGCATGAGATGGCCCGGAACAGAGGGGATATTCTCCGCCGTGAAGAGGAAGTTCGGTGAGAACTGTGTGAGCAGAAACACGGAAGGCCTGGAAGCTGAGGGATGCCAGAGGTTCTGGGTGTATGATTATATAAATTAGGGGGCCAAGAAGGAGGTGAAGGCAGTGAACTGAGCGATGACTGAGGGAAAACAAGAAAATGTCGCATTATGTGCGGGTGCCGGGAGGATTTGTTAAACAGAGCATCGCGAATGGCAAGATTTATCTAATGTGATTTAATGAATCGCCGTGAGTGTATCCCCAGTTAAACTGGACAACAGTGCGCTTATCCACCAGTCCATCCCGCTGGTAGAGGCCGTTAAGGAGATAGGAGGCGCATGGAAACTCATAGTCATCAGATCGCTTCAGGATGGCCCTGCAGGATTCAACCAGCTTATGCGAATAACCGGAAACAGTAACCCCAAGAGCCTTTCCAGGACCCTGAGGGAACTTGAAGAGATGGGAATCATAAACCGCACCGTCGTGAGCACCAAGCCATTCAGGGTGGAATATTCTCTTGGCGAGAAGGGGAGGTCTCTCGGCAGTGCCCTTGAGGAGCTCAGGAAATGGGGAGAGTACTGGGCGCTTGGAAACGAGCAGACTGTAAGGCTGGAAAACTGATAACTGGCAGATGTTTCCCTTTGCTTTCCTTTTTATGTAAACGAATCTGTTTTCCTGCCGCACCATGTGGCTTAGCCCCTAAGTGCGAATTACTTCAATTGCAACACTCAAAGCCTGATCTTTGAACCTGCCTGCTGGCTCCCAGCTCTCGGAATGGAAAATATATTCCATCACAGCAGGTACCGCCTATCCTGTGGAGTTAATGAGTCCTCCGGCTCGTTATCCCGTGAAGAGTTTTGTTCACTCCCTCGAGGAATACTGATGAAAAATTGCCGCTTTGGAGTTTGACCATGGAATGATCTTAGTGCGGAAAAGCCCCTTATGTGCGCATTCCAGAAATACTATAATGAGATTATAAGGAACAGGTATAGAGGAACACGGAAAATAAAGAAAAACCTATTGTACCTGAACTCCGCCCTCTTAGGCACACTATTTCAAGCCCGATCCCTTGAATATCTCCTTCTGCCTGGCTGTGCGCTCTGTCTCCACGATGCTGCCATCTGACAGCTTTACCCTGGAAAGTTTTTCAAGTTCCAGAACCATCTTCTCAACGGAGTACTTCTTTAACAGTCCTGAATCATTCATTCTTTTCTCCATGCTCATGTTGTCTGAATCTAATCGGATCCAGTACACCCTTGTCCTTGTAACATGGAATACCGGGTATGCTGAGATCAACCTGTGAATCGTGCAGTGATGCTGAGGTAACCACAAATTCCATTATGAGTGGAATGTCTGTCCCCTGTACAGTATGAAGCTTGTTTCCGAAATGTGTTGTACTGTTCTTCTTTGCCCATGTGTCATCTTTGGATCTCCTTGTCTTTCCATATTTGCTTTCTTCCCTTCTCAATCTTTTCTTCTCTATATTCCTGATCTTTGCCTGCCTCTTCTCTTCCCTTGTCATACTTTTCTTTGTGGCTGATGCGGATTCATCTTTCGTCATTTCCGCAGATTCCGGATCCACAGGAACAGGCGGTTTCTTCCTTCCATGCTTGCCGGGATCGGATTCAACGAATGTGGCATCCTGCACCATTCCCTTCTTTATTGAGATACCACGTTCTTCAAA
>JAKATN010000017.1 GCA_021818715.1 Thermoplasmata archaeon
AGTTCATGAAATGAACTGATGTATTAGAACTGGTGTATCCCTTGGGCATATCATTAGATGCATTATTAGTATATATAGTTATAAGTGTTCGCTTTCATCCCGCCCCTAAAGGGTGTGGGATTTCTCGCTCACAAATGTTAAAAACTAATATATTTTTAAATTCCAGGAAGTAATAAGCGCCGCACAGAATGCCTGATATTTTTTGAATCCTCTGATCCTGCATGGCGGCATTAGCTTTTTTTACCCATAGAAGATAGGCTCCTGTGTTATCCAACCAGTTCCTGGTCCTGGGCATTTTGGTTTATGCGATATCACTGGCTATCACGCTCATCCTTGCAACGATCCACACTGCATACGGCGGAAAGGAGCTCAGGAAGCTGAATACTGACAGTGACTTCACGCCGATAAAGGTGCCTGAGAACGCAAGGGTAATGCACACGTTCCTCGCACTTGACTCGGCAAAGATACTTTCTGCTGCAGTCGCCATCATACTTGTTGCCTTTGCGCTGTTCATGTGGACGCTTGTCGACACTTCCTTCTTCCCTCTTCTTTTCTACCTCTTCCTGGCATTCTGCATTGTTGCCAACGTCGCACTCGGCCTTAAGATAGACGGCGACGTGAAGGTAAACCGGGTAAGCGCTGTAAGGTACGAGATGATCACGGGCGAGGGAAAGAAGCCCCCGCTTGAGTTCGTGCCCGACGTTCTATTCAGGCCGATCAGGAACCTGATCACGAAGAACCTGTCGAAGGGAGAATCGACCAAGATAGGCGTGGTAACAGCGAACAGAAAGATTATCTCCAAGAACAGGGAATCTATCGTATTTGACGAAAAGATAAGGGTGAGGAACACCGAATCATTTTCAGATCACCAGGTCAGGCAGGTGGTCGCTGAAGACAGCATGGTCTCCATTTCCTCTCTCAATCCACCGGTTCCGCTCAGGGTACCTGCACAGAAGACCGTGGTGATCAACATAAGATGTTCAATGAGAAGGGAGCGGCCGAGAGGACCCATGCTTATCCGGATCACTGCGGAATGAAATTATGCCTTCCTGCAATTGCCACCTGCAATGAACTCACCTCAGATAGGCAATGTACAGCTGAAAAACAGGCTGGTGATGGCCCCAATGATTTCAAACCTGGCCAGTCCAGACGGATCCACCAGCGACGCACACATAGAATATCTTGCCCGAAGGGCGCTTGGAGGATCAGGCCTGATTATCACTGAATACACCTACATAGACCGCGTAAACAGCCGCGGATCAAGGAATGAGATGGGAATTTACAGCGATCTCCTGCTTCCAAAGCTCAGGAGGCTGACAGACAGGATTCATTCATTCGGAACACCGGTTTTTGTCCAGCTTGTACACGCCGGGGGAAAGGCGCTTGAGAGCCTGAACGGAAACCGGAATTATGCCCCGTCCGCCGTAGATTACAGCGGGAACATGCCTGCGGAAATGTCTCACGATGATATCTCTGAGGCGCAGGAGAGGTTCGCAAAGGCCGTCCTGCTATCAAAGAAGGCGGGTTTCGACGGAATCGAGCTGCACGGCGCGCATGGCTACCTGATTCAGGAATTCATCTCCCCCTCGCTGAACAGGAGGACTGACAGATATGGCGGATCGCTGGAAAACAGGATAAGATTTGCGCAGGAGATTATTGATTCGGCAAAATCCAGCGTTGATCTGCCTGTCGGGATACGCCTCAGCCTTTACGAGGACGACCGGGACGGGTACCCCCCGGAATACGGGCTCAAGGTCGCCGATTCGCTGAAGGGCATAGATTATGTTCACTTTTCTGCAGGAAGGTTTGCATCTCCAGGTTCCAGCGCATCCTTCTATCACGGGCGCGGCCACATAGCCTCAAGGCTGCCAAGAAAATCCATCCACCCCACAATGGTAGTTGGATCGGTGACAGGCTTTGAGGACGTGGACAGCGTTCTCAGGGTTGCGGATTTTGTCTCTATCGGCAGGGCCCTACTTGCAGATCCTTTCTTTCCACGCAAGTATCAGGAAAGGCATGCGGAGATAAGGCCATGCATAAGGTGCAACCAGGGATGCAGGAATCTTTCCTTCGGGGAGGTACGTTGCACTGTCAACCTGGACACTGGATTTGAGATCAACGGAAAGATCATGCCAGGACATCTATCCGGGGAAATTGAGATTGCCGGCGGAGGTGTCAAGGGGCTGGAGGCTGCACTCCACGCTGTAAAGCTTGGCCTGCGCGTAACTTTGCACGAGATTGGGGACAGGCTGGGCGGCCAGCTCAACGCGATCATTGATGATCGCAAGAAGGCAGAATTCCAGAGGCTTGTCGGCTACTACAGCAACGTGCTGGAAAAGTCAGGGGTCAACGTTGCAATGAATTCCCGCGGTGGGACAGGAGGGATCATGTGCCTGCCGGATGTAACATATCCACATCTTGTTGCCAAGGATGAGGTGAGGATAGATTCCAACATATACCAGTATCAGGACGAGGCTCTGGCCCTTGCAGGTTCATGCCGTGTCTACATGACAAACAGGAGCCTGTCCGGCCTTGACCGGGACAGGCAGATCATGTACAGGAAGCTTGCAGAATCGATGGGAATCACTTTCAAGGAACGGATTGACAACCCGGATGTCAGCCTTGTCGCGGAAAAGCAGTACGATATACTGAACGCAATGCAGAGCGGAAGGAATGCAGTAAACGCTTTCCTTATACCGAGGATCAATGAATTTCTCTGACATTCTCGCCGGCGCATATAAAGTAATAAATATCCTGCAAAAGTATCGAAATCATGAAAGTCATCAGGGCAACAACGCTATACGACGGGTCTTCGGAACTGCATGATAGGTACATAGGTTTTGACCAAAAGATAGAGTATGTCGGAAAGGAGAAGCCCGAGGGCGAGTTCCTCGGTGAAGGCGTCGTCACTCCTGCGTTCATAGACGGGCACAGCCACATCGGAATGGCCCGTGCGGGTGAGCCTTCAAACGAAGATGAGGCAAACGAGACGATGGATTCCATTTACCCCATTGTCAATGCCCTGCACAGCGTTTACAAGGACGACCACGCATTCGTGGAATCAGTTGAGAACGGCATTCTTTATTCAACCATCCTGCCTGGCAGCGGAAACCCCATCGGTGGAAAGGGTGTGCTTGTGAGGAATTTCGGGCTGAACATCGCGGACTCTTACGTTATGGACATTGGCATCAAGGCTGCGCTCGGATACAACCCGAGAAGCACTAAGGAGTGGGAGGGAAAGCGCCCAACTACGCGCATGGGGGCTGTAGGCCTTCTCAGGGAGAATTTCATCAAGGCAAGGAACTTCATGGAGCAGGTCAAGAAAAAGAAAAAGATCGAGGAAGAGACTGATCCTGTCCTGCAGATATTCATAGACCTGCTGAGAAAGAAAACAAAAATGATGGTCCATCTCCACAGGGAGGACGACCTCATGGTGCTGTTTTCCCTTCAGGAAGAGTTTGGTTTTGAAGCCATCGTCAACCACGCCCTCGACATTTACCGCATTGAACCATTCCAGGAGATGAAGAAGAGAGGATTATCCCTTGTATACGGCCCCATGGATGCACATCCCTACAAGGTTGAACTCAAGCACGAAAGCTGGAGAAATGCCGGTCTTGTTCTCAGGTCTGGCGTGAATTTCTGCATGATGAGTGACCACCCCGTGATACTGCAGAGGAATCTTTTCCTGACACTGAGGCACTTCATGAGGTTCGGGATGGCAAAACCGGAAGCTATCTCCCACCTGACATCGAAAGCCGCAGAGATCCTGGGCATAGACAGTATAGGTTCTGTTTCCGCTGGGAAGCTGGCATCGCTTGTCCTATGGGAAGGCGATCCATTCTCCTTTTCCGGTCATCCAAGGATGGTCATAGGGGAAGGCAGGATCGTTCACGAGGAATGATCCACATTTCCGCACTGCCTCAGGCACCAGGAAAAGCCTTCTCGAATTTACGGGAAATTATGCCATCATCAATTATAGGTATTACTGGCGGACCCTCATGAAGATTGCAGTTGCCGGGATGGGCGTTGCAGGATCCACCATCTCATCTCTCCTCCATGATAGCGGACATGACCTGAGCTTATTTGATCCGAAGAGTCCGGGATTCTATCCGCCCTGCGGCTGGGCAGTGAATGAACGCGAATTCTGCCATCTCTCGCAAAAAATTGGCCTGAACGGGGAGGATTACGTTCTGAGTAGGGCAGATTCGATCATCCTGTCCAACAGCAGCAGATCAATCAGGCTTCAGTCAGGCGGGCTGTGCACCATTGACAAGATGAGATTCCTGGTCGATCTGGCTGACGGAATGGCAATCTCCAGGGGCAGGTTGTCTCCACGGGAATACGATATCGTATTCGACTGCACCGGCATTTCAAGGGCATATATTGGCCAGCCGCGAGAAGACTTCAGGATGAGCGCTGTAGAGGCGCTGGTTGCTGGCAGCCAGAAGAAGGAATTCGTATTCAACTACTATCCCGGAGGGCATGGGTATTCCTGGTCATTCCCTCTTGGCAGCAACACGCATATAGGGTCGGGATCTGACCGCACTGAGCTGAATTCGTTTGTTCTTTCCCTTCCTAACAAAATCAGGCTGACAGGCAGAGATATCAGGATCAGGCCGCTGTTTGATGAGGCTGTCTCGGGAAATGTGGTGGCAGTTGGCGAAAGCGCAGGAACGGTCTCGCCCATCACCGGCGAGGGCATACTGCCGTCTATGAGAAACGCATTCCTTGCTGCGGAGAAGCTGGAAAGGCACGGAAAGGAGGATTTCCTGAAATATTACCCCCGGTTTCTCAGGGAGAGCTTTGCCCAGTACATTGACCTCTTCGGGCTTGTTAAGGATGCAAGGATGGGGCGCCTGATCAGGCCGGCAAACCTGATGAAGGTGGGAACCGCAATTAGGGACCTGAAGTCATTCGGCATAAACGCGGGTGTCTGGAAAATACTAAAGGGAGTGATCTAGTCGGCTATCCGGAAAAGGCGCAGCAGCCTTTCAGCCATCTTTTTATCGCTGTATTCTGAGATTATCTCCCTTTTCAGGGATTCGGGGTCATAACTGTACCGCTTGAAGGTTATCTCATTATTGCCAGTATCCCATATCGCATATGAGGGCAGCGGAGAGTGATCACGCGGCTGGCCCGCCGATCCGGGATTGACATAAACTTGACCCTTAAACTGCGTGTACATGGAGTAGTGAGTGTGCCCCATTAGGAACACCTGGCTTCCGTTTCCTCCAGAAAGCCTGGAAAGCCTTTCTCCCGTTGCATCCCATGGGTAGAGATAGCCGTAAACGGGATCGTCTGGGGCCCCATGACTGGCATGCATCTGTATACCGTCTATCTCAATGTCCTTCTCCACGGGAAGTTTTCTCAGGAATTCCCTGTCGCCGTCATTCAGCAGCCTGCTGGTAAGGGATTCCCTTGAATAGACAGACAGGTCATGGTTTTCTGCAGAGCACTGGCAATCAATGCCCGTGGCCGCGGCAAAGTCATGGTTCCCCCTCATTATAACGTCAAAGTTCTCCTTCACAATGTCAATGGCTTCAACCGGCCTGGTCCCGTAATCAACGATGTCCCCAAGGTATATGCCGAAATCAAACCATTCTGAAGACATAAGTTTCCTTAACGCAGGGAGATTTGCGTGTACGTCACTGGCAATTAGTACCCTCATATGACCCTGATTACATAAACGTACAATTGCTATTGATTATTTTCGTACTGGATTGCAGGTGCCATAGAAGAATCCGAATCAGATGAGCCAGAGGCTGTTACCAGGATACAGACATATGCCTGGCCACCGGCTATTCGAGCCACGGAGCGGAGGAGCTAAAGGTCAGTCAGTTACCCTCATCCTGCCAGCACTGAAACGCCCTGTATTCTGCCAAGCTTGCTGGCCAGCAGGTTCCAGTTTTCGCCATTGTCCGTCGAACCATACAATTCTCCCGTAGTGGTTCCGAAATATATTCCTGGACTGTCGCTGCGATCCCTAGCCATTGCATCCCTGAGAACGCAGTTGTGCACGCTGGCCGGGAGGCCCCTGGTCAGTGTAGTCCAGTGTTTTCCTCCGTCCATGGATCTCAAAACTTTGATCTGCCCCTGGATGCAGGAGTTATGGGAGTTGCACTTCCCCTGATATGCAGGAACGGTGAACAGGGAGTTGGACTTTCCCTCAGTGAGCAGTATTGAAAAACCATGGCGCATACCCGGGTCGGGACTCACGTCCTTCCAGTTTTTTCCATAGTCTTCTGATGCGAACACACCACAGTGATTCTGCTGGTACAGTACCCCGGGCCTTGAGGATGAGACGGCCAGTTTGTGCGTGCAGCCATGTACATTATTAAGATGGTCACGGGCAACCTCCTCTGGCGTCATCGTAGACCCTGGCTGGGAGTAGCTGCTTGCTACCGGGCAAGAATCACCGACACCTTTTTTCAGCAGCTCCCAGGTCTTTCCGGAATCATCCGTCCTGTAAGTACCGTTTCCTGCCGGAACTATGTAGATTCTTCCCTCTCTGTTGGGATCCGATTTGATTGTGTGGATTGTGAGCCCAGTGGTTCCAAATCCCCAGTCAATTCCCCATTCTTTCCGTCCTGGTGCCTCGTAAAGCTCTGTCATCTCCTCCCAGCTTCCTGCTGAGTCAGTGGATCTGAAAAGATGCCCGTACTGTGTACCAGCATATAGAACTCCTGATTTATGCCTGTCTCCCTCCAGCGACCAGACCTTACGGACATGAAGCCCCCGGCTGGACGGTTTCCATGTTTTGCCGTTATCATGTGAGGTAAACACTCCCTCTGTAAGAGTGGATGCGAAGAAATTCCCTTTACCGTCGTGGATCGCATAGTTCACGCTCTCTCCCTTCAGGAATGGTTTACCGATTTTCCAGGTGCTCCTGTCCGCATCCGATGTGATTAAATAACCGCCATTTTCGGTCGCAGCTGCAATTGTCACTGGTTCAGTAGTCATTTTGAGCAACTATTATGTTAGTGGCATAATAATCTTTGCAAATCACGCAATGCCATTCTGTGCAAAATGTCTTCAAAATTTTCTAAACATGAAATGAATGTGACAGGCTCGGCCTGCATGCTGGAGGAAAAAGCTGATCCCTTTACTGATCATCTCACTTGCAATGCCCCATTGTTTCATCCGTTTTATGTTTATTCGCAGAAAGGTTCAATCTTTAGCAGTTCCTGCCAATGATGAGGGTACACAGTCCTGAGTATTGAACGGATTCATCATCCTCCTGTAGAATAAATGAATCCCCAATACTTTGTTGGCGAAGTGTTGACATTTCTGCTTTTTTAAAACAGAGTGTGATTGAAGAGAACCTGATTAAACTGCAAAGTTTTTAGAGCAAACCCATTAAATACATGCTGAAAATAAAACATCGTGCGGAATATCAGGATTGTAGAATACATCGAATCATCCTACAAAGTTAAAACAATACTTCTGGTTTCGTTTGTCATAACATTTGCCATAAATGATCAGTATCTCAGCAGATACGGGATATCGATATTCTACAACAGGTTTGCCGCGTTCTTCCAGGCGACTGACACGTTGTCCGTTTACGCCAATATGATCGGCCTCCTGCTCGCCTCGTACGCAGTGCTTGTTGCACTTATCCCAAATTTTACCGGAGAGAGCCTCAAGATGCCCATATTTTCCCAGGTAAACAGGTTGTTTGTGTTTACGATACTCACCGGGATAATGCTGATGATACTGGATTTCGCGCAGGGCATAATTCCTGAAAATGGCGTGTTTTCATTTCAGGGAGTTCCATTTTTCCTGGACGTACAAATTTTCTTCTTTATCAGCCTGTTAAGCGGGATGATATTCTGCGTGCTTACAATATCTGAAGTTTTTGAAATCATAAGGTCCAGGGGCGGGAAATACAAGCCTCCGGCAAAGAGGAACAGCAGGGAGCTTCAATGAGCGATTTCATTTTTGCACCGGAAACCAATAGAAAAGTATTAAACCAAAACATGAAATACACTTTCGCACTTATGTCTGTATTGGGGTTTGCATTAGATGTTAAACTGCATTTCTGTGACATGAGTGAGGAGTGCTAGTCAATGACTAAATGCCCAGTATGTTCCCAGACTTTCCAGAAAGGTGATTATCAGGCGCTGGCCAAGCATCTTGCACAGGCAAGTGAGAAGAATGATCCTTTCCATGTTGCCTGGCTTCAGGATTACGTACCCATGCCAAACTATGCAAGCCCGGACTTCCTGAATCACCTGAGGGATTTCTTCAAGATTTCCGACGGAAGCCTGAAAAGCTGGATAGCCACTAAATTTACACGTAAGTTCTACTCTGAAAAGCCTCATCCGTTCATTGAGGCAATGCAGAAGCCAAAAAAATCCATTTTCATGGGATACGGGGTGGAGTACTACTTCTTTCTCAGACAAAAAATTAAAGCACTCGCGTATGTAATTGCAAAGACCGACAAGGATGACGTCCAGAAACTCGAGGCAAAGATCATAACGCCCAACATTGTCTATGACATGAAGGACGGGAATTCTGAGATTGTCCTTCTTTTCAAGATGTACGAGGGTCTTGGTATCACAAGAGATAGTGTGCTTGCCAGCATGCCCCTCCCACCGACCATTTATTCCCTGAAGGTCTGGAACTCCATTGCCGAGAGTGATCACTGGCTTGAGACGATGGCAGCGCTGAACACAATGGATCTCTTTTACTGCAGTCAGCTGAAGGATTTTGGGGCAAAGTTACCTTATTTCTCGCCCACGGTGCTTGACAATGAGTGGATACCTGACTCGGTTAAACACTACCTGAAATTCATAACCGATTCTCCCAACGAGTTTTCCATGGAATCACTGGATTTGATAGAAAAATACGCGAAGGAACTCAACCTCATAGAGGAGGTGCAGTCCTCTTTCATGAGGTCACTCGACGCGATGGATCGCCATCTACAGGCAAGATTGACAAGGTCAAAGCAGTATGAATCCAAGTAGCGCCCAGAACCGGGATCTGCTTATCCAGTCGATTGAGATTCCGGAGCTTGGCGTTACAGTTGAAGTGCAGTACCGGCTTAACTTCGATGCTGAAAAGATCTGCGGATTCGCCCACGTCTACGACACCTCCCACAAAAACGCTGAGGAGATTTTTGAGATATACAAGGAATATTACGAATGCTCGCTTACACAAGACCAGATACTGGAAAGGTTTAATGTCCTTGTAAAGGACATCAGGGAAGGCAGGCTCAGTGTCTCACTTTGAAACCAGGTTTACGGTTATTTCCACGTTCTGACCGTCCTTCAGATCAAGGGCATCCCTCAGGTATTCCTGTGATATAACCTCAACTGTGTTTATGTGGACCGTCCTTTCAGGCATTATCAATGCACATTCAACCCCGTTTATTTTCGCTCTGAATGCCTTTACCGGGCCAAAGGTCCTGTCTTCAGTCCGGAAACCTTCGATGGTGATGCCGGACGAATCCTTCAACAGCAGCGCATTCGCCTCCTGGCCGTCGGACAGCCTGATATTAAGTGTTCCAAGGAAGGGTATGTATCCAAGTTTCTGCTGGAACTGAATAATGTAATTTTTCCTCGAGATGTAATATTTCCCTTCTCCAAGGCCGCTTTCGACTGTGCCGTGTACAGTGATGCTGTCAATGTTGCCCAGTATAAGTGAAAGCTCTGCAAGCTGCCCCTTCAGATAATTCAATCCTTCCGTGGTTAGAGAAACCGTCTGTCTTCTCCTCTCCGGTATCCTTGAGATCAATCCCTGCCTGGAAAGGGCGATGATTGCCCTGGAAGCCGTCTGCTGGCTGAGGGAAGTCATCTTGGCGACCTCCTCCGTCGAGATGTTGACCTTGCCGGATCGCGTCGTCAGGCGTCTGAGGCATTTCAGGACCTTATATTCCGTGCTGCTGATCTCTTCCATCATACCGCCTCCACAGCACCCGAACTGCGCATCCCGTAGGTCCTTATGCCGAGCGACTTTGCTCTCGCGATCAGTTCCCTGTCATTGCTCAATATCGAGCAGCCGTTTGCCATTGCGGCCTCCAGCACTCCCTCATCCCCCTCCCTGGTTGAAGATACGGTATCCATGCTGGAAAAGACTTTCAGCGCCACCCTGGCATCAGCATTGGAATTCGACAGTCCCCCGAGCTCGGCCATCACAGATCCGGGGAGAAGCAGCTTCCCAAGATCAGGGTTTCTTGAAACTTCGACCGCCAGGTTGGCCTTCTTACGCACTGAATATATCAGGATGTTTGTATCCGCAATAACGCAGTTAGAACGCAAGCGATCACTTTTTGATTACTTCTGCTATTGCAACTCCTCTTCGCATTTTCTTGATAAGCACCCTGACCGTTTCGCCTTTGCGAACTCCGGGCACTATAACCGTATATCCCTTGTAGGATGCCTTCCCCTCGCCAGACTGCCCAATTTCGCTGACAGTCACGGTATATTCCTTTCCTTCCTCAACGTCCGCTTCCGACGTCTTGATGTCCCTGGACAGCTTTATTGGGTTCTGGCTTCCGCAGGCTTTGCATATCAGGAGGTCAACACGTCCCTCCCGCTTTATCTCCGTATCAGGAGAACCGCATTCGTAACACTTTACGTATATTTCCATATACTTGTTGATTTTGGTAAGTACTTCATCCTGCGATACTTTTTTGTTTATTATGAGCCTCTTTCCATCTATGTTCGCACCAATCCCGAATTCCTTGGTGAGGAATTTTGAAATCTGCTTTCCATCCCTGTTTATCACCTCAATGATGTCCCCAAAATTTCTGACAAGTGTCGTACGTCCTTCCGTGAGCACTTCCGGATACGGGATCTTGAGCCTCATCTCCCTCCTGTCGGACTTGGAAAACGTGCCCTCAGCCTTCTTCAGTAACTCCTCATAATCGTAATCAGACATGCCTCTGTATTGCGTCCATCTTATAAACCAATTTCAATCGTCACAACGCGTTTATTAACATATTCTGTATTTAATAATTATATGTTTTAGGTCATTCCTGTCATATTGCTATACACACGTAAGCCCATAACTATACAAATGCCTGTCATGTATACCCATTTGTACATACATTTATATACTACCATGTGAATGTTGTATGTACGCGGTGGGCGTCTTGGAGAAAGAAGAGAAGCTGACAATAAGAATTTCAGAAGAGGACCTTCTGACGATAGATCAATTCCTTGAGGAACATCCGCAATACGGAAGCAGATCGGAGTTCATCAGGGGAGTTCTATTTGACTTCATATCTATGAAGACAGGGAAATCCGGCAAGTACTACTATTCCATGAGCAACGCCAGCAAGACAGGCAAGGAGAACGTCAGCATATCAATCCCCTCCGGGCTTAGGGACACAATTATGGCAGCAATCAGCAGTGGTGTCTTTACTGCATACGAGGACGCGATCGAGGAAATTCTCAAGTACAGCTATACAGAAAAATACGTTTACACGCTGGTCAAGAAGAGGATTGAAGAACAGAAGAATCTGGAGCAACTTCTGGACGACTTTGCTCGCCGCCCCAGGTTCATTTCCGGGAGAAACGCCGCAGAAGAAGAAACTAGGGAGTATAGATAGAAATGGAACAGGAAATAGAAACGGTGCCAGTGGAGGAAGTTCTAACGAGCAACCTCAGCAGGATTGTGAATGATTTCGTAGAAAGAGACGACACTTCGGTCTTTGCTATCGGCAAGGCTGCCTCGAAAGTAATCAAAGGATACATTTCGGGCAACTCTGACCAGGTAAGCTTCACCTCAATAGTGCCCGAGAACCTGGGTACTGGATCGAAGGTTCTGCCACAGGGGACCCACGTAAAGGGAAGGAGAAAGCCGAAACTCGGGTTCTATGAAGTGGAACTTGATGAGCAGTACAGCACGGCAAACCTGAAGAACGGGATGGCTCTCAGCATAATGTTCAAGATCAAGCAGTTCGTGGTAAAGAAAGACTACCTTCAGCAGCCTCTGGAATTCATTTGCGAACAGATCCTGAGTTCTGTTCCTAAGTCCATGTCCTACGTACTGATCAGTGCTTTTGGAGGCGACTTTGCAGAGCGGCTCCACAGGACTATGGCAAAAATGCTGATGAAAAGGGATTTCCAGATCATAAACCTGGTAATCATTCCAGCGAGATTCGAGAAGGAGAGGAGAAAACAGGCAATCAAGGGAGCCATTGGTCTTGATGCTGAAGTCGGCAACGTACACATCTACGACAATGACAAATTCGTGGTGAACGACAAGGTCATGAGCACGGACGTATCATTCATCGACTTCGAGGCAATGAATGCCAGGATCAACAGGGATATTGGGCATCTTGTCGCGAGACTCTCTGAGAGGGCTGCCTTAATCAGGAACAGGTTTGAATACTGATACTTTTTATATTTTCTTTTATACCCCCTTTTATTGAACCCTATTGAAATAACGCTGGCTGCTTCAACTTATCAGAACACATCATTCTACTCAAGCTATACTTTTCTGATAATAATAGTTCTTATTGTATTTGTCAGGTTGATCCGAAACGCAGGCGGAAGGCGTTTCAGCGAAAGGAGACTCTTCACCCTGCCAATCATGCTTCTGGTCATCACCCTGCTAGGTTTGATAGACATACCGATCGGTTATTACCTGTATTTCGCAGTTCTCATAGTTGTAGGCCTCCTTCCCGGCCTGAGGTGGGGAGAGGGCGGATCCGTCTACAGTGTCGACGGGAAGCTGATGTACCGGCGTTCCTCAGTGGTTCTCGCACTCTGGGCTGCCTCCCTGATAGCCAGGATTGCAATCGAGATTGCGTTCCCAGGCAACCTGAACGCCCTGGTCATTGTCGAGGGGATACTTTCTTTCGAAAGCGGGATGATTATAGGGGAGAGCAACAGGCTCTGGAGGAAGTACAGGGATGCCGTTTCCACTCTGACCACACAGAGCTCACAGTAATTATATCCGCAAGTCATAAACCATAGATGCCTAAGTACGACCTCATCGTGGTTGGCGCTGGAATAGTCGGATTGACCTCTGCCTTCTATATCAAAAAGAACAACCCTGACCTCTCAATTCTGGTCGTAGATAAGGCACAAACGTACGGACAGGGAAACACAGCCAGAAGTGCCGCGGGATTCAGAGACCTGTTCACCTCACCCATCAACTTTAACCTGTCGCATTCCACCATCGGGTTTTACAGGCACATACAGGAAGAGGCAGGATTCAACCTCGGGATGCAGTTCGTGGGTTATCTCTTCCTGCTGCCGAGAAAGAACAGGCTTGACGAACAGCTGAAAAGCCTTGGCAATAAAACAAAACTCAGGTATCTCGACGGTGATCAGATTTCAAGGGTGGATGGCCTCAATCTGGAACCCTCAAAGGATATAGCCGAGATTCTGGGATTGGAGAGGATCGACCATGCAGTACTTGGGGAAAACTGCGGGATCATAGAACCTGATCTGGTCTGCTCTTACTATTACAACGAACTGAAATCACTTGGCGTGGAATTCTCGTTTTCCACTGAAGTCACGGCATTGCGGCTTGAGCCGGAAAACCCGCTGAATTTCCCCGGCGAGCCATTCCTCTGGCAGAAAAAGAGGATTGGAAGCATTGCGACCAGCCGGGGCGACATGATCTCCGACCAGTATCTGCTGGCGACAGATGTATGGACAACTGCCCTTACTGACCCCCTGGGAGTGGATTCACATGTTCGGCCGAAGAAGAGGGAAATTTTCCAGGTTTCCGGGGATATCGCCCAGAAAATCCTGCACACGCCTGATTTCAACAACCAGTCCATACTTCCGTTTACCATCATGCCCCATTACGGGGTATATATCAGGCCGGCACCAAAGGAGAATTCCCTCTGGGTGGGTGTAGCGGACGACATAGGCAGGGACTTCTCCTTCGAGGAACAGCCGGAGGCAAGGGAGGAGTACTACCAGAACAACCTCAGGCAGGTTCTTGAAGCGTACTGGAACAGATATGACAGCACCAGGCTGACTTCAATGTGGGCAGGTTATTACTGCTACAACACGATAGACAAGGCGCCATACATTTACCGGTCAATGAACGTGACAATTGCAGACGGAACCAGCGGCAGCGGTATCCTGAAAGGTGACAGCATAGGGAGGTACGTAGCAGCGGTTTACGCAGGAAAGAAGGAAGCCGAACTGTATGGTGACGTCTCTGTTGACTCATCTTTGCTGGGTGTCGAGGGAAGAAGCGTGCCTGTGGAAAAGATCATTCTCTGATCATATGAACAGGCTTCCTGAAACCCTGAAAACTCTTGCTGGCAGACTCCTTGTACCATAGCGGAAAACCAGCGTGCAATAGTCGTCCACACCAAATTCTGCCTCCAGGTACCTGACCAGATCGGAATACTGGGATTCGGAAAGGACGAAAAGAGATGATTCAATTTCTGATCCTTCCTTCTCCATGCACTTCCTTTCGCCAGGATCCCCTTCAATCCGGGCGTAATCCCTAAGATACGCTCTCCCTCTTTCCATAACTCCCTGTACGCGAAAGGATGCGGGGAGGGCTATTGTCCTGCTGCCTGCAAAGCTTTCCAGCGTGGGCGTATTTCTCAGGGGAACGCCGGAATAGCCATTCCCAAAAGTCGCCACATGGCAATCCTCGCAAAGGGTGATAAGATTCTCGAATGAATCGCTTCCATTCCTGAATCTTGGAATTATGTGGTGCACCTCAAGGGACATGTGCACCCTTGACTCCCTTCCTGCAACACCTGAGAATTCCGACCGGGAACAGATTCTGCACTGATAGTCATCCCTGACAAGCACCGCTTCAGATATCTTCTGCCAGGAGTATTTCCCTCCTTTGTCGGCAGGCAAGCCATCTGGTTCAAAATCCCTCACTGGAGACAGTCCTGTTATCCTCTCTGCCTTTTTCAGGGAGGAGAGGGGGACGCGTGCGACATTCTTCAGCGGGCTTTCCCTTATCATCCGCTGTCGAATAGTTCAAGCGATCGCTTCAGCAACTCGTTATCCGGAGTGGATCCAGGCTTTGGTGCCAGCCTTGTAACCATGCCTTCCCTGCCGGCAAACTTGGAGAACTCAGCCAGGATAGCCCTGTCCGGCGAAGCCAGTACAATTGACGGGCCGGTATCCTGAAGAAGATAGATCTGCCTTACCTTTTTCCTGAATTCCGTAAATTTCTGCAGTATCTCTATGCTTCCCTTGGTATTCGTGATTATGCCGCTTGAATATAGCAGGGAATGCATGTACAGTGATTCCTGTGTGGCTCTTTCAAGCAGTACGGGAATGCGAAAACCCTCTTCAAGATCATTCATCAGCCAGCTGTACTTGTTCTGCACCCATGGCTCGAAAAACGGGGAGGCTGTGACGGCCTTATGGGCATTCTCTGTGGTCACGGCTATGTCATCAGTGTAAGCCAGGAAGTGAAGCTGGGGCATATCGTTCCCGATCTTCACGGAATGGGAATCGTAGGGAGACATCCCCGGGTAGGATATCCACAGGGCGGGATCAAGCTGGGCTGATCTGCTGCCGGAACCTGAAACAAGCCTGGCAAGAGTTGAGACAAATTCTGCAGTGATCTCGTCTCCCGGATATATGGTCCTTGCGAGAGCCCAGGCCACGGCTGCAGCCACAGCAGAGGATTCGCTCATTCCCTTGGCTTTCTTGTATTTCCTGTCGATGAAGATGGCAAAATCGAAGTGAAAATCAACTTCCATCAGTTTCCTGAAAGCGTTGAGGGCTTTGACGGCCCTGTCGGTGTACGCCTGCCCCTTGTCACTGTCAACCCATACCCTGTCCTTGTCGTATGAATTTACGTGGCAGTATGCCCTGCATACGGATGCGTCTATCGTGAAGGACAGGGAAGGATTGAATGCTATATTCATATCCGAATCGTAGTAACCTAAAAATTTATACAGTGCCTTGGCCGGGTACGCCTCCCCGTATCCCACCTTGCCGGACATCTGTGGGTCATCAGGTATGACGACCTTCTCTACCAGACCCTGCTTTGAAAGTATCTTCCATATTCTTTCTCCCTTTGCCCTGAATTCCTTGACCGATGAATCATCCAATTTCCATCACCCTCCTCAGTTTCTCGTACGCAGCCTCATAGTCAGAGGTCTCAATTGCAGGAATTGAGAGCCTTGAGCATGTTTCCAGGCTGTAATCCATTATCGTCCTGTATTCAAAAAGGTGCGCTGCAAGTCTCTCACCCGATTCGTTAAGATGTGTGTACCTGGTCCTGCTAATAAGTTTGTCCCTGTGCATCTTTTCCCCTTCCACATAGAGATATGCAATTGCTGCTGAGTTGCCGCTGTCCTCATGCCACATTTCAGGGGTGAAGTAGAGCGTCTCCAGTATCACCCTCTCGCCATCCCTCCTGGATCGCCTGATGATCCTCCTGATGCCTTCAGACAGGTAGCCGGCCTGATCAAGATAACCCCTGATTATTGACTCCCTGCTCATTGATCCGTAAGCTTTCCAGGCATCATAAACCGAGACAGCAATGGATCCGCCGGCATCATATGGTCTCAGGAATTCACGCAGATAGTCCCCTGATAGAACAATGTCTATCCCAAGATCTGACGCAAGCTTGCCGGACATGCTTGTCTTACCCACTCCGGGGACTCCGCCTATTATGTAAACCAGTTTACTGCCTTCCAAATGCCTCACTTTTCTGAAGATCCCTTGTATCAATGATCTCTGCAAACCGCGATATGGATTCCAGTGAGGAGAAATGCGCCCTCTCACTTGGCGAAGAGCATAGATCGCTGATCACGACGGGCAATTGCCCGGCAAGAAATAACTTTTGTACTGACAGGAGTATCTCAAACTCTGTGTTGAAACCTCCGAGAAACACCAGGCGACCATACGGATTCCCGTGATCTACCAGCTGATCAAACCCTGATTGGTAGGACAACCGGACAGGTTTGGGCATTCCATTTACAGATTTATCAAACCTGTCGTGAAATTCAGTGCTCCTTGACTCGTGATCCGGATCCCTTGACCTTTCCATCCTCTCGATCTGGTATTCCGTCGCACCGTTCCAGTCCATTTCGACAGGGATAATCCTGATCCTGCCAGGAAACGTCATAATATATTCTATTGCCGTGAGAGTTTCCAGCTTGCTGAAGCACTGCCTGAATCTTTCGGATGCCATGTTGATGAGGAAGAGATCGAATTTTTCCTGTTTTTCAACCAGGTCAAGTATACTCATCCGATCATTCCTCCTGCTTTCCGCCCTGCACTTTCACATAGATTTCCTCAAGCCCGTCTATTTCCCTGATGGAGGTTACCGCCAGTCCGGTTTTCAATATTCCCGAGAGTATGCCATTGATCCTTGCTGGATCGTCAAGCTGGAAATAGGCGGTATTTCCCTGTATGGTGGCGTCAATTTTAGCGAGCGGGGAAGCGTCGCCGGCGACTTCCACTTCAAGTTTCCTGGTGTGGTCGGACGGGTTGTCATAAACAAGCCTGCCCTTCGAGAAGATCAGGACTCTGTCGGCCAACTCTGAGGCCTCGAAGATCAGATGCGTGCTCAGGATCACGGTTTTGCCCATTTCGGTGCTCAACTTCCTGATTATCTTCCTGATCATAATCATGCCAAGGGGGTCCAGCCCGAAGGTCGGCTCGTCAAGCACCAGCAGCATCGGGTCCCCAAGCAGTGCGCTTGCCAGTGCTAGCCGCTGTTTCATCCCCCTGGAATATCCTCCGCTTTTCCGGTCCAGATATCCCGAGATCTCTGTGATGCCGGCCACTCTCTCCACTTCAGTGCCGATCCCGGAAATCCCCTTGACTCTGGAGTGAAATTCGAGAATCTCCCTGCCTGTCATATAGGGATGGAATTCCGGCTGCTCAATCAGGGCGCCAATCCCTTCGGAAACCTTTGAGTGGTCATGCCATGAATCAAGCCCATTGATTTTCAGGCTTCCCTTCGATGGCTTTACAAGCCCCGTGATTATCTTCATGAACGTGGTCTTGCCGGCACCGTTTGGACCGAGGATAACAAACACGCCCGGGGTATCGATCTGCAGGCTGAGGCCCGTAAGTGCAACCACATTTCCGTATCTGCGGGTCAGCGAATCTGCTATCAGTTCCATTTCATTTCACCTCCTTTTCCTGGAATATGAACAATGCGGCTATGAAGCAAATAAATGTGTACGCAAAGATTACTCCGGTGTACAGAATTGCCTCATCCATTGACAGTGGTAAAATGTTCTGGCTGAGGAAAAGGCTGCTTGGGTTGAAGTTCAGGTAGACCCTGGAGATCACCGTTGAGGTGTTGTTCAGCAAATAGAAGGGGAAATAGTTGTAAAGCAGCTGGATAACATAGTTCAGCGCCGTGAAAATGAGGAAGTAGATAATGAATACAGTTATGTATGAGTAGGTAGCCCTGTTGAAAAGGGTGCTGACAAGGTAAGTCAGGGAAAGCAGTGACGACAGAAACGCCAGCGAAAGAGCAAGCGACAGCGTGAAAGTGCCGGTATCCAGCGTGCCAAGCACGATGAGCGAATTCACTGCAAAGAACGCATAATAATAGATGACGATGAGAAAGCCTGCCAGCAGGGAGGCAAAATACTTTCCAATCATCAGGGAGGTTCTTGAAACAGGCAGTGGGAAGACGGAATAGGCAGACCTGGATTCAATCTCGCCCGAAATGGCAGAGGAACCGAAGAACACTGCAGCGAACACGGGAATGTACGATCCAACGTAAGTCCATATAAACCCAAGAACCTGCTGTTCACTGAGAAGTGAGGATATGCCCTGGAAAATGGAAATTCCTGAATAGTGCAGGAAATACTTCATCGTGAGGTACGTGAGCATTGCACCTGCAATGGTTATCACCGAAAGCATGAAGTAAAAACTTCTGGACCGGTAAAAGCTCACGAAATAATACCTGAAAATCCAGTACGTTTTCTGAATAGGCGACACTTGCAGGTATATGCTGCCGGTGGTAAAATAGCATTTCGCTGTTTACCGGTTCCTGCACTGCCGGAAGCGCAGCGGCACAAGCTCATATACCCCTTAGTAAATACTATCCTGTTGAGCTACCAGGACATACTATCTGACGGCCAGACCCTGGCCGCGATCAGGGAATTTCCCAAATCGGTGACCTTTATCCCTGATTCTCCCGTCACTGCCTCAGGTTTCCGCAGCATCCTTGATCCCATAATCAGGCTCGGAGAAGAGGCAGACCTGGATTTTGAGATTCTTCTGCCTGCAGTCAGGGGTGATCAGGATTCCCTCAAGGTTTCAATGGAATCATACGATTACAGGATAAGCATCTATCCCGTGGGAAGCAGGAATGGCGCGCTTGGATTCCTGACAGAGCTTGCGAGCACCACGTACATTTCCTTTTTTTCCTCCAGAATTCCCACTGATCTCTGGATTGCCGACATTGTTTCAGAATATTTCTGGCGTAATGAGAGACGGCTCCTTATATCTGATCTGACGGTCTTTCCCAGGTCGATGCTCATCTCCGCAGGAGGTCTCGGCAACTACGGGAGGTACTCCCTCCTTGATTTTTATGAGAAGGCTTCCTCTCTCGGCGGGATAATCGCATGCCCCACGGGCAACCGTTCGCTCAGCTTTTTCGATCCGGAATCAATGGATTCAATATTCTCTTCCGAGATCGGGAAAGGCGAACTGAGCTTCAGGGAAATGGACCTGCTGAGGCGAAGCGCGAACCTCAGCAGGGGAGACCTGATCCTCATGCTGAGGGGGTCAACACAGGGGATGAGGATATCACGCTACCTGAAAGCGATACTGGCACGAAAGAGGAAATCGCCTGCACATTCATTGCTGCTGGAAGATGCGGGTTATGTGAAGTTCATGGAAGCCATTGTCGAATCGATCATATTCACTGACTACCTGAACTTTGTACCTGGAGGGAAGGATATCAAACTGCGGGTGGGAAGGTCTGAGCTAAGGTTGCTGGAAAAAAGAAGTCCCGTCTGGTCCAGATCGATGCACACCATCGGCAGGTTCCTTGTGGTTGAAGGTGATTCAAGACCCTGACAGAACTTCTGGGGCTATCCACAAAAAGAGTTTATCCTTCCTGTTGCATCAGGAACGGATGACGGGAGATCCTTACGGACAGTTCATAACTGATCTTAGGAAAAAAATCTCTAAAGGTTCGGCGTCTGGCCAGTGGGTCTGTGATGAGCTCAGGAGGCGTTTCGAGAGCTACAACTGGACAGGCATATACCTGCTGAAGGAAGAAAAGCTGGTACTTTCCGCGTATTCCGGGGAGAAGACCGATCATGAGGTGATCCCGCTTGGCGAAGGACTGTGCAGTCTCGCAATAGTGAAGGATCAGGTGGTGCTGGAACCTGACGTGAAGAGCAATACCGAATATCTTGCTTGTTTTCCTTCGACTAATTCTGAAATCGTGGTTCCCATAAGGCTGGACGGAAGAGCAATTGGAGAAATCGATATAGATTCAGATGCAAGGGATGCGTTTTCTGAGAGGGACAAAAGCTTTCTCACGGAAATTGCAAAACTGATAGCTCCGTTTGTAACCGTATAACCGGGGTCTGTTGCAGACCTGTCCGGCGCTCTATATGCCTCTTGCACCCAGCCTGGACTTCACTTCATGGGAAAGCGCAACCGCACCGAGGCAAAGCACTTTTGCATCAGGTATGGACATTATCGTAATGGAAGCAAACCTGATGTTGATGCCGAAGGATTCGTCGCTCCCAAGGCCAAGGGCATCCGACACAAATGCCTTGATGAGGAACCCATGGGAAACTATCAGGGAATTTTCCGAGAGACCGGAGAAAAACCGGCCCACCCTTTTAACGTGGGAAGACCAGCTCTCTATGCCCATTTCCTCCCTTTCCTCATCCGTGAGTTCTGATATTTTCCCGGGGAAGTAAATCCCTTCACTCTTTCCGAAGTCTGTTTCCCTGATTTCTTCCCTGATTTCCGGCTCTAACTTGAAGCGCTTCGCTATTATCCCACAGGTCTCCATTGCCCTTTCGACCGGACTGCAGTATACCCTTCTAATGCCCAGCCCATCAAGCTGCTGTGCCGTTTTCTCGACCTGGCCTATACCCTTTTCAGTCAGGTGGTATGAACCGGTTCTCGAGGAAAGTACAGCCCGAATATTGGATTCGCTCTCGCCGTGCCTTACAAAGACCGCATATTTCATTTCAGCGTTTCTCCTCATTTGCGAAATCTCTCTTTAACCTCATCGATCCCACGGCATAGATCCTGCCGTTCTCTGTGTCAGCTACGGAAACGGAAGCCCTTGAGATGTCTATCCCGTAAGACTCGAGTTCACCAATGCCCATGTAATGGGCAAGCAGTACCCTGATCGTAATCTGGTGTGTCACTGCAATGACACTGCCCTCCAATGATTCAGCGAAGTCTACCATTCTGGAAGTCATCGAAGCCCAGGATTCAAGCCCCTTCTCCACCCTGCCACCGGCAGGCAGCTCAAAGTACTTCCTGTTGTTGTAACCGCCCATAGATGATTCCCTGATCCTGGCATCGATCTCAATGGGTTTATTCAAAGCGTCTGAAATGATCGCCGCAGATTGCCTTGCGCGCAGGACCGGACTTGACACTATCCTGTCGAATCTGAATTTTGAAAGCTGCAACGACATTGCCTTTACCTCTTCCACTCCCTTCGCAGTGAGTGGATAGCCCTCCAGGCTGTCAGTCAGGATTCCAAGCGCGTTGGCCTCGCTCTCCCCATGACGCACCAGGTATACCAGAGCCATATATGGGCATAATCGCAGCAACGCATATAACTTAAGCCAGCCCAAGCATGAATGTCAGGGCGAGCGATCCCAGAATCAGGGCTGGAAGTGAAATTATTGCCCCGTACTTTATGTACTCTGCTGCGGAAATAGTCAGTTTGCGTCTCGCGGAAAGGTCATGCAGCCACAGCAGCGTCGCCAGCGACCCGATTGGGGAGATCTTTGTACCGATATCGTTCGCGAGAATGAGTTCGTATACCATTCCATGGGGAGCGCCCATGGAGTTCACGGCAAGAGAAGAGAGCATGGTCGCCGGGAGATTGTTCAGCAGGGATGTGAAAGGGACTATCAGGAGTCCGGAAACTGTCAGCGAAAAGCTGCCCGCATGGGAGTTCACGTACTGAAAGCTGCCTGCAAGCGCCGTATCCAGGCCGCTATTGGCAATGGAAAAAACGACGATGAACATGCCTATCGAGAATAGAACCACCTGCCAGGGCGCTTCCCGAAGTATCTTGCGGGTGTCGATGTTCCTCCTGAAATATGCGAGAAAAAAGAGGGCGGCTATGGAAGGCACGGCGACAAAGGCTATAGGAATTCCATAAATGCCCGTTATTGCGTAGGCAGCCATGAGTGAGACAGTTAACGGAACTGCGAGCCGGAAAATGAGGCGATCAGACACCTGTTGCCCGTCGAATCCATTCTGGATTGTGAATTTCCCGCTTATCTGCCCCCGGAAGACCAGATACATAACCCCAAGCGATCCCATAACCGTGACTATGTCGGGCAGAACCATCACCAGAGCGTAGGTGTTGAAATCTATCCCGAAATAGGAAGCCGCGATTATGTTAACCAGGTTGCTTATCACAAAAGGTGTGGAGCCAATATCGGCAATGAATGACACTGAAAGCAGGTACGGGATCATTTCCCTCGGGCTGAACCCTATGTCCTTCAGCAGGAGAAATGTGACCGGAGTCATGACCAGTATCGCACCGTCATTGGCAAAAAAGGCTGAAACCAGAGCAGTTGCCAGCGATATGTAAATGAAGAGCAGTTTCCTGCTGGATCTGGAAAGCAGTGCTATTTTGTAGCCGAGATATCTGAAGAATCCAGCTTCCTCCAGAACAAGCGAAAAGATTATGATCGCAACAAAGGTGAAGGTTGAGTTCCAGACGATACCCCAGATGGTTTCAAGATTCTGAAGGCTCACAAGCCCGAGAAGAAGTGCAGCCGCACCACCAATGAGTGCAGAATATCCAATCTGTATGCCTTTCGGCCGGAATACGACAAGCAAAAGCGTAACGAAAACAATTCCCATGCCCTCAAGAAAGGCAGCGCTGGCAAGTCCCGTGCTTATCCTTTGGGGAAATGTCTCCGGCGTAATAAAAATAGGTTTTAGTTTATAGCAACATTACAGAGCAGTGAATATAAAGAAAAATCACCTGGATGGGCAGAGGAGCCCGTACCTGATCCAGCACGTGCACAATCCTGTGGACTGGTACCCATGGTCCGATGAGGCATTCAGGAAAGCACGTGAAGAGGATAAGCCTGTATTTTTGAGCATTGGCTATTCCACCTGCCACTGGTGCCACGTGATGGAAAGGGAAAGTTTCGAGGATGAGAGGGTCGCAAAGGTCATGAACGATGCATTTGTCTGCATCAAGGTGGACAGGGAGGAGAGGCCTGACATAGATCAATTCTACATGAGCGTATGCCAGATGATGACAGGATCAGGCGGATGGCCTCTGAACCTTATACTGGACAATGACAGGAAGCCATTCTTTGCATTCACCTACATTCCAAAGGATTCGAGAGGGGGGCAGATGGGGCTTCTCGATCTGACAGCCCAGATATCCGCGCTGTGGAAGGAGAACAGGGCGGAGCTGAAAGGTCAGGCTGAAAAGATAGTGGCTACGGTGGGCAACCTCTCCAGGATCACGAAGGGAGAACTTGACATAAGAATGGCCTTCCAGAAAGCCTTCCAGGAATTGAGCAGAAGCTATGACGCCGAGAATGGGGGGTTTGGCTTCCGCCCCAAGTTTCCTAATTTCCCCTACCTGATGTTCCTCCTCAGGTACAATTACCTGTACGGTGAGAAGGAAGCGCTGGAGATGGTTGAGAAGACCCTGAGGAAAATCAGGGAGGGAGGGATATACGATCAGGTGGGCTTCGGACTGCACAGATATTCCACCGATCCGCACTGGATTGTCCCGCATTTTGAGAAGATGCTTTACGATCAGGCAATGGCTATCGCAAGTTATTCTGAGGCATACCAGTCAACGGGAGACAGTTTCTACTCCAACGTTGTTGCTGAAATCTACGCTTTCCTTCTGAGAGAGATGAGGGACCTTGAAGGCGGGTTTTATTCCGCCATCGATGCAGACAGCGGGGCAGGCGAAGGGAGATATTACCTGTGGTCTTACCAGGAGATCCAGAGAATTCTCGGAAATGATTCCGATACATTCTGTAATGCATTTAACTGCACCCCGGACGGAAACTTCATGGATGAGGCCACAGGCAGGAGCGCCGGGCTGAATGTCCTTTACATGGCGGCGAACCCAACATCCGATGGTAATGCCGGCAAAACAGATCAGAATGCCGAGATCGTTAACCGGGGACGGAAAAAGCTCCTGGAAGCAAGAAAAGGGAGGGATCTGCCCGGTATAGACAGGAAAATCGTAACCGAGATCAACGCACTGATGATAACGGCGCTTTCAAAGGCGTACCGGGCAACCGGACTCAAGGAATACCTTGACACTGCGGTCGAGACAGCCGATTTCCTTTTGAGGAGGATGGTGAGGGAGGACGGAACCCTGCAGCACCAGTTCATCAGGGGAATAGTATCAGGAGACGGAATGCTGAACGATTATGCATACCTCGTTGAGGCATTCCTGGAGCTGTTCAGCGCCACTGCAGAGAGGAGGTTCCTTGATTCTGCAATCAGGAGCAATGATAGGCTTGTATCCCTCTTTCAGGACAGGGAAGGGGGATTTTTCACCTCTCCGTATAAAACGGACATACCGGTAAGGATGAAGGAGGCATATGACGCTCCGCTTCCTTCCGGGAATTCAGTGGAAGTGCGAAACCTGGCGATCCTTTCCTACCTGGCGGACAGGCAGGATTTCATAGGACTGGCAGAGAAATGCGTTGCCGCTTTCTCAGGGATGATTTCAGAATCCCCCACATACTTCGTTGCAATGATCCAGTCCGCCTTTTCGCTGATGGGAGAATCATACTTTATCAAGGTATCGGGCCAGAACACAGAATCCTACAGGAAGAATTTCCTCACCGGCATCAGTTTTTCCCCGTTCTCCACTGTCTACCCTGGCGAGCTTTCCGATCATACCGAAAGGGCCGAATATTCTGTATGCACCATGAAGGAATGCAGGATGCCGGTCAGTTCCCTCAGTGCTGCCCTGGCAAGCATAGCCGGAAAACATACAAAGGAGTGAGGCTATTGCTGCTGGAGAGTGGCATTTCCTGAGTTGTAGAGGCTGAAGCGGTGAAATATTCTTACTGCTTCCCCTATGATCATTCCAGTCACAAGGGTCAGAAGCACAGATGATAAAAAAATCGCCCCAAGCTGCGGGTAATAAAGAATCGCCATTATCTTGAACGTGAAAAATGCCGTCCACAGGGTGACGACGGCAAGCGATCGCCTATAGTATACCCTGTCCTTCCTGGTGAATATCCGGATCCTGCCGCTCAGTATGATGCCAAGCGCTATTCCAATCACCGTATCAATAAGCGCAGCCACCAATTCATCGAAGGATGCGCCGATGAACGTAAGCGAGACGAAAATGCTGTAAACCACCGGAATCAGAAAAACCCTGGTCTCCGAAAATTTCTCCCCGTAGAGAGCCCTGGCAATCCTGAAAATATAGAGTATCCCTATTATTGCAAGAATGGTTAACAGGGGATAAGCAAGAGGTATGTCCCCTAACAGTGATTGCAGGGAACTGACCTGGGATGATGCCATTACAGAGGCAATACGTGCCGCAGCTTAAAACCGTTTGCAGTTTTCTGAAAGCAAAGTATCTTAAAATGAGATACATACACCCAAAAAGCTGGTGCTGCAGAATGGACAAGATGGCCGAGGTCGAAATATCAAAGGATGGAGAACTTTATCTCGCTAGGATTACTCTACCTACCGGAGAAGTCATAACCCTGGAGAACGAGGATTTTGAGGAGGTTCTCGAGCAGGTAGCGAATGATCTTCAGGAAAGATTTGGCGCATAGATCGGGCGAGGATGGCCCAGTGGTACGGCGGCAGCCTGCTAAGCTGTTTCTCTATGAGAGCGGGGGTTCGAATCCCCCTCCTCGCGTACAAATTGACGTACCCGCAGGGGACGCGAACTCTTTTGATTCACGTGCACGCATGTAGTACCTCTCTAGCAAATCCGTATTTTTCTGGTATATCTGAGCGCGATCAGCATTTTCATGGGTTCTGGTGGAAGAGGTCTCAATGTGCCCCAACCACTGCCGGACCACACGTAGTCTGCTCGTAAAGGATGAGGAAGAATATCTCATCACTGTGGCTGGCGCCTCTTGATAGAAGTCCTTCAGGGGGCCGTCCTGCGTGCCTGTGAAGAACATGGGGAAGCTTGTCACCACGTGGATCTTGCTGGGCATTAGAGCCCTCGCCAGGTAGACCGCAAAATTGTTCTTGCCCGATCTCATCGGACCGATTATCTCGACGAGCTTCCCCTGCATTGAGGGCCCCAGATCGTACTTGAAATGCCATATGAAGTGTGTGATATTCCTGAAATTATTATCCAGAGTGCGTTCACGTTTGGCGGACAACCTGGCCATATACTGACCTAAAAGGCCTCTCTCTAT
>JAKATN010000018.1 GCA_021818715.1 Thermoplasmata archaeon
TTGTAGTTGGATTTCAGGGCAAGGTTGATCTCCTCAAGGGCATCCTCAAGCACGCCTGAGGTGTGCAGTATCTCCCCCTTCAGGGAATGGTATTCCCATCTCTCGCCGAGGCGGATCGCGTCGTTCACCGATTTGAGGGCATCAGAGAATTCCCTGAAGTTGACAAGCACTATTGCCTTGTTGTAATGGTATGACGGATCCTTGGGGTTGATGCGGATGGCTTCGTTAAGATCCTTGAGAGCCTCATTGTTCTTGTTTATCTTATAGAGACAAATCCCGCGGATGGCCTTAAGATCAGCATTCTTGGGTTCCTTGGCAACCACGATGGATATATCCTTGATGGCATCATCATAACTGCCAAGTTCAAACAGCACCTTTCCACGGATCTTTCTGTACTCAAGGTTATTCGGATCCTTCTCAACCGCGCGATTAAGGTCGGCAAAAGCCTTCTTCTTATCCCCCATCCGAAGAAGGATCAGGGCTTTGTTGTAGATGTACTGGGGTTCCTCAGGATTGGATTTTACGGCAGATTCGTATTCAGTCAGGGCTTCCTCATACTTGCCGTGCTTGAGCAGTAGCACGCCCTTATTGTGCTGGTAAGCAGGGTTGCTTGGATCGAGTGCGATTGCCTGATCTATCTCCTTTATCCCTTCGTCGGCCTTCCCCATCTCGGCAAGAAGCACCCCTTTTCTTGAGTGCGCTTCTGCTATTTTGGGGTTCATCACAATGACGGTATCGAACTCTTCAAGTGCATCCTGGTTCTTTCCAAGCTTAAGCAGGATCAATGCTCTGCTCATGTGATACTCAGCATTGTTCTTGCTCCCCTTTACCGCCTCCGTGTATTCGGCCAGTGCTTCATTGAGCTTGTCAATGTCTTCCAGAAGCTTTCCCCTTCTGAAATGGATGTCCGGTGCGTTCGATCCCATCTTCATTATGAAATTATATTCCTCTATGGCTTCGTCGTGCATCCTGAGCTCGTCAAGCAGCAGGGCTCGCGACATCCTGTACTCCATCTTGTTCGGGTCGAGTTTGATCGCCGCCTGGAAGGAACGGTCTGCCTCCTGCTTCCTCCCGATCTTTGTGAGCACCACCCCCATTCTATAATGTGCTTCTGCAAGCTTGGGGTTCAGGTCAATAGCCTTCTCGTAAGTGCCCAGAGCTTCTGGGAACTTGGACGTAGCCTCAAGTATTATTCCTTTGGTGAAATAAGCGTCAGCGAAGCTATTGTCCAGTCGGATTGTTTCTTCCAGGTCTCTCAGTGCTTCTGTGTACCTGTTCAGTTTGTTGAATACGAGAGCCCTCTCGTAGTGATTGTAGGCATCGGCCGAATTCAGCTTTAGGGCCTCGTTATATTCCCAGAGTGCCTCTTCATATCTGTTTAGGCCATACAGTGCGTTGGCCAGGTCGCGGTGCAGGTCCGGATCCATGGGATCCAGGGATACGGATTCCTTGTATTCCTTGACCGCCTCGTTAGCCTTGCCCATTTTCAGCAGCGCTTCCGCCTTGCTGTTATGATAGTTTGGATCTCTTGGGCTCAGGAACAGTGCCTCGTCAAATCTCTTCAATGCCTCTTCATGCTTTCCCTGGCCGGAAAGTATCCTTCCATAATCATTGTAATAATCCGGATCCCTTGGATTCAATTTCAGGGCCTCATTCAGCTCCTTTATCGCCTCATCCACCCTCCCGAGCTCGTATATCACAAGGGCTCTGTTGTAGTGATAGGCAGCTTCCGAGGGATTAAGGCGCAGCGCGTAGTTGAAGTCATTAAGAGCATCGTTGAGCCTGCCCGTGGTGTAATACACAAGCCCGCGGTTGTACCTGTATGTTGGATCGGTGGGGTTTAGCTCTATAGCCTTGTCATATTCTGAAATGGCCTCCTCAAATCTTCCAAGGTTGTAAAGGACGACACCCCGGTTGTTGTGGGAAGAGGGATTATCCGGGTTTTTCTGCACTTCTCTAGTGTATTTTTTTAATGCTTCTCCCTGATCTTCAACGTTCTCAACGCTACCACCCCTGCTGAGAACATCCTCGTAAATGTCGTCATCCTTGTCTTCAATAGCCATTCTCTCTTCGGTTACTTATAAGATATAACATTTTAAGCTTTGCACTTAAGGCCATATTATGAGCTATTTGATTGACTTGGTCAGCCTGCTGTGCCAGACGGAAATTGTGACCCGTCCGCCTGATCGCAAAAAAGGTTTATATAACGCTCAAACCTAAACCAGAGGAACGAACCATACATAAAGGGCAATGCCGAGGGCAACCCTGCATGGCCTGTGCATGATTGTGCGCGGGCGGGTAATGTAACGGTTTGTTAAGGTGAAATCAAATGGCGACGCCGCACCACTCTAGAAGAGGGTCTAAAGCATACTATCCGCGAGTAAGAACCAAGAATCCGTCAGGTACCATAAGATCGTGGCCGGAAGAAGATGGTAAACCGAAGATTCAGGCTTTTGCCGGGTACAAGGTGGGAATGACTCACGTGACAATGACTGACTACAGGAAATTCAGCATGACGGCCGGTCAGAGCATATTTTCTGCAGCAACAGTTGTCGAAGTACCTCCAATGCTCGCTATTGGAATACGTTATTACGGTGAGGACTGGAATGGCCTGAAATCCCTGGGAGAATCATGGGTAAAGGATATTCCGAAGGAGCTTCTTGAAAGGATACCTCTTAGGAAGAAGGAGACTACCTTCACGCCTGACCATGCAGATGTATTCGATGTCAGGCTGATAATCGCCACAAACCCTTCTGCTGTAACCGGCATACCGGCGAAGGTCCCGGAGATATTCGAGGCAAGGGTTGCTGGGGGCACAATCAAGGAAAGGATTGATTTTTCCCAGCAGAAACTAGGCAAGGAATTGAGATTCTCTGATTTTTCCAAAGCAGGTAGCTTTATCGACGTAATTGGAGTCACAAAGGGAAAGGGATTTACCGGGCATGTTGAGAGGTTTGGAGTCAAGCTGCTTCCGAGGAAGAACAGGAAACACAGGAGGATGATCGGCACCCTCGGGCCATGGCACCCGAACTGGGTGAGGAACACTGTTCCTCAGGCAGGACAGATGGGTTATCAGCAGCGAACCGTACACAACATCAGGGTACTCAAATATTCAGACAAATCCGAGACGGATCAGATCAATGTGAAGGGAGGATACCCGGGATACGGGCTTGTGAGGAATGATTACATTCTGCTCCACGGTTCGATACCTGGGCCGTCCAAGAGGCTGATAAAATTCAGGGAGCCTTCAAGGCAGAAGACACCAACACTTGACGCCATAAACATTTCGTATGTTTCAATTGAATCTAAGCAGGGTGACTGAAATGAAGGTCAACATTTATTCAGCAGAAGGGGAAGCGGTTTCCGAGGTAGAATTGCCATCAGTATTCGATTCTGAACTCAGAGAAGATCTGATAAAGCGGGCATTCAGATCTATCTCTCTTTCTCTCAGGCAACCATATGGAAGTTACCCGCATGCAGGTATGAGGCGGGTTGGACACAACATTGGGCCAGGACATGGGATCGCAAGGCTTCCAAGGATAGAGGGAGGATCACGCGCTGTGCTTCTTGCAAGTTTCAGGGGTGGAAAAAGTGCGCATTCCCCAAGGACGGATAAAATACTGCTGAAGAGGATAAACAAAAAGGAGAGAACTAAGGCAAGGAACTCAGCCCTTTCAATGACAAAGGAAAGGGACCTAGTTATCCAGCGCGGACATAAAGTGCCGGAAAATGTTACACTTCCGGTGATAGTCGACGACAAGATTGAATCTTTCAGGAAGACGAGGGATGCAGTCACTTTCCTCCAGAAAGTGGGCCTTTATGGGGACGTAGAGCGTGCCATTTCTGGGCAGAAAATCCGTGCTGGAAGGGGAAAAGCCAGGAACAGGAAGTACCGTGTTCCCAGGAGCATATTATTTGTTGGCTCAAACCAGGAAAGTCTCAGGCCGTTCTCCGGGATTACCGGAGTGGAAATTGCTACAGTGAGATCGCTGAGTCTCAGGAAACTGGCGCCTGGCGGAAAGGGGGGCAGGCTCACCGTATTTACAAAATCTGCCCTTGAGCAGTTAAGAGAGGTGAACGAATGATTTCAGTGATTGAGACGCCTGTGGCGACAGAAAAGACAATGCTGCTGATAGAGAAGGAAAACAAGCTCACTTTCAGGGTGAGGAAGAGTGCCACCAAAGATCAGGTATCGAGGGAAGTTGAGGAGAGATTTTCCGTGAAGGTGGACTCTGTAAACGTGCTTTTTGACAAGAAGGGAAAAAAAGCGGTCGTAAAACTCAAGGAAGGTTTTTCTGCGGAGGAGATTGGAACCAGAATTGGGATATTCTGAGGTATCATAATGGGTAAACATATAGTTGCACAGAGGAGAGGAAAGGGGGGGCTTGTTTACAGGAGCCCAAGCCACAGGCATTTGGGTAATATCAGCACCCCGCCCAAGGGAAATTACACCATCAGGGACATAGTTCATGCACCTGGAAGGAACAATCCGGTCCTGAAGGTTTCCGACAGTTCAGGAAAATCGCACTTCCAGATTGCCTTTTCCGGAGCTTACGTGGGGCAGAACATTCATGTAGGTACAGACGGGGATGCTAAACCAGGAAACACCATCCCTCTGGGAAGGGTTCCAGACGGTTCGCTTGTGTATAACATTGAGTCGATGCCAGGTGACGGCGGTAAGTTCTGCAGGAATGCGGGATCAGCAGCTCTTGTAGTTTCCCATGGCAATAAGGTAGTCCTGAAGCTGGCATCCGGTAAGACAAGGGAGTTCCATGCGGACTGCATGGCCACGCTTGGTGCATCAGCCGGAACTGGAGCCAGGAACGCGCCTGTGCTGAAGGCAGGGAAGAATGTGCACTTCACAAGCAGCAGGGCGAAGAGGCCCTATACTGTCAGGGGAGTTGCAATGAATGCTATAAATCACCCCCATGGAGGTGGGAACCACCAGCACGTTGGTAGGCCGAGTACGGTAAGCACATATGCCCCGCCTGGAAGGAAGGTCGGTAGGCTATCACCGAGGAGGAAGAGATAATGGCAAGCAAGACTAAGAGACAGGCATCAGTTAAATCCATAAAGAGAAAGGCCCGAAAGTCACAGAAAATAGTGATGGGGAGGGCAAGAGAATTTTCTTACAAAGGCTATTCACTGGAACAGCTGGAGAGCATGGAATTCCCGGACCTGATAAAGATCCTCCCCTCAAGGGCTAGGAGATCCCTAACTAGGGAAATGAACCACGAGCAGCAGCACCTGCATGAAAAGCTTCTTGGCGAAAAGGATGAAATAAAGACTCACGTGAGAGACATTATCGTCATCCCCGGATACGTAGGGAAGATAGTGCAGCTTTACAACGGAAACACATATGTAAAATTCGAGATCAAACCGGAGATGATAGGTCATTACCTGGGCGAATTCGCGCTGACAAGGAAGGAAGTAAAACATTCCGGTCCTGGTGTGGGAGCAACAAGATCCTCCAAATTCATGCCTCTGAAGTGATTGAAATGAAAGGTTACACAGTCAAGGAATTTCCGGAGAAAAGCGCACACGGCAGGATAGTGGATGCCGATATTTCCCTTAAGGACGCGGTCAATATCGCGCACAACCTGAGGGGAATGAAGCTTTCCAGCGCAAAGGACCTTGGAGAAAGGGTATTGAGAAAGGAATCTCCAATTAAATATTTCAGGTATCTGGATTCAGTTTCCCACAGAAAGGGAAGCGGGCCGGGAAGGTATCCTGTCAAAGCAATGAAGGTTTTCATGGACCTTCTATCTAACGTTGAAGCCAATGCTGAGTTCAAGGGCATGCAGGTCGAGAACCTGGTACTCAGGGTCATATCTGCGACGAAGGGTGGGATGATAAAGAGATACAGGCCAAAGGCATATGGCAGGGCGGGCCAGTTTTTCAAGGACCAGATAAACATCGAGGCAATCGTAGTGGAAGAAGGTGGAGAATGAAGGAGAGGAAATTCGTCAACGAGTCAGTAAAGAAACTGCTGATCACGGAATACATAAAGAGGGAGACTGAATCAGCCGGATTTGGAGGCATGGAAATCAAGAGAACCCCATTCGGCACCAATATTGTGCTTCACGTGAACAAGCCGGGGCTTGTAATCGGCAGGAAGGGAGGAAAGATTCAGGAGATAACAAGCAGGCTCGAAAAGGACTATGGAATGGAATCCCCGCAAATCGAGGTTAAGGAAGTGGAAAACCCGGATCTCAATGCCCAGGTGGTTGCAAAGAAGATCGCCCTCTCCCTCGAAAAGGGATGGTCTTACAGGAAGGCCGGAACCAATGCCCTGAGAAGAACGCAGGAAGGTAAGGCAAGAGGCGTAATAATAAGGATAGGAGGCAAGATATCCGGAGAGCGAGCCAGGGCGCAGAAGTTTATGTACGGTGCAATAAAGTATTCCGGGCAGCCTTCAATAGACGGGATGGACAGAGGGTTCTCAGTGGCCAAGCTTAAACTTGGCATAATCGGGATTAACGTGGGCATACTGAGAAACGACTACAGGCTGCCAGATGAGATAAGGATAGACGAGAATGCAATTTCAAAGGAGGTGGGAGTGACAAATGGAGCTGAAGGCGAAGGAGTTAAGGCAACTGAGCAGTGAAGACCGCAAGGAAAGGCTGAAAGGGCTTTACGAGACGCTCCTGAGGGAGAGAGCCACGCACTCCATGGGGGGAGCACCCGCTAACCCTGGAAAGATCAAGAGTGTCAGGAGGCAGATAGCCCGCATTCTGACCGTTGAAGGGGAGGAACAAAAGAAATGAAGGATAAGAATTTCACAGGAATTCCGAAGGAACTCCAGCCCTGGGAAGGTTTTTCCAGGGAGGGACAGGTAGTGAAGATATCGGTGGATAAAAGACGATACGGAAAGAATGTGACGATCATCGAGGGCATTGACCCCAAGGATGAGGACATCTATCAGATAGCCAAGTCGCTAAAGAGAAAGGTAGCGTCCGGCGGAACTGTGAAAGACGGCAAGCGAATCGAACTCCAGGGGGAGCACAGGCAGGAAGCCAAGAAGCTTCTTGAGGAAATGGGATTCAAGGTTGAGGTGGCATAATTGATCATGGACCTGGTCGGTGAGTTCATAGGAAGGGAGATCGTTATCCACGATTCGAAGGATACCAGTCAGGTGGGTATGCGTTACAGGGTGATAGATGAGACCAGGAAGACACTTACGGTAACCGACGGGTCCAGGAGGCTTATGCTCATAAAGAGGAACCTCAGGTTTAGCCTGGGAGAAAATGGCCCAATCATAGATGGAAGAATCGTTGAATTGAGGCCTGAGGAAAGATTAAAGGAAATCAGGAAACTAAGAAAAATGTCGGGTGAAGGGAACGAAAAACAATATAGGAATTGACGTAGAAACACCAAAGACCACGTGCACGGACAAGAAGTGCCCGTTCCATGGAAACCTCTCTGTGAGAGGGCAGATAATTGAAGGAACAGTGGAAGGGACGGGAATGATTCAGAGTGCCGTGGTTGTAAGGGAAAGGCGTGTGCGTATACCGAAGTATGAGAGATACATAAAGGCAAAATCCTCATTCCACGCACACATACCAAAATGCATCACTGTTGCTAAAGGTGACAGGGTAAAGATCGCAGAGTGCAGGAAGCTTTCGAAAACCATTTCGTACGTGGTAGTGGGAAAGGTGAACCAATGAAGGGAATAGCCGGAAGGCAGCACAGAGGGCTCCCGCTTGGCGCAACGATGACCTGTGCGGATAACACAGGCGCCAAGGTGATCAGCCTGATCAACGTGAAGGCATACCACGGCGTCGCAAGGAGAATACCCTCTGCAGGCGTTGGTGATCTGTTTATCGCAACAGTCAAAAAGGGGACGCCTGAGTTGAGAAGCAAGATAGTCTACGCAGTGGTGATAAGGCAGAGAAGACCTTACAGGAGGTCTGACGGGGTCATGGTCGAGTTTGAAGATAACGCTGCGGTACTCGTCACGCCCGAAGGAGAAGTCAGGGGATCAGAAATCAAGGGAGCCGTTGCGAGGGAGGCAACGGAAAGATGGCCAAGAATAGCGGCCATTGCATCAACTATAGTTTAGGTGAAGACGTGAAATCCAAGATCAATGTGGCACTAAGCAATGAACTGAGAAAGAAGTACGGAATAAGGGCGATGCCGCTCTGCAGGGGTGACATGGTTGAATTTGCAGGCGGAACCCGGAAAGGAGAAGGCGGTAAGGTCGTGGTTGTCGATCACAAAACCGGGAAAGTGATAATCGACGGCGTCTCTATTGCAAAATCAGACGGAAAACAGAGCGAATTCCCAGTAGACCATTCAAAACTGGTCATCACGAGAATAGACGGAAGCAGGAAGGAGAGGATGGAAGGCCTGAGGATAAAGACCGAGGCAAGGCACCTCAAATTCGAGGAACCCGCACCAATAGAACCTGAGAAACCTGCCGAAGAGGTTGCACCGCTCGAAGGGAACCCATCAGATGCTGCCACAGAAACGGCTCCGGACAGCAAGGAATCTGAAGGGATACTGCAGGAGGAGGCACTTCAGCAGGAAGATAAGGCGGAACAGGCAGAAAATCAAACCATGGATTCAGAAGATACGGAAAATGAAGGTGAGGCAAACGATCAACAGGACTAAGCGAATGATGGTCTCCAAGACCGTAATTCTGCCAAGAAAGGAATATTTCTGGGGGGTAACTCCCAGAGAGGGGAGGCACAACAAGACGAACTCCATGGCCATCCTTACACTGCTCAGGGATTACCTGAAGCTCGGAGACAAGGAGAGGGAAATTACAAGGGTGCTCAATGAGGGCATTGTGCTTGTAGATGGAAAGACAGTGAAGGACAGACGGTTCTCGGTTGGGTTCATGGATGTCATAACTATTAGCAAGACAGGCGAGTCTTACAGGATATTGTTTGATATGAAGGGCAGGCTGGTTCCCGTGAAGGAAACTGCTGGCAATGCAGACAAAAAACCCGTTAAGGTCACAGGCAAGCATACCATTGCTGGAGGAAAGGATCAGCTGGCTTTTCATGATGGCCAGAACATGATTACCGACAGAAAGGATGTCCAGAACGGGGATGTCGTACTGCTGAAACTCCCGGAAAAGGAGATAGTCGACCTCTTCAAGCTCCAGCAGGGATCAAAGGTTTTCCTGACAGGAGGCAGACACGTGGGAAGCACTGCAACTATCAAGGGGATAGAGGTAAAGGAATCATCGGCAAGGAACCTGGTCTATCTCGAAGAAGGGTATTCTACCGTTGTCGATTATGCATTCCCGATTGGGAACCAGAGGAGTGCGTTCCACCTGCCGGCTGCAGAAATTGATGAGGTGGCAAAATGAACAAGATGAGTGAAGTGACTATAGACAAGGTGGTTCTGAACATAGGAGTCGGGCAGGCCGGTGACCGGCTCACAAAGGCGCAGAAGGTGCTGGAACTGCTCACCAGCCACAAACCTACAATCACGCAGTCAAGGAAGACGATTAGGGATTTCAACATCAGGAAAGGTCTCACCATAGGAGCAAAGGTGACCCTGAGGAGGGAGGATGCTGATGATTTTCTCAAGAGAGCCTTCTTTGCCAGGGGAAACAAGATCCCTTATTATTCATTCGATCGTCAGGGAAACGCATATTTCGGCATCCCGGACTATACTGATTTCAAGGGAATGAAATATGATCCAGAAATAGGGATATTCGGGATGGACGTCGCAATAGTCCTCAAAAGACGGGGAGGTTTCAGGGTTTCCAGGAAGAATGTGGGTAGGAGGCCTGTGCCCGGCAAGATCAGGGTGACGAGAGAAGAGGCGGAGAAATTCCTCCAGCAAAAGTTCAAGGTAGAGATAATAGGTGAGCGCGTTGGCAAAAATTAAACTGGAGCCCAGGAGAAAATTCGGGAGAAAGGACGGATGCAGGAGATGTGGACGCAAGAGGGGTCTAGTCAGGAGATACAGCCTTGGGCTATGCAGGCAGTGCTTCAGGGAAACTGCTCCGGCACTGGGATTCAGGAAGTACAGTTGAGGTGGTTGAATGAGGCATGATCTCTTAAATGATGTGATAAACCAGATAAAGAATGCATCCCAGGTTGGTTTCAAAACAATAGAAATAAGGCCAGCGGGGAGGCTTGTGGGCCGGGTGCTTAAGGTGATGCAGGATTACAAGTATATTGAGAGCTTTGAGGTGATAAGCGGACAGGGGAGCCCATTTTTCAGGGTATCCCTCAATACGACCATAAACAATTGCGGCGTGATAAAACCCAGATTTCCCGTCAAGGTCATCGATATGGAAAAGTTCGAATCAAGGTACCTGCCGGCTCAGGATTTCGGAATACTCATCCTCTCGACCACGAGGGGAGTGATGAGTCACATAGAAGCTAGAAAGACCGGGGTTGGAGGGCGCCTGCTGGCGTTCGTGTATTAGGTGAATGCAATGATCAAGTATACCGAAGTGGAAAGAATACCAATTCCAGAGGGCGTTACAGTGAAGCTCGAAGGATTCACCTGCACCGTGAAGGGAAAGCTGGGGGAAATCTCAAGGTCGTTCAGGAGCAATATAGTTCGTGTGGATCTTGAAAACAAGGAAATTACAATCTCCGCATCGAAGCAGAACAAGAACAGCAAGGCCATTGCGGGAACATGGACCTCACTTATCCGCAACATGATGCATGGCGTCACAAACGGTTACGAGTATGAAATGAAGGTGGACTATACGCATTTCCCCATAAGGGTGTCCGTAAAGGGTAAGCATGTCGTGATTGAGAATTTCCTCGGGGAAAGGTCTGCCAGGGAAGCAGAGATACTGGGCAGCTGTCAGGTTTCAGTGAAGGGCGACAGGATCACCATCAACGGGATCGACAGGGAGCAGATCGGCAACACAGCTTCAAATATTGAAAGGGCAACCAAGATTAAGGGGTTTGATCTCAGGGTATTCCAGGACGGAATTTACCTGCTTGGAGGGAACTAGAATGGTATCAGCAATCAAACCAAAACTTGGACGCAACGAAAAGAAACTGCTGAAGAAGAAAGTGGCACTCGCCAGGAAGAGACCAGCTTTCAGGAGGCAGGAGTGGTTCAGGTACGTCAAGCTTGGGGATGCCTGGAGAAAACCCAGGGGAAAGCACTCAAAACAGAGGGAAAAACAGGCAAGGCGTGGCCCGGTAGTAGATGCTGGGTTCAGGGGACCAAAATCCGTCAGGGGACTTCATCCTTCAGGATTCAGGGAACGAATGGTGTGTAACCTCAGGGACCTGATGAGCCTTGACAGGCAAATGGAGGCAGCCAGGATATCATCCAGTGTGGGATCCAGAAAGAAGGAGATACTTGAGGAAAAGGCGGAAGAACTGGGAATCAGAATACTGAACCCTTCAGGTGAGAAGCAATGAGAATAGATGCAGCAAAGAGAATCTCTGCGGAAATCCTAAAAGTGGGAGAGAGCAGGGTGTGGATGGATCAGAACAGCATTTCCGAGATACTGGATGCTGCCACGCGTTCGGATCTGAAGGTGCTCCTGAGACGGCATGTCATTCAGGAGATTCCGAAGAAGGGAAACTCAAGCTACAGGTTCAGGAAGAGGCTGAAGCAGATTTCCAAGGGGAGAAGGCGTGGACCAGGTTCCGTCAGGGGGACGCGAAACGCAAGATCCGATTCGAAGACGAACTGGGTCAGAACCATCAGGGCACTCAGGGATGAACTTGTGACCCTGAAGAATGAGAACAGGATTGACGCTGGCACTTACAGGAAGTATTACAGAATAACCAAAGGCGGGTCGATAAGGTCAAGGTCGCAGCTCAGGACCCAGATAAAGGCGGCTGGCCTGCTGAAAAAGGGGAAAAAGGATGACAACTAGACAGGTTTTCAAGAGAAAGAGAGAGGGGAAAACGGATTACAGGAGGAGACTTGCCCTTCTGAAATCCGGAAATGACAGGCTTGTCATTAGGATCTCAGGGAAAAACATAATTGGGCAGGTTGTGAGGTATGACGAGGCTGGTGACAGAGTTATCCTGACCGTTACGGGAGCCACTCTCGCAAAGAATGGCCTTGACGTCAAGGGGAATTCATCGCTTGCATGTTATCTTGTTGGACTGGAGATTGCAAAGAGAGCAAGGGAGAAGGGCATAGAAGAGCTGGTCCTCGATGTCGGGCGCAGGCGGCTGGTCAAGGGAGGAAGGATAGCAGCAGCGCTCAAGGGCGTTATAGAAGGGGATTGCGAGGTACCGCATGATCCATCCATATTCCCTGACGATAAGAGAATAATGGGCAGTCACCTCAAGAACGGTGGGCTGAGCCCTGCGAAGTTCAAGGAATACGTGAAGAAAATCGGGGTGAAGAACTGATGGCAGAAGGATCCTGGACTCCAAGAACTCAGCTGGGAAAAAAGGTTGCAGCAGGCGAGATCAAATCAATGTCCGATGCAATAAGAAGCAAACTTCCTTTGAAGGAATACGAAATTGTGGATATGCTGCTTCCGACAATCAAGGATGAGGTCCTTTACATAGAGAGGGCCCAGAGAATGACAGACTCAGGCAGAAGAATGACCTACTCCATTACTGCCGTGGTAGGAAACGGCGATGGTTTCGTTGGCGTGGGAAAGGGCAAGGCAAAGGAAGCTGCCCCCGCGATAAGGAAAGCCGTCAATGCAGCAAAATTGAACATAATTGAGATCAAGAGAGGCTGCGGATCATGGGAATGCGGTTGTGGAAGGGCGCACACCCTGCCTTTCAAGGTCCATGGTTCAAGCGGTTCAGTCAGGGTCACGCTGAAACCTTCACCAAGAGGAGTGGGAAGGGCAGTGGGGGACATTGCGAAGGTGATCCTGGAGATGGCTGGAATAGATGACGCATGGGGATTTGCCAAGGGCCACACAAAGACTACGGTCAACTATGCACTGGCAACTTTCAACGCTCTCAAGCAGACGTCTGAAATAAAGCTCAACCCTGCGATACAGTTGAGTACCCCGATATATGTGGGAGGTGTATTGAATGCTGGCAGCAATCAGAATTAGGGGAACCACTGGCGTCAGGCCGAGAGCGGATAAGACGACAGAGCTCCTCATGCTTAATAAGATCAATCACATGGTAATCCTGCCCGAGGGGAAGGAAACAGAGGGTATGCTGAAAGCTGCCAAGGACTACATAACCTGGGGGGAGATTGATGCTGAAACGCTGTCCCTTGCTCTGAGACACAGGGCGCTGCTGAAGGGAAGAAAGAAGCTGGAAGAATCCAACCTAAAGGAAGTTTCCGGGGCTGAGGACTTCGATCAGCTCGCCGAGAAGCTGATTTCGGGGAAGCTGAAGTTCAGGGAACTGAAGGACATCGTGCCGGTGTTCAGGCTCCACCCGCCCAGAGGCGGTCTTGAATACGTCAGGAAGCCATTCGGAGACGGTGGTTCGCTTGGTTACAGAGGAAAGGAGATTAATGCACTTATCAGGAAAATGCTCAAGCCTGGAGTTGATCTGAATGGTAAGAAACAGAACTAAGAAATACAGGGGAACCCACTACGGCAGGGGCATGAAAGCCGGCCGTGGAAAGGGTAAGAAAGGAGGCAGCGGCATGGCCGGCCTCGGCAAGCACAAATGGATCTGGATGGTCAAATATGATCCTCTCCATTACGGAGGCAAGGGATTCACAAGCCATCATTTCAGCAGGTCAAGGCCAGTCATAACACTGGGTCAGCTGGAAAACAGCATATCTGACCTCAAGGACAGGGGCTTCATCAGCCAGACCGGTGAAGTGCTGGAAATCGACCTGAAAACTGCGGGCTATGGAAAGTTGCTTGGATCGGGGACATTTTCCTTAAAGGCCAGGATAGTGGTGCCTAAAGCCACTGAAAAGGCTTTAAGTAAAATCTCTGCTATCGGGTCTACGGTAGAGCTTGATGAATGAGGTAAACAGGAACCGAAAGGCCGCAGTCCCTGTAATATTCTTCTATTTCCTTATAGTGGTGGGATTCTGGTACTTCGGGCATTTTTCGGCCCTCCCTCTTCTAATAGCGGGTGTGATTCTTGCCCCTGTATTCTGGATTACTTACCTTGTAGTCAGTTATGCCGGGCCAAAGCAGAGCAAGCTATACGGCCTGGAATACCTGACGTCGAAGCTTCCTGCAGTGAAGAAGGCCAAGGGTCACGTCTCATTCAGGAACAAGATGATATGGACCGGTCTGGTGGTGATCCTTTACTTCATACTGACCAACGTCTACGTTTATGGACTTAACGTCCAGAATTCAATAGATGTGTTTGCTTCCTTCAGGGCGATTTTTGCCGGAGCGCAGGGTTCTATTATGGACCTTGGAATAGGGCCAATAGTCACGGCCAGCATAGTGATGCAGCTGTTTGCCGGCGCAAAGATATTCAACATTGACCTGAAGAATTCTGAGGACAAGGCGATTTACCAGGGCGTCCAGAAACTCCTCATCATCGTTATGATATTTGTCGAGGCAATCCCGCAGACTTTTGGATACCTTGTTCCAGATTCCAGCTTCGTTTCAAGCCTGAATTCCATCGCGCCGGGATACGGGCTTTTCCTGGCCCAGACTGCCATTATACTGCAGCTCTTCGTGGGTTCGTACCTTGTGTTTCTCTTTGACGAACTCGTCTCAAAATATGGTATCGGATCAGGCGTCTCGCTTTTCATTGCAGCAGGTGTTTCCCAGCAGCTGTTTACGGGAACTTTCAACTGGCTGCCAACATCCCCTTCGCTGCCACTGTCCATAACGAATCTTCCTGCGGGGGCGATACCAAAGACCATCTATCTGGTGGCGACCCAGACCTCCTCATATCTGTACAGCACAGGAATTATGACCATACTCTTTGGGCAGAATGGGATGATTGCACTGATCGGGACGGTATTCATATTCTTCCTTGTTGCCTACTTCCAGAGCAGCAAACTTGAACTGCCGATTGCCCATGAGAGAGTGAGAGGAGCCAGGGGAAGATATCCGATCCAGCTGTTCTATGCCTCTAACATTCCTGTAATACTTGCTACTGCGCTGCTGGCTAACGTAGCGATGTGGACGCTGATTTTCTGGGGCAGTCCAGTTCTGAGTGCCGTCCCTGTTCTGGGGCATAATCCCCTTTTAGGGTCGTACCCAACTTCACAGTTAATCTCCCAGTACACTATCAACGGGGTGAGCCAGATATCAAAAACCACGCCGACCGGGGGCCTTGCCTTCTACCTATCGTCACCCAACGGTCTGGCCAACTGGCTTTTCCCGATCTTGAGCCCGGGAGGTTATGGCAGCGTACTGTTCTGGCACACTTCATGGGAGGAGGCAGTGCATGTGATTGCCTACGTCGGATTCATGGTGGTGGCAAGCGCCATTTTTGCTAAGTTCTGGATTGAGACAACCAACATGGGTTCTGCTTCTGTGGCGAAACAGATACAGTCCAGCGGCATGCAGATACCTGGTTTCAGGAGGGATCCCAAAGTTATGGAGAAGGTGCTGGACAGATACATCCCGGCAGTCACGATTTTCAGCGGGGTTGCCGTAGGCATGCTGGCCGCAGGGGCAAACCTGATAGGCACGGTGGGGCAGACGAGTGGTACGGGACTCCTGCTTGCTGTCGGAATCGTGATACAGTTCTATGAAGCAATGGGAAGGGAGCAGCTTATGGAAATGCATCCGGTAATCAGGCAGTTTTTCGCAGGTGCTTGAATGAGGGTAGTTATCGCCGGTGTGGCTGGTGTCGGGAAATCGACGGTTCTTGAGCTTGTTTCAAGGATGACGCACTACGACATCATAAACTACGGTACCCTGATGTTTGAGATGGCCAAGGAGATTGGCCTTGTTTCCGACAGGGACCAACTGAGGAAGCTGAATGTCGATACCCAGATCAACCTTCAGAAGAAAGCCTCCCAGGCTATCGGCAAGATGGACAACGTGATCATTGACACCCACATGGCAATAAAGAGCCCGAGAGGTTACCTCCCGGGCCTCCCTGAATGGGTGGTCAGGGAACTCAAGGTAAGCATATATTTCCTGATAGAGGCCAGCTCCGAAATGATACTGGCAAGGAGGCTGAAGGACAAGAACAGGAAGAGGGACGATGATACGGTGGAATCAATAAGGGAACACCAGGAGATAAACAGGTATTTTGCAGTAGCCTACTCGGTGTACACCGGAGCCACCATAAACTATGTAAATAACCCGGATGGAAAACCTGAAGTGGCAGCAGACAATATAGCAAAGGTGCTGATGGGAAATGAGTGACGGGAGAACCAGATCGCCTCCGCCTCCTATGTCGGAAGCTCAGAAGAAGATGATGCGTTTCCAGATGATCTATCTGCTGATTACCCTGCTCATGCTCATTTTTATCTCCACACCTTCAATAAGAATCGCCATAGGCACCGGAGTGGACGTCATATTCTCCCCTCTGATTGGATTCAACGGTACGTACCCGCTGCTGACAATAGTGTTCTCAGGGATCCTGATTGGCCTTATCACGTCAATTCCCAGGTATTTCTTCACTGACTGGATCAAGATGGGGGAGATACAGCACCGGAGCAGGGCCTTTGGAAAGGCTATCAGGGAAGCCTACAGGAACAACGAGAGGGACAAGATAAACAGGCTCAGCAAGATGCGGACTGAGGTGATGATGGAAAGCCAGGCTGTCACAATGAACACGATGAAACCCCTCATGATACTGACTGTGTTCACCCTGCTGATATTCATCTGGCTCGACGTGTTCATCTATACGCTTCCCTACGACCTTATCTCTGTTCCATGGTCTATTGGCATCAACATTGCAACCGGCGTGGCAGTGTTCATTCCCGACTGGATCGTGATCTACATGCTTTCCTCACTGACAGTGGGCTACTTTGCCACCATGATAATCAAGTACGTGGACTTCAAGTACAAGCTCGAAAAATTCGAGCATTCGGAAATGATCTGATTTGTCCAGGATCACGATAAGCGGTACGATAGGAAGCGGGAAGTCCAGCACAGGTGAAGCGCTTGCGCAGATTATTGGATACCGGTTCATTTCCGGCGGGCAGATTTTCAGGCAGAAGGCCGCAGAAATGGGGATGACACTTGAACAGTTTGAGAGGATGGCTGAGAAGGACCCTTCATTCGACACAAGGCAGAACGAAGTCATTGTGGGATTCCTCAGGGAAAATGACAACATCGTGCTTGAATCAAGGTTGAGCGCATTCCTTGCAAAGGAAGCAGGCATTGAGTGCTTCAGGATTTTCCTGGATGCAGACATTGATGAACGCGCCAGGAGATTTTCGCGCAGGGAATCCATAGATTTCCGCAAGAGCAAGCGCCTGATGACGGAAAGGGAGCGTTCGGACAGCGATCGGTTCAGGCAATTCTTTCATGCGGATCACAGAGACCCCCAACTATATAACGCAATTATAGATACTACCCACCTGAGTGTGCTAGAAGCTGCGGAGCTTATATATGAAAAATTTACCGAATGGAAACTCACTGAACGGCTTTCTGGTCATTGATAAACCCAAGGGGCCGAGTTCTCACCAGCTTGATTTCTGGATAAAGCAGATGTTTCCCGGTACGAAGGTCGGCCACATTGGTACCCTCGATCCCATGGCAACCGGAGTCCTTGTAATGGCTCTCGGAAGGGCAGTCAAACTCATAGACGTTGCTCATGAGTTCCCGAAGGAATATGTGGGTAACATGCTGCTCCATGGGGAAGTGAGCGACGAGGAACTCAGCGCTGCCTTCCTGAAGTTTCAGGGGCCAGTTTACCAGCTGCCTCCTCTGAGGTCCGCAGTGGCAAGGAATGTCAGGATCAGGGAAATCTATTCAAGCGAAATCATTGAAAGAAACGGAAAATCTGTGCTCTTCAGGGTAAAGTGTGAATCCGGCACGTACATCAGGACATACTGCACGGACATAGGTTCGTACCTGGGTGCCGGAGCCCAGCTGATCGATCTGAGAAGAACAAGAACCGGGGATTTCACAGAAGACCAGCTCGTTACAATGCAGGATGTGGAGATAGCTTCAGAATTCTACAGGAACGGGAACGGCAGCATGATCGCAGCCATGGTCATACCCATCGAGTTCCTTTTCAGGAAAACACCGAAGGTTGTTGTGAAGGAATCAGCTATCTCAAACATTTCAAGGGGGGCAGATCTTTACCCGGGAGGCATCAGGGCCATTACCGGCAACCCGGCAAGGGGAGAAAGAATTCTTGCAGTTTCTGAAAGCAACGACATAATAGGGACCGGCAAGCTGCTTGTATCCCCCTCAGAGATTTCGGACCTGAAGGTTGTGGATTTCGACAGAATCCTTATCGATCAGATCCCATTAAAGGAAGTGCGGGATGAAAGAAAAGACAGCATGGTATGGAAAGGAAGCGGAAGGGAGGAAGTACCTGTTCAAAGGACTAAGGGAAGAACCGGTAAAGGTTATCATGGCCCTGCGAAACGGGGAGATACCGGAAACAGAGGAGAACCCTTCAGAAGAGGTCCCGGACCTGAGAGAAATAGCCCTCCACTTCGCAAGAGAAAGGATAGACGAAGAGTTTAGGCGGGAGCAGTACCTCATCAGGATCCATTCCTTCAAGGAAGAACTTGACAGGATCATCAATCTATATTTTGAGCAGGTCATGCCGCTTTCCAACGTAATACCGCAGATGTCAGGGAAAGATCCGTGCACAGTGTTCTCCCTGTCCTCCGGGGATTCTCTGATAGACGGAATACTGAAAGAAGGAAAGGGGCTGTGCGATCTCAGGTCAATCCTGAAGGAAAGGATGGAGATAGAGATCAGGAGGCTCATGCCTAACTCCACGGCACTGGTTGGAACCGATATTTGCATGGACCTGCTTTCGGCTTCCAGAACGCTGAAGAAGCTTGCAGAACTCCCTTCCGGGGCTATTCAGGTAATGGGGGCGGAGAAGTCTTTTTTCAAGCATCAGTCCGAGGGGACCCCATCGCCCAAGCATGGCTTTATCTACAAATATCCCGGCATATCTTCGCTGCCCAGGAACAGGAGGGGCAAGGTCTGCAGGCTCATCGCCTCAAGGCTCTCCATGGCAATAAGGGCGGATTACTTCGGCAGAAAAGTTGACGCGGAAGAAATGAAGGGGGAGATAAAGGCACGGATGTCCTAGTAACCTTCCAGGGCTGCCTGCAGTTCATAGTTCTTTCCCGGGACGTAGGCAGGATAGGCACCATTGAGGCAGCCAAGGCAGAGCTGATCCTGTGAAAAGCTCAGCGACTCCGTCAGCTTACCAATGGAGATATATCCAAGGGAATCAGCGCCGATTGTTTTCCTGATTTCCTCTATGGTCTTACCAGTGGCGAGGAACTGATCTCTGGTCTTCATGTCCACCCCGAAATAGCAGGGGTAAAGTATGGGAGGGCAGCCAACTCTTACGTGAACCTGTGCGGCCCCGAATTTTTTCAGAAGGGAAACTATGTGCTTTATCGTGTTTCCTCTCACAATGCTATCATCCACCAGCACTATGCGCTTTCCCTCAACAACCGACCGTATCGGGTTGAGTTTCAGCTTCACAGCGTTGGTTCTCGTCCTCTGGGAAGGCATTATGAATGTTCTCTGCGAATACCTGTTTTTGATCAGGCCCTCGTCATATGGGATGCCTGAAGCCTCTGAGTATCCGAGTGCCTGTGTCCTTCCAGAATCAGGCACCGGAATGACCACGTCGGCGTCGACAGGATGTTCATCCGCCAGCTTCTGGCCTATGCGCTTCCTGATCTCGAAAACTTCCCGTGTCTCAATCACGCTGTCTGGTCTGGCGAAATAAACGTACTCGAACATGCAATGTGCCGTCCTGCGTGCCGCATATACAAAGTGGGAAGTTATCCCTTCGGAGGAGAGCTCAACAAGTTCACCAGGTTTCACGTCCCTGATCAGTCTTCCGCCAAGCGAATCTATCGCGCAGCTTTCAGAAGATATCATGTATGAGCCATCGACCTCCCCAAGTACAAGGGGCCTGATGCCATAGGGATCCCTCATAGCGAACAGCCTGTCATTGACCATTATTGAGGCGGAATACGCACCTGCAAGCCTGCCCATCGCATTTCTGAAGCCCCTGGGTATGCCGAATTCCGCAATGTCCTTTGCAATTTCCACCAGCATGACCTCCGTGTCTGACGTGGTGACGAAAGAGGCTCCCCGTTTCTTCAATTCCTCACCGAGCTTTTCGGCATTGGTGATTTCCCCGTTGTGGGAAAGAGCCATGTATCCGACTGAAGTGGATATAACGAATGGACCGGCGTTCTCAAGCGATTTTGATCCCTGAGTCGAATATCTTGTGTGTCCGATGCCGACGATCCCCGAAAGCGACTGTGGGAGAACGCCATCCTTTTCCTGGAACACCTCTCCAACCAGCCCCATACCTTTTTTCAGGTTGATGGAAGATCCGTCATATGTTGCTATGCCAGCGCTTTCCTGACCCCTGTGCTGTAAAGCCTTGAGAGAAGCGACAATGTTCGGAAAAATCTGTTCCCTGCCAATTATGCCAATGACGGCACAGTGCTCATCTGGCTTTTGCCCAGGCATAAGATCTGAGCCTTGCGGCGGGAAAGCCACAGTGCGCACACTTTTTCTCCCTGACATGGTAGCTATGATGTCCACATCTTCTGCAGGTTATATGAACCTTCTTATTGTTCATTTTCCCCATTACCTGGGTCCCATTGCTCAATTCATTTCACCTCCCGATGGCGACACGAAAATTATGTTATCCCCACGGACGAGTACTCTGGAATGTATGCCCTTGCTTTCGTCCCCTATCGTTTCCCCTGCGTTCCTTATCACCAGATTCATGTAGACGTCGTATCCCTCGAGGATGCCAGAATATACTCTCTTACCCCTGACTTCCACCATTACGTTCTTCTCCAGCGACTGCCGTAGGAGATCCATTGGTCTGATCGGAGATGTTCCTGCTTTAGGCATGTGCAAGCACCCCATATTCAGACAGTATATAATTGTGTTTCACCACTATCCGCTAAAACAGGTGCAATAGTTATTTTAATATAAGAAGTATGCAAGGTCAGATAATAAATGAGCTGGCAGGAGGTAGAAGTCAGAGAACTCAAGGTTGGCAGATACATGAATATTGAAGATTCCCCATGCAAGATCATGGAGATCACCACTTCAAAGCCCGGTAAGCATGGCGAAGCCAAGAGCAGGATAGTTGCAATCGGGATATTCGACCACCAGAAGCATAGCGTGGTTTTTCCCGTCAAACATAAGGTTAAGGTGCCAATGATAGAGAAGAAGAACGCACAGGTTCTGTCCGTTGCCAACAAGGAAGCGCAGCTTATGGACAGCGAGACCTTTGAAACCTTTTATGTTCCCCTGGAAGATGATGAACTGGAAAAAGTAAAGGCAGGCACAGAGGTATCGTATTGGGAAGCAATGGGCAAAAGAAAGATCATGCTTCAGAATTAAGCGAACTGACCAGGCCACTGACCCTGCCCGATTCTGCCTCGGAATATTCCGACGCACGATACGTTATATTCGGAGTGCCATTTGACGGCACCTCAAGCTATAGGAAAGGTTCCAGGCTTGCACCAAACCGGCTCCGGGAGGCTTACGACAACCTGGAGTCTTTTGATCCTCAGTATGGGGTGGATTTCAAGGAGTCGGGAATCCACGATCTGGGAGACATAATCCCGAGCGAAGATGCAGAGACTAACGTGAATCTTGTTGAGACCATGACCGGATACCTGAGGAAGGATGGTAAAATCCCGATAATGCTTGGAGGGGAACACTCAATTACCGTTGGAGCAGTCAGGACTTACAGCGACTGTGCAATGGTGATAATAGATGCGCATTCTGACTTTCGGTTCGAGTACATGGGAAACAGGTACAACCATGCATGCGTGACAAGGCGATCCCTGGAAATTCTTGGCAAGGGACGGATCGCGTCTGTTGGTACCAGGTCGATTTCCAGGGAAGAATTCGAGTCGCCTGAATTCAGTGACGTCAGATTCATCTCTTCATCGTACGTGAGGGAAAATGGAATAGAGAAGGTTGCAAAAGAATTGAAGGAAATGTTCCCTGGAAAGATGATCTATTTTTCCATAGACATGGATGGTATTGATCCGGCTTATGCACCGGCTGTCGGCACACCTGAACCATACGGGCTTACGCATTTCGATGTCCGGGAACTCATTAAATCACTATCCAGCAGCATTGTTGCATTTGATATTGTTGAATTCACGCCATTGTATGATAATGGAAACACTGCAATGCTTGCCGCCAAGCTGATACAGGACTTTATCGGTTCAAGGCATTAGGGAAGAAGCCAACTTATAGCGGATGCGCGGGTTCAGGCTCCCATTCTCTTTGCGATGTCCAGCCCCTTGGTGATTACAACGTTGCATGGAGTGGGGAGCTTCATTGAAGCCTTGTGAAGTACTTCCTTAAGGTCCCTGGCTTTATCGGCGTTGACCCTTGCCACCATTATTATGTCCCTGGAGTGCACTCGTGCAGCGGTACCAACGGGCTTTCCGAATGCCATGCTCATGCCGCTGGATATTCTGTCTGCGCCTGCCCCGGTTGCCATCTTGTGCTCCCTGATGACATGATGAGGATAGGGCCTGATCTGCAGATAGAACCCATCGACGCCGGCAATTTCGCTAAGTTTCCTGTTCACGAGAACCCTAGCTGCCTCAAGTGCAGTGTGCCTGATCTGGCAGGATTCTTCAGCAACGAGTCTCATCTCAATCTCGAAATCCCTTTTCTGGTTCCCCTGCACAAAAGTTGTAATCTTTGGATAGGGTACGCCGCCCATGAATTCTCTGCGCGTGTAAGCCGGTCCGGATATCTTGGTGTACATTCGTGCGGGTTTAGTTACCATGAAGTTCGCACCGTAATTTACACCTAATAAAAAAGCTATGCGGTCACTCTCCAGTTTGCCGGGTCAATGCATTTGGTGCAGTTATGACGTGATTGTCACGATCCGGCAATGAATCGCGGCATAGATGTACTTTCTTAACAGCTTCTAGGAGGCAGAGAGTGATGCAATGATTGGGCTCTGGTTGCACATCTGTACGACCTCTCTTATCAAAATTATTCCTGATACTAAGAATGAGCCGGTAGGGCCTTAAAGTAAATGAAAATAACTAGAAAAGGACAACAGATCATGACACATGGATAGATTTGGCTTGCTGCTGGAAAGGCTTCCTCGCCTTATCAGCTTATCATGTCCATATCCAGGCTGTAATCATCCCCTATCAATAGTTTTTCAATGCGCTTCACGTCGTCAGGGGATCGAACGGAGTAAGGAGACTTAACCCCAACCAGAAGCACCATGGTCTTTGCCTGGCCATCCAGTTTTGGATCTATTCGCAGTCCCCACCTCAATCTCGCATCGGGGTGCAGCCTGGCTTTAATCTCGGAAAGCGCTTCATTTCCTTCCTTGATTGTGAGATCTCTTCCTCCCACCATGCTGACGATGCATCCCTTTGCTTCCGAAAGATCAGCCTCAAGAAGCGGGAACCTGATAGCCTCCATCATTGCGTTAAGCGCCTTGTTTTCCCCAGATCCATGCCCAACTCCCACTACGGCGGCTCCTCCTAACTTCATCATATTCACGACGTCGGCAAAGTCAATATTCACAAGCCCTGTTTGCACAATTAAATCCGTGATCCCCCCTATTGTGCCTGTCAGGACTGAGTCCGCATAGGAAAAGGCTTCCTCTATCTTCCTGGTGCCAGCGAGCTCTGCAACCTTGTCATTGGGAATAGCTATTGTAGTGTCGGACAGCTTGTAAAGCCGGTCAAGCCCGTGAAGGGCAGATTCAGTCCTGAATTTTCCCTCAGATTTGAAGGGCAGAGTGACAATGGAGATCACCATTGATCCAGACTCCTTGGCTGCCTTTGCAACTACGGGTGCAGAACCGGTTCCTGTCCCTCCTCCAAGGCCGCAAGTTATGAAAGTGAGGTCAGATCCCCTGAGGAATTCCCTTATTTTTGTGATCTCCTCCATGGCTGATTCCTCCCCTTTTCTGGGAAGTCCGCCAGTGCCGTTGCCCCTTGTGGTTCTCTTCCCAATCAGCAGTTTGTACTTCGACCTAGTTTTGGTCAGGAGATGCATTGAGTCAGTATTTATCGAGAGAACATCGGCCCCAGCAACTCCGGCATTGGTAATGCCGGTGACCGTGTTGGACCCGCCACCCCCGCAGCCTACTATTTTGATCTTTGCCATCTTGTACTGCTCGGCCTCGGCAATGTGCCTGTCCTGCGGGCACTCGAAATTAGCCTCCACAGATATTTCATCTCCAGATAGGTCAATTTCCTTTCGCCGTTCAGTCATCAGAAATGGATACATGTCTTGCATACGTCTGACACTATTGCTTAGCGATTATATAAATGTTGTTACTCGGAATCCATAAAGCTGCAAATGCAGGTGTTCACGTCTAATCCCTGGATTCATAAATGCAAAAGATTCGCAAGTGCCTTAAAATCCATCCAGTTCTCGATTTATGATGGCGATAGGATCGTTCCCGTTAGTGAGGAAAGGTTTACCAGGTGGAGGGGCTTCAAATAAGATTGTCATCAGCCTGCTCCTTCTCTATGGATTTACAATGTTGCAGTTCACCCGATATCCAGAGAAGGAGATCAGATCACGTGTTTCTTAACCGCATGAAGGTCATTTATCAAAACTTCGAGTCCATCGAGATCCACCAGGCTGTATCTCAGTTTCTTTGAATTCATTACCTTGAATCCAACTGCGCCAGCAGATCCAAATTTCATAGGACCAACAACTTTGACATACTGAACTTCCTCTAACAGTTCCCTGCTGGTCCAGTAATCATTAGGAAAATGATCCAGCGTGCCTCCACTTTTAAGGGTTTCCAGTGCCCGGGAAGCCATTTCCTTGATGGTATTTCTTTTGAGAATATCATTCCACATATCCTGTGAACTGCCCTTGATCAGTAGCCCCTGCCCTGCAAGCGGGAGGGTGATGAACATGATCCGCCTGTTCGTAATGATAATAGAGTTCTCCGTGTACTTTTCGGCAGATACTCCGCTTGGTCCAGTGAACTCTTTCTGGAATCTGTACACTGGTGCTAGAACACCAATCACC
>JAKATN010000039.1 GCA_021818715.1 Thermoplasmata archaeon
GTGAAAAGCCGGCTGCCTGCAAGAATAGAAATGCTTCCCGGGGTATGGCCCGGTGTGGGAATTGTATAGACTCTGTTTCCGCCGATGTCCCATGACTCGTCCCCCTTAAGGTAAATATCCGGTACCGGAGGTTTGCCCGTAGCGCCATATCGGGAAGCCAGTCCCCAAAATTCAGTCAGTGTATCCCTATCCCTCTCGTGGAGGCAAAACGGCACGCCAAGTTCCCTGGATACCTTTCCGGCAGCAAGCAAATGGTCAAAATGCCCGTGCGTGCTGATAACATAACGGGGCTTCATTTGTGACTCTGACACCTTTTGCAGAATTCGTGCCGCATCATCGCCCGGGTCCAATATAAGGCATTCTCCACCGGATGCGAGAATGTAGCTGTTTGTCATTAGGTGTCCAACAACGATCCTTTCGACCTGAAAATTGCTTAAGACCTGGTCCCTCTTTGCCCTCAAGTGATCCCGCCTTCAATCTGAAATTTGGCATGATCCGTGATCGATGCAACCCGCGCCTGTATAATTTCACGTATCCGGCGATACAGGACATGCTTCCGGTTACGGCATGCCAGCCCGTTACAGCTAAAGCTGAAACCCGCACAATAAGATATTGGTTCCGCCTGCATGCGGTAAGAAATTTTCCCGGTAATTCCTTCGAGATGCTGCTTTCTTAGCTATCTGGCGATGATTCTTTCCTTGTCTGCGCCGCCATGTAAGATCAAAAAATCGTGGTTCAATAAGGCCAACCATGGTCTGCGCATGGTTAATTCTCGATTTGAAGCCTGCCTTTGGCCATGATCGCATTGGGTTTCGCAGCCACAACCTGACAGTCAACATATTTACGCCATGAACTGATCATTAAGAATGAAACTGAAGAGGCTTGGAACAACCGGTACCCTCGTGAGCGAGCTGTGCCTTGGAACTATGACCTTCGGCTGGCAGGCGGATGAGAAGGAGAGTTTTTCCATTCTTGATTCGTTTGTGAACTCCGGTGGCAATTTCATTGACACTGCCGACGTCTACTCGGAGGGCAAATCCGAGGAGATTGTTGGAAAATGGCTCTCCGGAAATGACAGGGAGAACCTGGTACTGGCGACCAAGGCTCGATTCAGGACCAGGCCCGGTGCCAATACCGCGGGATTGTCCAGGAAACACCTGATCCATGCCGCACAGCAGAGCCTCGCACGCCTCAAGACAGATTACATAGACCTGTTCCAGTTGCATGCCTGGGACCCTCTGACGCCTCTTGAGGAAACCTTTTCCACGCTCAACTCAATGGTCGATGAGGGGATCATACGTTACGTCGGTATCAGCAATTTCAGGGCATGGCAGTTCGAAAAAGCCCTTATGATCTGCAGATCAAGAGGCTGGCATGAACCTGTGAGCCTGCAGCCTCACTACAATATCGTGGTAAGGGCGACGGAATTTGAACTGCTCCCGATGGCGAAAGCGGAGGGAATCGCAGTTCTCCCATGGAGCCCGCTGGCTGGAGGTTTTCTCACGGGGAAGTACAGAACAGGAATCTCCTCGGCAGCGGAAGGCACAAGGATTGGAGACTCAAAACACCGGGAAAATTACCTCAGGCTTGAGAATGAACGTTCAAGGAGGATACTGGAAATCCTAGAACAGATTTCCACCAGTGCAGGCAAAACCATGTCCCAGGTGGCGCTTAACTGGCTGTTGTGCAATCCAGCAGTCACATCACCGATAGTTGGGGCAAGGAAAAAGGAACAGCTTTTGGAAAACATCGGGGCAACCGGCTGGTCCCTGTCGGAAGATCAGGTATCCATGATCAACGAGGCAAGCGTGATCGATGTCACATACCCTTATGACAAAGCATCGGAAGACCAGCAGAGGAGATCAAGAGACCTCGAAAGACCATCGGAGTGAAGAAAATCACCTGCGGTGAAATTTAATACCAATCTGACAATGCGGCGGCAGGTGGTTACTTGGAACAACGATTGAGGTGAGGGGCCTCGATTTCATGTTTGAGAATAAATACAAGGTATTCGAGAACGTTGACCTGGTAGCCGAAGACATGAAATTTGTGGGACTGGTTGGCCCATCAGGTGTGGGAAAATCCACGCTTCTGAGACTCATTGGAGGTTTTCTCCGGCCCTCAAAGGGGGAAGTGCGGCTGGCGGGAAAACCCGTTCTCAGACCATCCCCAAAGTTAGTGCTCGTCCATCAGTCGATCGTGACTTTCCCATGGATGACTGCTATAGATAATGTCATGCTTTCCCTTATCCCAAAGCACCTCGGCAGGGACGAAGCCAGGAAGGTTGCAATAAATGCGCTTGAAGTGGTAGGGCTACAGGGGTTTGAGGAACTTTATCCCAAGGAGATGAGCGGCGGGATGAGGCAGAGGGTCGCTATTGCCAGGGCGATTGCTGCCGATCCGATGGTGCTGTTGATGGATGAACCGTTCGCCCATCTGGATGAACTTACGGCGGAAGGAATCAGGCAGGATATCTACAACATACTTTTCAACAAGAATCTCCCCCTCAGATCAGTGATCATGGTAAGCCACAACCTGTCAGAGGTCCTTGAGCTTGCTGACGTGATATATGTCCTGAACGGGTCGCCCGCCACTGTGGTGGCCAGGGTAGATATAGACATGCCCAGGCCGAGAAGCCCGAGAGATCCTAAATTTAACAGCTACCTGGACCTGATGTATAACTACCTCACTAACAAGAAGGGGAGGCAACGGTGACGGATGCGGTACTGTTAATTCTTGCGGGCATTTCCGCAACTACCTCAAGGGTGCTTGGGCTCATCCTCCTGTCCATAGTGGTGGGATGGTTCCTTTCCTATTATGCCATCAAGAGCAGGCTTTTCGAGAATATTTTTGTGGCATTCGTTGAGGTGTTTGAATCCGTCCCCGTAATTTCCTTTTTCCCGATAGTTCTCCTGGTTTTCGTTGCCGGCATAGGCGGACCACTTGGTTCAGAACTTGCTGTGGATTTCCTGGTCTTCACGGCAGTGGTCTGGAATATCTGGATAGGAGAATACCAGGCATTCAAGACCGTTCCAAGGGAAATGGTGGAGGTGAGCGAGAATTACAGACTGACCTTTTTTGAGAAGCTCACCAGACTGTACATACCCTTCTCCGTGCCCAGGATAGTTGCCAACCTTTTTCCAAGCTTTTCTGACGGTTTTTTTTATATTACAGTCAGCGAGGCATTTTCAATCGGGTCTAAGTCATACAAGGTGTTCGGCATCACTTCCGTCATTTCCAGTTATGTGATCGCTGGTGACTGGGCAGACGTGGAACTGGCTCTTTTCCTGCTCAGCATTGTCATCGTCGCAATAATTTTACTGTTCAGGGAAATCACGAAGAGATCGGTCGCAAAGTATGCCCTTGATACCGACATCCCGGTGATTCGCAGGGGGAGGCTGAACCTGCTCGAGGCCACGAGAAGGTCAGGGATATTGTCAAAGAATCCCCTCACAAAGCTTGCGAACTACAACAGGCAAAAGAAGAGCAGGACAGCTGTTGACGACTATTTCGAGCCTGAGAAGAAGAGAAGGATCAATTACATCACCGCTGTTATCGGGCTGGCAATTCTTGCCGTCCTGGTATATGGCCTGTACAACATAGTCTCAAAGGTATCATACGGAACGTGGATGATGCTGATCGGTGATACTCCCGGTTTACTGGTCGATCTCCTGTATGATTACCTCAGGGTGCTGATCATTGTGGCGGTGTCAATGGTGTTCGCCATCTTTGTGGGATATTATTTCGCCACCAACCGGACGGGGGAAAAGATCGGACTTCCTGCAATCCAGACTTTTGCCTCATACCCCACTCCAATCTACTTTCCTTTCGTTTTTCTTGCTACCTCAGTATTTGTCTCCTCCATGTTCGGGTACCTTACCGACGAGTTCTTCGTGCTGTTCCTTGGTTTTATCAGCACATTCTATTACGTATTTTACAGCTTCTGGATGGGCGTGAAGGCAATGCCGCAGGAATTCACGGAACTTATGAATAACCTTGATCTCAACCTGTTTCAGAAGATGAGGAGGGTGATATTACCATCGGCATTTCCTTACCTTATAAGTGGAATATCTGCCACGATAAACAGTGCCTGGGGTGGCCTTATGATTGGCGAGTACTGGCCCAACATAGCTGGTAACAAGAGCCTGGTGGTGTCACATGGCCTGATGAAGGATATTGCTGTTGCCACAGCCAGCGGGAACATCGCGCTTGCTGCCTGGGCATCTTTCATTTTCGGGATAATAGTGGTCTTCTATTCCATATTCTTCACAAAGAGAATGATGGATGTTTCCAGAAAAAGATACGTGGCAGAAGAGGGGATTTTCTAATTGGACTTTTCCTTTCCCCTTCCTGTCCTTGCGCTCTTGAATACTGCCTGGAATCCGTCTTCTGTCTTCTTCAATAACCCGGAATAGAGCCCCCATTCTATCATGATCACCTCGAGATCGCGCATTCCGGAAGGGCTGTTATACCTCTGCAAGCCTTTTGCCATAAGGCTTTCATATAATTCCTCTATAGTGAATATGCCCAGGTGAATCGCCGTCGCAAACGGCTCTATGCCGTCCAGCGACCCCCTGAGAATCTCCTTCCGCCTGGGAAAACCCGAGCTGATGTACTCCTTTCCCTTTTCCGTGATCCAGATGTCCCCCTCCTCTACGGAAACGAAGCCGAGCCTGGAGGCGGTGTACACTATCGGCATCAGGTCGTCTACATCCACTTCCAGCTCTTTTTCCAGGCGATACAGGTCTGTCCTCTCTTTGAATATAAGGTTCAGAACATATAATATACCCACCAGATCAGCAATCCTGGCGTTGGGTTCAATTTCTTCCATGCTCTTTGTT
>JAKATN010000019.1 GCA_021818715.1 Thermoplasmata archaeon
TGAATACTGACTTATTGCTTCGTTTCCATCGCCGGGATACCATGACACTATGTACCTGCCACCCGTATATAGGTTCGCATTCATCCCACGACTAAAGCCGTGGGCTTTCTGCTTAAATGATCGTAAAAGCATGGGGGCATCTTATCCTGCAGCCGCCTGCCATCCCTGATCATACTACCACATCCTGCGTCGTTGTCTGCTTGCTCAACATACCCAGCCCGAGGCGTTTGAAGATCGGGCATTTGACAAAGTCCGAAATTATGGTGAAAACCGCGCCGAATATCAGGATGAAGATCACTTCCCCTATGGTCATCGCTGGAAGGAGTGCAGCCCCGACAATCCCTATTATGGAAAAGCTAACAATTACTATTATTACGGTAAGCAGCAGTTCCCAGCCGGGAATGGATGACCAGAAACGCCCTCTTTCCCTGACAATGAGAATCCTGAACTGGCTGTTTATAATGAGATTCAGGACTACCATGCCCTGGATGATCACAAGTGAGGCGTGGAAATAGTAAATTGCAGCATAAATGACAAGCAGGCCCTGCACTACAAAAAGCAGGCCGATCAGCCCGGCTGCAAGCGAAATATTTCCCATGCTCCATTTTCTGGGACTGGCAGCACTCTTGACATTGTCCGTTGAAATGGACATCGTTGCGAAATCATTGGTGAAGATAATCAGCACCATTCCTAGGAGGGTTACCGCGAGGGTGTGTATCCAGAAGAATGCCGCAGCCAGCAGGATAACGATCTCGATTGTCTTGGATACCTTGTTCAGAACCCATGTTAGCATCCTCTCATACGTTTGCCTGCTCACCCTTATTGCGTCCAGGATAACCCTCAGTCCGGGTTGTGTGAGAACCACGGCGGCAGATGCCTTGGCAACGTCGGTTGCATTGCTGACCGCAATTCCCATCTCTGCCTGTTTGAGAGCGGGAGAGTCGTTTACGCCGTCTCCAGTCATGCCCACGATGTGACCACGGGCCTGAGTTATCTTTACGATTCTGTACTTGTCCTCCGGATATATTTCTGCAAGTCCGTCTAAATCCTCAATCCTGGCAGCCTGTTCATCCTCTGGTACTTCTCTCAGTTCTTTCATTCCAATTACTTTGTTACCAAAGCCGGTATCCTTGGCTATCTGCTTCGCTATGAGCAGGTTATCCCCGGTAAGCATCACCGGTCTTATGCTCAGCTGCTTGAGATCGCTTATAAGCTCTCTCGAATCTGGTCTCGGAGGGTCAGCAAGAGCCATTATTCCGGCCATCTTGAACTGCCCGTTTTCTTCGGAAAGAGCCACCCCGAGTGTCCTGTTGCCTCTCTGCGATGCCTCCTCGACTGATCTGTTAGCCTGATTTACAATTTCACTCGGGGTATCAGGGCACATTGCCAGTATTACCTGAGGCGCTCCCTTTGTAACTTTCAATCTTTTGCCGTTCCATTCAATTAAGGATTCAGATCTTTTTGTGGAAGGATGAAACGGGGTGTACTCGACCTGCCTTGACGAACTGAATTTTGATTTTACAGAACTGGAGTGGGCGATAATGGTTGAGTCGATCGTATCCTTGCTGTCGGCACTGGAGGCCAATCCACCCAAAGTGCTGACCTCTTCCGATGTGAACGGAAGTATCGGGGTGACGTCGACTACTGACAGTTTATTCAGTGTGATGGTTCCGGTCTTGTCAAGGTAGAGGTATTCAAGGGATGCGGCATCCTCGATGGAATCAAGCCTGGTTACCAGCGCACCGCTTTTTACAAGTTCCATTGCGCCCACAGCCTGAACTATGGAAAGCACTGCAGGCAGGGCAACAGGTATGGAACCCATCAGGAAAATTACTGCAAAAGTCAGGATATTGACCAGAGGATCGCTGATATGGATAAGCAGGCTGTCTACTGCAGTCACTGCCAGCGCGATAATCCCGATGTACATCACGTACCTGACGATTGACAGCATGATTTCCTCCTGATGGGATTTCGGCTTCGCAATTTTCACAAGTTCCGTTGTTCTTCCGAAATATGTGTTGGAACCAGTCGCAACGATGATACCGGTACTTCTGCCCCGCGTTACCACCGATCCGGAAAATGCCATTGATCCCACGTCAAGTTCGACCGGAAGAGATTCTCCCGTCAGTGCTGCCTGATCCGCTGCAATCTGTCCGGACAGGATCTTCATGTCCGCCGGTACGATATCCCCCAGATCCACAGAAATCACGTCCCCGGGTACAACTTCACGTGCCGCGACGCTTTTCCAAATCCCGTTTCTCAGCACTCGAGCAGTCACGCTCAGCTTTTTCTTCAGTAAATCCAGGGCTTTTCCAGCAGATCGGGAATGGCTGAACCCTATTACGGCATTAATTGTCAGTAGGATAACAATTATGATAGCTTCATCAAGGTGCCCGAGAACTCCCGACAGTATGGCGGCAAATTCAAGAAGCCACGGCATTGGCCCCCAGTATCGCCTGAGGAAATCAATTGCGGGATTACTTTTCTTTTCCTCTATCAGGTTAAGTCCATACTTTTTCTGTCTTGCCTCTGCATCATTATCGGACAGCCCGGATGGAGTTGCCTCGAGTTCACTCAATGTTTCCTCCATCGTTGCGTTCCTGAAATGTTCGCTTGACCTGCCTTCCTGTCCTATCATAAATTCTGTCTCAATGCCAATTTCATATTCAAGATATTGCATAGCGTGGCAGTTTTACGAAGTAAAGTTTTTTCATTGAAGACACACATTAATCAAGTGAAGGTATTGACCAACCCGGGGAAGAGGATTCTGTCTGAAATATTCTCAGTTCTCGTTGTACTTACAATACCTGCAAAATCAGTGCCTGGTACACAGGAAATAGTTATGCCAATGCATCTCAAACATTCGGGAATTATGTGCTTCTTGCTTCCTACAATGCCGCAGGCAACGAACCATACAGTGGAGGTTACGTAAAGTATGCTTTACTCATTTTGAGTATCATCTTCTGAATGGCGATTAAGGAATCAATAATAGAAATGGCCTTATTCCAACCGCAGCAGCCTTTGATTACTCGAATGGATATATGTACGTAACTGACTCTGGTTCCAACAGCGTCTCAGTGATAAACTGTGCAACCAATAGAAAAGCCACTCATGTAGGATTAAAGAAAATATGAGGAACTGAAGAAATCCGCTCTCCTGGCGGGAAAGACCTATTCCATGAAGGAGAATATCCGGGATTTATGGACAGCACCATCCATGGATGATGGAGGTCTATCTGGAAAAGATAATGAATTACTTCGTTCACAGGATCACCAATGCAAGGGCAGAAGGGATCAATTCAAAGATAGCGCTCATAGAAAAGATGGCGTATGGATTCAGAAATAAGGAGCACCTGAATACTGCCATATATTTCAGGTGCGGCAATCTCCAGCTTTATCCATGAATCCACATGAAAGTCAGATGACCATAAAAATAAACCATGTAAAGTCACGATCAACAGCGCCATCTGGAAGAAATATAAGCTGGAACATTCTAAGAAGAAGAGGGACTGGCATTCATACGAAAAGGAGTTTTCCGCAAGAATAAAGATGGCTATGAAGGATCCCGATCCACTTATTTAGGAAGCTGCATCTTCCATAAGGATCATACCGAGATCAGGTCACTCCTATTCTCTCAGACCGGAACAGAGGGTCAAATTATTGCTGATCAAGCAGGGTGTCCGTAAACATGCTTGACATATTCTCCATGCATTCAGGCGTTGATAATTCATACAAATCTTGACCGGCGTTTACATGCCACAACCTAGGAAGGGCAAGATTTTTTGAAAGGACAGCGTGAGCTATGGAGATATATGAGAAAGCAGAGGTAAAAACATGGTGAAACATGCCAAATTTCACAGTTATTCTGATAAAAAAAGACTGATTTCACCAGATACGTGAAAGATGCCGGGTAAAGAGAAGACTTTAGGTAAACCTATTGTATCTCATTTGTTCTTATTTAAAGACGTGGTTAGAGGTGAAAATGTGTCATGGGCAGAAAAAATGGAAAGGAAATCCCTTAAGCATGCCGAAAAATACATGAAAAAGGCTGAGGAATATGCTATCAAATTGGAGCATTCGTATTCGGCAAGGGCATATGAAGATGCTGCATCCGCATTTGCTGCCGCATCAGATACCTCTTCGCAAGATAAAGCACTCAGGCTTGCATCGAAGCAGCACTTAATGGTCGCTGAGCACTATATAAATAAAAACTTCAAGTTCAATCTCATAGGCTTCGCATATAAATCTGCCTGCACAGATCTGGAAAAGCTGACTAACAAGACAGATTTAGATTTGGATGGGATAACCAAAACGAAGAAGCTGGCAGAGGAGTACCTGAATAAAGCAGTCTCTAACATGTCTGGCCAGCAATCGACTGTTGCACCTTCTATGCCTGGTCATTCAGAAAATATAGCCACCTACAATGCGTTGAAAAGAGTAACCAACGACAAAACGGTAAAGGAGTCTATGGAAAAGAAGATTGCAGAAGATACGATAGGTCAGATAGAATCGAATAAGAACGAACATGGAATATTGGCGAGCCTGCCACTAGGGGGATTTAACCAAACATCTGACCTGCGCAGAAAAGCCATAAACTACGGTGTGATGCCTGCTTCAGAGTTCCTCAGCGTATACGAAAGCGCTATGAAAAGCATATTGTATGATGAGAAATCGAAGGCATACGTAAATGCTGCATATAGGAGCATGAATCTTGCTAAAGAAGCTTCCGAAAAAGGTTTTACCGACATAGCGAACGAGATGGCATCAAAGGCACTGGAATTATATACCGAAGCTGAGGGCAGATTGAAGAAAGGGAATACAAAAGAATACAGCAAGATAAAGGAAGGCGAAGCGAAAGCATACGCATTCATGGGCAAAGAAACCGAAAAGCAAAAGGCAATACAGGATGCGATGGATGGGTATGAGGTCGAAGCACAGTGGCATTTGAGCAAGAAAAAGCTTATTGACGCGCAGATAGACCTAGAATTTGAGCATGCCCTCGCAGTTAAATACGGGTTAAACGACGCTGCTGACAAGCTAAACAAACGCATAGTAGAATTGAAGGCCATGCAGCGGTAATTTCAATAGTAACTGGTCAGTCTAGCGTGCTATATTCAGTTAACCCGGTTTTGCCCTCCTTATCACTTCAGGGAGTGTCGTTGATAAAATTCTTCCTCCCGAGCTTTGGTGTGTAGTATATTGAGAACAGTTTTGTGTATATTTCTGCGCCTCTCTCTGATCCCGATCCAGCGTAGACTTTCCTGAAAATCACGGAAGGCATCAGCGCCCTGTTGTTCGTGGGCTCGACATTCGGATTGAAGACAAGCTTGTGCTGGAGCTTGTCCACATCCTCCACTGTACAATGACCATGGAACTCCTTTGCATCGCATATACTTCCTGCAATGCCGAATGTCTTTCCTTTCTTCACTCCTATATTGGGAGGATGTCTCTTCCTGTATTCGTTGAGTTCATCTCCGGGGTTCCTGTTTTCATCCTCAGTCTGTCGGCGATCTTCTTTAAATTCTCACAGGCACGCCGAAATTTATCCACCATCTCCCGATCCCTTGGTGTCTCGGCAGGAAATTCTATCATTCTTTTAATATACTGTATTCATTATATATGGATTTCTAGGTCTGGAATGTTGCATCCACGTAATGATGTGGCACATCAGACTGACCAGTTACTTTCAAAAAAAAGATATATATTATATTATTTCAGTATGTTCGAAGGCGATTAAATGGATGAAACAAAGGATTTGAATGGAAAATACTCAAAGTTTCTGATTGAGGGGGAGCAGATATTGAAAGTCGTAACCGCAAAGAAGACAAAGGCAGAGTGGGGTTCGACAATACTTAATCCTTTGAAGGCCATTCATGAAATAAGCTCGTCAGTAAATGCCATAAAGAACAACGAAACTGGGCCAGCTCCAAGATATCCTACAAATAAACGCACTTTAGAGAAATCCCTGATTAGGAAGGGCTATTTGGGTTACTCATGCAAGACTAGAGCAGAAAGATTAGTCCTGACAAACTTCCGTATGTTCTTCATTACTTATAAGTGGGCTGACGAGCCGTCGACTGCATACACTACAATATCAATACTGTACAATCCAGAGATAAAGCCAACACTTGTAGAGATAAATAAGGGGAGGCGTGAAGAGATTGAAGAACGGCAGGCTGAGGCTGACGCGGGGGATAAGGCTGCTGCAAAAGAATTAAAAAAGCGTCAGGGAAGAGGATTTAAGAATATAATGTTCGGCCCAAACCATGAAGAGTTGTTAGAGCACCGCATAAATGCCCTCAGATATCCATCAGGATGGTACGAGCCTGCCAATATGGAAGTGAAAGGTTCAACGCTGAACTTGGATTTGAACTGGAACAACCCAATCTATATGGTAAACCACCTAGGCGCAGCAACACCTGAGGAGATGAAAGCTACAATGGGTGCGCAGTTCTTCAACGTGAAGCCGTTCAAGCTAATGTTGAAGCTTGACAAGCACGACGTGTCAGAAATATACGCATTGATAAGGAGAGGAACCAACACAGCAACAGCATAACGGCCTTCTGGTTGGCTTACAGCCAACCTTTTTATCTTATACCATGGCCCGGCTCTCTTGCCTTATCAATACTGCAACTGCTTCGGAGGATCGCAATTCAGAGCTTTCCCGTATCGGGAAGGAACTGGATAACCTGTCCGCAGAATGCATGGAACGGGATGATCCGGAGATACATGCGGAGATATCCAGGATCGTCCGGGAGTGGAAGGATTACCTGGATGTGAGGACAATCAGGAAGGGCGGGAAGAGGATTGTATGGCGACATCATTCACATGCAATAAATGCATCAGAGACGCTTGACGGCAGATCTGCAATCCTGTGCACATACCCGTAACTTCCGCTGAAGAGATAGTGAACATGTACCTTAAAAAGGATTTCGTGGAGAAGGTCTTCAGGACAATGAGGACACACGAGGAGATCGTTCCCGTGAGGCACATGCTGGAGAGGCGTGTCAGGGGATATGTATTCGTCATGGTCACTGCATGCAGGATCACTGCTGTCCCCTTACATTTCCTGAGGGAGTCCGGTTACAGGGAGCAGTGGGGGACCATGCAGGAACTCCTTGACTCCCTTTCAAGGGTTGAGAGGATGGAGATCACGCTTGGAAAAGAGCACCGGATATGGTACCTCAACCTGATGCCCGCTTCCACAGAAATATTGAAAAAGATCGGCTACGGGAAGCTGTTCAATGAAAAAACCGGAACGAAATAAATACAGGATTCTGCAGGCGGCACATCGAGCGCCATTCAGGCCATGAAACGTCATCCTCTGAAGATTTTCAAGCAGATTCAAACCGGACAACTGACGGGCCCGCCGGGAGTTGAACCCGGATTACAGGCTCCGGAGGCCTGTGTGATATCCATTACACTACGAGCCCTTCATACCTGAGCGTTTTGCCTGATTTGTACTTGCCTCTTTCCCCTGTCTTGTTTCCGTTGAAACGATAGGATAGTCGCACCTGCAAAAGTACATAATTATGGCATAAATAGGCGTGTGGATGGCAGACTCTTTGCAGTTCTTTGAGGCTATTTCACATGAATTAAAATCAGGTTCCATCCAGACGAAGGATCAATTGCAGAGAGCAAAAATCAGGCTTTCGAGAGAATTTGGGCTGGAGACCATTCCTGGAGATGCGGAGGTACTCAACTACGCAGAATTCAGTGCCGAAATAAGGGACCTTCTCAGGGTAAAGAGAACAAGAACCGCCTCCGGTGTTTCTGTGGTTGCGGTCATGACCTCCCCGGACAGGTGCCCCCACGGGAAGTGCGTATTCTGCCCGGGTGGAATTGAAAACAATTCTCCTCAGGCATATACCGGACATGAACCCGCTGCACTCAGGGGTCGAAACAACTCATACGATCCATATGCGCAGGTTTTCAGCAGGCTCAGGCAACTTGAGACCATAGGGCACGATGTCTCCAAGGTGGATGCGATCGTCATGGGCGGTACGTTCACCGCCAGGCCGGAAAGCTACCAGATTGATTTCGTCAAGGGGTGCTTCGACGGTATGAACAGGGAGAAGGCAACATCCCTGAGCGAGAGCATATTGATCAATGAGGACGCGGAAAGGAGGTGCGTCGGGCTTACCGTGGAAACAAAACCTGACTGGTTCATGGAGAGGGAGATTGATCTTTCCCTTTCGTACGGTTCAACAAAGGTTGAACTAGGGGTGCAGATTCTTAACGAGGGTGTTCTCAGGAAGAACAACAGGGGGCACGGGATCACTGAGATAGTGAGATCCACCCAGCTCGCGAGGGATGCTGGTTTCAAGATCGTATATCACATTATGCCCGGAATGTTTGGTGCTTCCCCTGATGACGATATTCGCAGCTTCAGGACAATGATTAGTGATCCAGGCTTCAAACCGGACATGCTGAAGATTTACCCAACACTGGTAGTGAAGGGGACAGGCCTATACAGCATCTGGAAGAGGGGGGATTTCATACCCATGGACTCTGAATCTGCGGCGGATCTGATTTCAAGGATGCTGGAGGAAATCCCCCCATGGATAAGGATACAGAGGATGCAGAGGGATATCCCTGTGGGTTTCATTGAGGCAGGGGTAAAGAGAAGTGACCTCAGAGTGATTTCAGAAGGGAAACTGAAGCAGCGCAAAGGCTCCACCATGGAAATAAGGGCAAGGGAAATAGGATTCTCAAGCATCGACAGGACAGATTTTATCCTCAGCAGATTGGATTATGAGGCTTCCGGCGGAAATGAGGTTTATCTGTCATTCGAAAACGATGACAGGGTGCTGCTGGGATTCCTTCGGCTGAGAATACCATCTGAGGATGCGCACAGACAGGAGATGACAGGATCGTCAATCGTACGCGAAATCAAGGTCTTTGGAGAGACAGTCGGGGTTGGATCCAGTAGCGGAAAGAACTGGCAGCACAGGGGATTCGGCGAGTTACTGCTGAGGGAAGCCGAAAGGGTATCTGCAGAGGAATTTGGTATGAGAAGGCAACTTGTGATTAGCGGTGTGGGGGTCAGGCAGTATTTCAGGAAGAAGGGATATGAGGTGCTTGGTCCATACATGTGCAGGGCCCTACACTGACCTGTGTGTTAAGATAACCTTGGAAATTGCTGGTATGAGGCACAATAATGGCGAAAACCAGTCAATTTGTGACTTTTGCGGTGAACCTTTTTATAATCGGGTAAAATAGAACTCGAATTCAGGTGGGTGCGAGTGTGTACTTGTTGGCTGCCATCGTTGTACTCGTCGGAGCATACCTGCTATACTCTATAATTGGAGCGGATAAGTTTTGAGTGTCCCTGCAGGATCTAATTCCGGTGCGTTCTGGACTAATTTCTTCCTGGAAAACAGGGAAGTCTCCGGCCTGGCAATTATTGCAGTATACATCGCGATAGTGACAATTTTCGCCTTCATTCTATTCCCTTACATAGCTAAGATTTACAGGGACGAAAGAACGTTCCTGAGCCCTGTCACCGACAGGGTATACTCCCTGGTTTCAAAGATCCTTGGCCCAATCGCTGGCAGGGAAATGAAATTCCGGGAGTATTTTGCCTCATTGCTCGCCTTTTCATTTTTTGCAGGCTTGGTTTCCTTTATCCTGCTTTACTTCCAGACTTCGATCCCTCTGATTGGAGGCGGCACAAACTTTTCCATATCTCTTGCCTTCAACACCATTGTATCATTCCTGACCAATACGGACATACAACATTACTCGTCGCCTCTCCAACTGTCATATTTCTCGCAGACCTTTGTCCTTATGGGCTTGATGTACCTTGCCCCCATCACCGGTTTTGCAGCCTCCATAGCCTTCGTCAGGGGCATCCTGACAGACAAGGGACACATTGGGAACTTCTTCAGGGATTTCACCAGGGGCATCATAGAGGTTTTCATACCCCTTACCCTGCTGGTCACAGGATTACTGGTTCTCTCAGGCGTTCCTGAAACCCTGACGCATTATCTTTCAATAAAGCTGCCATTCAGCAGCGGCTATGAACTGCTTCCTCTCGGGCCGGTTGCTTCATGGAATGCCATTGAAGGACTGGGAACAAACGGCGGCGGCTTTTATTCCGCAAATCTTGCGTTTCCGCTGGCTGATCCCAGCTGGTTCTCCAACCTGACCATGTTTGTATCACAGACGGTGATCCCCTTGGCCTCCCTGCTTGCCATGGGAAGGGCATTTGAGAACAGGAAGTTCGGGAACATGCTGTTTTCCGTCGTGATGGTGATCTTCCTCTTCGTTATTCTTCTTACCTACTTTTCAGAATTTACTGGAATCCCATCAATTCAGAATATAGTGGGGATTTTTACCGGCAACATGTCAGGCAAGGAGACAAGGTTCGGGATTTCGCAGTCGATCCTTCTCAACGTCTCCTCAACAATGACCTCTACAGGTTCGGTAAACAGTGCGCTGATAGACTACACCCCAACAGGCATACTGGGCGTACTTACAGGATTGCTTCTTAACGATCCTCTTGGCGGGATAGGAACATCCGTCATGAACATTTTCATGTTTGTTATATTCACTGCCTTCCTGGTTTCCCTGATGGTCGGAAAGCTTCCTGAACTTATGGGGATCAAGCTGGAATCAAAGGAAATCCGCTATTCCACCCTGACAATTATAACACACCCCCTCATCATCCTGATTCCTTTCGGCATTGCAATGCTGATACCATCCATTATGGCCTCCTTCGCGAACAGCCATTCCCAGAACATTACGGCCCTGCTTTATGAATTCGGAAGTGCAGCTTCCAATAATGGATCTGAAATCGGGGGATTCAATTTCACCGACTTTTTCAATTATGTGGACGCGATCACCATGCTCCTTGGGCGGTTCCTGATATTCGGTCTTGAACTGCTCATTGCACAATCATTTTCCCTGAAGAGCGCCAGGGGCGAGAGCACGAATGCAATCCAGATCGGGAGCCTCAACTTTGGCATGATGATGCTTTTTGTCATCATATTTATGGGAATACTGTCTTTCTTCCCGATACTGGTTCTCGGGCCGTTCTTCAGTTTTGCGAGGGACTTTTCCCTTGGGGTGATACCTTGAACAATGTCAGGGACGTGATCAGGACAACATTTGTCTCCTTCAGGCCTGATTTACTCTACAGGAACCCGGTCCTGCTGGTCACCGAGATATCCATGGTCGTGTCCATAGTGGCAGTGATCTTCAACGGCTTCTTCCAGCTGCCATTCACGGCAGATTACAGGATGTTCTACATATCAGTGATTGTGCTCCTGTTCCTCACACTGCTGTTCGCCAACCTCGGTTATGCAATATCCGAGGGGCAGAGCAAGTCCATTGTGGATTCCCTGCAGAAGTTCAGGAAGGAGGCAATGGCCAATCTGATTTCAGGCGAAGATATAGTCCCTGTGAGTTCCTCCACCCTGAAAAAGGGAGATACTGTACTTGTCACGAAGGGGGAAGACATTCCAATGGACGGCGAGGTGATAGAAGGAAACGCTTACGTCAGCGAGGCGAACATAACAGGGGAGTCGCGCCCGGTTCTGAAAGTTCTGGGGGATAGCGTTACGGGATCCACACACCTGCTCACAGACACGATCAAGGTAAGAGTAACCTCCGACCCGGGGGAGACGTTCATAGACAAAATGATTAGTCTCGTAAAGAAATCGTCAAGAGAGAGAACACCAAACGAAATTGCCCTTACTGTCCTCCTTTCCGGATTCACCCTCATATTCCTGATGGTAGTTTCCGTGCTTTACGCGGAATCGGCATACATAGGCCTAACCCCGAACATGGAATTCCTCATTGTGCTGTTCATATGTCTCATCCCGACAACAATAGGGAGCCTGCTGACCGCCATCGGGATTGCATCCGTGAACAGGATGTCCAGTTTCAACGTGATGGCAAAGAGCGGAAGGGCGGTGGAGAGCGCCGGAGATATCGATACAATAATCCTGGACAAGACAGGGACTATAACCATGGGAGACAGGGAAGCAAAGGAATTCTACCCTGCAGCCGGCGTGGACAGGGCTGACTTCATCAGGTACTGCCTTGCATGTTCGCAGAATGACCAGACACGGGAGGGAATGTCAATAGTGAAGGCGTGCCGGAGAGTACTTGGCGATATTGCCAATGATGAATTCCAGGATTACGAGTTCATTCCATTCTCTGCGGTAAGCAAGTTCAGCGGAATCTACAAAGGCGACCGGTACGTGATGAAGGGATCCCTCAGGGCATTGGAGAACAAGTACGGGATCAAGGATCTCTCAATTGAAGGGATCTGCAAGGAAATATCGAGCCGTGGTGGCACAGCCATCCCGGTGGCAGTGGAAGGAAAATTCGTCGGTGTGATAGAAATGACCGACATGCTTAAACCAGGCATCAGGGAAAGGCTTGAGCTCCTCAGGAAGATGCAGATCAAGACCATAATGTGCACAGGCGACGACGAGGTGACCGCAAAACAGATCTCTTATGAGGCAGGCATAGATGAATATGTGGCCAACAGTACTCCTGAAGACAAGTACAATGTGGTGCTGAGCGAGAAGAGCAGGAGCAGGATGGTGGCGATGGTGGGCGACGGCACAAACGATGCGCCCGCTCTTGCGAAAGCTGACGTAGGACTGGCAATGAATTCAGGGACCGCCGCTGCAAAGGACGCATCCAACATGATTGACCTTGACAACGATCCCACCAAGCTGATTGATATAATTTTCATTGGAAAACAGATACTGATAACGAGAGGGGCGCTGACAACCTTCAGCTTCGCGAACGACCTGTCCAAGTATTTTGTCATACTGCCAGCGGTATTCTCCTCCTTCGGATTCCTCGGATTTCTTAACTTATTGGATCTGACAAACCCGCTTCTGGCGATAACTTCAGCCCTGATATTCAACACCTTCATCATCATCTTCCTGGTTCCCATGGCCCTCAAAGGCGTCAGGTTCAAGCCCTCGTCCGTCTCTGAACTTCTCAAAAGGAACATCTATCTGTACGGCATCGGGGGGATAGTCCTTCCATTCATTGCGATCAAGGCTATTTATGTTGCACTTGCTTCATTCGGGGTGATGTGGTGAAGAACCAGATGATTTCCTCATTCCTGAGGATCGGGGCGTTCACTGTACTGCTGATGTTCATCGTAGGGTTTGCCATTCCGTCAGTCGAATCGCTGATTGTCATGGAGGTTGACGGAAACGGGGCCAATGGTAGCCCGGTGGCAATCAACGGCACAATTTACGGATCAGAATACCTTGCCGAGGCATTCAACCAGTCATTCTTCTTCCAGAGCAGGCCGTCAGCAACAGACTATAACTTCTCCTACTCCGGGGTCAACAATTACACAATAGACAATGCCAATTTCACCAATCAGACCGAATATTACCTGCAGGAATTCATGGCACAGAATCCGGGAATCAATGTCAGTCAGATTCCGTACACACAGATCACCTTTTCAGGTTCAGGGGTGGATCCCGATGTCCCTTATTCAGCGGCAATGATTGAACTTCCCAGGGTAGCCGCCTCCCTGACAATCCTGATGAAGAACAGGACATACGCGTACTACAACCAAACGCTTGGCGCAATGCTGGGCCAGAACGAGGTCCAGAACTTCCCCTATTTCGGCAGCATGATAGTGAACGTGATACAGGTGGATTTCATGATCCTACAGATAATAGAGGAAAAATATGGATCAAGCTTCATTTCTTGACTATCAGGGTATCCGTAGGCAATGATTTTTCCAGGTTCCTCACCTCGGAAGGGACTTTCACCTTCCCGCTGTTGTCCGTTCTTATGCCCAGTATAAGCAGGGAGCTCTTTTCCCTGGTAAGCTCACTCTTCAGGAAATTTTCGGGAACAGTATTCTCCGAGACCCTCACCAGGTTGATATCGCCCCCGTAGGCCCCAATTATCCGGTCCAGATTGTCATTAAGCAGACGGAATCCATGCTGTGGCGCACGGTCAATGAACCTGAGGTCATATATGTAAAGCGGCTTTCCTATCGCTTTTTTAACTGCCAGTGCCATCGAGAGTGATCCTTTCGTGTTCAGCCTCTCGCTCATTGGGAAAATTATGGATGAATACGGATATCCGGTTGTTTTGATCGACAGGGCGGCGACAGGGATGTTCACGTTTCTGACCACATAATCTACCATTCCGCCGAATATCCTCTTTGAAAAGAAAGAGCGGCTCTCAGATGCCATAAGGAGCAGATCGTAGCTTCTCCCTTTCACCTCTTCGACTATGCCTGCCTTTACCGATTTATTGCTGGACACCTTCGGAATAACCTTGATATTCCTTTCTTTTCCAATCTTATAGGCGCTGGTCACTACATGCACCTTGTCGCTCCATGTCAGTTCCCTCATGGAGTCCTTTACGGTAAAAGCCGTGATTTCAGAACCATACTCGCGGGAAAAATCCATTGCAAGTTTCAGCGCCTTTCTTGACCTCTGTCCCTTTGCCATTGGAATGATTATCTTTTCAAGTTTTACGTTAAGCGTCCTCGAAGATCCTTCAAGCACGAGATAATAACGAGTGAAAGATTAAAGACTTTTGTATAATTTAGCCAGAATTGATCCTGCCATTGACATTCATTAACATGGACACATAACTTCCATTGCCTTACTGAACCAGGATGGATCAGAAAATTAAAACGGTAGCAGAAATAGAGGATAGAGCCTAAGCTGCTTTACCAATCCCGGCTTCGCGATCACCCTGTCCAGATCCCATTCCGGCGTTTTGCCTTCTATGCTAATTTTGCCTCGCTGCCATGGATATAAGGGAAGAGAAGTAATGAATTCCTTTGCAGAACTGAGGACAAAGTATTTTTTGAGGGGTTAACTCATGGTTGAAAACATGTCGAAGGCAATGGACTGCTATTACCTCTACACCAGCACAGTTAACAACGACGAGGTCCAGAGGCTTGTGAGAAATGGATCCGATTCACTTTTTCTTGTCGACAGAATGGGCATACTCAGGGGAAAGATGTCCACAAAGGCATACGTGGAGCTTTCAAAATTTTTTGAGCTGCATGTCATGAGTTACCCGAGGAGCCTTGGACAGCTTGAAGACGCTCTGATTTCTGGTGCAGCTTCTGTTGTTGTTCCGCCAGACATTCCATTTGAGGTCATGGAAGAGATGACATGGCTGACAGAGAACATCATATTACCGTTCACCGGGCAGGCAAAGGCACTGGAGTTCGAAAAAGTTGGCGGGACAAGATACCTGGCCAGGAGCACCATACCCGTCAGGTATGAATCCCTGTATTATGTCGGCCAGAATCCTCCCGGGGACAACGCAATAGTTCTTTCAGGATTCCCGGAAGAGATGAACAACGCTACCATTTTCTGATTCTACGCCGGCAGTTACTGTTATTCCCTCGCTGCGCAGCAACTGATATGAAACGGGATGACATGCAAAAAACTGCCTGAAAATCTAATAGGATGGACAGGCATGCCGTAATGGATGCTTTCCCAGTCCGTTGCCGGAATCGTTCTTGAAAGCCCCCTGATGCTGGCTTCCGGAATCCTTGACCAGAATGGATATACCATGAAGAGGGTACTTGAAAGCGGAGCGGCTGCAGTGGTGACGAAATCCATAGGGGTAGAGCCCAGGGAGGGTTATTTTCCCCCGATTGTTTCCGTCTTTGAGGGCGGGCTTCTTAACGCGGTCGGTTTGAGCAATCCTGGAATCATCCACATTGGAACAGAGATAAGCATTGCAAAGGAAGCGGGCAAACCTGTCATAGGAAGCATATTCGGCGCCACTCCGGACGAATTTCTCAGGCTGGGGTCTGCCATGGAGGACATGAAGGTGAGCGGCGTGGAACTCAATCTTTCATGCCCGCATGTAAAGGGGGTGGGCGCCGAAGTGGGGAGCGACCCTGCCCTGGTAAAACAGATTGTTTCCACACTGAAGGGCAGTCTTTCTATACCTGTCTTTTCAAAGCTATCCCCCAATGTGAGCAGCGTGCTGGAAATAGCCACCGCAGCTAGCGACTCTGACGGCCTGGTGCTGATCAACACGGTGAAAGGCATGGCGGTTGATATTTATGCAAGGAGGCCGGTTCTCTCGAACATGTACGGTGGTCTTTCAGGACCTGCCATCAAGCCTGTGGGCATTCGCTACGTCTACGAGGTCAAGAAGGAGCTTGACCCGGTCATTATAGGAGTTGGGGGCATAGAAACGGCAGACGACGCCATAGAATATATGATGGCAGGAGCCAGTGCAGTGCAGATAGGAACCGCACTTATGAAGCATGGGATTTCCGTTTTCAGCACCATAAAAAAAGGGGTTGCGGAATTTCTGGAAAAAGAGGGCATAAAGTCAGTCTCTGAAATCGTTGGGGTCGCGGTGCAATGATACATTCTCAAATTCTTGAAAGGATACAGGAGACCCCTTCAACTGTCACGCTGAAGTTCGATTGGATCGAAAAGGTGTTACCTGGACAGTTTATCATGATCTGGGTTCCAGGCCAGGGGGAGATACCTATGTCCATGTCCTTTACTGGAAAACCCAAGGGAATAACGGTAAAGGCATACGGCCCTCCTTCACGGCAACTCCAGCAAATGGGCAGGGGCGATACGCTTTACTTCCGTGGCCCTTACGGCGTACCGTTTACAGAGATCAGGGGGGCCAAACTTATAGTTGGAGCCGGTTCCGGCATAGCGTCTCTTCTCCCGCTTGTTGACCGGAATTCTACAGTTATGGTTTCTGCAAAGACGGAGAGCGATCTGATCTACCGCGGAAAGATAAACGCGAAGAGAATCATCTATCTGACCGACGATGGGACATACGGAATAAAGGGGTTTCCTGATCAGGTGATCAAGGACGTTCACCCTGACGATTTTGAGTACATATACGTTTGCGGGCCTGAGGCAATGATGTACAAAGTTCTTCTTGCGCTCAAGGGGAGGAATGACAGGGCAGAGTTTTCACTCGAAAGATCCATGAAATGCGGAATAGGCATTTGCGATTCATGCTCGATTGACGGAATACAGCTGTGCAGGGAAGGCCCGGTAAGAGGAATTGGCTGGCTCAGGGAATCGAAAGAATTCGGCATGACAAAGCTTGATCGCTCCGGCAGGAGAGTCAGGATAGAACTCTAATTGATAATGGAAATGGTGGAATTGGTCAACGATCCCCCATCATGATACGGCGCCACCGATAAGAATTTAACCGGATTTTCCATCATCGCTCACAATGCCCATGCTCACACCCGTCACCAGGACAAGGAATACCAGATGGGCAAGGGCAAAAAAGAAGCTGAGGAAGCACTTTTATCTCATTCTTGCCGTTGTGATATTAACTGGAGGGTTCGTTGGGCTATATACCCATATTCCTCAGACCATTTACCGAACCTTTGACACATCGGTTAATCTAACGGTGAACCAGTCGGTCAGCACCACCATATTCTATGGGAAACTATTCACCAACGAAACTTTCTCATTTGAAATGCCGCAGGGCAAATCCGTAAGCTACGCGATTTCTATGGTTCAACTTGGCGGGGGCAGGTTTTCGTCCACAGTTTACTATGAATATCTCAAAGGGGGCAATGCTACCAACGGTTCTACCATCCAGGTCCAAATGACCACATACTCCGAAGAATACTATCAGGTGAATTTAAGCACCGTGGATGGGAAATTCAACGTTACCGTAACAGGATCGTTCGTGAGCACTTCCACGCTTCGACAGCCATTATGGCTGACTTACCTTTCTCTTTCTATGGTCGCCACAGGTGCAGTTCTTGGCGTAGTTTACATTACAGTGATGGCATCCCGGGAGGAAAGCGCCTTTTACCAGGAATGAATAATTCTCTTTCCTTCGCCTCCGTGAAACGAAGTCCTAAAAAGTTCCGGGAAAAAGGCACTGATCTATCTTTAATAAGCAAGACAGCATAATATGGCGATGCGCAGGGATGCAAACGCGAGGGATGCCTTTGAAACCGGCTTAAAATACGTCGAGGGCGAAATATCCGGCAATCCCATTGTGCTTGCCGGTACCAGAGGTACGGGAAAGAACGAAGTCCTGAATCTGATAAAGGACAGGATTGCTGCAGGTGATACCAGAGTGTGCTTCGTCAAGTGCGTGCCAACACCTGAAACCAGGCCTTACGAGCCCGTAATCATTCTGGCGGAGCAGCTTACCGGTAAATTTATTGATGCCCTGGACGGGATGGAAATCGTTGGGATTTTCAGGTCCGCACTGGAAAATAGAGAAAAAGTTGCCTTAATGGTAGAGGACATTACCAATATGAACGGTCTTTCACTGGACCTGTTCCATGGGCTGATCCGAGAATTCTCCCGGAAACCCAATATAAAGTTTCTTATGTCAGCGGTTTCAGACGGTGAAAATGACGAAAGGTTGATTGGCCAGCTTGAAACTATCAGTCCTGTGGAAATTGTGAGGATCCTCCCTCCCACAAAAGAAGATATGGAATTCCTTATCGGAGAATGGGGATACAAACTCCCGAATGAGGTTATTGAGACCCTATATTCCATGACAGACGCCAACATGGAGCTCGTCAGGTACAGCCTCATTTATTACGAAAGCACAGGTTACATCAATGAGGACAAGAGCATGAATGAGGTCATGCTCCGGTACATCCCGCTGCCCCCAACCATGGAAATATTTTATGAAGCGATGGTTGGCAAACTTGGGAGCTCAGAGATGGAGATCCTATACCTGATCCTTGTCCTGCAAGGCAGTGCCACCAGGGACAGGATTGCAGATCTCATCGGCGAACCTCTTGTGAAAGTCACCGCCCAGCTAGCCAGCCTGAAGGAGAAGAGGATGGTAAGCGAGACCGGCAACTACCTTACCATCCCCAGCAACCAGTTCAGGGATTACCTCTCTAAATCCAATCGCTCTGAAATCATGGATAAGATTGCTGAAAGGTTGAGCTCCAACCATAAATACGAAACACTGCCGCCACCAGTTGCGCTTGCCATCCTAACACGATCAGGCGATGCTGACAACATTGTCGCCTATCTGAAGGAAAGGGGCGAAAACCTGATAAGTTACTTCCCTTCTTATGGCGCTTTCCTCCAGCAACTGGAAAGTTCGCTTAACATTGTCGGCCCGGATGGGGAAACCCTTATACGCCCTCTCATATGCATGGCATACTTCCATTCAGGGAGAGTCAGGGAATGCATATCGTGCATAGATGCTTTTTTCAGGGGGAGACATGAAACACCAGACCTGCTGCTGCTCAAGGGCAGGGCACTCCTTGCGCTAGGCCTTAACAGGGAAGCGATGAGTATTGCAGAGAATTTATTTAGGGCAGAAGGCACCAGCATGTCATTGAAGCTTGGGGCTTCGATACTTATCGGCAGAATCCAGCTAACCGAGAGAAGGTACGATGAGGCAGAGGCAACACTCAGGGGGGCTCTGGATCTGGCAAAGAGGCTAGAGGATAAATGCACCATTGCAGAATCGTTGAATTCACTTGGGATTGTGGAACTTAACAGATTCTCGCTGGACAAGGCGCATGCTTTGTTTAGCGATGCGTTATTGGGTGCGCGTGCCTGCCATGATTACAGGGTGTTGTTGAGAATACTGAACAACCTTGCCGTTACATATGATTATAGCGGGAATTATGGGAATGCCATCCCCCTGTATAATGAAGTCGTGGAACTTTCCCTATTCCTGGGAGATATCAGGGCAAGAGCCTATGCGACATTCAATTTATTCGAAAGTTACGAACTGACAGGCGAGAGAAAGCGCAGCAAGGAAATTGCAGTAATTGAGGAAAAGCTCCTTGCCCTTATAGACGATCCAGTTCTCAGCTATTTCTTCTACCGGTCAGCTGCCCGTTTTTACGCGTTTGAACTGGAAATGGATAAGGCCATCGAATGCTGCAGTAAGGCGATAAAGTATGCCCGCCTCACCGATCATGCCCAGTGGATTGACATCGCTAACGGGCTCAACGGGATCATCAGGGGCATTTCGGGAGAAAATGTTGATGATGATGCTACGCTCGAACTCATTACGAAGGAATACAAGGAGATGGAGGATTTTCTGCCGTTCTACTATGGGCTTGGAGGCTTTTTCCTGGAACTTTCGGGAAGGAGCGACCTGAGAAAGAAGGCATTCGGCAATATAATAAAATCTACCGAGAATTCGAAGGAATATGCTTCTAAAGCAGCATCTCTGCTTGCCCGGGTGATCTCGGCAATTTTCGAGAACAGGCCACAGGACGCAATGGACATTCTGAGGAACGACTTCCCCGCAGATTCGGGTATATCCGTAATGACAATGATGCATGATCTTTACGCAGAGCTGGAGAAATCAGGAATCGCGAGACCAGGGGAATACGGCAAATCCGTTGACGGGATTATAGAGAAATACAGGGAGAAGATTTCTCCCATCTTTATTTTCCTCGTACTGATATTCAAAATGAGTTTGCTGTGCATGACAGACCGATCCTACGACATGTCCGGAGAAATGAATGCACTGGAATCCCTGCGCCTTCCGGCCAGGATTCTTGCCAGGGTGCAGAAGCATTTTGGTGCAGGCGAATGAACCGCGTAGAAATGCAGAAACGGTGCATATTCCACGAAGAATCTATGTGCTTCCTGTTGTCGTCAAAGCCCACACCCTGCTCTCTCTGTTATAATTTTGCCTCCACTTTGCCGGCAAGCAGCGATAAGGCAGGGGGTGGTCTGCACTTTCTTGATGAATACCTTATCGAAAGCATGGATCGGGACCTTATTTACCCTACCGGAAATAAGCTGCAGCATAAACTGCAGTTTTGACCGCCAACAAAAATTAAAAATATAAATGTGCACAGAATTAAGGGAGGCTATGAAATTCAAGGACACCCTTTCTGGAGAGATAAGGGAATTCGTCCCTGTTTCTGAAGGTAGGGTTAAGCTTTTTGTTTGCGGGCCCACCGTTTACGATCACATTCAGCTGGGAAATGCAAGGACTTTCGTATTCTTTGACATGTTTGCCAAATATCTCCGGGCCAGGGGATATGAAGTCTTCTACCTGCAGAATATAACCGATCTGGATGACAAGATACTGAACAGGGCCAGAGAGGAGAACAGGAAGTGGAGTGACATATCGGACAGGTACCTGGAATCCTACCTGGAGGATTCGAGAACCCTTCATCTCGATTCCGTAAGCCATCATGCCAGGGCGACAAGGTACATGCCGGAAATGATCTCACAGATTGAGAGACTGATAGGAAAGGGTTATGCCTATGTTTCATCCGACGGGGTATATTTTGATACGTCAAAGTTCCCGGACTACGGAAAATTGTCGAAGCAGAAACTGGATCAGGTGGAGGCAGGAGCAAGGGTTGAAGTGAGGATCAGCAAGAGAAATCCGCAGGATTTCGTGCTGTGGAAATTTTCCGACGAGGAACCATTTTGGGATTCACCATGGGGAAAGGGAAGGCCAGGCTGGCACATTGAGGACACCGCCATCACCGAACATTACCTTGGGCCGGAGTATGACGTGCATGGAGGAGGAACCGATCTTGTGTTTCCCCACCATGAGGCTGAAATAGCACAGATGCGTGCCATCTCCGGTCTCCCATTTCTCTCGCGGTACTGGCTGCATGGCGCTTTCCTGAACTTCAGGGGGGAGAAGATGTCCAAGTCCACGGGAAACATTGTGCGGGTGAAAGACCTTGCAATGGAGTATCCGGGTACAGCAATAAGGTATTTTCTCCTCAACTCGAAATATTCCTCCGAGCTTTTGTATAATGAGGAAGTGTTCAGAGCGTCCATGGAAGGCTGGAAGCGGCTTCAGAGAGCTTTCCTTGCACTCATGAGCGAGCATTCCTGCTCTGAGGCATGCAACATTGAAAAGGACTCGAAAGACATCATTAATCTGATGGACGAAGACCTTGACACCAGGGAGACCATCGCGAAACTGCACGTAATTGCGACTGAAATCTTCCGCGGGGACCTTACTCCTTCGAAGAAGCGGAAGTACGCACACATTTACAGATTCGCAAACAGTTTTCTTTCAATATTCGCCGGGGAACAGCGCAGCCTGGACAAGGTCGTGGAGTCGCTTATATCGCTGAGGAACGAATTCAGGGAAAGGGGAATGTACCCTGAATCGGATCGGATAAGGGCCAGGTTGAGGGAAGCGGGTATCAATCTTGAGGATAGCGGAAAGGAGACCACTTGGAATGTGACAGGGTGAGAAATTTGGCAGAGAAAAAAGCCATAATCGTGGTGGATCTCGTTCACGATTTTGTCGATGGCAAATTCGGGTCAGATCACGCGAAGGAAGTTGCCAGAAAAACCAGGGAATTTCTGTTGAGATCAAAAGACATTGTTATAGTGATGACACGGGACTACCACATAAAGGACGATCCCGAGTTCTCAGTATGGGGGGAGCATTGCCTGCAGGGCACAGAAGGAAGCGAGCTTGTGCCGGAATTGAGTGACATTAACTCCCATGTGGTGACAAAAAGGCACTATGATGCTTTCCACGACTCTGACCTTGACGGGTTCCTCAGGGCAAGGAGAATAACCTCACTCCTCGTTTGCGGCATCAGCACGGATATATGTGTCAGGCACACAGTGGCAGGAGCCTTCTTCAGGAATTACAGAATAACCGTTCTGGGAGACCTTTGTGCATCCATAAACCCTGATGCCCATGAGAATGCTCTGAGGGAGATGAAAAACATTTACGGCGCGTCTGTAATAATGTCAGGAGAAGTGAAAATGTGAGGGACTTCAATATCGCGGAAGCAGGCGATGTCAGGAATGGACTTGCTTCTGATGTTTATTTCGAAAGGAGCCAGTCTCTCCTGAGGGGTTTTCCGGATGCGATGGTGACCGCTGAGATCACAGTCTCCGGTGCGCATTTTCCATGGATATTATTTTCCGGGCTCGACGAAGTGATAACCCTTCTCGAAGGCAAAAGACTGGAACTCAGGGCCATTCCAGAGGGAACCGTTCTGAGGCACCGGGATGACAGCGGTATTCCCGTTCCCTTTTTAACCATAACCGGCCCTTACAGGGAATTTGCAGTGCTCGAAACCGAAATGCTGGGATTCATATGCCAGTCTTCGGGCATATCCACTTACTCCTCAATCGTACGAAAGGCATGCGGGGATACGCCATTTTTTTCCTTTGGCATAAGGAGGATGCATCCGGGAATATCCCCCATGATCGACAGGGCTGCCTACATTGGCGGCGCTGACGGGGTTTCCGGGATTCTTGGTGCGAGGCTGATAGGAGAATCCCCGGTGGGAACGATTCCACATGCCGTATCGATAATTTATGGTGACAGCGCGGTGTTTGAGGCAATTTCCAAATCTGATAAGAAGGAAGGACCTAAAGTCGCCCTGATAGACACCTTTGAGGACGAACGCTTCGGTGCCGTCAAGGCAGCTGAAATGATACCGGACCTTGATTATGTGCGGCTCGATACGCCGTCTTCAAGACGGGGGAATTTTCCGGCAATCATTAGGGAAGTCCGCTGGGAATTGAACCAGAGGGGGTTCAGCAAAGTCAAGATCATGGTATCCGGAGGACTCACAGCGGAAGACATACCGGCGCTGAAGAGAGCTGGCGCAGACGCGTTTGGTGTGGGGACGTCGATTGCGTCCGGAAAGACAGTTGATTTTTCAATGGACATCGTGGAGGTTGAGGGCAAAAGCATCTCAAAGCGTGGGAAATTCTCCGGGAAAAAGATACCTCTCAGGTGTGAAAACTGTCATGCCGTACGCGTGCAGACCGGGGACGATGAGGCGATATGCAGATGCGGAGAGAAAATGAAGCCCATGCAGAAAGATTTTCTCAAGGGAGGTGCCAGAGTTTCAGCATACGAGAAACCCAAACAGATACGAAAGCGTGCACTGGAGGAACTGGCCTATTTCTCGGCTGAAGAAGGCGAGCAATGAACAGTGTCAGACAAAAATTACACAATATTATTATAATCCTTTATTAATATCCCTCATGTGAAAGTCACCAGCACCATAGGTCTGGTTTCCACCTTAGCAATAGCTGCCCTGCTGGTCTTTTCGGTCGCCTACAGCTATGAGGAGGTTACGGGATCGTCGGTGCACCTTGTCGTAGAACAGGTGAGCGTGAATTACAGCTTCGGGGGAATCAATGCGACTGTCATTGCAAATGCAACAACCTCCGGCATCATTCCGGTAACTGTTTCTGCTCTTGGAAGGACTGCGCAGGTGATTGCAGGCACGATATCACACTTCATCCTCAACGAAACACTGAACCTTTCCTCCCTCTACCAAAAGGGATTTCCGAAATTCTCTATAAACATCCCGCTCAATCTGACTGTTACGTTGGCTTCCCTCTTCTTCTCAAGCCTGGTGAACTTTGATCTCGGGAACGTCAATGTCACCAGCCCGTTCAGCAACCTTGCGCTGAACCTGAGTTCACAGGGCAATGGGACGTTCGGCATTTCAGGGTTTGCGAATTACCTTTGGAACTATTCATTCGGTGAAATCTCTGCGCGACTCCTTAATTCTGGCGCTGCCGTTGGTACTATCCTGATCGATAACGCGCTTCCTGGAATGGTATCTTTCTCTGGGTCAGCAAACCTCGTGGGTTCGTTGTTTGACCTGGTAATACAGAACCTGACCATACCACTGCAGAATAACGGTGCGGGCCAGCTTGTCATTTACGGCGGATAATCCTTTTTTTCATCAGCAGCCTGATAAGGCCCGGGACCTCTCCTACTTCATCTATGAAGTAATCTGCGATCTCGCTGACCCTGCCGGATCCATGCCTAATAAACACAGCGAATGATCCGAGTTTCCGTGCAGGAATCATGTCATTTTCCGAATCGCCAACCACAATCACCTCATCAGGTTTAAGCCCCATCAGCTTCAGGGCTTTCAGGTAGGGCTCCGTGTTTGGCTTACCTGCAAAGACGTCATCTATCGTGATTACCGGGATATCTGGTAGGGAAAGCATATTCACAAGTGCCCGCCTGGATGAGGTGACGAT
>JAKATN010000040.1 GCA_021818715.1 Thermoplasmata archaeon
GGGGCAATAGATGTAAAATTCAGCAACTCACTCTTTGGTCTTCCTGTTCAAGATATTGAAGTCATCGCCTTGGTCCTGGTGGTCGTCTCAGCTGCTGGAGCTACCGTTTATATTCTAAGGATACGTAGGAGGAAATAATTCCGGGAATAACCTCCTGCCTTTCATTTTTCAAATTTCCAATTTCTTAAAAATAAATCTGGTTCTGCAGTCTAATGCTAATAGTGAAATGATAAACTCATCCCAGTGACAAAGGACTTTTTTTTGAAGCGCGCACCCATGTGAAGCGGAGAAACGAGGAAAGAGATAATATTATCCTATTTTCCGTTGGAGGTAAAATAATGCAATGCCCCTGTAGACCACGCCTGCGGAAAACAGGGCTTTATTCTCATCTTTGATACAGGGAGTATATGCCCGTCAGACGCCACGCCAAAATATTCAGGCAATCCACCAAGAAATTCAGATGCTGTAATCAGTTTATCCCTCAATTCAACATATTCCTTGCTGTATCCGCATTCCTTCAGTCCGATGGCAATAATCCAGTTGTCGTGTGGCCATACAGAACCCCTTTGGTAAGCCCTGGGATCGAAATTTCTGTCTTCGGATGAAAGAGACCGTATACCGTAATCTGTCATTAGATCGGGTTCAAACAGCCTGCTCACTATGGATTCCTGCTGGCTCCTTGTCAGCATGCCGGAAAAAAGGAGATGCCCAGGATCGCTGGTTATTGCCTGGTTCAAGACCCCGTCTCCATCTATTGCCAACCCCAGATAGTTTTCGTCGTCCAGGCTGAAGAAATCGTATACATTTTCCTGAAGAAAGTTTATGGCTTTGTCTATTGCTTCATTCAGCGTGGAAGGGCTCTCAATGAATCCGGCAGAGAGCAATTCTTTTGATTTGCGCAAAGCCCGGTATGCATACCCCTGCACGCCTATAACGCTTACAGGAGACTTCATCTGATCGAGTATTGACCCTATTCCATCCCGCCAGCTCTGGGATTGCAGTCCTGAATCCAGTGGGGGTTTCCTGTAGGAAAGGAAGTATCCATTCATCCCGTCCTTAATTATCCATGAAAGCGCTTCCGCCACTGATTTTCTGACTTCCTGAGTCATGGCCACTTTTTCCACAGAATATAGCATTTCTGCCAAAATTACATACAGGGGTGTGCTGTCAACTGAAAAATAATTCCTTCCTGACCTTAGCCAGGGGACTGTTTTGGATCTGCTTTTGATGAGTGCAGGATCAGTCTGGTTTTCATGTATTATTTTTCCCGGTTCTTCCATATTCACAGGGTCATATTTCCTTCCCTGGAGGAGCATCAGGGCAGATAGGGTAGAGGAAGCTATGGAGTTGTCTGTACCCAGATACTCCATTGAGGAAATAATTGAGTCTCTTCCGAAAATCGCCCGGAACTTTGGCAGGCCGGCGTAAAGCCAGCCCTCGGGACTTCTGAGCATTCTCAATTGCTCCATCAGGTCCGGGGAGGATGTCATTTGGCATTCACTGACTCGATCAACTTTCCTTCGGGGTCATACACGTTGAATTTGTCAAGATGAAAGCGGATACGATCTCCAACAGCATATTTCTTAGAGGATCTTACGCCCACTGTAGACCTGCGGAAATTCCCGGTGCCAGTCGATGCTTCACTCGAATTTTCACCCTCTCCGTAGTCTATGTCCTGATTAGCTCCTGAACTGTCAATGGAGCACTGAATATGGTAACTCTCCTCGCCTAGCTGGCAGAGCTCCACTGTTCCACTTATCTCTCCGTCTCCTATTGTTGCCCAGGAATCCCTGAAGCCCAGTGTCCCTTTTGGCAAACCGAATTTTTCACCATTGATAAAATTCATGGGATGATCTCCTATAAAGTCTCCAACCCACGTGCTGCGGGGTTCATCAAGAAGTTCTTCATAGGTTCCAATCTGCTCTATCCTGCCTGACCTAAGTATAGCTACCCGGTCAGAAAGGCTGCCTGCCTCGGATTGATCATGGGTAACGTAAACGAACGTGTGCCCCAACTCTTTTTGAATCTTTTTCAATTCACTCCTCGCAACAACCCTGACTCTTGCGTCAAGATTGCTGAGTGGTTCATCAAGAAGGAATATTTTTGGGTCCCTAACCAAGGCCCGTGCCAGTGCAACCCGCTGTTTCTGCCCCCCACTCAGGAGTGTTACGTTCTTTTCCAGCACCTCGGCTATCTTAAGAGTTTCGGAGATCTCGCTAACTTTCTTCTTTATCTCTGATCGTGGTTTCCTTGCCATCTTCAAGGGGAAAGCAATGTTCTGGTATGCTGTCATGTTTGGATAAAGGGCATAGTTCTGGAAAACCATGGCTATGTTTCGCTTGTTCGGCGGCAGTTTACTTATGTCAACCCCATCCATGATAATCTTTCCCGCAGTCAGGTCCTCTATTCCAACAGTAACCCTCAATAGTGTAGTCTTCCCAGTTCCAGATGGACCCAGTATAACGAGAAATTCCCCATCGTAAATCTCGAGATCGAGCTTGTTGAGAATCTTACTGCTTTTATAATATTTGTACACATTTTCATATTTCATCTTTACATTCATCCGATCAGGCCTCCAGACAGGTACTGCCCCTTGAGGTATTTCTGGAACACAACGACGAGTACGATCACCGGGACTGTGGCAACCAGCGCAAAGGTTGCAGATTGAAGCGGGAGATCCCTGGTTACGTAGTTATAAAGGGCTACGGGAAAAGTTGAGTCCGTCGGGACAATTGGTGCAACGATAAACGCATAGGTGAACTCATCCCATGAAGTCATCCAGGAAAGTATGAACGCTATCAGGATTGGTACTCTGATAAGGGGAAGAAGAACCCTAGCAAATGTGGAACTCAATGGCGCGCCATCGACGCGAGCCTGGTTCTCAAGATCCCGGGGAAGTGACCTGAATCCCCCCATTATGATGAAAACAGTCAGTGGAAGAACAACAAGCTCCTGGGCAAGCGCCACTCCAAGAACAGTATTCTCCAGGTGGGCAGAATAAAAGTAGAGGGAGATGGGTATTGCAATTACAAGGCCAGGCATCATGTTAATGATGAAAAGGAATGCTATTATCTTGTTTGATATCCTGGCCGTAAGCTTGGCAATGCCGTAACCAGCAGGAATTCCAAGAAGCAACGCAAGCCCACCCACAATAAATGCTACCTCCAGGCTCCTCATTAAAGGGCCGAGAAGATCGACCTGATTGAAGGAATTGACAATGTTGGTTAATGTTATCTCCAGAGGAAATTGCAGTGGATATATAAGGCCGAAGGTAAGCTTTGTTGGTTCAAATGCAATGAGGAAAAGGACCCAGAAAGGATAAAAGAAGAGAAGCGCGAGGGCCAAAACCACAATGTAAATTAGTGGATTTGTCTTATTTGGCATACTGCTTTGCACCTCCTATCTTGAGGACGAATATGGAATATGCCATGATTATGAGTAACAGTACAGTAGCGGCTGCATATGAAATCGGTCTTGTTGCAAGAGTTGAGTAGTTTTCATATATAAGAGTGTTCAGGATCAGTGGGTGATATCCTATGAGAACCAGAGGGAGCGCGAATATGTTGAATTCGCTGACTCCTCTTACCAGCAACGCTATTGATATGAGGGGTGCTATGGCAGGCAGTGTAATATGAGTGAACCTTTTGAAAGCGCCGGCTCCATCAACCGACGCAGCTTCATAGAGCGTGGGGGAAACGGAGGATAGTCCGCCATACAGAATAAGAGCAACCAGTGGTGTATTCTTCCAGAAATCCGAAAACATGACTACCCCGAGGTCTGATATTGAGGAAGAGAACCATACGACAGGTTTGAAGCCAAATGCAACCAGTACTCCATTTGCAAAACCGCCAACATTTGTGAAAATAAGGCTGAAGATAAAGGCACTGACGATTGTTGAAATCCCGAAGGGAATTATCACTATTGACGAAAAGATCTTGCTACCGGCAAACGGCTTCATCATGACCATTGCGATCGCAAGCGCGAGGATCAACTGTATAAGCAGGGCGCCAACACTTACAATAAGGGTGTTCCCTATTGATGCGTAAAGCCCGTAGCTCGGCAGTACAGAATAATTATAAAGTGAGAATTTACCGGCAACCAGGAAGCTCTGGTACACCACAGTAATCGCCGGAATAATTGACAGCCCGATAACATAAGCGATTGCTGGCAAAGCAAAGAGAACATACACAAGATACTTCCTTGTTATCTTGAATCTTCTCTCCCTGATACCAGAGAATTCAGAATCCATATGCATCCTTATGTGCATTACATGATATATATTTTTTTAAAAAAATGATGATAATGATTGACAGGGCTGTATTCCTTAAGTCCAGAAAAAGTGGAAATTTTAGTGGATTAAATTTCACGCCTGTTATATATTATAATGGAAACAACAAGGCTTATGACCAGATATCCTACCATTATCACCAACCCCTCCCATACATATGGCGTGTATGTCGTCACTGAGATTCTGCCAGCGCCGATAACCGTTTTGTGTGCACCATAGGGA
>JAKATN010000041.1 GCA_021818715.1 Thermoplasmata archaeon
TAAATTTTATCCCGAATTTTCCTGGTCTTCAAGGGTTTCATTAAACCGCATTATGGCCCCGGTGTTGCCCCACCGAATACCTTGGCCACAGCGGCTACTGCTGCACCAATCGCTCCCCCTCCAGCCCCTCCAATCAGTGAATCCTTGACTGTGTCAACCACGGCATATCCGTGCGCAGTTGAGGGGATGTGCGAGAGGGCAATGGTCTGACCGGGAACTGCCGTCCCGGAAGCAGCGGAGGCACCAAGCGTTGCTGCTCCTATCGCAATTCCTATTGCAGCACCAAGTAAAATGCCCATTATATCACCTGTCCCGTTATAGAAGAAATGGGGATTTAAAGGAGGTGGTACAACCGGCAATACAATAGCAAGGAGTCTTGGGAATGAAAGTCAGCCTTCCATTCGCCTTTCGATCGTTATAGAATGGTCGGCAAGTCGAGAGAAACCAGATGCTGGCAATGCCAGAGTTCGAAGACGCGAAGGGCACATTCACCGATCCGAAGCGAACTTAGTTTTCTTCGAAATGACCGCTACGCATTCTGAATTACGAAGAGAGCGGCCAGCATTTTTCTGGCAATTATTCTGTATTCACTAATGAATTTAGGTGGGGTTTATGAACATGTACCCGATTCAGCAATGCCCGGGCAGAAAAGTTCCTTAGGCTGAATATAGGAATGATGTTGCCAGATTCAAATGAACATTGTACAGGAGATAAATGGAAATGACCGGAAAACCTAGTATTGAGATCAGGAAACTGTCAAAGAAATTCGGAAAATTCACCGCCCTCGATGATCTGGAACTAACCCTCGAGGGGGTGAAATGTATCGGCTTCCTTGGCCCGAACGGTGCTGGAAAGACAACAACGCTGAAACTCCTGTCTGACATGATATTCCCAACGGAAGGTGAATGCTTCATCAACGGGATTTCTGTCCAGAGGGAAAGAAAGCTGGCTTTATCCGACGTCGGATTGCTCATTGAGACTCCGGAAATCTATCCGTCCCTGACGCCGTATGAGGGGCTTGAGATGGTTGCGGACATGAGGGGTATCCCGGCAAATGGAAGAAAAGACAGGATCGGAGAAGTCCTCGCGGAAGTGAGGATGGAAGAATGGGCTGACAAGAGAATAGGGGAGTTTTCAAAGGGAATGAAGCAGAGGATAAACATCGCAGCTGCGCTGGTGCATGACCCGGAAATCGTTATCCTTGACGAACCTGCCACCGGTCTGGACCCCAGGGGAATGGCAGAAGTCAGGGAAATTGTCAGGAATCTCAAGAAGAGGAACAGGTTAATTTTCATGAGCAGCCACATACTTCAGGAGGTTACAGATGTGTGCGATGAGATTGTGCTGATCAACAAGGGAAAGATGTTATTCTATGACACACTGGAGAACGTAACTGCAAGATTTGCCGACGGGCAAGCATCTGTAGACCTGGGATTCTCTTCCCAGATACGGGAATCAGTGGCAGCCAGCATCAAGAAACTTGCAGGAGTAATTTCCGCTCAAATCCTCGATCAGAAGAGGATCAGGGTGCGTTTCAATGGCGGCAATGACATACAGGAAAAACTGTTGGAAGAAATTGTGAAAATGCACGTCGGACTGGTGAGCTTTTCGGAATCAAACGGCACGCTTGAGGAAGTATACATGAAGGAGATAGAGAGGGGTGACTGAATCATGAGCAATGAAGATCCAGGCGCGACAGCGCATGCTATCGGATCAATAAGACTGAAAGTCCCGACTACGCTTCAGCAGGTGCCGAAGCTTATGAGGTACCAGATCAGGCAGTACCTTCAATCCAGGAGATTTCTTGCCCTCGTTGTCATAATCGTGGCTATAGGGGCCATATTCTCTGGCGTGGTTTTTCATTTCAGGCCGGGTTTTATTTTTAACAGCTTCGCGTTTTATGCCTCTGCGTGGGGAGGAGGAGTCCCATACATAATCATCCTCACAGCCGTATTTTTCGGAGGGGACGCAATAGCAGGGGAATTCCAGAACAAGACCGGCTACTTCCTGATGAGCATGCCAATCAGGAGGGCAACTGTGTATGCAGGAAAGTATCTTGCTGCTCTGGTTGCATCGCTTGCCCTGATAGCACTGTATTTCGTGATCATCCTGGCAAACGGGATTTATTATTTCGGGGCAGGCGCATTTCCGTGGCAACTTGGAGTCTCCTTGATCCTCTCTATTGTGTACCTTTCTGCTGTGCTTGGAACGACCTTCCTTTTCAGCTCTCTTTTCAAGACAAGCGCATACGGGTTCGTGCTTGTTGCAATTCTGTTTTTGATAGGATTCAGCCTGTTTCAAACGCTTATATACGATCTGGCGGGCATTGAGCCCTGGATGGTCATTTCATATGCTAGTTCAGTGATCTCAAACGTCCTGAATCCCGTGCCGTCAAGCATAAACTGGGGGTTATACTCCACAAAAACTTACACCCCGTTTCTTGGCACAACTCTTATTCCGGGTGTGGCCGAGGGCGTAGTAATTATGCTTGGCTACTTTATACTGACCACCGTTGCTGGGCTGCTTCTGTTCGAGAAGGAAGAATTCACCTGAAGCTTGAGAATAATGTGGGAGAAGGCAATTTCGCTCACATCTTTTATAAATTCCAGGCAGGATGATTATTTTTATCAGGTAAGATAAGGCAATGGCTCAGTGATACGGATTAAAACAATTAGAGACTACGCTCAATGAAAAACTGGCATGTCAATCTGTAAACGTCCGCCTCATATCGTGAGCTGGCTACGACACATCCCGTTATGCGAAGTACTCGCCTGAGTCCATTCTGTCTTGATTATACTATCTATATTGTCATTTTTTCCAGTTGTTTATCCAGAGCGTTTGTGATCTGCGCACCTCATCTCGAAATTCGGAATGCATATGCATTGACAGCATTTTCAAAATGCAATCTTCAACAGCCCATACAGGCTCCTTGCGCTTGCCAATGCGCAGAATGAACTGATAAATCTTCTTCTCAAAGACAACTGAAATTCAGAAGCTATAGCTTCAAACCGCCAACAGCGGGATGTCTTGATGCATAATAATTTCCAGATGCGGTATTTAAGGGGTTGTAGAAAACAACCATCCAATACATTTATATAAAAAAACATGCATAAAGAGTGGAAATGAGGGCCGTTTTCTACAGATTCCTTTATTCAAAACTTATTCTCTCAGTTTCCTGGCAGATATTTCTTGTTTTTTATCTCTGGTACGTGGTCGTTGTCTACAATTCAGTATTTCTTGCGGGCTTGATTGCGACAACGTATCTGGTGACCGATCTGGCGCTGGCATACCCCATTGGGCACCTGATCGATCGGGCAAATTCCACCGTGGTGAATTTTGTCGCTTCAGTTATACTTGCGGCAGGCTTTACAATACCATTCTTGGGTTTTGGGCTGCCCGGAATTTACGCGTCCGTTGCTGTGTGCACGGTAGGGCTTACTTCGAAGGGCGACAGCTTTTCCGCCTTCATCAAAAGAGGGCTACCTGCGGAAGATTACGTAAAGGCAACTTCGTACAACCAGGGGTCATCTGGTGTATCCAGCCTGGTTGGAGTTCTGTTGGGTGGTGCGGTCATAGTGCTCTTTGACAGATACCTTCTTGCCGTACTGCTTTCCCTTTCACTGACATCGGTAGTCCTCTCGATACCTATAGGGGAGAATGCTGTTGAACATACGGGCTTTGCCAAGGAAACCGGGCAGGTGATCAGATTCTTCCGGAAGATTACTGGATTCCTAATCTTTGGATTTGTAATTAACGGCCTCTTCATTTCACTGGAAGTCTATGCCTCCGGGATATTCCATATTGTACTGGACGCAGGCCCAATTTATTACACGGCCTTCTCCGCAGCCGTCCCTCTTGGAATGATTATCGGATCCTTAATATCGAACATGAATCTGACGCAGCTAAGAAAAAATTCCACCATAGCAGCATTCCTGGCGGGCTACGCACCACTTCTGATAATTATCGGGCTGAGCGGCACGGCACTTATAGATGTAGTGAGCGCATTTGGCATAGGGTTACTCCTTCCACTGATAAATGTCCCCCTCACGGCAAAAATTATCCGGGTGATACCTCACGAAATCTATGGCAAGACCATGGCTTTAATGAGGGTTTTTATCGCAGGCTCCACTCCCCTTATGGCAGCAGTGTTCTCTATACTGGCGGCATTCTTTCCGATTAACCTGGTGTTGCTGTCAGCAGGCATCATAATGCTTCCTTTTTCAATTTTCGCTCTGCATGTGGTACGCCAGCTAATGGGCATGGATGATGCACAGAAGCCGGAAGGGATCTCTTCCTGAATTTGTTGCCCTCAATCCTCCATCTTGGTCAGCATCAGATTGCGTAAAAATATACACCACGATAAAATAAGGTTCTGTCAAGTCTTGTTGATCTGATCTCCTGTAAAATTTCGGTTGATGAAAAATATTAGACTTTACAGAACCACTCTTGG
>JAKATN010000020.1 GCA_021818715.1 Thermoplasmata archaeon
GCCATAGGATTTGTGCTTTTCGTAGTATCTATAGTGATGTCGCTTTTCGGCAAGAAGATAAGTTATCTTTAACCCCTTTTTCCTTTTTTAAGAGGGGCATCCATAAAATAATGTCGAATAGGGCCTGATCCAGAGTTTCATCATACGGGACACCCACTTTCTGGGGGCACACGAAAGTGGGTCAGGGCTGTTCATCATCAGGTGGGATTCTCGCTGCGTACACAACATGATCATCGTCGTCGAGGTCTATCAACCTGACTCCGCCTGCATACCTACCCTGTATGCTTATTTCGTTTACGCGGACTCTAATTGACTTCCTGAGAGACATGATCATAACCTGATCTTCTTTTCTTACCGGGATGGTAAAGGCTATCTTTCCTGTCCGGTCACTTTCCTTGAATATGATTATTCCACGGGTGTTCCTGTGGGTAACCCTGAGCTTTTCAACGTCAACTCTCTTTCCCAGTCCGGAAGATGATATGCACAGCACCTCCGGTTCCCCGCGAATAGGGAAGGCAGATTTCACGTAGTTACCGCCGGACAGCTTTATCCCACGGTTCCCGCGTGCGGACCTCCCCATTTCCCTTACTTCGGATATAGGAAATGCCGAAAGCTTTCCGTCGCTTGAAACCAGTGCCATAAGGTCGTCTTCCCCGGAGTACTCGACGGACACGACTTCATCGTCATCCTGTAGTGTTATTATCCTGAGCCCGGAAGCCCTGATTGAATCCGGATCAAAGCTTGCAATCCTTTTCACATATCCCATTCGTGTCGCCACAATCAGATGTTCCGTGAGCTGGGAGGTCGCCATCATCTGCATTACCTTCTCCGATTCCGCCATTTTGAGCAATGAGCTCACCACGTATCCTGAGGATGTCCGTGACCTCCTGTCTATTAAATAGGCCTTTGCAACGAAGACTCTTCCCGTGTTGGTGAAGAAGCATACAGAGTCATGCGTTCCGCAAATCACGGCGCTCCTTATTGGCTCTGATTTGTGTGAAACGTTTATTAGTCCTTTTCCTCCCCTCCTCTGCCTCTTATATTCATCAAGGGAGACCCTCTTAATCATCCCTGAATCGCTAAGGAGAATCACTGATGTTTCATTGGGAATCAGTTCTTCGATGCTCCTCTCCCCGCCCTTGGAGTAGGTGATTTTTGTTCTGCGATCGTCCCCGTATTTCTTTACCAGGTAGTCCATCTCCTCCTTCAAAATGCGATCCCTCTCGGCTGGGTCCGCAATGATTCTTTCCAGTCTGCCTATTTCTTCCCTGATATTTTTAAGGTCGCTCAGTATCTTTTCCCTCTCCATGGTGGTGAGCCTCTGAAGTCTCATCTCCAGAATTGCAGAGGCCTGCTTTTTTGTGAAATCATAATTTTTGATGAGGTTTACGGAAGCCTCCTGCGGATCTCGTGATTTCCGGATGATGGAGATGACGGCATCAAGGTTGTCAAGGACCCTGCTCAGTGCTTCCAGTATGTGCTCTCTTTCCCTGTTTTGCCGCAGATCAAATTCCGATCTCTTGAGGATTATCTTGAGCCTGTGGCCTACAAAAATTTCAATAAGCCCCTTCAGCCCAAGTGTCCTGGGCTGGTTGTCCACAAGCACCAGGTTGTTGATGCTGACGGATGATTCAAGCTGGGTATGGGCCAGTAGCTGGTTCAATACCAGTTCCTTCATATCGTCGTCACGGAGCTTGATCACAACCCTGATCCCGTTCCTGTCGCTCTCGTCCCTGATGTCTGATATCCCTACTATCACCTCTTCCTTGACGAGATCGGCGATGTGCTCTATCAGCTGTGCCTTGTTGACACCGTATGGCACGCTCTCTATGATGATCCTTTTTTCATGCTTCGTGTTCATAATGGCCCTGGCGATCACTTTACCCCTGCCAGTGTCATATGCTGTCTCCAGATCTTTGTCTACAAGCACCAGACCACCGCCCGGAAAATCTGGTCCCTTGACGAACTTCATCAGGTCGGGTGTGGTGCAGTTCCTGTTGTCGATGTAGTGCTTAACAGCCCCGCAAATTTCACCAATATTGTGAGGTAGCAGGTTTGTGGCCATTCCGACTGCTATGCCGGATGAACCGTTGAGCAAGAGCTGTGGCGCCATTGAAGGCAGGTATTCAGGCTGGGTGAGAGACCCGTCAAAATTAAGCATGAACGGTACTGTCTCCTTCTCTATGTCTGCCATCATATCCTCTGATATCTCTGTAAGCCTAGCCTCGGTGTATCTCATTGCTGCAGGTTCGTCTCCATCCACCGAACCAAAGTTCCCCTGACCATCAACGAGTGGATAACGCATTGAAAAGGTCTGTGCCATTCTGGCGAGGGCTTCGTAGATGGCGGTATCACCATGTGGATGGTACTTTCCCATGGTTTCTCCTATAATCCTTGCGGATTTCTTGTATGGCTTGTTGTGCGACAGGGATAGTTCGTTCATTGCGTACAGAATTCTCCTCTGCACAGGCTTTAGGCCGTCCCTTGCATCTGGAATCGCCCTGCTGACTATGACGCTCATGGCGTATTCCAGATAGGACTGCCTTATTTCGTCCTCAATTGCTCTCTTGTTTTCCATTTTGCTCACAGATCAATGTTAGTGACTTCAGCGGCATTTTCTTCGATAAATTTTCTTCTCGGCTCCACCTTCTCACCCATCAGTATAGAGAAAAGCCTCTCCGCTTCAGCGGCGTCTTCAATCGTGACCTGAACCAATTTTCTGGTCTCCGGGTCCATCGTGGTTTCCCATAACTGCTGTGGATTCATTTCCCCAAGACCTTTGAACCTCTGCACGACCGGGTTACCGCCAAGGCGCGAAACTGCCTCCTCCTTCTCAGCCTCGGTGTAAACGTATTCCACCTTTTCTCCCTTCTGGATCCTGAATAGCGGGGGCTGGGCAAAGTAAATGTTGCCGTTCAAGATAATTTCTCTGGCGAACCTGTAAAAGAAAGTTAAGAGAAGTGTCCTGATGTGTGCTCCGTCTACGTCAGCATCCGTCATTATGATTACTTTGTGATACCTGAGCTTAGTGACATCGATATTTTCCTTTATATTGGTACCGAGTATTGTGATGAGGTTCCGAATCTCCTGGTTTCCAAGGGTTTTCAGGTCGTTCGCCTTTTCGACATTGAGAATCTTTCCCCTTAGCGGAAGTATCGCCTGAAATTCCCTGTTTCGGGCCTGCTTTGCAGTTCCGCCGGCCGAATTCCCCTCGACGATAAAAATCTCTGATTTTTGCGGGTCGCTGCTTGAACAGTCCGCCAGTTTACCAGGCAATCCAATTCCATCAAGTGCGGACTTCCTCCTCACCAGATCCTTCGCCTTCCTGGAGGCTTCCCTGGCCATTGCAGCCTGAACAACCCTCCTGACAATCTGATCAGCAATGTTCGGGTATACCGAGAAATACTCCTTGAGGAACTTCTCTGCCTGAGACTGAACTATTCCCCTCACCTCCGCGTTCCCAAGCTTGGCCTTGGTTTGCCCCTCGAACTGTGGTTCCCTGATCTTCACATGCAGTATTGCCACTAACCCTTCACGGGAATCCTCTCCGGACAGCGAGTCAATTCCCTTGATCATGTCGTTGCTTTTCGCGTAATCCGATATAGCACGGGAGAGTCCTGCCCTGAAACCTGCCACATGTGTACCCCCATCAATTGTGTTGATATTGTTAACGTATGACTGCAAAATTTCGGATGTCGAGGTAGTGTACTGCATTGCAAATTCCACGATTGCGTCGTTTGTTTCGCTCCGGGAGTACAAAGGATCCTTGTGAATGTGGCTGTAGCCTTCTCCCAGGTATTTCACGAATTCCACCATTCCCCCGTCGAAATGCAGGAAGTCCTTCTGACCTGAAATCTCATCCTGCAGCGCTATGGATATCTGTGGGTTGAGAAATGCCAGTTCCCTCATCCTCGTAAGAATTGTACGGTAGTGGAATCCGGTTTCCAAAAAGATTTCCCTGTCAGGCTTGAATCTCACAATAAGGCCGGTTTCCTTCGAGAGCCTGATCTCTGCGCCGGATACGTTCGGAGGCTGTGTTGGGAGTTCGTCTGTACCTATCTCTACAAGTTTTCCGGCAGGCACGCCACGCTCAAAGACCTCATAAAAGAGCCTTGTCCCCTTTTTCACAAGTGCGACAAGTGTCTCGGAAAGGGCATTAACAACGTGTACCCCGACTCCGTGCAGCCCACCGGTAATTTTGTACACCTTCTTGTCAAATTTGGCTCCGCTGTGAAGTTCTGTCAGCACGATCTCCAGCCCGGGGCGGTTATATTCCGGGTGAATATCTACCGGGATACCCCTGCCGTCATCCTCAATGCATATCCACCCGTTCTTCTGTATGGTTATGCTGACGTTTCTGCAGAATCCCGCTACGGATTCATCTATGCTGTTATCGACTACCTCGTAAACGAGATGATGCAATCCACGCTCGTCCGTGGAACCAATGTACATGCCTGGCACTTTACGAACTGCCTTCAGTCCCTCAAGAATCTGAATCTGGGATGCATCGTATTTTTCCAAAGTTTTCTTACCTCGATCTTCACCATATGCCATCGGTGCAATAAGTTTTTACTATTTTCACGTCTGAAATAAGCCTGTTCAAGAGCAATTTCCATATATTGTTCGTTCCTCGAAATCCATTTTAACGGTAATCCTCCCGAGTGCATATTATCGATTGAGGACACCTTCCAGTTTGGACTGCTAACAGCAGCTTGTTTAAGGATGATGGTTCTCCTGCCATTCAACTGGGGAAACGGAAATTCAAACATGGGAGATGTTTCCCGATAGAGGGAGTCAAACCGTTACAAAGTGAACGGGGATGACGGTGTGCATGATTTCGTAAAGTTTTGTCAGTTACTTGACTTGCGGCGTACATCATCGGTACGGCAGACTGCAGGCAAAAGCAACCTTTTGAGAAGTACATGGTCGTTGCCTTTGCGGCGGAAATCACCTGTAAACTGGCAGCGTCCCTTGCCATTAGGGAATAGTAATTCCAAGCAACTATTACGGTGGCTGGAATTATTGCAACGGCAAATGCCTTATGTTTCCTGATTCCCGTGAACTCCCAAGATCATTAACGTCAATGCGAATTAAATCTAAAGGGGGAACCACGAAGCATCAGACATTCCGGTATATAAATAAACCAAAACATTAATAGTGTTCTATATGATATAGAACACGTGGTACATGGTTGATATCACAGTAGAGTTCAACAGCAAGGTGCCGATCTACATACAAATATACGAGCAGATCAAGGACCTTGCCTACAGCGGAAAACTGAAGCCTGGAGACAGTGTTCCATCGTCCAGGGCACTCGCAGGTCTTCTAGAAATAAATTACCACACAGTCAACCAGGCCTATCAGGCCCTATGGAAAGATGGCCTGCTTAAAATGGAGAGGGGGAAAAGGTACGTGATAGCTAAAGGAAAACCGGAAAACGAGGTCTATTCGGAAATTGAAGAGGAAGGTAGGGAAATGATCAACAGGGCACTAATGGTCGGTCTAACTGAGGATGAAATAATGAACCTGATGAAGAGAATATTGAAGGGAAAGAACGGAGGAGCTGGCAATCATGCTTAATCTTTCTGCAATTGGTTTGCTTGAATTTTTCCTGATTTTTTTCATTGGCGGTATGCTTATTCTTGTTCCAAACATGACTGAGAAAACTCTGGTCTTTGGTGTCAGAGTTCCTTTCTCGAAACTCGGACTGCCTGTTTTCAAAAGAGTCAAGAATGCATACAGGGTGCTCATGGGAATTATAACGGCAATTGTCGCATTTGTTACATTGCTGATCCCTTCAAACTATACCCTTCTTGTAACGCTTATGCCGCTTATCGTGCTTTTGCCATTTTTTATAGTGTACCTGAATGCGCACTATGCGATTGAGAAAACAAAGTCAGAAAGTGACTGGTACGGGGAAATACCGGTAGCTTCAAGTGCTGAGGTGACGATCAGCGGTGCGGAACTGAGGATCTGGGTTTTTTTCATCCCTGCGGTTTTACTCCTGGCTGCGACTTTTGTCGCAGGAGTGCTGCTTTATCCCTCGATCCCTGACGTTTTCCCGACACATTTTGGAGCCAATGGAGTTGCGAACCAGTATTCAATAAAATCGGTCTGGAGCGTGTTCAGCCTGGGCTTTATTGGGATCGTAATTAACGCCTTCCTGATAATTCTGACATATGTCCTTTACAGAACACCCTTAACCCAGGATCCTTCGCTTACATCTGGGGGGACCAGGCGAAGAATATTCCGAAGGAGATTTGTGCAAATGATGGGCGTTATTCTAGCCTCTCTAAACATAATTTTCCTCATTGGCAGCCTGGCAATATGGGAGTTAATCTCCCCTGGCGGTTATCTCCTTCCACTGATGATGACACCGTTGTTTGCTATGCTTGCAGTTATAACGGTGATAATGTACAGGACCGGTCAGTTGGGGGCAAACCTTCGGATCGACCAGGGGGCCGAAACGCAGCAGACTCCTGAAACCCGGGGAACAGGCAGTGTCAGAAAGGACGATGATGCTCTTTGGAAAGCCGGCATTATTTACGTTAACAGGAACGACTCCAGGATGTTCGTGCCGAAGCGCTTCGGAGTTGGTTATACCATGAATTTTGGGCACTACGGTTCCTGGGCACTCCTCTTTGCACTGGTTGCAATCCCGGTAATTATTCTTGCCGTAACGTTAGTGTTACGGTAAAATCTATTTTGATCATGCTGTGCTAAATCTGCACCTGGTCATTTCATTATCAGGTATCGATGTTATATGGTTTTACACTAACATCCTAATATGCCATGAACCAATAATCGCCGGTGAAAGACCTTATCACCCCATGCCTGACCCCGTTCCTCCATGATGGAAGCGTTGACTTTCAGAGTCTGACAGCACTTGTAAGGAAACTGGATGAATCCAGCGTGACCGGTATCTTTCCTCTCGGATCCACAGGCGTTTTCCCATGGCTGACGCTGGAAGAAAAAAAGAAGGTCGTAGAAGTGGTCAGGGACAGCACCAGTAAGCCCGTTTACGCTGGCGTAAGCTCCACCAGCATCGCAGAATCAATCCAGCTGTCAAAGCACGCAGCAGATTGCGGCTGTGAATTTGCAGTCCTGACCACCCCATACTACCTGCCCGCAGATGATGAAGGCAAGAGGGAATTCCTGACCGAAGTGATGGACAAGAGCGACCTTGATTTCTTCCTTTACAACATCCCGCAGTTCACGGGAAACCGGATCACGCCGATCCTTTTGGAGGAGATGATTCAGGCGGTGCCAAATCTTGCCGGCATAAAGGACAGTTCCGGCGACATGAGATATTTTTCCAGGCTTGTGTCACTTCGTAAGAACGGTTTCAGGGTACTGCAGGGACAGGATGACCTGCTTCTTCCTTCTCTTGCTATTGGCGGGGACGGAGGTGTGTGTGGGTTATCAAACCTTTCAGACGATACCGTGAGGATCATGGAGTCATTCTTTTCTGGCAAGTTATCCGAAGCGGCGGAAATGCAGGAAAAGCAGGTTAATCCGCTCATGGATGTCCTTAATTCCACCACCTTTCCTTCCGGCTACTATTATGCCTTCTACCTGATCAACAGGCTGGAGGGGGGTTACCGTCCGCCAATGCATGTACCGGGAAGCGATTCGGCGGCAAAAATAAGAGAATCGTTCAAAAAATCCGTTCAGGCCAGATAGGATCTGAAATCACCCCGTACTGTGGCAGCAGCGGGATTAGGGATGAGTCTACATGATGGGGGCACAACGGTTGAACGGCCAAAATTGCTGATATGTGCAGATTTCCGCCGCTGGAGCGCTGACGGGCCAAATGCCAGGATCACCTCCCATCTTCAGTTTTAAACGTATCAGAAACCACCCATGGGGGCTCATCCGGCGAATAGGTTTCCATCCCTTCAACAACAGAATCTTCGAGCACTTTTTCATCAATAGTCACTCCGATCCCGTTCTTATGGCTGGGCCTAAGGAAACCGGATTCAAGCTTGTAGCCATCACTGAGAAGCCTGCCTTTCCAAGCGGGCCAGAATGGTTCGAAGCTCTCCTGGATCAGGAAGTTCTTCAGCGTTACGTCCACGCAGATGGTTGCTGCCGTCTGCACCGGCCCGAACGCATTGTGAAATGCAACAGGCAGCCCGAAGGATTCGGCAATTGCGGCAATCTTCTTGCCCTCCAAAATGCCAAGGGAATTCGTGAGATCAGGCTGGATAATGTCCACGAGGTTTTCGCTGATCACCCGGGCAAAATCAGATTTGTTCAGAAGCCTCTCTCCCAGAGCTATTGGAACCTTTGACCTGGATCTGAGCACCTGCAGGGAAGATTCGAGTTCCGGATGAAGGGGCTCCTCAATGAACATCGGGGAGTATTTCTCCATCACCCGCGCAACTCTTTCCGCTGCGTTCAGGGAGAACCTGCCGTGGCATTCTATCAGAAGGTCAATGCTGTCCCCGAACTGGCCCCTCAATGCCGACACGATCGATTCAGCATTATTCAGCTGAACGGTGGAGATAGAATCAAACGCACTTCCAAAAGGATCGAATTTCATGGCGGTAAAGCCCAGCGAAAGCACTTTCTTGGCCTTTGTAACAAAATCATCCGGGGTCCTGCAGCCGGAGTACCATCCGTTTGCGTAAGCGCGAAGGTTGTCATGCACCCTGCCTCCAATCAGGTTATACACAGGAGAGCCAAGCTCCTTGCCAATCATATCCCAGGAGGCAATCTCGAATGCACTAAGAGCCGCTGTATGCTGGAACGATTTTGACAGGTAGAAGGAATCCCTGTAGAAATCCGCCACATTTTTTTCAATCCTGAAGAAATCCTTCTCTGCAAAGCTTCTTTTCACCTCGTTCATTGCCTCCCGGACAGACATTGTCGAAAATGTCGTTGGCGCCTCACCGTAACCGACTGTACCGTCATTGCTTGTGATCCTGACTATGAGTATAGTTGAACTCCATGGAGAAGAGGCTTCCTTCCCCTTTGATCCGAGTTCAAAAATTTCTATGTCCTTAATTTTAGAGTTCATGGATTACGAGCAGACCATGGTATATTACCTTTAGGTGAAAGCAGAGCGTTTTTCCCTAGACATTAGCCCTTCGAAAGATCACATCCACTTCTCCCCCGTGTTCCTTGAAATCTACAAGTTTTAGGGAGTAAGTGTTGCCTACTGCATCAAAAAGTCTTTCCTCGTACGGGAATTTCTCCTTAAGGACCTGTACCATTGCCTCCTGCCCGGGCTCAAGGGAAAATTGCAGGCTCTTCAAGACACTCTTGAGATAGTTGAATGGATCACCGCCGCATGAAATATTGCGATGATCTTCGATTATCATCGATACCTCATTCCTTTAATACTCAAATAGTTTCACTGAGGGATAATATGGCCAGGTTCCATTTTAAATGCAAGGACGTGGGTTATGCCTGCAGTTATGAGCTTGATCAGGCTCTGAGAAAGGACATGATGCCCTCAATCAGGATACACATGAAATACGCTCACCAGGTCTGGCAGATGCCTGAGGATCTGGAAAAGAAAATCAATGATGCTATCAAGGAAATCTGAGTTTATGCGATTTGACGATGTTCAATAAAATCCCTACCGTTCTCCGCCCACAGGAAATCATAGACAAGGCTTTCTCCAGGGCCTCAAAAATAGAAGTGCCCTATGAAAGCACCCTGGAAAGGAGGGTGAGGAATGAGGTGATCAGCAGGGTGAGCACGATCGAGTCCCTCACCTGCAACTACCTGGACAAACTCGTCAAGCGTTTTCCATCGTCAGAAAAGCTTCACCCGTTCTTTTACGCAATCCTCGATCTGCTGTTTGACATAGACAGGTACAAAATTTCGCTGAGCAGGCTTAACACTTCCTCGAACAAGATCAGGGAGTTATCAACAGTTTACATAAGGAGGGTGAAGGGAATTGACGGGAAGCGGATTAACCAGACAATGAGGGAGTTTTATGGAAGATTTTCATCCATCATTAACGATCTCTCCGGCGATCTCAGTTACCTTTCGGAATGCAGGGACAGGATGAAGAAAGTTCCTGATATCAACCCTGAGATACAGACTTTCATCATTGCTGGAATGCCCAATACAGGGAAGAGTTCTCTGATCTCGGCACTCACCACTTCAAAGCCAAGAATTGCCTCATACCCTTTCACGACACAGGACATCCATGTTGGGTACAGGCAGATCGGCTATCAGAGCGTACAGATGATAGATACCCCGGGAATACTGGACAGACCCTCCAGCGAAAGGAATGAGATGGAAGTAAAGGCGCTTCTCGCTCTCCAGAAAATTGACGGGGTAATACTTTTCCTCTTTGACCACAGCCCGGAAGCGACCTATGAAATGGAACATCAGGAAAACCTTTACCATGAGATAAAGCAGATGATGTCAAAACCCATTGTCAGGGTGCAGAGCAAACTTGACATATCTCCCGGTAGGATGGAGGAGATTGCAGTTTCGGTCTCTACCGGGGAAGGGATCTCAGAACTCCTAAAGTACATGGAGTCCATACTCGCTAAAACATATGCCAGATAAAGATTCCATTCTTGATATAGCTCTAAAGAATGCCTTTCAGCATGGCGGCAAGGCCGATCCTGGAACGGTTTTATCCAGATACCTTGCCTCCAATCCGGAGGAAAGAAAGAATGCCGGAAGCCTGCTACCGCTGATTGAAGAAATTGTTCGAGAGGTAAATTCCCTTGGCGTAGTGGAAATAACAGATAGGGTATCCAAAGCGCACCCGGAACTTGTCAACGTGGAAAAGAAGGTACAGGAACACGTGCTTCCTGACCTTAAGGACGTGAAAGGGAAGGTGGTGATGAGGCTCGCTCCATCCCCATCTGGGCCACTGCACCTTGGGCACACCAGAATGGCATTCCTGAACGACGAATACGTCAGAAGATATGGCGGAAAACTCATCCTCAGGATCGAGGATACTAACCCTGCCAACATCGAACCTGCGGCCTATGACATGATACCGGGGGATCTGGAAATGCTGGGCGTCAAGGTCCATGAAATCGTCATACAGAGTTCCCGCCTCGCGATATATTACAGGGAAGCCGAATCCCTGATCAAGGGCGGCCATATGTATGCCTGCACCTGCAAAAGGGAAGATGCAAAACGATTGAAACTGGAAATGAAGGCATGCCCTCACCGGGAGCAGCCGCTGGAAACAAACCTTGACATTTTTAATTCAATGAGGGATGGAAAGCTTGAACCGGGGTCCGCCTCTCTGGTCGTCAGAACTTCCCTTGACGATCCAAACCCCTCCCTGAGGGACTGGATAGCGTTCCGGATACCTGCCGCCAGGCACCCAATTGCGGGAGATGATTTCCATCTTTTCCCTACGATGAATTTCAGCGTTGCGGTTGACGATCATTTCCTCGGCCTTACTCACGTTATCAGGGGAAGGGATCAGCTGAACAACACGTACAGACAGAGGTTCATTTTCGACTATAACGGATGGAAAGTCCCCTTCTACTTCCATTATGGCATGATCAGCTATCCGGGCTCTCTGCTGAAGACTTCCCTGATGAAGAAGGGGATCAGGGAGGGGAAATTTTCAGGCTGGGATGACGTGCGCCTTCTCACGGTCAGGGCTCTGCTCAGGAGAGGATACAGGAAGGAGACGTTCAGAAAATACTGGATAGATTCAGGTCTCCGCGATGTGGACGCTACATTCTCCTGGGAGATTTTCAATTCAATCAACAAGGGGTTCATCGATTCCGATGCCCGAAGGCTGTTCTTTGTGAAAGACCCGCATCAGATCACCATAAGCGAGGCACCGGATATTGAATCATCCATACCTTTCCATCCATCCAGACCGGAACTGGGTGCCAGGCGATACAGCGTGAAGGCCGGCTCCTCCGTTTACATAACGACTGAGGACTGGCTCTCAATTTCTGACGGAGAAACTGTCAGGCTGAAGGACCTGTGTAACGTCACGAGAGTCGATGGGAGGCTTACCTACTCAAAGGCACAGGACCTGTCGAGAAAAGGGAGAATCATACACTGGGCTCCAGAAAAATCAATAGGATTCACTGTTGTGAAGCCGGATGGAACTATCGACAGTGGGTTGCTCGAACCAGAAGGAATGGATGTTGAAGGGGAAGTCCAGATGGAGAGATACGGATACGTGAACAGTTTTCCCCGAGAAGGGACAGGATACTTTACCCACAGGTGAGTTACATTTCCTCAGGCTTCACCTTTACATGCTCAGGGAAGGTCTTGAGTATTACAATATGATTCAGCGCCTTTACAAGCCGGTACGGGATTGAAATGGGTACACCGCCGTCCACCAGTTCAGGGTTAGTTCTGTCAACGTAAAGCCCATATATTGATCCAGTTGTGAAATCAATTATCATATCCGAGACTTCGCCCACACTGACTGCGGAATGCGTATAGACGGATAGCCCTATAATAGTAGAAGCCTCGATCTTCATGTTAGGGAATTGCTCCTGCCGTATTTAATTGATTTCATCCGGTTTTATTGCACAGCAGCAATCATTTCCGGCAGATGCCGACGAAATTCCTGAAAATAGTTTCCCCGTATTCGGTGTCATTCACCTCAGGATGAAATTGCAGGCCAAAAATGGGTTTGCTTCTATGGGAAAATGCCTGGATATGGCACGTTGCCGATGAAGCCTGGAGAATAAATTCCTCCGGCAGGCTCTTAACTTCGTCATTGTGGTTTTCCCATACCGTGATCCTGGTTGGCAGGGATGCAAGGATACCTTCATTGTCGCGAACCTCGACCGAAGTTTTTCCATATTCCGGTGTGCTTCCGGGCCCCACCTTTCCGCCATAACTGAGGGCGATGAATTGCGCGCCGACACATATCCCAAGCACCGGCACATCAAGTTTCTTGATATATTCGCTGACGGCGCCGAGCTTATCCAGTTCGCTGACAATGCTAGGTGCTCCGCCAGAAAGCACAAGCCCATCCACCCCTTCCAATTCCGAGAGCGGTGTTTCGTTTGGCACAATTTTTGAATTTATGCCAAGGTCACGAAGCACGCGCCACTCACGATGGGTCCACTGCCCACCGTTGTCGACGACGTCGATCTTCATCCTATGCCTGTTCTTCCAGCTCCTTGATTCCCAGAATCTTGCTGATCTCCTTGTATCTGTTCCTGATGGTAACCTCTGTCACTCCTGATACTCTTGCAACTTCCTTCTGCGTCTTGGGTTTCTTCAGTATTACGGAAGCTATGTAAATCGAGGCAGCGGCCACTCCTGTCGGGCCTTTTCCCGACGATATGCCGTTTTCTATGGACTTCCTGACAATGTCCTCGCTGATAACAATTGCCTGCTTATCCAGATCAAGCTTGTTGCAGAACTGCGCAACGTAAGAATATGGTGTTGTAGGTTTGAGGTTGAGGCCGAGTTCTTTTGCAAGGTGCCTGTATGCTTTGCCAATCTTTTTCTTGTTTGCATCGGAGGCCTTTGCTATTTCGTCCAGCGTCCTTGGAAGGTTGATCTTCCTGCACGCAGCATATACGGCTGCGCATACAATGCTCTCAATGCTCCTTCCTCTTATGAGATTCTTTTCCACCGCTTTCCTGTAAATCAGGGCTGCGGTCTCCTTGATATCCTTTGCAATGCCAAGCTTTACCCCGATGTCGTTGAGCATCTGGAGGGCAAGTGAAAGATTCCTTTCCGCTGCATTGCTAACCCTGATCCTCTGGTGCCATTTCCGCACCCTGTAGATCTGAGCCCGGTTTTTATGGGGTATTCTCTTGCCATAGTAATCCTTGTTTGACCAGGATATTTCCGTGGCCAGTCCCTTATCATGGCTAAGGAACGTCATTGGCGATCCGGTTCGAGCCCTTCTCTCATCCTGATCTGAATCAAATGATCTCCATTCCGGCCCCTGATCTATGAAGGAGTCCTCCAAGACCATTCCGCAATCATTGCAAATCAGTTCCCCCCTTTCGTAATCACGTATGATATGTGTGGACCCGCATTCCTGACATTTTTTTGCAGTAGAATCCTGTTCTGTTTCTGGCATTAAAATTCCCCGGTGCTGCCCTCATTCATTTATATATTAAACCCTTTTCATCTAATTTTTAGGGAGTAAAAAGCAACATAATTTATGGGCTCTCGAAAATCAGTCTTCAGCAGAATAACTTCTTCTGCGTTCATATGTGTCCGGATTTCTGCCTTCGAAAAATGCACTCATAATCCTGTACGTGAGCCCCCATATGACATCCTTGCCCAACAGTACACAATGGTACTCATTGCCGACTCTTCTGATATCGGAAAGCCTGATCAGAATCACGTCTGAAACCTCTGGCGAGTTCACATGCGCCTCATCTATCATGCCGGTTCCAAGGAATGCTTCTACGGCTATTCCCGCAATATGGGTCTCGAATATTCCAATAGAGCTCTGTATCTTCGGATCAATACCTACCTCCTCGATGCACTCCCGCCTGGCCGCTTCCCTGGACGTCTCCCCCTTCTCCACGTGACCTCCAGGCAGCCCTATCTGGCCAGACCATGGATCTCCATCAATGATTGCCCTTCTTATCACGAGAGCATAGTCATCCTTGACTAGAAGAACCACAGCCGCTACAGGTTCGACCATTCCGAAACCCATGGATGAACTGTTTAAATAACATTCAGTGATACCAACGCTACTGCTGTGATATAATGCCTTCACTGTGCATGATCGGGTGGACCTACAGGATGGGTGCATCCACACTTGAGGAATTTCTCAGAATACCTGAAAACCAATGGATCAGCAGTTTCAGTTCCACAAGCAGGGAACCTTTCGTTTTTCTGGCAACGTGTAACAGGCTGGAATTTTATTTTGTTTCCGATACTCCTGACGACATAAGATTCTCTTTTCTCAACGGCAGGCTTAAAGGCCTGGCCGGAAACGAGGCCCTTGACCATCTCCTGAGGGTGTCTAGCGGCCTTGATTCCCTTTCAGTTGGAGAGGGTGAAATACTGGGCCAGGTCAAAAGGGCATACGACGAATACCTGAAAAGAGGTGTGAAAAATTCACTGCTTACAGAGGTATTCGTAGGCGCGATACGTGCCGGGAAAGCGGTGAGAAAAAGGACCGGCATTTCCAACGGGAAAGTTTCTGTGCCATCAGTGTTTACGGAGATGCTGAAGCAACATTCCCCAATTAAGGGCACTACTATAGCTGTCATCGGATCCGGCAAGATGGGGATGGGATTTGTTAGAACCCTGTCCCAGTATCTTCCTTCTAAAATTTCACTTGTGTACAGGAACTACCCGCCCAGGGAAAGGATGGTTGGACTCACTGTGACCCCATTTTCAGAGCTTAGATCCGTGATTCCCGAAAGCGACATTGTCATAGCTGCAACGACCTCGAAGGAACCTATTCTGTTTCCCAACATGTTTCCTGATTCTCGCCGTTACGTTATTGTGGATGTATCCAACCCGGCAAACGTGCATCCTGACTTAAGGTCGAGGCTGAATGTGGTATACCTCGATCTTTCTGACCTTGACAGATTTGTCACAGGATCTCTTGGGGAAAGGAGTGAAGCGATCAGGGAAGCGGAGAGGATCATTTCTGACGAGGCCGCCAAGATAGAAAGGAAAGTCATGAACCATCTGGCCGAAGAATTCCTTGGAACCATCTATACCCATGCAACGGAGATTGCAGGAGAGGAGATATACAAATTCAGGAAGGAGTTCTCAAAGGGCAAGAACATTGACGAACTGCTGGACAGGATGATGGTCTCATTTACAAACAAGATGATGCATCCGATTTCGACTCTGGTGAGATCAATTGCTAACGATTCCCCAGACTCACTGCATAAAATCGCCGAGGAAGGGGTCAATGGTTTTGCCTCTGATTCCTATCCCCCTGCAGATCAGAAAGCAGCCCAAAGTCCACCAGCCCGAAGTCGTCGGTCAACCCAAAAACCCTGAATCCACCTGCGTCAACGTTCTTCAGCACAGGTGTGAAGTGCTCATCGCTGAGCAATGACTGTGTTATGTCGGTTCCAGAGGAATAAAAACTCAGCGCCGGCGTAATGGCTACCCTGCTCTTGGCGTTGTAAACAAAGCATCCCATCTTCACTATCCCGCCTATTCTGTCCCTCAGAACCAGAGAAGGATGTTCATGCCCCAGGATCGTCGTCTTCCTGAGACCACGGTCCCTGTCCCCATGGTAAATATAGAAGGATTCTGTCTCGTAGTACTCATACAGGTCTATGCCGCGCCGGTTCAGTATTGTAAGAAGATAATTATCGTGGTTTCCTCTGACAAACTTCAGATTCAGCTTATCGGAGTACCTGTCAATGAAGTGGATTATGTCGTCCCATTCCTGCGGGAGATTCCTCGAGAATTCCTGCTTGAAATCGCCATTTATAATCAGTGACTCAGGGTTATATCTGTCAATGATGCTGTCTATCCTTGATTCTATGTGCCTGAGCTGCATCTTTGGCAAAAACAGCCCATGCAGGTTCATTTCTTCCTCGAATCCAAGGTGCAAATCCGAGACCACTGCAGATCTGGCTTCGCTAAGATAGATGCAGCCCAAATCTGAAAAGTAGATTCCTTCGTCGACCTTAAGATCCTGCAGTTTGTTCCGCCTTTCCTGCTTTCATGAAATTGCCCAGCTCCTCAATACCCTTTACAAGATCTTCCTCCTTTGCAGCGAAGGATAACCTGAAATGGTCGTCAAATCTCTCGCCGAATGCCCTGCCAGGTGTTACGGCAACGTGGCGTTCCTTCAGGAGATCGCTTGAGAACCTTTCCGATCCAACTCTAATATCGAAATGCGGAAATGCATAAAAGGTGCCGTCGGGTTCAATCACGTCTATCCCATCAATCTCGTTCAGCATCTTCACCACAATATCCCTTCTCGCCCTGAATTCTGCAGTAAATTTCCTTGGAGAATCACTGTCCTTCAGCGCTTCTATGGCCGCCACCTGGGAGATGGAGGGGGCGCAGGTAATGGTCTGCTGCTGAATCAGATCACATGCATCCGCTATTTCCCTCCGTGCATGGAGATATCCTATTCTCCATCCTGTCATTGCATGGGATTTGCTGAACCCTGAAACAGTGACGGTCCGTTCCCTCATCTCAGGGATCGAAGCAGGGGAAAAGTGCTTGCCCCTGAAGATTATGTATTCGTATATCTCATCGGAAATAAGCATCAGATCATGTTCGATAACGAAATCTGACAGCTTCCTTATGTCCTTCTCTGAATATACTTTTCCGGTGGGATTAACCGGGCTGTTGAAGATCATGACTTTCGTTCTCGGGGTCACCAGGTCTTCGGCTGCTTCCAGATCGAAAGCGTAATCGCGCGGAAGTGAGAAGGGAAGCGCCTTTCCTCCAGCAAGCCTGACTATGTCCGGATACGACAGATAGTATGGTTCAGGGATTAGGACCCCGTCGCCTGGCTCCAGCAACGCAAGCAGAGAGGCATAAAGTGCAAATTTCGTTGGCGTAACGACCACCTCATCCGCGAGAGCGCCATCGATTCCATTGAAAACAGAAAGTTTCTCTGCTATCGCCTGACGGAGCTGGGGCAATCCGGAAGATGGGGTGTAATGGGTCATCCCTTTTCTTGCCCCCTCATAGGATGAATTTATTATTCCCTCTGGTGTGGTGAAATCAGGCTCACCAATACCGAAATTGTAGACCTTTATTCCCTTCTGCTTGAAATCAGCTGTCACTCTGGTAAGTGCTAGGGATGCAGATTTGTTGATGCCGGAAAGCCTGCTGGAAACCATCGCTTCACATCGAAAAAGTGGATATATTACTTTTCCCGTGATCTTCTATGCCTGAATACATTCCTACTTCCTGATCCATGACTTCATGTATGAATCATCCTCGATTGTGTCAGCAAATTCTGTGAATTTAAGTGGATCGTATGCCTCAATCATTACTGCAGTTTCGTCTGTCGATTTCTTCCCTATAGCCCCCTCAACCGCTCCAGGTTGTGGGCCATGGATGATGCCCCTGACATGAACTGTTATGGACCCCACAGAAATTCCCCTGCGGCTCATGAAATTCCCCGTAGAGTAAAAGAGGACCTCGTCTGTATCTATATTGTTGTGGTAGTAAGAGATTGGGATAGCATTTGGATGAAAATCAAAGAGCCTGGGAAGAAAGGTGCCAAGCATGAAAGACTTTCCGGAAAAATGTTCATGCACAGGCGGCGGCATGTGAAGTTTCCCGACAATTGGGGAGAAAGATTCCACATTCACTGAGAACGGGTAGAGGTACCCATCCCAACCAACTACGTCGAACATGGTTTTATCCCTCTTCTCAACAATGAAGTGGTCATCGAAGTCGACCCAGACATCCCTTATGCCCGTCTCTCTGAAGCCTTCAAGAACAGGATGCCTAAAGTCCCGCGTATAATACGGTGATCCTTCCTTGATCTGCCCATACATATTGAGATAGCGCGCTGGAATCGAAATCCTGTCTCTGGATTCCAGGATGAAAGCGGTGAAATCCTGTGTGTAATCCAAAAGAAATGTCAGTCCCTTCGGGACATAAACATAATCGCCCTTTCCAAATTTAAGCCTACCAAATGGGGAAAAGAGTTCCCCTGAACCATGATGCACGAAGAAAATTGTTTCAAAAAGGGCATTCCTCATCAGTACATCCATCCTATCAGATGGTTGCAAAGTACCAATTCTCAGCCTGTCATTGTACATTATCACTTTCCTTCCGGTAACGAAACTACCCTGTCTCGGGTAGGACAGAGCGTTGTAGTGCTTGTGAGCAACGACCTTCATTGATTCCTTCATACCGTCCTTCTCTTTCTTTTCGACTGCCATAACCTCCGTCGGTTCTCCGCTGTGGTACAGCAATGAGTATGGGCCATCGAACGATTCCTCACCAAAAAGCTCCTCCCTGAGCATGCCGTTTATGTCACCATACGTATGGCGGCTCTGCGGCATATTACCCTGTTTCACATAGAACATGCTTTCACCCGATCACATTGAATAAGTCTCCTATGCTATTTGAATGCAGTGTCACTTTATCTCCATTTTCAAGCCATGGTACTATTTCGCTTCCAATTTCAAGAATGCACCCCTTCTCGATAGTACCGGACATGATTATATCGCCTGGATACAGGAAACAGTCCTGCGAAGCTCTTGATATCATATCGGGATATGACCAGTAAGCCTGATTAAGGTTGCCAGATGATACTTTCTTCCCGTTTACGCTTACAGCCAGATCAAGATCTATCTGGTCTGCGTGGCAGAGTGAGTTCAAATCATCCCCTGTAAGCAGCAGGGGCCCAAGGCTGAGTGCAAAGTCCTTACCCTTTGCAGGTCCCAGTCCAACCTTGATTTCCTCCATCTGGATGTCACGCGCGCTCCAGTCGTTGGCAAGTGAAATGCCGGCGATATAATCCATAGCTTCGTGCTTAGGGATGTCTATTCCCTTCTTTCCTATCACGACCATGAATTCTGCCTCAAAATCCATTTGGCTTGTATGTTTAGGTTTCATGACTTTGCTTCCCGAACCTTGAACAGCATTAGGATTTGTGAAATAGAATACCGGGAATTTATACCACTCCTCTGGCACCTCAAGCCCCCTCCTCGCACGGGCACCTCTCACATGCCCCTCAAAGGAAAAGAAATCCCTTATGGAGCATATATGAGCTAACGGTGGCAAGTAGGAAGCAGGAGGATCAATCCTCTCCCCACGATTTTTCTCCTTGAATTCCCATGGATATTGCTTTTCAGAGTTGAGAATATAAACACCATCCTTCCCAACTGAAACCCACTGCTCAATTCCGTTAAGTATAGTTCGCCCTATCTTCATTGGAAATCAGAGGTTACCTCTTCTGGCCTGTTCTCTTTCTATTGCCTCAAACAATGCTTTGAAGTTTCCCTTGCCGAAGGATGTCCCTCCCTTTCTCTGTATGATCTCATAAAAGAACGTTGGCCTGTCACCTATGGGCTTTGTGAATATCTGAAGCATGTAGCCCCTGTCATCCCTGTCCACCAGTATGCTGTGGCGCTTCAACATCTCCAGATCCTCGTCGATCTTTCCCACCCTGTCAAGAAGACTATCATAGTATGTGGCGGGCGTCTCCAGAAACTCAATCCCCTGCTTTTTAAGCTGCGAAACAGCTTCCACGATATTATCGGTCAGCAGTGCGATGTGCTGTACTCCAGGAGACTTGTAGTAATCCAGGTATTCCTGTATCTGCGACTTTTTGAGCCCAAGCGCAGGCTCGTTTATTGGGAATACAATTTTCCTGTCGTTGTATTCCACCACCTTTGATCTGAGGGCGGAATATTCCGTGCTTATGTCCTTATCGTCGAAGGTCATAAACTGCTTGAAATCCATACCTTTTACATAGAATTCAACCCATGGGTCCATTTTATTCTCTTCCACGTTTCCAACCACATGATCAATCGCCCTTAGCCTCCCTCCTTTGTTATCTGAATTTTGGGGAATTGCCTCATAGCCAGGTGGAATTTCCCTGTCGTATGAGCTGTAATCCACCAGGGTGTGGATTGTCTCCCCGTATGTTTTAACGGCAGCGCTCCTGACCTTGCCCCCTTCTCCCTTAGTTTCGTGAATTTTTGATGGCTTGATAAGCCCTCTCTCCTCTATTTTTTTAACGGCAACATCTACGTCTGGCACTTTTATAGATATATCATGAACACCGTCCCCGTGCAGGTTTATGTGCCGAGCGATTTCTGAACTCGGATCAAGAAAACTGGTTAAAATCAGGGTGATGGTCCCCTGTTTCATCAGGTACGATACCCTGTCCCTGACACCTGTTTCTGGCCCAGCGTATGCTGCAGGCTTAAAGCCCATTGCCCGCTCATGGTAAAAGGCCCACTGCCTGGCCGATCCGACGTAGAATTCAACTGCGTTTACTGAATCTAAAAATGCGTCCTGATTCATCATCAGTAATAGCGATAACAATTATTATACAATTTCTATTCTCAGTTATAATTCCATTAAATCTTATTTATTCGCTATTTTTGAGACTCACCGTGCAAAAACTTTTAATATACGCTAACGCTATATATTTATATGACTGAAAATAAGGAACCAGAAGTTCTAAAGCTGAATCTTTCGATGTTCTCTAAATTTGGGATGATCGGCGGCCTGCTGGCTGGAATTGGAGTTATTGTATTTTCCCTTGGAGCCATAGTTTTTAACATTTGGATGATTGCAAATTATTTCTCCACAAACACTTCAAATTGGCCGGCTTTGTCTGCATTTATTTTGGCCATTCTTGCATCGGTATTTCTCCTCTTTATAGGTGGGATGATATTGATATGGTCAAAAAATGAGAAGATCCCAACTAACCTCAATATCGTTTCTCTCATGGTGTTTTTGTTTTTCCTGTTTCTGGGTATCGCATCAGTAGTTATCCAATATTCAAGTAATTATATTGTCTTCAATATTGCCCCGGCTGTTGAAATAATCATTGGAGCAGTTATATTAATGATTGGCGGGATTATTTATGGTCTCAAGAGTCTGGTAAGCAAGTTAACCGGAACCATAGTTGCAACAATTGGCTTCATTGTGCTGTTTATTGGTTATTTGTATAGTCCGGCGTTGCCTGCCATTTACTCAGCATTTTTTACCAGCAGTCAGCTGACATTCTTTGATTTTGCTCTATTTCCGGCCTATCTCTTCTCCTTCTTTGGTTTCTTCGGATCGTATGACATACTTGCCTTGGTCGCATTTTTAGTGGGAGTGGTTGCTCTGATCATGATGCTATTCACCAAAACCCGCAAAACATTGATTGCAGAGATCTTTGGAGGGGTTGCCTTGATGATCTTTGCCCTGGGTATGATATTAACAGGCGCATTTGTTCTGTCCAGTTCATTCTTCACCAATTTTAACTTTATAAACAGTTTCGCGGGCTCGGCGTATAGCTATGTTTACATAGAGCAGGCTGCACAGGCCATCCTACTTACGGCCGGAGTGCTGTTTCTGGTGAGCGGGATATTCCTGATTGTGTTTGGACTTATCAGGATATTATCCCATGCCGGGGAAATTGGTAAGGCAATGAGCGCATAACCGCTTTCCCCTTTTTTCCATTTTTCTTCATAATATTTTTTGACCTGTTATATACTATCCTTTGCGGATTATATTGAAGCTGGCAGAGGATAAGACTTACCCGTTTCAGTTGAACACAAAATGATTTTTGTGACGAGTGCTTCTCATTGGAAGGATGTGAGCTTTCTCTTAGTTCCCATTAATTATGGTGAATCATAAAGAATAATAATTAGGGTAATCTCAGGTTGTTAAGCACGGCAACAATTTCCTCATAATCCCCAACATCCGGCAAATTTTGGGATATGTTCTGAATACCCTGGCAGCTTGCCGTTGCAGGTCAACTCCGACAGTCCCAAATACATTCTGACATACTCCCACAGCTAAAGCATGTGGGGTTCTAAGGTCGCTATCGCTCATAACGTTGCCTCTTTAGGGATATCAGTGTTCCCTTTGCACGCATCCCTGTCTACGTGCAATCGACCTATGCCT
>JAKATN010000042.1 GCA_021818715.1 Thermoplasmata archaeon
TTATGTACTGAAGCATTCTATCAAGTGCGCCCTGTGCAATTCCAAGTCCCTGTGCGGCAACGTAGACCCTGCTTATGTTGAAGAAAGTCATTATATGGTAGAAGCCTTTGCCTTCAGGCCCGACGAGGTTCTCCACCGGTATCTCCACATTGTTCAATACCAGCTCTGCAGTATTCGTGGCCCTGACGCCGAGTTTTCCCTCAAGTTTGTTCGCCGTAAATCCCTTTGCCTTTGTATCAACGATTACCGTGCTCAGGCCATGGTGTCTCTTCCCGTTTGGAGGCGATGTTCTGACCAGCATCACTATGAAATCCGCAATCTGGCCATTTGTTATGAACATCTTTGCACCGTTGATGATGAACTTGTCTCCCGATCTGGTTGCGGTTGTCTTTATTCCTGCAACGTCACTCCCTCCTCCCGGCTCTGTTACCGCCAGTCCCATGATAAGCTCCCCGCTGTTTACCCTGGTGAGATACTTCTGTTTCTGCTCCTCTGTGCCAAAGAGCATTATGACCTCTTCACCAAAAAGCGAGACCGTTGCTGAAATTCCGAGCCCCGGATCTATCCGGCACAGCTCCTCAATGGCCATCAGCATCCCCCATGGGTTCTCATAGTTTATTATGCCAGCCTCGAATGCCTTCTTTCTTATCTCGTTGGGGTACTTCTCCTCCCTGTCATATTTTTCTGCCAGCTCCGGGGTAAGCTCTCTCAAGCCAAACTCCCTTATCTTCTTCCTTGTTTCTGCCAGTTCTTCCGGAAAATCAAAATCCATGTTCTCACACCCTCTCAAATATTACCGAGTATCCCTGTCCGCCACCTACACACAACGTTGCCAGCCCCCTTTCCTTGTTTCTGGAATTCATTATTCTTGCCAGTGTTCCAGCCAGTCTGGCGCCGGAAGCCCCAAGGGGATGCCCTATTGAGATGGCGCCTCCGTTGACATTCACCCTGTCACGGTCAATTCCAAGTTCCTCCATTGCATTCAGAACTACAACAGCAAAAGCTTCATTGATCTCCCAGAGATCTATGTCATCTGCCTTGAGTCCAGCATTCTGCAGAGCCTTCTTTGATGCGGGTACAGGTCCCTCTCCCATTATTGACGGATCAACAGCAGCCCACCCGAATGCGCTGATCTTAGCAATAGGCTTCAATCCGTATTCCTTGAGTTTCCTGCCAGACATCACCATCACAAGGGATGATCCTGCGTTCAGAGGGGAGGAGTTCCCTGCAGTTATCACGCCATCGGGCTTGAACGCCGGCGGCAATTTCTGCATCTGTTCAATGGTCGTGTCGCCCCTTATGCTCTGATCTGTATCAATCCTGACAGTGGAACCATTGCTCTCGACTTCAAGTGGCAGGATTTCTCCTTTGAAAAACCCCTCATCCCTGGCTTTTGCGGCTAGTTTGTGGCTACGGATGGCGAACTCATCCATCTCTTCCCTTCCTATTCCCTTTATCTTCGCAAGTTTCTCCGCGGTCAAGCCCATGGAATATCCCGTGTTCATGTCGTATTTCAGGTATTCCGGCCTTACCAGCAGCTTGATGTTCGGCTTTATGTGGGGGTTGTTGGAAAGCGGCACGTGCGTCATATGTTCCATTCCCCCTGCCAGGACGATGTCTGAAACCCCGGTCATTATTTCCATTGCACCTATGGTTATCGCATTGAGCGACGAGGAGCATGCCCTGTCCAGGGACATAGCCGGCACGCTCACCGGCATTCCGGCAAGGAGCACCGGCTGCCTTCCGCCGTATGTCCAGTTTTCATCTGCCTGAATAGCGCATCCAGTAATCACATCGTTAATTTCTTCCGCCCTTATCCCGGTTGTGGAGACAGAATCCTTTATAAGTTGCCCCAGCGCTTCATCCATTCTGATAGAATTGAACACGTCCCTTTCAGGATCATTAGGTCTGGACCTAGAAAAAGCCGTTCTTTTGAAATAAACCAGATATGCATCCTCTGACATTTTCATTGTCTTATATCCCTAATCATTCAAAATACTTTAGCGTCAGTGCGGTCATCTTGCTGCACTACGACCTAATCATAATTCCAAGCAGATACTGGGTCTCAATGAATCAACACCGTGATTCAAGCCAATCTTTAATATAGCTTGTAAAATAATGTAAGCAAGCGGCTATGGAGAACTCCTGCCGCGCAGAGGTTTAAGAATGTATCTCTTCTCCGTTGTGCTGCTTGTAGGACTTTTGCTTGCTGTATTCCTGTTCTTCTATGCAATTTATGAAGTACTTTGGGACGCACTGAAGATGCCGATCAGGAAGATAAGGATGAGAAGCGTTGTACCCAGGCGTATCTACCTATTCATCAGGAACGTCATACTGCAGGGAAAGCTGTTCAAGGAAAAGGGCGGTGGCATTATGCATGCCCTTATGTTCTGGGGCTTCCTGGCGTTTGCAGCGTACTCCTCGGAGTTTTTTGTGAGGGGTATCGATCCATCTGCATCCCTCTTTTCGCCGGGCCTGTTTGAGAACGTGATATTCTTCACGGTCGACATATTTGCCATCGTAGTCATAGCAGACGTCATCTATGCCGTCGTCAGGAGATGGGTGATCAAGATACCGCGATATAAGGGGCACAATGGATTCGAGGCTGCATTTATCCTTGCGCTGATCGGTGGGCTGATGGTTACATACTATATACTTGGTGTTATAAGACTGGACGGGATAAGTGCAGGTTATCCGGGAAGCATAATGGAGGGACTGGCACCTGGCGTAACCCCGATTACCAACTTCTTTGCATCGGTATTCCCTAAGATTGGCCCTACAGCCGGACTTTACCTGTACTGGATAACGTGGTCCATCCATGCTTCGATATTCCTGATTTTCCTAGTCTATGTCCCGAGGTCCAAGCACCTTCACCTGTTCGCTGCACCACTTAACGTCTTGCTGGCCAAGGATGATCAGCCGGCCAAGCTTACTCCGATAGATTTCGACAAGGAGACGAGATTCGGAGCCACGGATGCAAGAGATTTTACATGGAAGGATTACCTCGATTTTGATTCCTGCACGGAGTGCGGAAGGTGTACTGCAAACTGCCCGGCCAACCTTACTGGAAAGACACTTTCTCCCAGGGAGATAATATGGGATCTGCGTGAGGTGGTAATGAAGGAAGGCAAGGAACTCAGGAAAAACCACGACGATATTGCAACATCGTCCGTATTCACCAAGGTCATAGGAGAACCCATACTTGAGGAAGACCTCTGGTCTTGCACAACCTGCATGGCATGCGTGGAGCAGTGTCCCGTCATGATTGATCACGTTCCAAAAATAGTTGACATGAGGCGCTCGCTGGTACTCAATGAGGGAAAGGCTCCCAGGGAAGTACTGGATTTCCAGAGGAACATGGAATCCTATGGCGCACCGTGGGTTGTTGACCCATCAACGAGGGGAGACTGGGCAAAAGGCCTGGATGTCGTGGATCTTTCAAAGACCCCTGATGCTGAATTTGACGTACTGTACTGGGTCGGATGCGTAGCAAGCTATGATCGGAGGAACCAGGAAATCGCGCGTTCAATCGTAAAGATCCTGAAAGCTGCAGGAATATCATTTGCCATACTCGGCTCACAGGAGAAATGCTCCGGTGATCCGGCTAGAAGGACTGGAAACGAATACCTTGCGCAGATACTCATTAAGCAGAATATCGAGACCTTCAAGGAGAGGAGGGTTCAGAAGGTGATAACTGGCTGCGCTCACTGCTTCAATTCGCTGAAGAATGAGTATGCTGATTTTGGTATAGAACTGGAGGTGCACCATCATACAGAATTCATCAACAGCCTTCTGGCTTCAGGCAAGATAAAGATTAAGCAGCTTGACAGGGATCTGATAGAGAAATACACCTACCATGACGCATGCTACCTGGGAAGATACAACAGGATATTCGAGGAACCGAGGAACGTTCTGACGGAATTTGCCGAGAATTACGAAGAAATGGAGATGAACAAGACAAAGGGTCTCTGCTGCGGAGCTGGCGGTGGCAGGCTGTGGATGGAAGAGAATGTGGGCCAGAAGGTTTCACACAAGAGGATTGAGATGGCTGACAAGGTAAATGCAACTACCGTGGTTACAGCATGCCCGTACTGCATGACAATGCTTGATGACGCAAGGAAGGTAACAAACAGGGAAGAGAAGATGAAGATCACGGACATATCGGAAC
>JAKATN010000043.1 GCA_021818715.1 Thermoplasmata archaeon
TAGGTGTACAAAGATGTATGGGGGAAGATTCGGAAGGCACGGATCAGGATTTGGCCCGGGTGGTCATGGACATGGATTCGGCGTCAGAAGAGGGGAATTCAGGTTCCTCGTGCTTCTTGCGCTGGAAGAGAAGCCAATGCATGGATATGCGATCATCCAGGAGATTGGCAGGCTCTATCATCATGGGGTGAGTCCTGGAATTGTATATCCAACTCTACAGGAACTCTCCCAGGAGCATCTCATCGAATCATCTGAGGAAGGAGGAAAGAGGGTCTATTCTTTGACTGATGAAGGGAAAAGATTCCTTGAGTTGAACAGTGAGACGGGAAAAAGGCTGAAAGCGGAAATGAGCATATCTCAGAAAATAGATAAATTCAGCCTGATGAATAACATAGAGGAGATTGAGGCTACCCTATTTCAAAATGCCGAATACCTGAGTTCGGAGAAACTTGAGAAGATAAGCCAGATTATTAGCAATGCAAAGGGGAGGATTCTGGAGATTATGTTCAGTAACGGATGATCCCCAACTGTTGGCAAGTATTCCTGGTATTCTGAACTCAACAGTCTTCCAGCTAAAGCAAAGTCCTCGTACACCGAGGTTGCTTGATACTGCAACTCGAGGCCAGATCTTTCCCAAAGAGGCCACTTTGGAATGCCCCATCTATTCTCTATGGAATGAATAACGACGTCTGGTAAAGAGATTGAAGAACAATCAGCAAACTTCCTGATCATGCAGGAATGTAAGAAACCGCAAGGCAGCAACACTAATCCTGGGTATCGCAGACCCTTAAGATAATGGAAAAAATATTATTCCAAATCAATTTAAGATCATTGTGCCCCTTCCACTTCTTCTGAACCAATACAAAAACGAGGATGCTGCAGTTTCCGATTTGATTGATGCATACAGAGAATATGTTAACGAGCCCCCGGGAGTGTCTCAGGTCAGCGTCTGGAAATCGCTAGCTGGAGAGGTGATCAATATAATAAACGGATATCCTTCCTTTGCAGAATTCCCGATATTCAATCTTGAGCGGGCGGATTACGTAATAGTTGATACAGATGCTGCGCTGATAATTGAGGCAAAGGGATGGAAGAACATAAAATGCGTGGACGAAAGGGTAGTGGAAGCTGACGGAAAACTGCACCTTGATCCATGCTATCAGCTGAATAACTATGTTTCAAAATTGAATTATTTTCATTCGAGCGGGCAGGAAGTAAAGTATTCGGGACTGCTGTTCCTTTACAATAACGAAACATACACTTCCACAGACTGTGAAATCGTTCACACTTTCGAAGAACTCGGTTCCAGAATCCTAAAGCTCAGGAAGCCAGAAAACTATGACATAATTGAAAAAGTCAGGAACGGTGAATTTTACGTTTCAGATGATTTCATAGAACTTATTGGCCAGAACAAGGAGGCAATGATTTCAAACGCATCAGAAGTCCTGCTGGGAAGAGGCTATGGGCTTACAGAAAATCAGGCGCTTCTAATCCACGACGTGCTGAAAGCTGTTGAGAACCAGGAGGACAGAACCTTTCTTGTCAGGGGAAGCAGCGGATCCGGAAAGACTCTTGTGGCAGTGAATCTGTTGCTCGAAGCCCTTATGAAAAGGTACAATGTTTACCTGGCATACAGGAACAACAGACTTATTCACACTCTGAAACAGATACTGGAGACCAAGGACAGAACACTCAATCTAGCCCAGAAAATTCTGTTTTATTCCACGGGGATAAACTTAGGAATCGGGGAGGCTAATTTCCATGCGGATAAATATGGAAAGATCGACCTCGTCATATACGACGAAGCGCAGAGAATGACCGAATCGGTGATCAAAGTCACTCAGACAAGGTCCACCGTGAAGGTCTACTTCTATGATGAAAAGCAGATACTTATAGGGGATGAGGCGGGCACATTGGAGAACTTCGAAAGGTCTGGCAGTAACATAACAAAATATGAGTTCCCCTCCGTCTTCAGGTCACCAGTAACATACCTGCAGTTTGTAAGCAACCTGTTATTGAATACAGACGCCGCAAAATTCTCCGGATACAGGCTCAGAATCTTTGAAAGGATAACTGACATGTTCGATGACCTTCGGAAACTGCACAAAGCTGGTAAGAAGCTGGCACTTATGTGTGCCTTTACAGAGTCAAGAGGAGATATTGATAATCCTACAAGCATTGACAACAGAAGGATCGGTTTCCCCCTTAAGTCGAACCTTGATATCTATAAGGGAACCGATCTTGACGTGTACTGGCTCATGGATCCGAAGACCGAATATCCACGGTACTGGTCTGGAAAAATTGATCCACTCTCTAGATGTGCAAGCGTTTACGGATGCCAAGGCTTTGAGGCAAAGTATGCAGGGCTTGTGTGGGGCAGGGACATGATTTGGAGAAATGGATGGGTAGTGAACGGAGAGCCGATAACGGATGGAATCGGGAACCAGCACTCGCTGAAGAGGTTATCAAAAATAGACAGTGACAAGGCGCTGCGGCTTCTGAGGAACAGGTACTACATAATGCTTACCCGGGCAATAGAGGGAACAGACATTTTCTTTGAGGATCCTGAAACTGGAAAGAAGGTGAAATCAGTCCTGGATTACATTGGCATTAAATATGAATGAATGCAGATAATGGGAGAGATCCAAAGTGCCCGGTTTCCAGCTTATTTGAGCCACCTCGCCACAATCAACATCCCAAAAATGGAAAAGAATCACCTTTCAAAAGTGTTGGTAATCGTTAAATCGCTTCCAGTGCATTGCTGATGGCCTTGTTCACCTGCGACTTCCAAAATATACTGTAGACACATTGATCCGTGTTGACAAAACAAAGAAAGTTCAGCCCTGTACTGGATTCCTGAACCATGCAGTTATCGCTTCATTCTCTCCCCGAAACATCCTGTCCCCCCTTATCCTCTTCTTTCCGATGGGTTTGGTGAACATATAGACAGACTTATCCTCAAGCGAAAGTTTCATAGGTGGCAGAAGGCCACGGGAATCCCTCAATCTCCTGAAAACATCATCATATTCCACGGTTAAATTCTTGATTGAATCTTTCCCGATCGCAAAGATTAGGTCCATGTTCCGGTTATAGAAACGCAGGGAATCGCCTGAGGCTGACAGATATCCCTCATGCTTGTGCAGCGGCTTTCCTATAGGTTGTGAAGCATGTGCTGAACCCCATCTCTCCCTGCTGCTAATGCTGTTAAATTCATCAGAAAATATCCAGAGAACTTCAAAGAGCGACCCGGCGGATTTCAGGACATTCTCAATGTACCTGCTTCTTGGGATATCCCCCCTTTCCATGTCAATCAATTTTACTATGTTTTCGTCCAGGGATATGCTTATTTTCTGGTTCATAACCCTTCACCTGGATAGATAATGATTAATTATTATTAATACTTTTACTACTAGTAGGAAACATACTACCTTTTATTTCATAAGGTGATTGGCCGAAAGACAGGATAGAGAATGCAAAAAGACTCAGGCATCTCCTATCATGGCCAGGACTCTGAAAATGAAAAACCATCCAGGAGCTTTCCCTTATTCCCTATTTCAGATTCAATGAAACAGTCCCTTCTTCAATCAAAGGACTGCGATTTCTTTGAGTACCACTGGATCAATTCAAGCATGATCTGGTCGATAATTCTGGAAAACCAATTTACACCAGACGCGGGTATAATGGGTTGTTTTCTGATACAGGAATCTATTGCGAATGCGAGCGTTTAATGCATATCGAGAGAGCAGCACTCATGCTTTCCAGGATATAGCACTGACAAATTTCTATCCAGGACATTGGTTTCCGGTATCGGCGGCGAAAAGTCATTCATTTTCTTTGCGCGTAAAAACTGGTAATCGGCTCCATTCCGGATAAAGATTAAGGGCGCTTTCAAAAAAGCAAACGGGGTAATTATAGTTAAATACCATACTTTTAATACGTACTAATATTATCCATACATGGGACGAAGGGAGACAATTCCAGTTCAAAGGAAAATGAGTGCAGAAGAGCTTGAAAAGCGGATCAAGACTCTT
>JAKATN010000021.1 GCA_021818715.1 Thermoplasmata archaeon
ACCCGTTAAAATTTACCTTTCCTTTTTGTAAGCTATTCTTACTATTCGGTTTCCCATTACAACTATGTTATGAGTACCTGTGTTGATTTCACCTTCGAAGACAAGCAAGTAATTGACGTTATTCTGGAAATAATTGCCCTACTTTCCTTTTACATTGATTTTGATCCACTTGTATTTTTCATACTAATACTAGATGATTAGAGTTAGTTTACTTTTATGGCTCCTAGCTAAACTTAATTCGATATTTCCTAAAAACCTTGTACCGTTAATTGAAAAAGTAAGTTACGGTAGACTTGCCTTTGTATAAAACTAAAAACAGCTTATATATATCTCTGAATGAAAAATGGGGCTGACCGGATTTGAACCGGTGGCCTCCCGGTTATCAGCCGGGTGCTCAAACCAAGCTAAGCTACAACCCCTTGTCCTGCTACGGTCTGGAAGAGCGAATCGTGCAGTAATAATAAATCTTTCCCGTTATGCAGGTTTCCCGGCTTCACACTGCCCCGACAAAATCCGTTAAATAATCAGATTGTCTTCGCAACCATTGATATTTGTACCTGACACATCGGTCATAGTGGACGGAAGGTTCTCCGCCTTCATGGAGGAGAACGCGGGTGCTACCGTTATTCTTACAGAGGCAATGCTGGCCGAAGTCGAGCACCAGGCCAATGAAGGCAGGAGCCTGGGATTCGCTGCAATTGAGGAGCTGAAAAAACTAAGAAAGATGTCCGATGATGGTCTACTTACCATTGAATTCTACGGGCGGAGGCCGTCGGAATGGCAGATCAGGGGGGCGCGAGAGGGTGAAATTGACGACCTGATCAGGTCTGCTGCCCTTGAGAACGACGCTCAGCTTGTCACAGGCGACCAGACCCAGAGAGACATTTCCGTGATAAAGGGCATTAAGACCATATATCTGGAGCATCCAAAGAAAATTGTCAGGAACATAGAGGAATTCTTTGACAACATCACAAACTCCGTGCATCTCAAAGGGGATATGCCGCCCATCGCAAAAAAAGGGCTTCCGGGAAAAGTGGAAACGGTGCAGCTCTCATATAAAGTGGGGGAGAGGGACATTGAGGCAATCGCCTCAAACCTTGTAAAGAGGGCCAGGATGGAGCAGGGCAGCTACCTGGAAAGCGACATGAACGGTGCTACGGTGATGCAGCTCAGAAACCTTAGGGTCGTTATCACAAGGCCCCCATTCTCTGACAGCGTGGAAATCACCGCGGTCAGGCCCATAAAGAAGACAACCATAGAGGATTATACCCTGGCGGATGAACTTAAGACCAGGATACTTTCACGATCCTCAGGGGTCCTGATTGCCGGTGCCCCGGGCGCAGGAAAGAGCACCTTTGTGCAGGCGCTGGCAGAATGGATATCGGCGAACGGAAAAATAGTCAAGACAATGGAGAACCCCAGGGACCTCCAGGTATCGAACAATATCACACAGTACACCGCACTGGAAGGGTCAATGGAAAAAACCGGAAACATTCTCCTGCTGGTGAGGACCGACTACACAATATTCGACGAAATGAGGGTTACAAGCGATTTCCATGTATACGTGGACATGAGGCTCGCTGGCGTGGGAATGATAGGGGTTGTTCACGCAACACGACCGATAGACGCCCTGCAGAGGTTCATAGGGAGGATTGATCTGGGACTCATTCCGCAGGTCGTTGATACCGTGATATACGTGGAGAACGGCAACGTGACCAGCGTACTGGTCACCGAAAGCCGGGTAAAGGTGCCCACGGGCATGAGCCAGGAGGATCTGGCAAGGCCGGTGATAGTGGTCAGCGACTACTACACCGGAAAGGACATGTTTGAGATATACAGCTTCGGGGAGCAGGTGTTCGCCGTACCGATTGAAGCCGCGGAGAAAGTGGAAAGCACGGTATCCAGGTATGCAAAGAGGGAACTGGCCGAAGAGATTAGGAAGAGGACCGGCATCCAGGACATTTCCATAGATCATCTGGACGATCACCGCATGGTGATCTCTGCCCCGGAGGATACAATTGCGCGCATCATAGGAAGGGGAGGATCGAGGATCACCGAACTCGAAAAGCAGCTGGGCCTGAAGATTGACGTTGAGGCTTCAGACAAACCACAGGAGAGGAAAATTCCAAAAATAGACATCAGGAACAGGATTGTCTACATTGATACCGGTATCCCTGGATCGGACACCAGGATTTTTGTCGACGGCGTTCTCACTCTGCAGGCGAAGACCTCATCCAAAGGGATTATAAGGGCAAGGATTTCAACTGAGACGGGATCAGCCATATACAGCGCACTGAAAAGCGGCAGAAGGATAGAATTTTCAGCAGAGAGAAGTGAAAAGGAGTGAAGTGCGCTCTCTGTTCAAAGGAGGCAGTGATATACCTGCCCTATGCAGGATCTTCCTTCTGCGAATCACATTTCACAGAGAGATTTGAAAGGGTGGTAAAGAAGGAAGTCAGGGATCAGATCAGGTTCCGCAGCAATTCCGGAAGGATTTCTGTTGCCCTGTCCGGGGGCAAGGATTCTTCAGTGACGCTATACAGCGTTGCCTCGATTTTAGGCAAAAGGAAAAATGTCACCGTCACTGCATTTACCGTGGACGAGGGCATCAGAGGATACAGGGACAGGAGCATTGAAACAGCAAGGAAACTCTGCAGCAGCCTTGGGATCGACCACGAGGTTATCAGCTACTCCGAGGTATTCGATACCACCATGGATGATCAGGTGATCGCGGGATTGAACGGAAAGAGCCCCTGTGCAATATGCGGCCCGATGAGGCGGCAGCTTATCAACATGGCTGCTGATCGGACAGGATCAGACTACGTTGCCCTGGGAATGAATTCAGACGACATAGCGCAGTCCGTGCTGATGAACGTGTCAAGAGGCGATCTTGACCGTCTGATCAGAATGGCCCCCCACAGGGCAAGCATACCCGGACTGATCCCCCGGGTGACCCCGCTCAGAAGCCTTTCCGAAAGGGAGGTACTCCTTTATGCCATGCTGAAGGAAATCCCCCATGATTCAGGCTGGTGTCCCTATTATTCGCAGGCCCAGAGGAACCTTTTCAGGAGCGTCATAGATCAGATTGAGGAAAAGTACCCTGGATCAAAGCTTGCAATGGGAAAAATGCAGGTTGAGGTAAGGAAGGCTGTATTTCAGGAGAAAGAAATATCCATTGACAGGTGCAGGAAGTGCGGAATGCCTTCAAGCAGCGAATTGTGCTCTGTCTGCAGAAACAGCGGTGCTGCATGACGCCTGAGAAAAACGAAAGGCTGGAATCTATTGCCGGCGAACTGCTGTCTGCTCTGAAAAGAGAGGTTGCACAGATTGGAGAAGGACACTGCCTTCTGTTTTCAGGCGGAATTGACAGTTCACTCATAGCTCGTCTCCTTCCTGAAGAAGCGAAGCTCTGCACTGTGGGTCTGCCCGGATCATACGATATAATCAACTCAATCAGCTCCTCCAGGGCAATTGGAAGGGCGAATACAATCTTCGAGATATCCGTGGAGGAGGTGATCAAGGCGTCATCTTCCCTCATTCAGATGTTCCCCGGAATAATGATGTCAGAACTTGGCTACGAGACGGTCTTTTACCTGGGTGTGCAGAGGTCCATGGGGAAAACAATCGTGACAGGCCAGGGAGCGGACGAGCTGTTTTTCGGCTACGCGAGACTAAGGCAGCACCCCGAAAAATTTGATGAATATCTTGAGAGACTCACTTCCCGGACTGCCCCCAGGGAAGCAAAGATATGCAGTGATCTGGGCAAGAAGCTGGTCACCCCCTACCTCGGAGAGGAAATAGTGAGGATATCAGAGAGAATGAGGCGGGAATTCGACGCAGGTGAGATCATCAACAAGGCCGTTCTGAGGATAGCTGCAAAGAAGGCCGGAATAACGGACGAAGTTGCGGATCAGGCCAAGAAGGCTGCACAGTTCGGGTCAGGGATCGAAAGGATCCTGGTAAGGAACTACGGAAAAATCCTGCATTGATGATCTCGATGGTAGAAGGTGCCTGCGTTGCTTTAACCTGCCTGCTAAAGTTTTTCAGCCCATGATCGATACCGCGGGACTGCAAATGCAGCCAAAGGAAAACTAGATGGAATACAAGTGGCTGGCACTTAGCAACACCACCATTGGCGTACTTATGTCTTCTCTTGACATAAACATAGTTCTCATTGCACTGCCCAAAATAGGTAAAGACCTGTCAGGCATGACCGCCTTCAATGTTATATGGGTCATTCTTGGATACCAGCTTGTCATTTCCGTTGTCCTTGTGAACTTCGGCAGGCTTTCTGACCTCTTCGGAAGGGTTAGACTCTACACCCTTGGCTTTGCACTCTTTACTGTAGGTTCTGCACTGTGCGGCTTTGCGGCCAACGCAGACCAGATTATCGGGTTCCGGGTGATACAGGCAACCGGCGCTGCATTCCTTTTTTCAAACAGCGCTGCGATACTTACCGATGCATTTCCTCTCAACGAGAGGGGAAAAGCACTGGGAATCAATCAGGTTTCAACTGTGGCAGGATCCGTCACGGGACTCGTTGTTGGGGGACTCATAACGTCCCTGATCGGATGGAGGTGGATCTTCTGGGTGAACATCCCGATAGGGATATTCGCGACCGCCTGGTCTTACTTCAAGCTGAAAGAACTCTCTGCCACCCCTGTAATGCGCAGCCTTGATATTTCCGGCAACATCACGTTTGCGCTGTCGGTGCTCCTGATACTTCTTGCCGTGACCATGTATACTGTGTCGAACCTGCAGATCTTGCCGGCACTCATCATGGTCGTGGCAGCTGTTATGCTTCTCGTCCTGTTCGTGCAAATAGAGAGACGAAGCAGGAATCCGCTCTTCAACCTGAAGCTTTTCGGGAACAGGGTCTTCAACGCAGGCAACGAAACAATTTTTCTTAATGCGCTTTCCAGGGGATCGTTCACGCTTGTGATGGTCTTCTATCTACAGGGCCCGCTGATGGGCTTCTCTCCTCTTGAAGCAGGCATTTTTCTCATACCTATGTCCATTGCGCTTTCCATCATGGGTCCGATCAGCGGATCAATATCGGACAGGATCGGGTATCACAAGCCTGTGATTATCGGATTGCTTGTATCTGCAGCCGGATTCATCCTGCTCGCCGGCATCGGGCCGTCAGTGACGGAGTTCCGGATGCTGATCCCCCTGGTACTCATTGGTGGAGGCATGGGTATATTCGCCTCTCCAAACAGGTCTTCAATCATGAATTCTGTCCCAATCACGGAAAGGGGCTTCGCATCAGGGATCAGCGCCACATTCGTCAACGTGGGGAATACCATGAGCATCGGCATAGCCTTCCTGATCATGGAATTATCGACACCCAAGGCAGTGCTTGACGCCATATTCTCAGGTCAGCCCATTTCCAGTGCAGGATTTTCGGCGTCAATGTTTGTGTCCTCGGTACATCTGGTCTTTCTGGCGTCAGCCTTTATGATCCTGGCCTCTGTAGCAATTTACCTAATCGAGTCCTCTAACGCGGGAGTCCGCAGGGCCTGGATCAGGGCTGCAGGATAATCTTTATCCCGTGGTGAAATACACTGTGCATGGATACCATCACAATCGACAGGAAGGGCACCGCCCTTGTGATCATTGATCTGCAGAAAGGCATCGGATCGGCACCTACCATGCCCCACAGCTTTGCAGAGGTTGTGGAGAACACTTCAAGGCTAGTAAGGCAGTTCAGGAAGGAACATATGGAGATTTTCTTTGTGCATGTTGCTTTCTCAAGAGAAGGGGGAGATTCGCTGCATCCCGTATCGGATCAGCAGGGATTCAGGCGTGCCGGGGAGGCACCATCCGACTGGGCCGATTTTGTTGACGAACTGGATGTCAGGGAGGATGATCACATAATAACAAAGAGGCAGTGGGGGGCATTCTACGGCACGGATCTTGACCTGCAGCTCAGGAGACGTGGGATAGGCACCATAGTATTGTGCGGGATTTCAACCAACTTCGGCGTGGAGAGCACCGCCAGATTTGCTTATGAGTACGGGTACCAGCAGATTTTCGTGGAAGACGCAATGTCCGCGCGATCAAAGGAGGAGCACGACAATTCCATCAGGTTCATCCTCTCCCGTATCGGCAGGGTCAGGCCGACAGAGTCTGTTCTCGATGCGTTGCAGTGATCCTGTTGCGGATAGCATCTATGTGGCATCCTCTCCTGGTAATTCATAACGAGTGTGAAATCAAGGTTAAATAGGATGTTGGAATAAGGTATATATACAGGAGTTAGTGCAACCATAATGCCAGAGATAGGAATTATAGGCGGAAGCGGCCTATATGACATTTTTAATGATGTTGTAGAGAAGAAGGTGTCCACGCCATACGGCGACCCCTCGGGAAGCATTGAAATCGGAAAGATAAGTGGAGTGGAAGTTGCCTTCCTGCCCAGGCACGGGAAGAAACACACAATACCGCCTCATAAGGTGAATTCGAAGGCTAATATATGGGCTCTCGAATCCGTAGGGGTCAAGCGCATCATCACCATCAGCGCAGTTGGATCGCTCAAGGAGGAACTGCCTCCCGGCCACATCATAATGCCGGATCAGTTCATCGATTACACTAGCGGAAGGGCCCTCACCTATTATGACGGCCCTGAAGTTTACCATATTTCCGCTGCGGATCCTTTCTGCCCTGATATTAACGGTACTGTTTACAGGGAGGCAAGATCCAAGAACATAGAATCGCACAACGGCGGCACTTATATTTGCGTTGAAGGGCCAAGATTCTCAACGCGGGCGGAATCCAGGATGTTCAGGCAGTTCGCCGACATCATCGGGATGACACTTGTGCCGGAAATAAACCTGGCTATGGAAAGGGCAATGTGCTATTCCACGATAGCCACGATAACGGACTATGATGTGTGGGCGGAGAAGCCTGTCGACGCCATGGAAGTCATAAAGACAGCGAAGGAGAACGAGGAGAAGGTCAAGACAATCCTTTCCGGAGTTATTCCAAAGCTCAAGGACAGGCAACACTGCAGCTGCCAGAAGAGACTGGACGGCGCAAAACTTTAAGAGTATAAAAGAGGAAAAAACCATGAAAATAAAATTTTTGGGAGGAGCAGAAGAGGTAGGAAGGCTTGGAATTAAGATAACGGAGGGAAACACGAGGCTGATGGTCGACTATGGAATCATACCGGACAAGCCCCCAGAATTTCCGCTACCGCCGGAGTACGTTGACGGGATATTCCTGACGCACTCGCACCTGGATCACTGTGGCAACCTGCCGGTGTATTACCAGAATTTCAGTGCGGAATTCTTTGCCACCCTGATGACGGCTAACAGCGTCAGGCCCATGCTGAATGACTCCATAAAAGTGGCTTCACTTGAAGGCTACCCGCAGCCATTCTCGAAGGACGATATATCGCTGCTCTACAATTCATTCAGGAACACCAAATACGGTGAAAGGTATCAGATCAAGGATCTCACCGTCACACCTTACAGTGCAGGTCACATACCCGGATCAACCATGTGGAAGTTCGAGAATTCCAGCAGCACCCTTGTGACAGGGGATCTGTACGTCAGGGATACCAATCTGCTCAATGGGGCAGTACCTGTAAAAGCTGATACCCTGATAATGGAGAGCACATATGCAGGCAGCGAGCATGAAGAGAGATCGGCTGTAATAAAGAGACTTCGATCCAGGATCAAGGAGGTTGTAGAATCAGGGGGGAAGGTCATCCTTCCCAGCTTTGCAATGGGGAGGACCCAGGAACTCATCATGATACTCGAAAGCCTGAACCTCAGTATTTCGGTGGACGGCATGGGCAATCTCCTCAGCGAAATATATGTGGGAACGCCAGGTTTCCTAAGGTCACAGAACGATTTCAGGAAGGCCCTTGGGCGAACAAACAAGATAAGGGGTGCGCACAGCAGGGAAATGGCGCTTCAGGATAGTGACGTCATAATAACGACTTCAGGAATGATGGATGGCGGACCTGTACTGGGATACGTCGAGCAGCTGCTTGAAGACGATAAGAGTGCGATCTTCCTCACAGGATACCAGGTGGAAAACACGAATGGAAGGAGCCTGATCGAGAACGGCACACTCAAGATAGCGGGAATCAGCGTCAAGCCGAAAACCAGGGTGGAGTTCTTCGATCTCTCAGCGCATGCGGGCCACAGCGACCTGGTAGACTTTGTCAAAAAGGTGGATCCCCAGAGGGTAATCCTTTGCCATGGCGAATCCAGGGAGGAGCTGCTGCCTGACCTTTCCCAGTACGAGGTAATCCTCCCGGTGAACGGGCGGGAATTCGAGTTCTGATCAGGCTGGTTCCGGCTTAGCGCCGCCGAATGCCATGGGGCGCTACAGCCTTATTCCCAATTTTATTGGAAATTAATATTAGCGCTTACATCATGGCTGGTCATGGCTGAATTGGGGGACGAAATCGTAAAGTGGTTCAGTGATGGAACAGATGATGCCAAGCGTCTGATTAATCTGAAGTGGGATATCAGGAAGGCTGACGAAGTTGTATACCTCACCAACGGGAAAGTACCTTTTGTGATCATGCTTTCTGCGGACGACGGGACAGTGCACGTGACCGTGGACACCGGTGTAGAGACTGCGGTTCTGGAACTCAGGAACAGGCTTTCAGTTTACCGGACGCTGCTTATCATCAACAGGAGGGTCGAGCTGGTCAAGTTCATGCTGGACGGGTTGAATGAGAATGTCTTCGCAAGGGTGGATCTTGAGAGAACTGTCCTGACAAAAGACATCATGGATGAAGCGCTCAACGTGCTCCTGTCATCCCTCTACTATGCAATAAAGGCACTGAAACTGGAAGAGCAGTTTTCCACTCAGGTAATGGAGAGAATAACGATGATGATACAGGACATGCAGAAGGAAGGAAAGAGCAGGAAAGAAATAGAGACTTATCTGGTGACAAAGGCAGGCATAGAAGAGGACGAGGCGAGGAAGCTTATCGACCAGGTCCTTGGCGCATCTGCTGGCGAACAGGGGACAGAATCCATGTACAGGTGAAGCAGAAGGATGAAGGTCAAGATCGGGGACATAAAGGAACCGGCGTCTTCCGTAGAGATTGTCGGGAAGATAGTCTCCCTCAAAGAAGCCAAGAGCAACAGGAACGGTTCAGAGAGCGTTTACCATTACGGGATACTTGGAGATGAAACAGGAACAATCCCTTTCACGGCTTGGAACCTGCCATCCAGCATAAGGGAGGGTGACGTCGTTGAGCTGAAAAACTGCACCTCCAGAATATACAACGACAGGATCAGGATTACAATAGGATCGAACACGGAAGTTGTATTGAGGCCTGAAGAGCAGATGGAGGTTAAACGCATTTACAAGGAGTACAGGATAAAAGACCTCACCACGTCCGATCCCTATGTGACTGTTTCAGGTATAGTCAGGGGAGTTTCAGAAAGGGAGACTGAGATAAGGGGGGAGAAGGTCAGGCTTTTCAATGCGTTTCTCGATGACGGCACTGCAAGCATCAGGCTGTCCTCATTCGGTGTTCCCGTCTCAGAGGGATCACAGATCAAGATTATCGGGGGAAAGGTATCCGAATTCAACGGGAGGATTTCTCTGACAATGGGACAGAAAACCGCAGTGGAGAAAACCAGCGTGAACCTCGACAACGGAAGCAGGCAGCATCTGCTTTGGGAAATGGTCTCCCCGGTGGGAAACGTATCCTTCACGGGGATTCCTGTCAACATAGGTGACCGCAGCGGAGTAGTCGAAAAGTGTTCAGTGTGCGGGAAGTTCATGGGAGATTCCGGCTGTGCAGATCATCCTGGCGCTGCCCCGGTAAAGGATGTTTCATGCTATTTCACGCTTGAGGATGGGACAGGATCCATCTCCTGTTTCATGGATGGGGAAATACTCAAGGCATATGCAGGCATAGAAGGAAACATTGCGGACATTGATCCGGTTGAGGTGAGGCAGATCATTCTTAAATCACTGGAATCAAATGTTGTCAAGGTGGAGGGCAATATGTCCCAGAAGGGTGAATCCCTCCGTCTCAAGGTACTGGCAATCAGCAGGGCCGAAGACAGTGACGTGATGGCCGAATTGCAGAAGGAGCAGTGATTATTTGGAATATTCAAAGAGAGAACCGTCTAGATGGATTTTCTCAAGGGAACTCAAGGATTCCAACCAGCTGGAGGGATCAAATAACGACGAAAGATTCAGGCCGTACATCGTGACGCCGCTTGGCACAATGGTCAAGAGGATTATGGTATGCGGAGTTGTCGCATCCTCGAACTCAGAGGAGACATCTTCAAAGATTGTACTGTCCGACCCCGTGGGATCATTCTACGTTTCCGCATCATCAGCCGGATTCAACGAGCTGGTTCGCGGGGAAATGAAGGAGTTCAACGCAGGTGATATAGCACTGGTGATGGGGAGGGTCACTCATTTCAAAACCGATGAGGGGGCATTCATGTTCACCGTGAACCCGGAGCGAATCTGGCCAGCCACTGACCTGGTCAAGAAGTTCTGGAATTCAAGGTCGCTCAGAATTGCGTCCAGAAGGCTGCTTGCAATCAGGGAGGCACAGAAAGTCCCAAATCCAACACCTGCCACGCTATCCAGACTTGGTTACGCAAGGGAGGAGGCAGAGTTTGCAATTAACGCCGTCACCAGGTACCCCGAGTACGATTTCGGAAAACTGCTGGAAACCATCAGCGCCTCAGTCTCAAAGGATCAGTCGGGCGAGATTGTGGAAGCCAAGAAAGTCATCATGGAGATTATAAAGAAGCATGAGGGCGACCCCAGGGGGGTCAGCTATGAGGAGATTGCAGGCGAGGCCTCATCTTTTGGCATCGAGAAGAAGACAGTTGACGACTCTCTCAACAGCCTCGGGAACGACGGGGACATATACGAGGTCTCACTGAAAAGATTCAGGGCGATATGATAAACATGGAAGACCGTTTCCTTGCGAAAATACGGAAGGAATCAGAGTATCTGGAAAAAAAGGCCCTCAGCCTTGAGAACGAGATAGCGGAACTTGAAAAGACCATCAAATTCAATTCAGGCGTGCTTGAAGGAACGGTTAAGGATCTTGAGGAAACAGGGCTGCTGATTGATACTCTGAGGAGGCTGATGGAGTGAGTCCGGAAGATCTGGAACTGGCTTCCCAGATACTCCGCATCGAAGGCGAGGAAAGGAATGAACTGCTTGCCTCAGGCGGAAGATATGACGAGGAGGCGGCCCGCCTTTTGGAAGCGTACCGCAAATATTCAGAACTTCTTGAACGGAAGCTATCTCTCGACTCCAAATACGCAAGCCTCAACTACAAGCTTTACGAGACATTCATGGAAGCCCACAAAAATGCCATTATAATCAGCGCCCTAAAATCAGAGGTGTCTATCAAAAAGATAGAGTTGGGGGGAGAGGCCGAGGCCAGGATAGACAGGCTGCTGAAAAAATACCTGATTATAGAAAAATTCTACTGATTCACCACTTCAGTTTAAGGTCTCTTGCTGCCTTGACCTCGTCCACCCTCCCAACCGCAGTGTTTTGAGGGAGCTTCTTGAGTTTTTCCGGGTCCTCAGAGGCTGCCCTTATCAGAGCTTCCGCGAAGGTGTCTATGTCATCCCTGCTTGCCGATTCGGTCACCTCTATCATCATCGCCTCATGCACCGTCAGGGGGAAGTACACAGTTGGAGGATGGATACCCTCATCCAGCAGGTATTTGGCGATATCCAAAGCCCTCCTGCCAGTGTTCTCTGAGGAGACCACAACCTCATGCTTTTTAAGCTTGCCTTTGGGGATCAAGTATGTTGAGGCAAGTTTCTTGGCGAGATAATTTGTATTGAGCACTGCCGTTTCGCTCACATTTTCGAGACCTTCCGAGCCGTTGCGTTTGATGTAGGCCCAAGCCCTGAGAAGAATCCCGAAGTTGCCAAAATATGCGGACACCTTTCCTATGCTGTGCTTCAGGCTGCCGTCAAGCATGTACTTTCCATCCCTGTACCTGACCAGTGGTACAGGCAGATACTCTGCCAGCTTTCCCCTGACACCAACAGGGCCAGCGCCAGGGCCACCACCGCCATGGGGGGTGGCGAACGTCTTGTGAAGGTTGAAATGGGTGATATCGAAACCCATCTTTCCGGGGGCGGTTTTGCCTAGAATGGCGTTGAAATTCGCGCCATCATAATACAGGAATGCACCCGCCTCATGAACAAGCCTTGCTATCTCCTCTATTTCTGTCTCAAATATGCCCAGGGTGTTCGGGTTTGTGATCATCAGAGCTGCCGTTCTTTCGGAAAGTGCAGCTTTGAGCGCTTCCACGTCGACGGTCCCGTTGCTGTTGGACGGAATCTCAATGGTCTTGAATCCTCCCATTGCCGCGGACGCAGGGTTTGTGCCATGGGCCGAATCAGGTATCAGGATTTCGTCCCTTACGTCCGCAGCACCAGCGTCCTGGAAATATTTCTTCACTATGCGTATTCCGGTGAATTCCCCATGCGCACCAGCCGGGGGCTGGAGAGACACCTCGTCCATGTGGGATATTTCCTTGAGCATTTCCTGAAGTTCATACATCACCTGCAGCGATCCCTGAACAAGGGATTCATCCGCAAGTGGGTGCATCTCTGAGAATTCCGGCATCGAGGCTATCTTGTCCGCATACTTGGGGTTGAATTTCATTGTGCAGGAACCAAGGGGATATAGGCCTGTATCGACTGAATAATTCATCTGTGACAGCCGGGTGAAATGCCGGATCACGTCGTACTCCGACACATCTGGAAGAATAAGGGATGACCTCCGGATTTCTGCAGGTATCCAGTCAGGAATCTCGTCCTGATGCAGGAAAAATGACGAACCTGAAGAATATTCCTTCAGCATCCTTTCGGCATATCTTGCCTGCCTGAACTCCATCAGTTACCACCCACCGCATTGATGAGGGACTGGATATTCTCGTGAGTGGTCGACTCAGTTACAGAGAAGAAATAGCCTCCCTTTGCATCTGTAGTAAGGATTCTGGATGCTGCGATCCCGCCGGCTATGCAGCTATCGTGCAGCCTTGATGAAAGAGCCTTCTCATCAAGCTGCAGGTTAATTAGGACATCCGAAAAAGGAATACCTTTCATCCCAAACTTGCCAATCTTAGCCCTCTCAAACGAATTCACCAGGAGCTTTGAATTGCTGAATGTGCGGGCGGCGACGCTTCTCAAGCCACCTGGCCCAACTGTTGCGAGATAGCTCAGCGCAGCAACTGCCATTAGGGCCTGGTTTGAACATATATTGCTCATTGCCCGGTCTCTTCTTATGTGCTGTTCCCTGGTCTGCAAGGTCATCACGAAAGCCCTCCTCCCCTGGGAGTCCGTGGTCTGGCCCATGATTCTTCCTGGTGACTTTCTAAGATATTCATTGGCAAATGAGAAGAGACCGAGATATGGCCCCCCAAGATTGAGATGGATGCCCAGCTGCTGTCCTTCGCCCACGGCAATGTCAGTGCCGTATTCTCCAGGTGGCTTCAATATGCCAAGGCTCACGGGATCATAATAGGTTATGAGAAGTGCATTCTTCTTGATCGATGCAATCTTCATTACGTTTGGATCGATTACTCCGAGGGAGCTTGGATTCTCTGCAACTATGCCAAAAGTATGATCGGTGATCTTTGCCTCGATATCCTGCATATCAATCTGCCCGGTGGATGGATCGATTCTGTATGGCACCATCTTCACCGGAAGCCCTGCCAGGTAGTTCTCAATTACACTGAGCCTGTTCCTGTACATGATGGAAGGGATCAGGATCTCATCCCCGTTAGAGCATCTGTAGGCCATCCTCGCAGCCTCACCAAGGGCTGTAGGACCATCATACATGGAGGAGTTGGTAACATCCATTGCGGTAAGATCGCTGATAACGCTCTGGTATTCGAAAAGGGCCTGGAGCATTCCCTGGGATATCTCCGGTTGATAGGGCGTATACGCAGTCTGGAATTCGCCCATTGATACCACGGTATCGACCACCGATGGAATGATTCTCCTGTATGCGCCATTACCGAGGAAATTGATGCATCCGGAGGCGTGATTTTTACTGGAAACGGCGGCAGCCTGAAGCAGGAGGTCATTTTCCTCAATGCCGTGACCGATCTTCAAACCGTCTGTTCTAGAGTTCTTGGGAATATCTGAAAAAAGTGCTTCCACCGTGTCTAACGATAAAAAATTGAGCATCCCGGAGCTATCCTTCGAGGACATGCTCCGGGATTACAAGGATAAATATGCTTTTGCTGTTTACTTGTATTTTACCTTGCTTGATGCCCTGAAGACGAACTTCCTCTTTGCCGGGACATCGATTATCTTCTTCGTCTGCGGGTTCCTGGCTTTCCTCGGGCTCTGCTTTCTCCTTTCGAAGATTCCAAATCCTGCAAGGTTAATCTTCGATCCCCTGTCCGCTTCAGATATTATTGTGTCAAGGAAATTCTTAATGACTCCCCTTGCCACGCGCTGTGTTGTGTTGGTCTTCTTCGACACGCTTTTAGATATTTCGCTTATCCCTACCATTTGGGTTACCCCAAAAGAATATACGCATAATACTATTTAAATATTTTTATCCAGCTATTACTGGACATTGCTAAACTGAACCTCTTGAGCAATTACACTATTAACATAAAAATCAGAATATATTTATAATTATTCCACCGGGATATAATTCTACGGGATTCCAGAAGAATCGGTCAGGTGCCGGGTGGCAATTATCCTCAGGAAAGAACGATTAAATATGAACTATACATTGACACCGGTGAAGCTGATAGAAAACTGGTTTTCGGAGCGTTATTCAGATAACCTGCAACTTTCGTTCAGGGTGAGGGATCAGTTGCTTTCCGTTAAGACAGATTACCAGAGGATTGATATTTTCGACACGTATGATTTTGGAAAACTTCTGACAATTGACGGAACGGTCCAGATGGCCGAAAATGATGAATACATCTATCATGAAATGATCACCATGGTACCATTCTACATGGCTGAAACGACCCCGAAGGCTGCTCTCATAATAGGCGGAGGAGATGGAGGGGCCGCGCTCAGGCTTCTTGATCTTGGGCTGGAAAGGATTGTGAATGTGGAAATAGACAACCACGTGGTGGAGCTTTCGAAGAGATTCTTCCCCGAAGTGGCAAAATCTTTCAACAGCCCGAAGGTGGAACTCATAATCGGGGATGGGATCAAGTACATGAAGGAATCAAAGGAAAAATTCGATCTGATGCTTATTGACTCCACAGATCCTGTCGGTCCTGCGGAAGGGCTATTCGATCCGGCATTTTACAGGGACGCGTCCAGAAGGCTCAACAAGGGAGGCGTAATTGTGACACAGTCAGGATCGCCGTATTATCAGCCGTTCGCTCTGAGCAAGGCAAAGGAAGGGATAGGATCTGCCTTTTCCGGCTCGATGACATACGTGGCTTTCATCCCCACCTATCCTAGCGGCTTTTGGTCATTTACAATGAATCCGTCCAGAGGACGCGGGATGGGAGAGGTGAAGCCTGGCAGGTATTTCAATGGGGACGTCCTCAAAGGGTGCTTTTCACTGCCGGAATTTGTCAAAAAGATCATTGACTGAAGCCGGTTATCGCACATTCCATCGCTTGGTTGCCTCTGCGAGCTTTTTCTCATAGTTGCTTCCAAGCTTCTTTGCAATCTCCTGCATTTCCCTAAGGTTCTTCGAAAGCGAAAGCTTGTTGCCATTTTCAACAATCGCGTAGAATTTCCTGGCATCCCTGAGTATTGTGAAGAACATGTATCCGAAAAGAAGGGTCAGGACAAAAGAAACAGCAAAAATCCAGTATTCCCAGTTTCCCAGAGATAACAGGCTCAGGCCAGCATCCCTGAACGAGCCGTTAAGAAAAATAAGGTCGTTCATGGTGATTACCATAAAAATCAGGCTCGCGGCAAGTATAACCAGGTAAATTATGGGCTTATATTCCCTTATATCCATTGTTCACCCATAACCGGCATGTCATTTTAAATTATTCGGCAGAAGCAGGTTTTGGATGCCTACTGTATCGGGCCGTCCCTAGACCGGATGTATGCCAGCATCTGCGCAAGTGCCCTTGTCCTGTGGGAAATCGAGTTCTTTTCGTTCAGATTCATCTCTGCCAGCGTCCTCGTTTCATTTTCAGGGATGAAGACAGGATCATATCCGAATCCGGAATTTCCCCTGGGTTCAATGGAGATGGAGCCGCGCAGAACCCCGGTATACTGACTTGTTATGCCGTCAAGGAGCAGGGTGGCGCAGGTTTCGAAATAAGCCGGCGAGGTATTTCCGCCCAGAAGTCTAATTATGCCGGCGTTGCCAATTGTTTTCTGTACATAGGAGGCGTAGGGACCAGGAAAGCCTCCGAGTTTTTCTATGAAAAGCCCAGTATCCTCTATGAAAAAATCACCCTCTATCCTCCCCTTCAGGAACTCCATGCTTTTCAGTGAGATTTTGGATACAGTATCCTCCTGGGTTTCATCATACTTCATCCTGATCCAGTCTATCATGATTCCCTCGGAATCCATGTAGCTCTTTATTTCCCGGTATTTGTGCTCATTGCTTGTGACCAGGTGAATCAGACGTACCTCCTCCTTTTCTTCAACAGGTTGAGCTTTTCAATCACTGAACTGTTACCGCTTTCCAGTTTATTATAGATCGCCTCAATAGATTCCGGATCAGGGATACCGCTGCTTCTCATTGATTCCTCCAGCAAGAATAGATCAACTGCCTTATCCTCATCTGTCGCGTCCATGGTGCCCATGCTCGGGTCAATCAGAACAAGTTCTCCATTCCGGCTAATCATTATGTTGCTCAGAGTAAGATCTCCATGGGAAATGTTGCATCTGTGCATCCTGTTCACTATCGGGAGGAGCGCTTGCAGTATATCTGGAAATGCTGCCGTCCTGGAAATATCCCTCAGCTGTTTTCCCTCTATGTGCTCAACTATCAGGCTGTTGCTTCCCGGATCAATTCCATAGACAATTGGCACTCGGATACCTGCCCTGTCCAGTGCGTGAATGACCTGGAATTCCTGCAGGAGCCTTGCTTTCCTGATCTCGTTGTCCAGCTCTGGTATCCTGTAACTCTTGGCCAGTCTCTGCTTTCTCAGCGCTCTTCTCCCTCTGAAGATCTCTTCAGTAAGTCTGGCCTCCGCCCCCTCCATCGAGGAATTAGGATTCCATCTCTCTTCTATCCATGGTGCGGGAACTTCGTCGATCCTGAATCTCTGGTTTACCCATGTGTCTTCAAGTTTGTCAGGTCCCGATGAACGGTAAATCAGGCTTCCCGCTATCGCAATCATTGCCCCGTTGTCGCCGCAGTGTTGGGGTTCAGCAGCATAGTACCTTATTCCGAGTGACTTTCCAAGGTTGCTGAACATTTCCCTGAATCTTTTGTTAATTGCTACTCCGCCTGTTAGTATGATTTCATCCCTCGACATGTGCTTGAGCCCCCTTTCAAGGCATTCCAGAACCATGGAGAAGGTGGTTTCCTGTACGCTGTAAGAGACGTCCTCCTTGCTTTTTCCATCCATTATGTGCTTCTGGGCGGCAGTGAGTATACCTGAAAATGCCGTGTCCATTCCCTTGACAGAGTATGGCAAATCCAGCAGGTTCTCTCCATCCGATGCGAGCCTTTCTATAACCGGACCTCCCGGGAAAGCATACCCCATTCCTCTGGCGAGTTTATCAAGCATGTTTCCAAGGCCTATATCCATTGTTTCTCCGAAGACCCTGTAGAAACCCTGGCTATGCATTATCACCTGAGTGTTGCCTCCAGAAACATACAGGACTGCGGGGTCAGCAAAACCCGAGGCAGCCCGTGCAACCTCAAGGTGGCCCATTGCATGATTGACACCTACAATCGGTTTCCGAAATTTCAAGGAAATGGATCTTGCGGCCGTTGCCGCCACTCTCAGGCATGGTCCCAGTCCCGGCCCGCGCGAAAACGAGACCAGGTCAATATCCCCAGGGACTACTGAGGCCACCCTGAACGCCTCGTCTACAACCTCTTTTATGTGATCAAAATGATGATTTGCCGCTTCCCTGGGCTGTATCCCTCCCCTCTTGGGCGCGTAAACATGCGTAATCGAGGATAGAATAGTATTATCCCTGACTATTCCTGCGCCAACGGTATGTGACGTCCCTTCTATTCCGAGAGTGATCACTTCATTTCCATAGCGTTGCAGCTTATTTAACGGATATTCGTTTTCTGCATTACTGTGGACCAGCAATGACGGCGGCAATGGGCAAGGATCTTCCTCCAGATAGTTTACGGTACACCCGGGAAATATTGGTTTGGATAAGCGGGCAATTCAGCAACCTGGAAAAAGGTGGAAATGAGGAATCAGCTCGAAGTCACGTGCAAGGAATTCATTTTCAGTCAAACTTATACCTGGCAGCGACCTGTTTTATCAAGGGATAGGGGGATTCCATGTCTTTCAGGGGGTTCAAAGGCAACACTGCGGCAGATTGCAAAGATTATGCTGCAGCACATCTATTAAAAGGAGAACGGTTTCTTCGGGCTGGTGGATCAATATCTTCCAGAGAAGGAAAAAAACACCGTATCCTGGGGGAGGGCTCCCATCAAAATTTTCATTTTCCGATTCCAGGTACAGGTCGGAGTCAGGAAAGGCCCTCCAGACCGGGTGGGAAGTTTGGTATGCAGGAATTCCAGTCGGCGGGGTTGGGGGAATTTTCATTTGACATTTACCCTGTTCCCGGATAAAAATTCCATTGCAACTGCATTAGAGAATTGTTATAAACATGGAAAAAATCACTGGTGGCTCTTCAAGGGCGGATATTTGAAATGGCAAAGTCTCTCGCTGTTATTGCAGACAGGAAAACCGGTAAGTCGTTTAAGAAGGAAATTTCATCAGACAACCTGAACTCCCTCACTGGCAGGAAGATTGGCGAGGAGGTGGACGGAATATTCTTTGAACTCCCAGGATACAGAATGAAGATCACGGGCGGAACAACTTCTGACGGGTTCCCCATGCGAAAGGACCTGGCCCTTCAGGGGAAGAAAAAACTTCTCATTCCATATGGAACTGGCGAACGGGGCAAGAAAGGGATCAGGAGAAAAATCACTTTCAGAGGTTCGCTCATAGGGCCGGACATCGCCCAGCTCAATCTTGTCATTGTACAGTACGGCCCAGGTACTATTGAAGAAAGTTCTGCGAAGGAAAACAAGTAATGCTTCCGCAACCATCAGTCAACGTTGGAATGGTTGGCCACGTCGACCACGGCAAGAGCACGCTTACAAAGGCGCTGACAGGCATCAAAACTGATGTACATTCCGAGGAGATCAAGAGGGGCATATCCATAAAGCTGGGATATGCAGATACTCCGGTATACAGGTGTATAGATGAGACAGGTAAAGAGTATTTCAGCCGAGAAAAAACTTCCGATAACTGTTCTCTGGAAAGGGTTTTATCGTTTGTAGATGCCCCAGGGCATGAGACTCTCATGGCTACCATGTTGTCAGGTTCCTCAATAATGAATGGCGCCATTCTTGTAATCGCTGCAAATGAGAAGTGCCCGCAGCC
>JAKATN010000022.1:0-8853 GCA_021818715.1 Thermoplasmata archaeon
TAAATATATAACCTATTATACTCAATATACATAATGAGATTGTACATACCCCAAGAGCAGTAATAGTAAGATTATACCAGGAATTAGAGTGAGTATACATATGTAAACATTTAACCTGGTTTGTGTCAGACATTCCTGCATTTGCCAACCTTAAAACTAGTTGCTCAGATAGTGAAAATCTTCATCTGTAAATACATAATATAATGAGGAGACCGTACTACCTTTCGCAAACCTCATGGTCAGACCTCATTGCACCTGTTTCGGTAATTCGACCATGAATGGCTTTATTCCCATGATTGTCGGCATGAGAAATAAAAATTATTAAATATTATATTTGCCTCTGTTTTTTGTCAGACGTCGCCATGATAAGAATCGAATCCGTGGAACTGGATAACTTCAAGTCGTTTGGGATGAAGAAGCGTATTACCTTTGAGGATGGCTTCACCGTTGTTTCCGGACCGAATGGCAGCGGAAAGAGCAATATAGGAGACGGGCTGCTGTTTGTCCTGGGCATTAGATCCACGAAGCTGCTTCGGGCGGACAGGCTGCCGGATTTTATACACAAGGCGGCATCGAGGGAAAGACAGAAAAACTACTGCCGGGTCACACTCTCGATAGTGGATGACACTGACCCCCTGAACGGCTTAAGATACAGCATAACAAGGGAGTTGAGCCAGGAGGGTGTCGAGCTTAAGAGCAATTATTTCATAAACGGTACCAGGTGCAGGAGAAGCGATGTTGAGGATCTGATAGAAAGACTCCAAATTTACCTTGATTCCTACAGTTTCGTTCTTCAGGGAGACATAAATAACATTGTAAAAATGACTGGTACAGAGAGAAGGAAACTGCTGGAATCCATCTCTGGAATCGAAAGTTATGACGTGAAGCTTGAAAAAGCCAGAAAAGACATTGATGGAATTGTGGCCAACATTGCCGTTATCAGGGCACGCGCGGAAGAGAAAACCCTGCAGCTTGCACAGTTAAAGGTTGAAAAGGAAACCGCTGAAAAGTACGAGGCACTTTCCTCAGAAATCGGAGACCTCAGGTTGACCATTATAGAAAGGGAAATTCAGTCTGAAACAAGACAATCCGAGATGTACTCCCGCGAGATAGAAAAAATTGAACAGCAGATCGGGGAATTATCCATTCAGAGCAAAGCAATCGATGAGGAGATCGCCAACGCACAGAAAGCGACAGAGGATCTTAACGGCAAAATCAGGTCTATTCAGGGAGATCGCTCCAGGCAGATCATCCAGCAGATCAACGATCTTAAGGTTGTCAGATCAAGGGCACTTGATGCCATTTCAGATGGACGCGAGAAAATCAGCAAACTTTCAGCAAAGATTGAAGACGACAGGATTAAACAAGGAGAGTCTGATTCAAAGATTGAATCACTTCTTAAGGAATCGAAAGCAGTTGACGAAAGACTTAAGGCACTTGAAAGCGAAATCAGCCTGATAACCTCAAAGATTGAAGAGATGAACGAGGGGGAACTGGGTGCAATTTCTGACATCAATCAGTTGAATCTCGAACTGAAGGATCTCGAGAATAGCCTGTCCTCCGTGACAGTAAAGGAAACTGAGGTTCTGTCAGAAATTGCAGAGAAAGAGAAATCACGATCAGAAATCTTGAGCCGTAAAGCTTCCCTTGTTTCCTCAAGGGATCATATTTCGATGGAGATCAAGCACGCTCAGTGGATGGTTTCCCAGGCGAACAGTTCTGACAAATCAGCGGGAAAGAAACTGGCTGAACTGCAGAAATCTTTTGAATCGCTCAGAGCCAAAATGACATCCCTAAAGTCCGCCAGGTCTGAAGAGGATATTACCCTGAAGAAAATGATCAGGGAGCAGGAGAAACTTTCAGCGACGTATTCTACGCGCGGAGGGAGGGCCCTGAAGTCAATCTCCGATGCGGTGTCCGGCGGCGAGCTTACAGGGGTATTCGGAACTCTGAAGAGCCTGATTGAAGTGGATGAGAAATACCTGAAGGCTCTTGAGGCTTCCGGCGGGTCCAGGCTTAACTCGGTGGTCGTCAGCGATGATGCTGTTGCGGAAAGATGTCTCAGCATCCTAAAGAGGGAAAAGACTGGGAGGCTGACATTCCTGCCGCTTAACAAGATTTCCGTTTCCTCCCCTAGAGGAAAGGCGGTTATGCTGAAGAATTCAGGCGAGGCGCTGTGTTTCATGCATGAAGTGGTGGGATGTGATCCACAGTTCAGGAGCGCCGTCCTGCTTGTTTTTAGCGATACACTGCTGATGCGGGATATCCAGTCGGCTCGGAAGAATATGGGCGGCGTCCGGATGGTAACGCTGGATGGCGATATATTCGAGGCAAATGGGGCAATTACTGGAGGGTATCTTGAATCGCATAACTCTATAGCGGACGAAATGAAGCTTTCGAGGCTTATGGCAGACATATCCGCAAAGGAAGCTGAGATCAGGACCATGGACTCCGAGATACAGGAGATTGATGAAAGGCTAAGGCAAATAACTCTCGAACTCACTGAGGCCTCCGGAAATTCAGCTGCGGGTAACCGCGAAACCCAGCTATATGAAAAAATTATATCCGATAATGAACCGAAATTCGCTAAGGTAGAGGAGGAGATTGCTGCAACAGACAGAGCGATCTCTGAGGTTGAAAGTTTCATAGCCGACAGGAGAAGTGAAATCGCAGGATTACAGGGACGCAGGGAGGAACTGGAAGGAAGGAGGAAAACGGTATACTCCAAAATGGAAAGGATTTCCCCGGAACTCATAAGTAAAAAGGTGGAGCTGGAATCCTCCAGAACCTCGATGCTTGGTGCCAGGGATGAACTGATCGAGTCCAGGGGAGAACTTGATTCCCTGATCAGGGAGAAGAGGGTGGAATCAACCAGTCTTGGCAAAACGATGGATTTCGATGGCCAGGAAATCAAGGAAACTGAGGAAAGGATAAAAAAAGCAGAGGAAAAGCTGGAATCCGTAAATATTGAGATGGAGTCACTCGTAAAGGTGCAGAGCGAGATAGACGCTGAGGTCTCATCCCTATTGTCTGAACTTAAATCAAGCGAAGGTCTTGAAAGGGAACTTGCCGGGAAGAAAGAACTCGTGAACAGGGAGACCGGTGAGGCAAGGGAATCACGCGCGTCCCTTTCTGAGAGAATGTCCACTATCAGGGGAAAAATTGAGGAGCTCGACGCACAGAGGTCCCAGATAAGCGGTAAGGTGCTTGCGACCGACATGTCGACAGGTGAATTGAAGAGACGCATATCGGAACTCACATCAGATATTGCAGCTCTGGGGAGTGTCAATCACAGGGCAATTGAGCAATACACCACTGAACTGAACGAAGTGACACTGCTCAGGGAAAGGATGGAGGAACTAGGTAAGGAAAAATCATCCCTTGAGGAATTGATGGATCAGATAAACAACCAGAAGAAACTGACCTTCCTTGAACTGTTCGACGCTGTGAACAAAGAGATAAATTCAATATACTATGTGCTGTCAGATGGTGGGGAAGCTGGTCTGGAAATTACGGACAGGGAAAATCCGATGGAAGCGGAGGTCTACATCAAGGCAAGGCCGAAGGGAAGCAACTTCAGCAAGATCGAAGCGCTCAGCGGCGGGGAAAAGAGTCTGACGGCTCTGGCATTCATCATGTCCATACAAAGAATAAACCCTTCACCGGTTTATTACCTGGACGAGGTTGACATGTTCCTTGACGGCGCAAATGCGGAACGCGTCGGGAGAATGTTCAAGGAGAATTCCCGAAAGTCGCAGATCATAGCAGTTTCCCTAAGACAGGCCATGCTGAAGTATGCTGACAACATCATTGGCGTCACCACCTTCGACGATGAAAATTCCGAAGTCTTTTTCAAGAGTTTTGCAGACAAGGAAAAGGAGGAGAGTGACGAGGAATGATGCAGGAGGAGATTCTCAAGAGCATAGTGGTTCAGGGAACCGTGCTTGAGGCAGACACTTCTGAATACAGAAAAATAATACTCTCGGAGAAATCTGATTTCCGGGATCCTTTCAGCCAGGTTGTCTTCACGGTGGTCAAAATGTGCGAAACCGGGGAAATGGACCCCTGGGACGTAAGCATAGATGCAATAACAAAACTCATAAAGAGCTTCATCCACGACAGGCTAAGGGATTTCTCACAGGCAGGCTTCCTGATGATGAGTGCCTGGCACCTCCTGTTTGTAAAGACGGAGAACCTGATTGGATCGATGTCCTCAGACACAGGTGAAACGGATGGGCCAGCCGAAACTCTGGATGAAGTTGCTGATTCTGCGGATATGAGCAGCATTGAGGCATCTGCCCTGATGCATGAAAAGGATCCTGTGGAACCCATAGTGAGGCATGAGAGAACAAAAATCATGGTTATGGAGGTTCTTGAGGCAATCAGGAACGCCTACCAGTCAAGGAAAATAATCGAGAAACCAAAAGTTGCCATCCAGGTAGAGAAGGACATAGACAGCATCCTCTCCGAAATTCATCCTGAACAGCCGGATCTTGAAATAGAGGAAACCTGGAGGAAAATAGTCCAGGCAGGCGCTGACCTGATGAGGATGGAGAGCATTTGGGGCAGCATTGACCTCGAGAGAAAGAAGTTCCTGATTTACAGTACGTTTCTTGGCCGCCAGAAAAAAATAATGATGCAACAGGAGGAGATGGGGGACATATGGATTCGGATAATTCAAGGCCGGTAACCAGCAGCAGGAAGAATATCAGTGCTTCTGAAATAGCTGAATACCACTTCTGTTCGGTTGCCTGGTTCCTTGACAGGAACGGAGTGCCCAGGGAACCTGGATCCAACAGAAGGCTGATGACCGGCTACATGAATCACCAGCAGGTCGGCAGAAAGATCGAAACAAGCAACAGGCTGATGACTGGAATGACTGTATTATTGCTCCTTCTGATTGCTTTCCTGGTGGCGGTGCTGATCTGAATGATCAGTCCAATCGCATATGTGCTTGTCGCGCTTATCCTGATTTCACTCGCAGGCATTGCCGCTGCCAGGAAAAGAAAGGCATATACTTCAATACCGAGAGGCAGGCAGATCTATGGGGACCTGCAGTCAAGGGGACAGACACTGATAAGCAGGAGATACGGCATCTCAGGCAAACCTGACGCAGTGGTAAGAAAAGGGAATTCCATAATTCCCTATGAGTACAAGAGCACGGATGCAGATACCCCAAGAGATGGCCATTTGATGCAGATGGGCGCCTATTTCCTGATCCTCGAGGAGGAATTTCAGGGCTACAGGGTACCTTACGGCATATTGAAGTACAGGAACCAGGCATTCAGGATTGACAATACCGTCGAACTCCGGACGAGGGTGGCCTTCACTGTCGACAGGATGAGAAACGATTTTGGGATGCCGGAGAGAAACCACGATAACCCCAGGCGTTGTGCCGCCTGCTCCTTTTCATCCAGATGCGATCAAACCTTATTAAACTACGAGCATTCACAGCCGCAATGGATGCCATAGATTACGCCATCAGGAACACCAGGGAAGTGGTCAGACTGGACGAACTCAGGCAGCTTATATCGACGGGCGGATCAGCATATATCGGATTTGAGCCATCTGGAGTTCCAACAATCGCTACCGGCCTGCTGTGGCCAAGGAAACTGGCCGACATGTCCCGAACCGGGCTCGATCTGACGATCCTGCTGGCAGACTGGCATGCCATGATAAACGACAAGCTTGGCGGCAATCTCGAGAGAATCAGGGCCTCTGGTGAACTTATGAGAGAAGTGTTTCTTGCAGCGGGCCTTCCAGCTTCGGTGAAATTCCTCTGGACCTCGGATAATGTTCAATCTTCAGACTACTGGAAGACCATGCTGTCCGTGGCCAAGGCAGGCACGCTGCCCAGGATAAGGCGTGCGCTTCCAATTATGGGAAGGACAGAGGAAGACGCCGACAAGGATTTCAGCAAGTACATCTACCCCCTGATGCAGGTCACCGACATAATCTACAACAGGTATGACCTGGCTCTTGGAGGCATGGATCAGAGGCATGCCCACATGCTCTGCAGGGATATCCAGGACAAGCTGAAGATAAAGAAGGTTGTTGCCATCCACACTTCACTCGTTTCCAGCCTCAGTGCAGGTGCCAGGATGGACTTTGCGGACAGTGGAAACGTAAAGATGTCTAAGAGCGATCCCAACTCAGGGATATTTGTCTTTGACGATCCGGAAACAGTCAGGAAGAAAATTTCCAGGGCATTCTGTCCTCCTGGCACTATAGAGAACAACCCCCTGACCGATATAGCGCGCCTCATACTGATACCATATTCAGACGCATTCAGGGTTATCCCTTCAGGAGGATCGCCCCTGGAATTCAGCAGCGTGGAAGATTTTGAGTCGTCATACAGGGACGGGAAGATCCATCCCTCTGATCTCAAGGAAGCTGTTTCAGAAGCATTGATCGAGATGATGAAACCCTTCACCGCGCTGAAAAACAGATCGGGGAAACTGATGGATCAGATCGCTGGCAGAACAGCTTAGAATCCGTCCAGGCTGGTCTGGGTATTCCTCGACATCTTCTCCCTCGCAAGGGTTATGTATGGATCCACCCGGGCAGGATCGAAATCATGATCGTCGCACAGTATCCTCTTGATCTGTTCCGCATCCGGCTTCCCAAACGTTATGGGAGGGGTTTCGATAACGTTCTGCTTCCTGAAGATGTCCTTTATCTCCTCCAGGTTTTCGATCACTTCGCCCCTCTCCTTCAGAACGGCCTCTATATTTCCGTATTTTTTCACCAGCTTCAGTGCAGTCTTTGCACCCACTCTCGCCAGCCCGGTATTGAAGTCCGTTCCAACCATGATCCCGATGTCAATCAACTGATCGTAGCTTATCCCGTTCCTTGACAGGGTTTCCTCAAGGATCAGGAGTTCAGGGCTGACGGGCACGTAAATGTTCCTGCCTGGAACCTTTCGCCTGCCGCCTGTGGTGAAGTTCCTGAACACCCTGCTTGCTCCGAACAGCAGGCAGTCGTAGTCCTGAGATATGACTCCATAAGCCTGTCCCGTCCTGCACATGTATGATGCCTGCCCCTCGCCTTCGGAAGGTGCCTGGATATACGGTATGCCAAGGGCGGTGAGCAGCTGCTTGACATCCTCGACCATGTCCCGGGTGAGGTGGGTCACCCTCGCGGAAAGCGATCTGATCCTTTCCAGATCGCCCTTTTCCCTTGCGATTTCCAGCTCCTCCCTGGCCTTCTCCTTCACTTCCATCCTTTCCCTGATAGTATTTGCTTTCAGGCGTGACGGCTTCCCGTCAAAAACGTAAACGGGACGGATGCCGTTTTCAAGGAGGTTTATGTTCCTGTAGAAGCAGCCCGAAAGGTGAGATGTGACCCTCCCCCTGGAATCCATCAGCGGTGTGCCGTCCGCCTGCCTTACAGAGCTCAGGAACTGGTAAAGGATATTGAAGGCGTCGACCGCCATGACCCTGTTCTCGTAACCTTTAAGGGATACCTGCTCCCTGTATACCAGCTCTGATATGTCTACTCCCATTGTGCTTTCACATTAACCAGGTTCATTTTAATACCTTTTTCTCTCAGGCGACATGTTGCAAATATTGTCATCACACCGGATCAACCCGTTGTTATCAAGATTGTAGGCATTCTATGCCGAAGGAAGTTATCCTGAAGTACATCGAGTGACCCTCCCGTTCGGATCGGTGCTTCAGCACCTCCATCTTCCTCTTTGACTCCGGTAGCTTGGAGATCCTGAATATCGCCTTAACGGAATGATCTATCACGTACCCGCCGAATGGCTCCAGGTTCCCTGTCTGGACGTCCTGGTATATCTGGTTCGTAATGAGGACTGCACAATCTGATTTCGAGATTATGGACATCAGTATTGCCATGTGCTTCTGCATGGTTGCCGTCCTGCCTGAAGGATCGCTGCTCTTCTCTAGGCGGAAATACTCAGTGAAAGAGTCGATAACAATCAGCTCCGGAACTGTCTGTCCCCTGTCTATGTTCTTCTCTATCCTCAGCAGGGTAAGCTCCTGGTCTTCCAGAGACTTGATCCTGTACAGGTACAGCTTCTTCAGATCTCCCTTCATGGAGGCTGTCAGTTGCCTGATACGTTCGGTGGATACACCTTCAGTGTCAAGGTAGACAGCCGTGCCTCCCGAAGCGACAACTGACAGTGATATAAGGAGAGAGAGGTTTGTTTTCCCGCTGCCTCCTTCCCCGTAAATCTCAGAAATTATCTTTTTCTCCAGCCCGCCGGAGAGCACGCTATCCAGACACGAAATTCCTGACTTGATCCTCGTAACTTCCCCCGTCGCGTCAATTCTTTCCATGCGTGTTCCCTTCCACCAGCGCTATTACCGCGGTCGCAGCATCCATCAAGTCGTTCGAGACAATCACTATGTCGCTGTACTCGTTGATTTCGCTCTCCATGGCATTGAATGATATAGAATACTTTGTCTGGACAAACATTGAGAGGTCGATTTTTGCATCGCCCACTGCCACAGTGCGTTCCGGGGGGATTCCGTAACGTTCCTGGAGCAGCCTGACCTTCAGGTCCTTTCTGCCTGGCAGAACCACGGGTTCTCCGCCGGGAAGCAATTGCCCTCTCTCATCATAGGTCAGCCTGTTGGTGAAGACCTCGTCGAAATGCCCCACCCTGCAAACCATTTCCGAGAGCTCAGACAAACCGCCGGAAACTATGGAAACAATGAAACCCCTCTCTGAAAGATACGAGGTAGCCTCCCCTATGCCGGAAGTAAGATGGATCCCGGACATGATTGAGTGAATGTCGGACCTTGAGATGTCGGGCTTAGCTGAAAGCCACATCTCCGTATCCCTCAGAATGAATTCCCTGTATGATATCTCACCACTCCTGTATGC
>JAKATN010000022.1:8953-18724 GCA_021818715.1 Thermoplasmata archaeon
GTCGATGCTTGACCTGATGCCTGCCGCCTTAAGCCTTTCATTGATCTTGCCGGAAAAGCTTGAAATATCAGCTTTCTCCGAGGGTATTGGAACAATAATCACCTGGATTGGGGCTATCCCTGGCGGGAAGATCAGCCCCTTGTCGTCTCCGTGAATCCCGATCAATCCGCCCAGCAATCTTTCGCTCATGCCGTACGTAGTCTGGGAAACGTATCTCTGTTCTCCGTTTTCGTCAGAATACTTGATGTCGTACGTTCTGGAAAAGTTCTCGCCATACTGGTGCATTGTTGCCACCTGAAGCGTTCTTCCGTCCGGCATAATTGAATCGACGGCAAGGGAGTATTTAGCCCCTGGGAATTTGTCCCAGTCAGGCCTCCTGTTGATCACATTCGGGATGAGGAGGATTTCGTTCAGTTTCTTCCAGATGCCCATGTAATCCTTTATCTGCTTTTCTGCGTCCTCATAATTCACGTGAGCAGTATGAGCTTCGTAGAAACGGAATTCCCTCATGCGGAGGAACGATCGGGTATGTTTTGTCTCGTACCTGTATACGCTGCAAATCTGAAAGACTTTCTTAGGAAGGTCAGCGTGATTCCTGATCCATAGGGAAAACATAGGATACATTGCAGCCTCGCTTGTTGGGCGTAGAGCAAGCTCCACGTCAAGCTGGTCCTTGCCTGCCCTGGTCACCCAGTAGAGCTGCCCCTCGAAGCCCTTGAGGTGTTCGAACTCCACTTCAAGCTGATTCCGGGTTATGAGAACGGGAAAGCTTACCTCCTCTATCCCGTATTCTTCGTTGTAGCGCCGCGTAGCTGCGTCTATCAGGTTCATGGCCTTCAGCCCGTATGGGAGCCAGATGTTCATGCCTTTTACCGGGTACCGCTTGTCGCTGAGCTCGGCTGATTCCAGGATTTCATTGTACCATTCACTGAAGTCCTTCTTTTTGGCTTGCATTGGTGAACTTGAAGTGCTAGGGGGATTAAAAATTGATCAGTGCTACAGCACTAGATACCGGCATCCTTCATAGCCTCATGAATGGAAGCGAAGGGAATTTGCGGATCTCATGCCCGGGCAGCCCCTGCATGTCACCGCAGGTGAAGGGGAGAGAGCAATCAAAGTTGGATATTGTTGATGGCCTGACTCTAAAAGAAATTATACCAATTAGGGCTTTCGAGCTAATGAATGGGAGCGAAGCTGAGAAAACTGATTTTTTGGTCAGGACCGCCAAGAGACTCCTAAGGATACCTGCGATATCGCCTGCCAGCGGCGGAGGTGGCGAAGGCGACAGAGCAGCAGAAATCATTAAGATTTTAGGTGATCTGGGATACAATAACGCACAGAGGCTTGATGTAAGGGATGATAAGGGCGTAACGCGACCGAACATCTACCTCAAGATAGGGGACAAAGAGAGAACCCTGTGGATAGTATCCCATATCGACACCGTTCCTGTTGGGGACAGGAAACTCTGGAAGTACGATCCATTTGACGCCACAGTCGATGGAGACAGAATCTATGGCCGTGGCTCCGGTGATAACGGGCAGGGAATTTTTACCTCCCTTCTTCTCCTGAAATATCTCAGGAAGGAGAAAATGCGGTACAGCCTTGGGCTTGCCTTCGTATCAGACGAGGAGACTGGAAGCAGGTATGGGATAAGGCCGCTTATTGAACACAACGTGTTCAGGAAGGACGACCTGATCCTGGTACCGGATTCAGGAGATCGTGAGGGAAAGATGATTGAGATCGCGGAAAAAACAGTGCTGTGGCTGAGGTTCATAGTGGAAGGGAAGCAGGGACACGGAAGCAGGCCCGATCTATCGGTAAATGCATTTCTTGAGGGATCCAGGCTGGTTGTTGCCCTGGAAAAGTCCCTGAATGAGACTTATAACGCAAGGGACGATCTCTTTACCCCTCCGTTCTCCACCTTTGTACCCACCCGCCACGAGGAAAACGTGCCGAACGTTAACACAATACCGGGAACGGATGTGTTTTACTTTGACTGCAGGATTATGCCCAAATACGACCCGGATATGGTCCTTGATCATATTTCCAGGGTGGTAAGAACGTTTGAGGCGGAACACCATGTCACCGTAAAGGTGGAGATAGTACAGCGTGAAGACTCCAGCCCGATAGTCTTCAGGGATGCAGAAGTGATTAATCTGCTATCAGAAGCGCTCCTCAGGAAGCGTGGGATTAAGACTGAACTCATAGGAATCGGCGGACAGACGTTTGCCAACCATTTAAGAAAGGAAGGGCTGCCAGCCGCAGTGTGGAGCACAGCAGATGAGAGCACATATCACCAGGCAAACGAATTCTGCCAGATGTCCTACATACTGAAGGATATGGATGTGCTTGAATACATGCTGTACGGGGACTAGTCAGTGATCGTCTTCCGCAAGGTCCCTTAATCTCTGCACACCGTCAATCTCCCTTATCACTTCCGTAACCTGCCTGGGCACGTCCTTTTCCCAGTTTCCTCCAGCAAGCATCTTCTCCCTGATGCTTGTTCCCGACCAGTCATCCCGGTTCAGCAGCTTGACGGATTTGACGTTGTATTTCTTTTCCAGGAAAAGCCTTCGCACGAGCGGATTATTGGTGTAGACTGCCTCGAATTTAGGCGTCAGGGCTTCGACATGGGCCACCCAAAGAGGGTTCGAGTTTACATCCTCGATTGGTACGAGATAGAAATTGGGAAGGTCCTCCGCTTCCAGGGTCATGGATATCATCAGGTGCCTTTCACCCGCAGTAAAGGGATCCCTCAGCGTGTGAGAATACTGAGCACTGCCGATACCTATGATGACGGATTCATGATTCTCAAGAATTTTCCGGATCACTTCAAGATGCCCATTGTGAAAAGGCTGGAACCTCCCCACAATCAATGCTCGCATTGAGGCTTAATATCCATGCTGCTATAAAATATTCCCAGTCATTTTTTAGGAATAGTGCTGAAACTTTGAAGGAAATCCCTCTCATCCTCAGTCAGAACTGCGGGAACAATGATTGACATGGGCGATCTGTCCTGCATTTTTTCCAGATCCCTTACGCAGCACTGGAATATGACCTCGTCGTCTGACCCTATCCTGGAACCAACAATGATGTCGGTGCTGTCGGCAATGGTCTTATCATCAGCGGCGGCGGACATTTCAATCAGCTCCTCCCTCACCACACCGGGCTCCATTGTTCTGCCGTTCCTGAGGTCCAGCAGCAGCAGGGTGTGGAAACCGGACTTAAGGTTTGCGATGACCTTCCTGTATGGGCTCACCGGCCTGAATTCCCTCGAGAAAAATGGAATTGAAACTGGTGGCCCCATCCTGTAAATTGAGAGCCCGGCATGCATGGGAAATGCGGTCAGGATGGAGGAATTATCAATTATTCGCAGTGGAATGCGCCTTTGGATCGCCCTCAGTCTAAGCATGTTATGGGTAGTCGCCGTGAGAGGGTCGCCTGAGACCAGAATGGTTACTTTTTCCTTAACTGCAGTGTCAAGCAGTTTTTCCATCCCCTCAATCTCTTCCCTGCCGATTCCCTCGATCTTCACTCCATAAGCCCTTTCATAGTCTGATATGGATCGGCCGTGATGGAAGGAGGTGTACGCCTCCATAAAAACCCTTGAACTGGTTCTCAGTGCATTTAGTCCTGTCAGAGTTATGGAATCCGGACCATATAACCCGAGGCCTACAAGATAAAGCATGTCAGTGCTGGATTTCTTCCTCTATCCTCACCAGTTCGTTCAGCTTTGCCACCCTTTCCCCGCCGATTGTCCCGGTCTTTATGAATTCGGACTGGAAAGCTGTTCCGAGGTGGGCAATGAAGTCGTCAGTAGTCTCCCCGCTCCTGTGTGAAATTGTGGTTTTCCATCCGGAAGTTGTGGCAAGGTTCACTGCTTCCCAGGTATCCGTAAGCGTCCCTATCTGGTTGACCTTGATAAGGACAGCATTGCCTGCCTTCATCTCTATACCCTTCGCAATTCTCTTTGCGTCAGTTGTATATATGTCGTCCCCGACTATGAGCGCCCTGGATCCAACCTTTCTGGTGATCTCAGCAAAACCGTCGAAGTCATGCTCATCCATGGGATCTTCAATATAGTAGAAGCCATGAGATTTCACAAGCGAGCAGGCGTATTCTATCTGCTCATCCCGGTCAAGTGTATTCTTCCTGTACTTGTATTTTTTACCGTCAAAAAAATTGCTGGCGGCAAAGTCCACGCCCAGCAGTATTTTTGTATTGCTGGAAGTTTCCACTTCATGTGCGGATTCTTTCACAACGTCGATTGCGTCATCGTCGCTTATGCTGGCCGTCCATGCCCTCTCATCGCCCACACCAATGCTCTGGTCCTTGATGATCTCCCTGAGCCTGGCTCCAACCTTCTTGTGAACGAGCGAATTGAGGGTTATGTTCTCAATCATAGTCTTCCCCTGAGCCGAGACCATGAATTCCTGGATTGTGGTGCCGTTCTTGCTGTGGGCACCTCCTCCCAGGACATTTCCTATCGGCTTTGGAAGCCTGTTTTTCAGGTGACCGCCTGCATATCTGTACAGGGGGATGCCAATTGCATTTGATGCCGCCTTTGCCAGGGCCACTGAAAGAACAGTTGAAAGGTTGCCTCCGATCTCGGAGAAGTTGCCGGTGCCGTCCACCTCACGCAGCAGTGAATCGAATCCGTACTGATCCAGAGCATCGAAGCCGATTATCCTGTTCCTTATCCTTGATTCGAACATCTCTATGCTCCTGTCTATTCCCTCCTTTGGATATGCCTGTACTTCCGTCTCACCGGTGCTTGCACCTGCTGGAGCGGAACAGCGCCCTGCAGCATATGGTAGAATTATCTCCGCCTCGACGGTCTGGTTGCCCCTGGAATCGAGAATTTTCCTCACAAAAGCGTCAGTGATCCTGAACTCTTCATTCATCAGTCATTCATCGTCTGTAAGCATATAAAGCCTCATCGTCAACCCGTAATACGGACACATTTCCTTTAAGTTATGGAACTGATCAGGATTGGTGTCAGTATACTCTCTGAACGGAAGAACACCTGTCATTGACGAATCCAGCTACGTGTCGGAATCTGCAGCGGTCATCGGCAGAGTCACCATAGGCAAAAATGTGTGGATAGGCCCCGGTGCAACTATGAGGGGAGATTACGGAGAAATTTACATTGGCGACTATTCTGCAGTGGAAGAGAACTGTGTGCTGCATGCAAGGCCCGGGGAAAAGACCGTAGTTGGCCAGCATGTCACACTTGGCCACGGATCGATAATCCACACTGGGACTGTCAGGGACTGGGCAGTAATCGGAATGGGGGCGATTGTTTCTGACTTTGCGGTAGTCGAAAAGTGGGCTGCCGTTGGAGAGGGCGCCGTGGTGAAGAACCGGGACCTGATACCGGAGGAATCAATTGCAGTCGGCATACCGGCAAAGGTGATAGGGAAGATCACCGAGGAATACAAGAAGACCTGGACCGAGTACAAGGGCAGGTACAATTCATTCTCTCTTCAGTACAGAGACCTGAAGAGGATAAGGTAGACCTGATCGTCCACAAAATCTTAAATAATCTCGCCCTGACGGGGCACGGAATTCTTCAGACTGTCAGCGGATTACGATCCCTTACAAAGGTACCATTTTCAAGGTCATGAAAAGCAGCATTGATCTGCTCTCTTGTGTTCATTACTATTGGCCCGTACCAGGCTACAGGCTCGTTGAGAGGCCTTCCTGAAACAAGAATCAGCGTAGATCGTGTACTGCCGTTAAGCATTGAGATTCCACTCCCTGAAGTACTGAGTATAGCAGTCTTGAAAGATCCGATCCTGGCCCCTCTTGGATCTGAGACCTGAAAATCGGCCTCAAGTGTTATCAGGATAGCACGATAGCCTTCCCTGATGCCAACATCAAGGATCGCTTCAGGTTCCAGAGTGATCTCAAAATAACTTGGATCGGTTATCCTGTTCCCCCTGTAATAGCCCTCCGTCTTCTCAAATTCCCCAGAGATAATGCTCACTTTTGCGCCGTTACCATTCACGACTCTTGGGATATCCTTTGCCAGAATGCCCGCATATGATGGTGTGGACATCTTCTGTGATGATGGAAGATTTACCCAGAGCTGAATCCCGCTAACCCTCTCCAGGGGAAAGCCGTAATTCGGGTTGAATTTCCGGTAGACTTCATCCAGGGGATGGGGCATTTCCTGATGAAATATGCCGCTTCCGGCATTCATCCACTGCAGATCGCCCGGATAGATAGTCCCCCCATGATCCTCGCTGTCTTTGTGTTCCACCTTTCCGGACCAAAGGTACGTGACTGTCTCTATCCCCCTGTGGGGATGCCAGGGGAAGCCCATTATGTAATCCTCCACCTTGCTGGAGCCAAAAATGTCGCATAAAAGGAATGGATCGGTGCGGGGATATGATGTTTCGCCCTGGAACATCCTCTTCAGTTTTACACCTGCCCCGTCAGAGGTATCCCTCCCGCTCAGGACTGCATCGACGCTTTTCAGTTCCCTGGAACCTGTAATCATACCGTTGGGACCTTAATGATCAGGTCATCCGGACTAATTATGTTAACTGATTTCAGGGCTTAAACGCGTAAATTCAAGGCTGGCAGATAGCACTACCGGCCAGCAAGTGTGCCTATCACCGGCATACTTATACTCCGGCCGGAATATGCCTGGATTCCAACGTACAGACCGTACAGGTACAGCAGGAAGTCCATCAGGTAATCAATTATCCTTACTGGGGGGATGAGAAGGAAGGATCCCATCCAAATGACAGTTATGAGTATACCAAGGAATATTGCCTGGAGCGAATGGAACTTGAGATTTTGGTCCCTGCCGTCATTGATGAAAAGTACTATAACGCCTGACAGCCAGGTGAGCAGGTAGGCGAACACCAGAAGAAGGCGCCTCTCGTTGCTGTCCATGTTAACTCCCGCCATAATCCGGCTTAAGATTTATCTGCGACAAGGCATGTCTATTTTGACAGTTTCTTCTTCAAATCTGCTATCTCTTCCTTGAGAGCTTTGTCAAGAGGATTCTTTCTAGACTTTGCCTCAAGTTCCGCAATTTTGTTCTCGATGCTTTTCCGCTTCCTTTCAAGATCTCTCTTCCCCAGCCCCATGGTGATTAATCATTAAGCTGCATAAAATAGTTCCACATCAAAGTAAGCCTTTTTCGTGATTTAGATGTGAATGGAAACCGTTATTTTCATCCGGGCAATGTTTCTCCGTGACAGTGGACTGGATCTACCTGGTACCGCACGGCGATGAAATAATCGACATGCCCTCGGAAGGTGGCAGGATTATGAATGAAAAGATCAGGGAGCTCGCAGAAATGGATGAGGCCGACTCTATTGTAGTGATATCACCTCACGGATTGAACCTTCCAGAAAACTTTTCAGTTGTGAATACCGAATATTTTTACGCGAATACGAAGCTTAAAACCACTACTCTGAGGGGGCACTGGAAAAATGACCGGCCACTGGCTGAAAAAATCCTGAAAGCCACCAGAGGATTTTCTGAGGAGGCAAGGTTTGTCTCTTATTCCGGTAAAACGTCGCGTTTTCCCATGGACTTTGGCACATCAATACCCCTCCATTTTTTCAGGAAGAAACCAGTAGTCATGATGGGACAGACCAGAACGGCTGACAGGAAGAAACTAATAGATTTCGGAAAGGCACTTTATGATCTGTGCGATGCGGAGGAAAAACATATCGGGATACTGCTGAGCGCGGATCAGGCGCACACGCACTCGGAAGCTGGACCTTACGGATTTTCGAGCGATGCGAAAAAATACGAAAGCGTGGTGAAAGACTGCCTGAAAAAAGGCAGCCTTGAGGAGCTTGCCCGTATAGACGATGCCATAGTCAAAAACGCAAAGCCCGACAGTTTCTGGAACATGTGTGCGATGCACGGGATGCTTACCTGCTCTGGAAGGAGGGCAGTCTATGATTACGGGTATGTAGAAGTGTACTTCGGGATGATACTCGCGCATTCAGCCTGAGCCCTGAAGGTCTAAGGTCACCTTTTCTCGAAATAGATGAATTTTCCCTGGGAGTAAAGCCTGAACGTATTTCCAATGTGATTGTATCCGTTGCAAACTGCATTTCCTTCTTCTGCCGTTCCCCCGATGGGAGTCCAGAAACATTATCATATGGATGGTTGATAGGAAACGACCGCAAACCGGGTTTAACCTCATTCAATTCCAATTTCATTGCGCAGTAATGCTTTATTACTCAACGATCAATATGCTACAATGAGTAAGGTATTGTTTCTTCTCATATCCGGAAAGGAAGCCCCAGAAAAGGCAAACATGGCGATAATAACTGCATCCAGGCAGGTAAAGGCTGGAAGATATGAAGATGCCAAGGTGCTGCTCTACGGGCCAATGGAAGAATACGTGGCCAATCTGAAGGGAGAATACGCGGAAGCATTCATGGATCTTGTGAACTCAAAAGCCATAGACTCTGCGTGTGTGGCCATTGCAAAGAGGTACAATGTTGATCAGAAGTTGTCGCAGATGGGGATACAGCTTTCACCATTTGGCGAACGCCTGGCAAAATACGTGAACGAAGGGTACCAGGTAATCTCCTTCTGAAGAACGCTAAATGAACAGGCCAGGCTTCACTTCATTATCCTTCGCCCAGAGCCTGGTGATCATCCTTTCAACCACGTTCGCTGTGAGGGCCAGCAACAATATGCTGGTCACCTCTGTGCCGCTTCTTGCACACTATGATCTTGGTCTTTCCCAGACATACATAGGCGTTCTCAGCGCCTTGACCTCAGCGTTCACGTTTCTTGCAACTGCACTTATCAACATAAGACTGGGATCAAGGGCGAGGAGGAGCGCATACATAATTTCAAATGTTGGCTATGCCGCAGTCCTCATTGCCTTCACGTACTCCAATTTATTGACCGTATGGATACTTTCTGGAGCAGCAGGTTTTCTGCTTGGAATGATCATGCCCAACATCATAACCTCTGCCTCACTGTTCCCTGATCCAGTTACACGTGACAGGGTGCTTACCCTCTACACCATTTTTCTCAGTTTTAGCCTTATCATGGGGCCTGCCATTGAGGCATATCTTCTGCTCTTTATCGGCCTCAGGGAGATCTTTCTCTTCTTTTCATTGTTCGCTGTGGTATCAGTAATACTGTCCCCTTTCCTTGCATTCCCGGAGGAGAGAAAAGACAGGAGCAGGGTTCCGCTAATTTCCAGCTTTGGTTTCAGAACAGCCCTTTACAATATAATGGCCTACAATGTTCCATTCGCAATCCTCATTGCCTTCGCTGGAATTTATGAGGGACAGGTCTTTGGGATCAGCCTTTCCATGGTAACCGCACTCTTCTCGATCTTTTTTACTACTTCACTCGCATCAAGAATATTCCTTTCAATCAGGGTAAAGGGGGTACTCAGAAGGAGAATGTACGCCACGATGGTGCTTTCGGTATTTGGGATCGCAATACTCCTTATCTCCTGGAATGTGTGGGTTTTTGCAATAGCGCTTGCGATACTGGGTATACCGCATGGACTGGCATATCCGCTATCTGTCCTGTCTATTTCCAGGTCTTTCAAACCTGAGGAAAGAAATGTGGCAAACAGCGCCTTCTTTTCCATTCTCATGCTGATCGGAATCTTTGTGCCGCTTGCAGGGGGGTATTTTATTGATCTGTTTGGGTTCAAGCTGGTAATGCTTGGAATTGTTTTCATAATAGCAATTCTCCTATTACTCACCTGGAGAACATTCATTGAGTGGAACAGAACGAACAAGGCTGATTATCAGCACTGAT
>JAKATN010000023.1 GCA_021818715.1 Thermoplasmata archaeon
ATGTAATGCGCTAGAGATAAGCTACCTTCATCATCTGGCTACTAGCCATTATGCATTGAGGCAATACTGAAACATTTTCTACTTCGTAATTCCTGATCGATCCCCATTTATGAAATGCGGAGGGCCGGATTCGAACCGGCGGATCCCTGCGGAAACGGACCCTAAATCCGTCGCCTTTAACCTGGCTCGGCAACCTCCGCAATGCAGGCTGGCATTAATTGGAGATATATGAAACAGGCATATTTTTCCGGTAGGCAATTTATGCCATAGCACGGGATTATGTAATACTTCCAGATGTGAGTTGCATTCAAAAGCCCCCCCAGGTGATCTTGGTGAGTCCTGATCGGGTACGAGCGGAATTTTAAGTATTTCGGTAAATTGCCGATTTCGGTTATGAACAGAACGTTTGCAATAAGCGCGCTTCTCTTGCTGATCGTTTCCATCGGATCACAGGCGATGATATCTGAGAATGTAAGCGCGTCACAAATTCATTCTCCTTCAAGGGCAGCGCAGCGGCTTAATACTGATATGGAAGAAGAAGGTAAGACGACGGTAATAGGAAACGGATCGGATAATTCAAGTTATGAGATTTTCACCAGTATGACAATAGCAATCGGGCAAAATTTAACCTTTGTCAACTGCAACATATATGTGGCAGAAAATGTGACGATAGCTGTACACGGCAGTCTCACTCTTATATCGAGCAGGCTTGTGGAAACCACTGCAGGCGCGTACCCGTCGCACAGTGTGTCCATATTTTTGAACGGTATCCAGGGCATGAAGGCAAACCTGAGTTTGGTTAGCTCGTCTTTGACGTTCAGCGGTTCAATAACCGGCAACAATTCTTCAATATGGATCAGAAATTCTACTATTGATACATCTTGGGAGAACTCCTGGATTTCCTACTCGTTCGTTTCGAGCAACCTTTATGTCAACAACTCGGAAATTATGGGACTGCATGGGGAGGATTCAAACTTTCTCAAATCGATGGGAAACCAGTACTCGTTGGGATACCCCATTGCAAAAAGTGGTTATTTGAACGTAAAGTCAGTGGCAGATGGCAACATCCCTTTATCTTCGCTGAACGTCAGCGTGCTCGTATCAGGCAACAATCCAGGGGGATCTGATTTCCTCAACCTGATAATTCCAGGAAATCCCATCATGAAAGTAGTACTTCCTTCCACACCCTCGCTCACGAATAAAGAGTGGGTTAATCTTTCCATAAACCTGACAACACCTTCTTCAGTCTCAAGCATTATTTCAAATTCTTCAAAGGAAATTTATTATAATTTCTCTTATGAGACAGGATCAAACCTTTCCATCTGGAACGTTACCATAGGGTTTGTGAGCGACGATATAGTGGACTTCCTCGGATACAGTTCATTCAACTACATCCTCAGTAATTCGACAATGATCTCATTCAATTCGTCCTTTATTCTCAGCAATCTTAGTTCAGGCAGCCTTATCCCGAATTCTGGGGATCACATGTTCCTCCTGAGGAACCATTCACGGTTAGATCTGGAGACTGCAGGAACTTCCGTGAGTTCGTTTCCATTTGAATTCAGCAGCGGTTCAGAGGCTTTCCTGTACGGGGAGGTGAACGTTTATGTGGAATCCTCGGGCAGGATTGTAAACGGCGAGCAAATTTCCGTGATCCCTTTTGCCTCAGATCAGGGTAAATCCAATCTGTTGGACCAGGTTATTCCATCCACAGGAAACAGGAAAGCATCGGCATTCTTCGTGCTTTCCGAAATAATTTCAGAAACAGACCAGGGATATTTTGGGGATTACGCCATTGAGGCAATGGGAAACAACATGACCATTGCAACGATCTCAGGAGTTGCAATCCTGAACAACCCTGAGATTAACGCCACAATCAAACCCCGCCTGCCTCATGCTGCAATCAGCATATATGGTTATGGAGATCTGCCCGGCGAATGCTATGTCAATTTTGTGATAAACGGAAGTTTTCCAGACGGAGGCAACAAATCCGCCAGCCTGAAGATCTGGAACAGTGTAACTATGCTTAAGACCGAGTTACCTATAAATTCCACTGGCACAATTTACAATGCCACATTCAACAATTCGGCTTTCTTGAACGGGAAATTCAATCTTTCGGTGTGCGTATCATACTCTGGGAGCTTCACCGTCTCGAACTTTTCATATTATCGCGGAACTTTGAATCTTACCGGTCTCTCATATATCCCGTCGGTTGTATCCTTCAGAATGATCTCCCCCTGGTCTGGGGACATTTCCCTAAGCAGATACTTTCTTCCAGAAGGCACCAGTGGATACGTGAGAATGGATTTTACAGGATTCCATAATCTGAGTATCGCCCGCAACCTGGCTCTCAACGGAAGCGTGAATTATACTGATCTACCTATTCCGGTGAATGCAACTGCGTTGAGCATCACCATTGCCCTTGGTACGGGAAAGGGCAACTTCATAGATTCAATCCCTTATGTAGAGAACGTTGAATCCGATCGTAACAACCTGACGGAGCGGATGGATCTGATATTACATGGAATAGGGGAAAACAGTACATGGAATGTATCAATTGGGGGGAAAATATCAGAGGAGACAGGAAATATGGCAGTACTGGATGTGCCCTACAGCCACGACACTGCCATTGTATTGCCGCCATTGTTTTTCATGCCGAAGATCCTGTTGATCGACCTGAACTGGAATAAAACGGTATACTCCGTCAATCTGAGCAGGCAGAACTTCACGCTGCAGTTCGATGAGAATCACCGCACTGCATCGGGAGTTAACTTTACTGTGGAAGTCAAGGGAATTGGGAACTACTCCGGAACCGATTCTGTCACGATCATCCTTCCTGAAGGCAAGTATACAATCTCCATTGTTCCTGAAAGCGGTTTTCTGTCCTCCCAGCAAACTTTAAACCTGACCATGCAGGGCAACCTCACCATTTTGGTCTCATTTTCCAGGGTGCAGTACGGGCCTGACTATGATCAGTATGCTTTGCCTGCTCTTGCACTGTCAGGATTCGCGGCTCTCTTAGTAGGTGTCAGAAGATATAGCAGGGCCAGAATATGCCGTCACTGCGGTATACGTCTGGATGGAAAAAAATCTAAGAGGGATGGTAATTGACCATATATTGACAAGGAAAGCATTGTTCATCGATCGGGATGGCACAATAAACGTGGATTGTCCTTATTGCCATAAGCCGTCTGACCTGCGGATATATGATGATTCCGTTTCGATCATGAAGGAATTCGCAAGGCGCGGCTTTGATATCGTTATTGTAACCAACCAGTCAGGCATCGGCAGGGGTTATTTCACTGAGAAGGAAATGCAGGCATTCAACAGCGAGCTGGTTTCCAGGCTCAGTAAGGAGGGCATTGAGATCACCTCCATATATCATTGCCCCCATTTGCCCGAAGAGAGGTGTGACTGCAGAAAACCTGGTACTGGACTTATAAAGAGGGCGGAAAGGGAACTTGGAATAGACCTATCAGAATCCATCATTGTCGGTGACAGGGACGACATTGAGGGTGAACTTGCAAGAAAACTCAACATGAAATACATGATACTGAACAGGGAGAAGAAGCAGTACGGAGACTGATCAATCAGGATTGAATACTTTTATATTGAATCAACATTTCTGCGGCTGTCCATGAAGGGAAAAATCTCGGGCCAGGAAATCGTCGACATCCTTAGGAATGAACCAACGCCAGAAAACTGGGTGAGGTTTGAAACTTGGCTGGCAAAGTCAAAATCGAAATACTATCGTATTTATTACCGTGAGGGAAATATTTCATCCGAACAGGACCTCCTTGGGTCATATGCTACCATATTTGACCAAAAGGGGAGGGAGGTTGCAAGAATTCCCATCTATGAGAAACTCCCTGATGGGGGAGTAAAAGGTTCCCTGTTTCACCTCAGGGGACTGGAGAGAATGGTGTAAAGTATATGCAGGATGACAGCAGGGACATTGAGGAACTTGTGAACAGGAGCGTTTATATATTGAGGGAGGGGAAATCCAGAAATAAAAAAGTCGCCGCGCTCTGGAGCATGGGAAAGGACTCCACAGCAATGTTGTCGCTGGCAAGAGAGGCTTTTCTGGGAGAGGTACCATTCCCTGTCATACACATTGACAATGGCATAGACTTTCCGGAAACCTACAAGTTCCGTGAAAAACTCAAGGATGAATGGAACCTGGACCTCATTGTTGCAGAAAGCAGAATTCAGCCAGAGCTATCCGGTTTCAGCTGCTGCGGTTCAAATAAGACCGACGCCCTGAAGAAGGTTATGGATGAGTACGGCTTCGATGCACTTATAGTCTCGATCAGGCGGGATGAGCACGGCATTCGGGCAAAGGAAAAATACTTCAGCCCGCGCGACAGGGATTTCAAATGGGACTACAAGAACCAGCCTGCAGAAATATGGGACAACTACATCGGGATGGAATCAGATGGAGGTCATATCAGGATTCATCCACTGCTGGACTGGAATGAAATTGACATATGGAGGTATATCCAGATGAGGGATGTACCAATTAACCCACTTTACTTTTCAGTGAAGGGTTACAGATACAGGAGCCTTGGATGCACGCACTGCACTGTTCCAATACAGTCCGATGTAGATTCCGTTGACGGGATCATTAAGGAACTCAAGAACACAAGCGTTGAGGAAAGAGCCGGAAGGGAGCAGGATAAGGAAAAGGAATATGTCATGCAGAAACTCCGACAAATGGGTTACATGTGATCTGATTGTCCCTGATTAGAATTGTAATGCTTGGACATAAGGATCACGGCAAGTCCACGCTGATTGGCAGAATGCTTATAGCATCAGGGAAGGTCACACCGGATCGCATTGATGAGGCAAAGCGGGCCAGCAGCGAGGCAGGCGTTGAATTTGAGCCTGCTTTCCTTCTTGACACATTTTCTGATGAGCGGGAACTGGGTATGACCTTTGATAACACCAGGGTGCAGATATCGCATGAGGATACACTTTTCGAGTTGATAGACGTGCCGGGTCATGAGGAACTGATGAAAAGCATGCTGAGCGGGTCCTCAAGTGCTGACATTGGGGTAGTGGTAGTATCCGCCAAAAGCGACGAGGGAATCACCGACCAGACGAGAAGGCATGTCTATGTTGCAAAGATGTTTGGTGTCAGTCGCTTCGTTGTAGCGGTCAACAAAATGGACTTAAGCGGTTTTAACGAGGAAACATTCAAACCCCTCAAGGCAGAGATAGGTGATTTCCTGGGGAATATTGGACTCCGGAAGCAGGATTTCGAAATAATACCGATATCTGCCAGGGGAGACGTGAATATCATAAGGAGGGATGCCTCTGTAAAGTGGTACAGCGGCAGATCACTCTTTGAATCTCTGGTGGCGTTGGCACATGAATCAGGCAATCCTCATTCGCTGCCCCCTGATCCCCGTTTGATCATACAGTCAGTCATCCCAAGAAATGGCGCAACAGCAATACTCGGCAGGGTAATCGGTGGAGAAATAAAACCGGGAATGAAAATGACTGTTTTTCCCGGATCACAGGACATAGACGTTACTGAGATATTGAAGGGGATGAAAAAGGCAGAGTCCGCACACAAAGGGGAGTCTGTGGCACTGGTGACTGCAGAATCTTTTGGCGGTGACGTGAGGGGCAGTGTATTGTCAGTCAGGAGCTTTACCGGAAAGGTATCGAATTCGATCAGGGCGCATATCTTCTTTGTGGAACCGCTGCACGGAGAACTATCTCTTCTGCTTATGGACGTACCTGTAAGGGTGCTTAAAGTCACAGTCGATGAGGTTATTGACCCGTCTTCAGGCAGAAGAAGGAAAGGTGGCGAGGTAAAACCCCTGGAAACGGCAATTGTCCGCATAACCTTAGGCAAGGAAATTGCATTCGATACATTTGCTAGATGCAGGGAGCTTGGGGGTATCGTGCTTGCCCATAACAGCAGGCTGGTCGGATCAGGTATAGTAATCTAGGTTCGCCAAAAGGTAAGCATCTGAAAACCAGCCCGGAAAGCACGAATAGAGGGTGTCTAATTCCTGATCGGGTGGGATATCCTTATAGGGAACGCTTATCAACTCTTATATAAAGCGCGCCAATTCTACCGGGAAATGGACCAGTTCAATGTGGCAATCGTGGTTGCAGACACCCTGAGAAAAGATGTAATGGACATTTATGGCGGAAGAGCCCAGATGCCCGCACTGAACGCGTTTTCCAGGGAAGCGATGGTATACAGGAACTGCTATTCCCCCTCTCCATGGACGGTTCCATCGCATGCGTCAATGTTCACCGGGCTCTATCCGAAGGATCATGGCATTTTTGAAAGGCCTGGCACCGAATCTGTCGATCTGATAAAGAAACTTGGGGAATACAGGGGATTCTGGCTCCCTTCATACTTCAGGGAACTCGGTTACGATACCGTTGGGCTGAGCGGCAACTACTGGGTATCCACAGAGACCGGATTTTCCAGGGGATTTGACAGCCTTTTCCAGGTTGACAGGTATACGGATTTCGCTTACTCTGAAAAGGTGCTGAATGCCTGGAAGTACGGAACCTCCGAACTTGACATATTGAGGAACCTCCTGAAGCATGGGAAATTCAGGAACCTGATTGAATACTCCACCCTCAGGCAGAAGAAAAACCGCTTCGATGAACTCACTGATTTCCCGAGAGAGAAGGGCACAAAACTGCTGTTGAACCTGATGGACAATATCAACTTCAGGTCAAATTTCTTTCTCTTCATGAACATGTTCGAGATGCACGATCCCACGCCGGGTGAAAGGAAAAACGAGGTTTTTGACCACCATTACGGGGTGCATCCCATGTCAATGAAGAGGGCCGGCAGGCTGCTTGACAGTTACGTGAAAGAGGCTGAGCATCTTGACAAGTATCTTGGGAAGTTCATTTCCCTGTTAAAGCAGAAGGGAGTTTATGATAACACCCTGATTATTTTCACATCAGATCATGGCCAGGCTTTCCTTGAGCATGGCTATATCCACCATGGTTCGTGCCTATATGACGAAATTACTGCCGTTCCACTGATTGTGAAGCCTCCGCAGGGTGTCAGGTTACTGTCTGGCTCAAAGGCACAAACACTGGTCAGTATTCCCGAAGTCATAATGAGGATGCGTGATTCCAAGGATCCAGTCTCCTTTGATTCTGAAACGGTGTACTCAGAATCCCACGGCAACGTAAAGGAATTCCCCGCAAAGTACCGGTCAAGGAAAGAGTACATGGATGCGCATTACCAGGTATCAAGGTATGCCATAGTCAGGAATGGGTACAAGCTCGTTCTGAACAGGGGAAACGGGTCGGTGGAAGAGTTCACAAGGCAGGGAAAGGCAGTGAACCCGGATTCCGAAAAAGAGGCATTCCTTTCTCTCAGCAGCGCACTGGATCAGTACTGTTCTAAGCTTGAAGGCCCCCGGAGAGTTGAAGGTCAGGGTTCGGGATAATTCGGCATCGCCTCCAGCGCGAGTATGGGATTTCAGCACTATTGCTTAGGGAAGAGATGCCACCTAACAAATCCATGGAACAGGGCGACGGGCCTGAGCATTGCCTCTATAACGCCAAACGGGTGGTGGATTCTGGCTCGCTTCTCGCCAATTCTCCTGGCCAGTCTCCCGTTCTTGATTAATACTATGGAAGCGCCGAGAAGGTACTGGTACCTGCGCCCCAAAAGGCCGAAGAAGGTCTTTGGATAGGACTGGTAGTGTTTCACCGCAGCCCCGCTGACATATTTCCCTTTGAAACCGGCGTCGGTCGCCCTCATCTCAAGGTCATAATCTTCCGCCTCCCCGCAGCTCTTGGCAAGCCTCATGTCGAACCTGAAGCGCTTCAATATCGTGGTCTTCCATGCAGTGTTTCCAAGTGGCATGTAATTCACGTCGACGATCACATCTGACTGGTATATCCTGTTCTCTATCTCACGATAATAATCTGTGATGTAATTCGATTCTGCAGGTTCTGAGATCATAGGGCCACCGGTAAAATCAGCTTTCCCCTCTGCTATGGGTGCGGTAATGCTCCTCAGCCAGGCGGGCGTCGGCACTTCATCGGAATCAAGAAACACAGTTATGTCTTCAGCCAGCGAATCGATTGATGCCTCCCTGGTCTCGAGAGGAGTGCCCGGAAACGTCTTCCATTCTATATTCAATTTTGATACTTCCGGATCATGCATGCAGAAATCCTTCATTCTTTCCACGTACGAGGGCGGAGAACCTCCGTCCGCAATAAGCACCCTGCCGGGAATCATGTCCTGTCTGGAAAGTCCAAGGAGGGCATTCTTCAGCCGTTCGTCATTGAAATTGCAGATCTCGACTACAATGCTCATCGATATTGTGGATTGTATACATCAGATAAACTATGCCCAGCAACATGGCGAGATTGCGGTTCAGGCATCTTCGACCCATTTGTACAAAACAACGAAGTTCATTAGTGAGCTGACGTTTAGTGAAACCGTGGGAATTTCAGGCATGAGACCAGTGGCCGGATTCAGCGGGCAGGCTGATAAAATTGGATAAAGGATTCTCTAACAGAGACAGGGGAGTTTTTCTGATCAAGCTGGACCGGATGATTGATCGCGGTGCTTTGATGTCCAGATACAGCAGGACTGCCAAGTTTGATATCAGAGAACTCTATGATTCTGAATTCGCTGGAAATAGCTCTCTAGGTGCGGATTTTTACAGGCGGATCTTCATTGAGTATGGAGACGAGTCCATTTCAGAACTGGTCACCGCGCAGCTGGGTATCCAGGGTATAAGTAACATATGCGCACAGACGATGGAAGACACCAGGATCGGTTTATCCTTCCTTGAGAAATCATCCCGCTACGTCAGATATGACCGTAAGATAAATGGAAAATACCCTTACCTCAGTGGTGAAGAGTGCGGCTTCAGCGGCCAGATCTCGAAAGACTACGAGAGCCTGTGCGACGATCTTTTCAATTTCTATACGCATGCATTCTCCTCGTTATTGGCACAAATCGAGTCGAAGGTGCCCCTGGAAACGCTGTTGACGGAATTCCAGAATGTGGAAGGCGTGGAAGGCGAGAAGATCATAGAGAAAGCTTACCGGAGGGCTGTGAACGCCAGGGCACTTGATGATGCAAGATTCATCCTTCCAGCTTCAACAAAGACAAACCTTGGCATTTCTGGCAATGCGAGAGCTTACATCAACATGATTCTAAGAATGAAAAGCAGCAGAATTCCGGAAATCAACAATGTCGCAAACGAAATCGAGAGGGAACTTGAGCCTGAATTCCCACAGCTCATCGAAGCGGCAAGAGACGATCACGCCAGGGAAGCGATTAATTTTCGGAGGGAGAGGAATTCGGCCGTGTATGATCTGTTAAGCTTCGATTCCCCGGATCCGGTCACGCTAATCTCAAGTTCGACAGAGAGGGATTTTGAATCTATCTACTCTGCTATTGCGCGGGACAGGAAAGATCCGGGGAGAGCTACTTCTGTGGGGGAAATGTCAGAAGCGCTTGCCTCGCTGCGTAAGAACCGCAGAGACAAGCCAGGAAGGCTCTTCGAGATACCTGATCTTGTTTTTCTCATAAACATGAGTTTTGGCACCTTCAGGGATTTCCACAGGCACCGGATGTTCACGATGATCCGCGGTCCGCTGAGAAGCAGTGCGGGCAAGTTCGTTCCCGAACTGATTGCCGAAGACAGCGAACTTCTGAAGGAATTCATGGAAATAATGGAGAGATCGCATGAAGTATGGAAATCACTGGTTGCCAGGTATGGGGTGGACATTGCGCAATATTCAGTCCCGTTTGCCCAGAAATATGGGTTCCTTGTAAAGGGAAGCCTGCAGGAATTCACTTATTTTACCGAGCTGAGGACTACGCCGGCTGCCCACTATGAGATAAGAGATGTGTCGACAAAAATATACGGCAAGATAAGGGAAACCTTCCCCAGGATCAGCAAAGTCATGAAATTTGTTGATACTGGAAGATATGATGCCGGCAGAATTTACGAAGAGGTAAGAAAGGAGATAAAGAGAGGGAAAATATGGAAATCAAAGCCTTAGTCCTGGCATTATCTCAACGAGGCTCATATTCCAGGTTGAAAACTTGCTGAAGGACTGCAGCATTATACCCGTGAATCTTTCGAGATTCATGCTTGGAATAACCGTATAGAAAGAGAATTCCCTGCCTGACAGTTTCTGGCCCATGCCCAGTAGTGCAATATAGCTCTCAGTGCACTGGGCGAAAAAGTAATCGATTAACGGATTCTGGAAGGTGGTTTCGTAAGTCTTCTCCTTTGCTGAGATTTCCACGGTATCCGGGCCTGTAGAAAGCAGTTTATCAAGTTCATAGTAAACGGAATGGGTATTCCCGTCATACAGATACTTTATTTCCCTTAGCCAGTGGTTTCCAAAAGTCGTGATGACCCTGTCTTTCTGTATGTCAAGGGACTGGGGAGGGACCTTAGTGGTGATCTCCACGTAATGCAGTGGAATCTCGGTGGACAGCTGATGAATGGATTCAACCCTGTCGGATGCCTTCCCAAAAAAAGGTATGGAAAGTCCCTTCAATACCGACGAGTTTTTCATCACTGTGTTTCCGACATTCTGCCGGTTGTTCTCATGGAACCTGAAGTAAAACATGCACCGGTCATTTTCGATCAGGACAGCATCTATCACCACGGAAGGAATTTCAATAAGCTCAGCGAAGAATGGCATAAAGACAGAATCTGTTACGTCAATTGCCATGGACCAGGCGCCAGCATAGTTTATTGCACCCAGCCTTTCCATTTCCCTAGAGAAATCCATTGGAAGGGCATCACTGTGCGGGGTGTTGACAAGCATTAGCGCTTTCTTTCCTATCCGCCTTACTTTAGCGACCGACTTCAATTTGTATTTCCTGCTCACGTTGCCAAACTCAGAATCGAGTGTGAATGAAACTATGCACTGCATGTCCAACCTGTTGCCAAATTCGGAAATAAGCATAAGAGAAGAGGGTTTCCGTTTATAATAAGGTTACCCGTTCCAGTTAATAATTCTACAAATTGAAGGCAGAAAATATTTTACGTCCGCCAAACCCTTGATAACAGCTAATTCATGACTCATGTGTAGGTCAATAATTCTAAAAATGTTTATATTGAAGAACATATTTACGGTCTGTTTGAGGTGCCATAAATAATGATGTCAGGACAGATGCCAATTTTAATTCTGAAGGAAGGAACGAGGAGAGAACAGGGTAAGGACGCCCAGAGGGGGAACATTGAGGCTGCAAAGTCCATAGCAGATTCTATAAGAACTACCCTGGGTCCAAAGGGAATGGATAAGATGCTGGTAGACTCAATAGGGGATATTGTTATATCTAACGACGGGGCCACAATATTGAAGGAAATGGACGTCGACCATCCGACTGCTAAGATGATTGTCGAAGTTGCCAAGTCACAGGATACATCTGTGGGTGACGGTACGACGACTGCGGTTATTCTTGCGGGAGAGTTCCTGAAGCAGGCAGAAACACTGCTCGATCAGGGGGTCCATTCCACGGTCATAGCCAACGGATATCGCCTTGCGATGAACGAAGCCAGGAAGATCATTGATTCATCCGCGAAGACAGCTTCTGACGATGCTACACTCCGGAAAATTGCTACCACTGCGCTCGCCGGAAAGAACACAGGTTCATCCTACGATTTCCTTGCCGATTTGGTGGTAAAGGCAGTCAATGCCGTCGCTGAGGAAAGAAACGGGAAGATTACGGTGGATCATTCCAACATCAAGGTAGACAAGAAAAATGGCGGGAATGTCACTGACACCCAGCTGATAGAGGGGCTAGTCGTGGACAAGGAAAGAGTCCATCCCAAGATGCCTGTAACTGTAAAGAACGCGAAGATCGCTCTTATCGATTCCGCTCTTGAGATAAAGAAAACTGAAATCGAAGCAAAGGTCCAGATAACTGACCCGAACAAGATTCAGGATTTCCTCGGGCAGGAATCAGAAACCTTCAAAAACATGGTTGAGAAGATAAAGAAAAGCGGTGCCAATGTTTTGATGGCCCAGAAGGGCATCGAGGATCTGGCGCAGCATTACCTTGCAAAGGAAGGAATATACGCCGTCCGCAGGGTTAAAAAGAGCGACATGGAGAAACTTGCGAAGGCAACGGGCGGCAAGATAGTCACAAATCTTGACGATCTGACCAAAGAAAGCCTAGGAAAGGCTGAAAAGGTTGAGGAAAAGAAGATTGGTGACGACAGGATGACATTCATTACCGGCTGTGCAAACCCTAAGGCGGTCAATATCCTGATCAGGGGTGCCACTGATCACGTGGTATCGGAAATTGAGAGATCGCTTAACGATGCGATACGCGTGGTGGCTCTGACCAAAGAGGATGGAAAATACCTTTACGGCGGAGGGGCAATAGAATCGGAGATTTCCCTCAAGACAAGGGCATTTGCCAACACGATTGGTGGAAGGGAGCAGCTTGCCATAGACGCATTTGCTAAAGCCCTTGAAATAATCCCCAGGACGCTGTCCGAAAATGCAGGAATGGATCCAATCAACACGCTGATCAGACTGAAATCTGAACACGAGAAGGGGAAACAGTCTGCCGGTATCAGCGTCAATGAGAACAGCGTGGGAGACATGGCGGCCGCAGGAGTCTTCGATCCAATAAGGGTGAAGAAACACGCTCTCGAGTCTGCCATTGAAGTCGCAACAATGATCCTGAGGATTGATGATGTGATTGCCAGCAAGAAGTCCAGTTCTTCCGAATCACCAGGCGGAGCAGGAGGAATGGGCGGTGGTATGGGTGGTATGGGCGGCATGCCGCCTTACTGATCCCAGGATGGCAATCCACCCTCCTCTAATTTGAATTAAAATTTATTTCCATTATTTGAACTGCAGTTTCGCGGCTAACCTTTATTATTTTTCTACCTATCACCAGAAGGTGATTTATTGAATCTGTACGAATACGCAGGCAAGGAAATTTTTAGAAAATTCCAAATACCAGTTCCAGAGGGGTACGTGATTGCATCTGCTTCGGAGCTGCGGCCATACACATCGCCGGTGGTAGTCAAGTCCCAGGTGCTCATAGGCGGGAGGGGTAAATCCGGCGGAATAAAATTCGCAAAAGACCAGAAAAGCCTGGAAAGTGCAGTGAAAGAACTGCTGGGTTCCAAGGTGCGTGGATTCACCGTGAACAAGCTGCTGGTGGAACAGATGCTCGAAATCAAGAAGGAATATTACCTGAGCATCACGCTCAACAGGACGGAAAGGAAAGCCAACCTGATTGCAAGCCCATCAGGTGGGGTTGAGATAGAATCGGTTCCAGAAAGCCAGATTTTCAGGAAATCCATCGATCCCATAATTGGATATTCAGACTTCATAGGGAGACAACTGGCAAAATTCATGAACTTCGATGCGGAGCTTTCAAAGCAGATACGCGCAATTCTGCCCAGGCTTTATGAGGTATTCCAGAAATATGACTGTGAGCTAGTGGAAATCAATCCGCTTGTGCTGAATGGGGACGGAAGGCTGGTAGCTGCCGATTCCAAGGTGATCATAGATTCGGACTCCCTTTTCAGGCACAAGGAATTCCCAAAGGAAGATCCAGAGAGAACTCCTCTGGAGCTTGAGGCACAGGAAAAGGGTTACTCCTTTGTTGAACTTGACGGAAATATAGGAGTTATAGCCAATGGCGCAGGACTGACAATGGCTACGCTTGACGCACTACTGCTCCACAAGGGCAGACCAAGGAATTTCCTTGACCTTGGCGGCACGGACTCTACGGATATTGTTGTTGAGGCCTTTGATCTGGTGCTGAAGGCCAATCCTAAGGTTATTCTTGTCAATATCTTTGGCGGCGTCACAAAATGCGATACTGTTGCCTCGGGCATTGTCGAAGCCAAAAAGAAATACGACATAAAACGAAACATTGTCGTCAGGCTGAGCGGTGTCAGGGAAATAGAAGGGAGGGAGATCCTGAAACAGAATGGAATAGAGGCATTCTCTGAGATGATGCCCGCAGTTGAAAAGGTAGTCAAGTTTGCAGGAGGTGCATAAATGAAAGTAATAGTGGATCAGGATACAAAAGTCATTGTTCAGGGCATTACTGGGCACCAGGGAATGTTCCACTCTGGGGAGATGATTAAGTTCGGAACAAAAGTGATCGGTGGCACTTCACCCGGAAAGGCAGGGCAGAAAGTGAACGGGATCCCCGTCTTCGACAACGTTGCTGATATTGCGCATCTCGAGCCAGAAGCGACGATGATTTCTGTCGCAGCCCCATTCGTGAAGGATGCAGCATATGAGGCGATCGATGCTGGATTAAAGTTAGTATATATCCTTACGGAGCACGTGCCGTTCCATGACTCGATGGAAATCCTTTACAATGCAAGAAGGAAGGGCGTCAGGGTACTTGGTCCCAACGGTCCTGGCATTACAAGGCCAGGAAAGTGCAAGATAGGGATAATGCCCAATACCATTTTCAGAAAGGGGGGCGTTGCGGTGGCTTCCCGAAGCGGGACTCTGACATACGAGATAGTCAACGCGATAACGCAGAAAGGGATGGGCGAGAGTACAGTCATAGGGCTGGGAGGAGACCCGGTGCCGGGCATGGACTTCATCGAGGCACTTGAACTATTCAACGCCGACGAGGAGACAAGGAAAATAGTCCTAGTTGGAGAAATTGGCGGATCAAACGAGGAAAGGGCAGCTGAATACATCAGGAAAAACGTGAAAAAGAAGGTAGTGGCATATATTGCCGGCAGGAGTGCCCCCCCAGGAAAGCGAATGGGGCATGCCGGTGCGATAATTGAGAGAGGTGTCGGTACTGCAGAGTCCAAGATAAAGGCATTTGAGGAGGCTGGAGTCAAGGTAGCTGAGTATCCGATAGACATACCGGGACTGTTGGAGTGAGAAAGATGAAAAGAGACCTGATTTCCGTTGCGGATATTGCTTATGACCTTGACGATATCATCGATCTGTCGATCTCTCTAAAGCGAAACAGGTACGAACCTGCCGACGGGGTAAAAAACCGTGTGCTTGGCATGATCTTCGAGAAGCCGAGCACCCGTACGAGGGTTTCATTTGAGGTTGCCATGCGCCAGCTTGGCGGGCATTCCATATACCTGAACCCGGCGGATATGCAGCTTGGGCGGGGCGAAACTATCTCAGACACCGGGAGAGTCCTGTCAGGGTTCGTTGACGCCATCGCATACAGGGCGTTCAAGCATGACAATGTCCTAAAGCTTGCGGAAGGATCACGGGTTCCCGTGATCAATGCTCTTGATGACATGGAACACCCTGTGCAGATTATAGCGGACTTTATGACCATGAGGGAAGTATTTGGGGATCTGGAAGGAAGGAAGCTGGCCTATGTCGGGGACGGAAATAATGTGGCGAATTCACTCATCCTTGGGGCTGCTTCACTGGGCGTGGACATTTCCCTGGGATGTCCGAAGGGCTACACTCCAAAGAAAGAGATTGTTGATCTTGGAAAGGAACTTGCAGGTGATACCGGGTCAACGATTGATATAGTGGAAGATCCAAAGAAAGCCGTTCAGGATGCGGATGCGGTATACACAGATGTCTGGGTTTCAATGGGTGAGGAATCAGAAAAGGAGAAGAAGGAAAAGATCTTCAGCAAATACCAGGTAAATGCCCAGTTGATGGACAGCGCCTCAAAGCACGCAATTTTTCTTCACTGTCTGCCAGCTCACAGGGGGCTCGAAGTGACGGACGAGGTCATCGATGGCATACGCAGCCATGTATTCCAGCAGGCAGAGAACAGGCTCCACACGGAGAAGGCTGTATTGCTGTACCTCATACAGAACTGAAACTCGGTAGGGATTTCTGCGCATTCAAATGCGCAATTCCATTATTTTTATGGACTGAACGGACCACTGCATTTCAGCTGATCCGTCGGGTCAAACTAAGGCATACATAATCCCAGCAACGGAGGACGCGATCAGCAGCATCTCCACAACGAAAACAACGAACTCTGCAGCAAGGACAAGCACAGGGATGCCAGAGTGCGCAAGGTAGACAACGTTTATGCTGGCAGCCAAACCTGAAACTAACCCTATCACAGCCGAAACAAGCAGGCCAGCCGAGAAAATAACGAGCCCTATAGAAAAGGGCACGTTTCCGCTTTCCTTGTTCTGTCTGCCGGAGTTTTTGGCTTCGATGTGAATTTTTGCTGAAATGGCAAGAAGAATCATTCCACCCAGAAACAGAAGGGGATATGATCCGAACGTCCCAAAGGATGACAGGAAATAGAAAGGATCAGAGGCGATCAATGTGCCCGTAACATTGCCGGAAGGCGATCCAGCCGGAAACAATTCAAATCCGCTGACAGTGTATGAGACCCCTAGCGTTATGAGCGTAAGAGCGAGAACGGTCAAAATGCTGTATTCTCCTGAAAACCTTCTTAGGTAGGTGCTGGCAGTCAGGGATACCACAAGCAACAGCAGCCCTCCGGAGAAGTAAAACAACCACTGAAGGCTATTTACAAGGCTTCCAATGGCGTGATTAACTGCAAACAGGATGCCGACGCTACTGATGATGAAGTATAAAGAGGCAGTTATTCCGGCCAGGGTTATTGCGCGAATGCTCACCCCTTGGCGAAATTCAATGATTACGATTATCCCGGTGGACACAAACATAATCGATGCAAGTGCTCCCAGTCCGTCAGAGACAGCCGCATAATATCCGAAGCTCTGTACGATATCGGTCTGAAGCGCCGATATGAAGAGAAAGATACTTCCCAATCCTAAAAGAACCAGAGAGAGAGCATACCATGAGGCTGCAAGCCTTGAGAGTACGTTCCCAGAGTAATATAGCCTGGCCGATCCAGCATCATGTGCCGGGGCAAGTGATCGATGATCATTTATCTCCATTCCTAATCAGCCAGAGGATTGCTCTTTTCAATTAAAAAGGTTCGCGAATCCCGCGTATCTGTGCGCCCGCTAAAGTGATGAAGGGTATGACTTAATCAGTCTCCTACGTTCGGTCTGTGTATACGTTTGTGAAGCAGGAAACTACCATTGATTATGCGGTCGAACGTAAACTGCTCAGCGGTTGTGTTTGCCTGAAAATAATTGGAATAAATCGAAGTTGCATCCAATTCAGCTTCTCGCAATGCAGTGAATTTTTATTTTTTGCCCCATATTTACAAACACAAAAGCTTATACGTGAAATTTGCATAGAACGATAATGCGCGATCCTAAGAAGAGGCAACCTACCAATCCCAACAAGATTATACAGGGGGTAAGAAATGCCAGCGATCTTAGGGAAATCCCTGGAGTTTTAATACCTCTCTGGCAGATAAAGCTCAGGGAGAGGTTTGGAATAAACGTGGACAGGGAAATCGCGACTTATATTGTTCTTGCCGCGCATGAAAGCGGTACCTGGAAAAAGCATAGGGCCATCAAGAGAATTGAGCGGCTTCTTGAGTCACGCGGTGAAGATGCGGAATCAAGTGCCAGGATGGCTGCCCAGATCGTTGCGCTCGCAGTCGGCAATATGCAGTAAGAACATTGTATGGACAAGAAACAGCTTGAAATCAGCATTCAAAAGCTTAAATGCAAGGATTCGTTTTTCAATTCGCTGGAGCAGTATGATACTGATCCTCCGGTTGTTGCTGACGTTGTAATTGCTGCTTTTCTGGAAGGTAACGTATCCGGTAGGTCCGTACTTGATCTTGGTACCGGAAACGGGGCGTTTGCTTATGCTGCGAGTATGCTTGGGGCTTCGATAGTGCATGCAGTGGATATCGACGCGGAGGCAATCACAATCGCTCGGGAAAACTGTTACGGATTGAACGTTGAGTTTGAGAACTGCGACGTGAATGATGTCAAAGGCAATTTTGACACCTGCTTTACGAATCCGCCATGGGGATCAGTCAGAAAGGATTCCGATCTCCCATTCCTTGATGTTGCCCTCAGAACCAGCAGGACCGTTTATTCCATCCTTAATGCAAAAGGGGCAGAATTTACGAGAAATTACCTTTCCGAGCGCGGACAAATTCTCAGGGAAACGCAATTAACACTGACAATCAAGCACCGTTATCCCCATCACAGAAAGGAGAAGGTAAAGGTTAAGGCTGTGCTGTTTGTGACTGCATCTGCTGTAAATCATTAATAATACTATATACTTCAGTGTTGCAAATGGCCGGGGTGGGGTAGTGGATATCCTTGGGGACTGTGGATCCCCGGACCCGGGTTCAATTCCCGGACCCGGCCTCCTATTGTAACTGGCAAATAACAGATTTAGTGAGGCAAATTAGTATAGTTTCCATTTGAGTAAGGAGCTTTCGTGACCTGCGTCCGATTCGTATGACTTTGATTTCGTTTACGATCATTTAAGCAGAAAGCCCACGGCTTTAGTCGTGGGATGAATGCGAACCTATATACGGGTGGCAGGTACATAGTGTCATGGTATCCC
>JAKATN010000024.1 GCA_021818715.1 Thermoplasmata archaeon
GGATTTTGGAGGGGAATGTTTAAATCGTAGCTTGCGAATGCATTTGGTAGAATGAACAAAAATAGCATTGCGGGGATTACACTCTTCATCGGGGTATTTGAGTTCACTATGTTCATGATCATAAGCGAGGCTCTGAGACCAACTTACTCGGTGAGCACAAATTACATAAGTGACCTTGGCGTAGGCGCGAACAGCTATATTTTCAACTACTCCATAATGGGACTCGGCGCATTTACAGTAGTCACTGCCCTTATCATTCTGTCCATCAGGAAGAATACCATCCTGCCGTACACAATACTGCTCATAGGCATAGGGGCATTCGGGGTTGGCCTTTTCAACGAGAATTCCCCATACGGGCTTCATACAATCTTTTCACTGATAACATTCCTTTTCAGCGGCATATCCGCGGTTGTGGCCGTTACATGGGCCAGGGGACCGTACAGGTATATTTCGCTGGCAATCGGCCTGATTATTCTTGTGGCGGTTGGACTTTACGCTACCAGCCATTACCTTGGCCTCGGAGCAGGGGGGATGGAGCGCATGATCGTCTATCCCACCCTGCTGTGGGGAATGGCTTTCTCAGGCTATCTCATGGGTCTCAACCGTAAGAGTCCTTGATCTTTTGATTCTCGCTGCTGCCACTGTGAAAAGTGGCAGAGTGGCAATCGATATCAGACATATGGAAACCCACGATGAAGGATAGCCAAGATTGACAAGCATCAGCCCGAACACCGCTGAAAACACTCCCCCTATGGAAAGCTGGATTGAGTTGAGAAGCCCCAGATCAAGGGGTATCATTGACCTGTCCCTTTCATGGATCAGGACAAGCATGTATTCCTTTGAGAACAGCACGACGTTGAGCACGCCGTTGATCACTGCAATCATGGTGAAGAGATAGATGCTTGAGTAGAGGAGGCTCAAATCCATGAGGCTGAGCAGGAGTATGGTTCCCGCGATCTGCCTTATAGGATCGGCTTTTGCGAAATGGCCGATCAGCATGGCACCCACCAGCCCGGTGAAAAGCGTCAGGCTTGCCACAATGGAGGCCTCCGTGCCAGGGTAACCAAGGAACATTATGTATGGCTTGAAGTATTCACCAAGTACAAAGTTGAGAGCGTAGTATCCTCCCATTCCTGCAGAAATTAGCCATATGTAGCGATCCGTAAGCTTGGCGGAAAAAGACGATGTGGTGACAGTGGATCTGTCATGGCCCTCAGGAACCAGCGACAGTGCAATTATCGCAACAATCATGGTGATCAGCCCTCCAAGGGAAAGGGCTGGCCTCCAACCGATGAGATCGATCAGGAAGGTGAATGGCAGGATTCCCACTCCTGCGCCGAAGGCAAAGAAACCATTGTAGTATGCAATGTTTCTCTGAACTCGATCGGGCTGCAGATAGCTTATCACGGAAATGCCTGAGGAAAAGAAAAAGGCTGCGGCAACGCCGGTAATGAACCTGAGTGCGATTATAACGTAAAGGTCCGGTGCGACATAAATCAGCGCGGCTGAAGATCCCATGAGAAGGAGGCCAAAGATGGAGGTCCTGCGGGATCCAATTCTGGCAGCCAGCATGCCCGCCGGAATTTGGAATAGTCCTGCACCGATTAGAAAGAGGGCAAACATCATCCAGATGTATCCGGACTCCTGTGGAAAACCGTTCTGGAGGTATGGGTATGCGGGAGACACGTCATACCAGTTGAACGCGTAAATGGCCCTTCCCAGGAACATGACGTACAGTGCAGGAGTGTTCTCTTTCAATATTCCGGATTTACGCCGATTATTCAAAGGTTAACTGTGATCCAAGCCTCTGAACTTGATCTGCCCGGGGATTTGCAAAGGGTAATATTTTCTGCACCAATGGTTGGGCAGGATGGTGCTGAACTACGAGGATTACCTCCTCGTGATCTGGGAATATTCCGAGTCAATAGGGAAAGCCAGCGAGGCTGACATTTCCAGAAGACTGAAGATAACCCTGCCCACCGTCAATGAGTACATAGGAAAACTTGCCGGGATGGGACTCGTGGAGAAAAACGGCAGGGAGATCAGACTGACAAGGTCTGGGAAGAAGGTTACAGTACCTGTCGTAAGGGCCCACAGGATAGCAGAGGTATTTGCCTTGAAGTTCCTGGAAGTGGAGTGGGAGGAGGTCCACTCGGCTGTCATGGATCTGGAGCATCTTTTCTCCGGCACCTATGGAGATAATCTGTACAAGCATCTTGGGTATCCTGAAAGATGCCCCCATGGCAACCCCATAGGGATAACCGCCAAGGGATCCAGGATAACACCTGTCAGCGCTGCGCAGGGGGAATACGTGCTTGACAGGATCACCCTGGAGCTCCATGACACCCTCTCTAAGCTGGCCGATATTTCAGCGTTTCCCGGAACCAGGGTCAGGCTTTACAGGGAGGGGGGCGTTGCAGCACTCGAAAATGATCAGGGGAAGGTTTCCCTGACGGATGTGGAGAACCACAGCATCAGGCTGAGGAAACCGGCTGCTGGGCCGAGAAAAGTTGCCCCGCGGACCCGATGATTGTCGTCCGATTATTAGAGGGATTCAGTTCATTTCCCGATCCTGAAGTAGCTTGATGTACTCATATGCCTTGAGATTTCCGAAGCAGTATCTCACCTGCGTGAACCTGTTTTTCAGTTCCTTTGCCTCCTTCCTGATTGTTTCCGGATCCTCGTTCTTCACCACGGACCTGTAAATCAGACTGGCGATCTCCTTCATCTCGGATTTTCCCATGCCTATCCTTGTGACCTCCTGGGTGCCGATCCTTATACCGCTGGGGTTCTGGGACTTCCTGCTGTCGTCTTCAGGCAGCATGTTCTTGTTGAGGATGATCCCGCACCTTTCAAGCGTTTCCGCAACCTTCCTGCCTCCTCCCTGCGCCCTGGTGTCCGCAACCAGCGTATGGGATTGCGTGAACCCCCTTGACTCAGCAAGCACCTTGAACCCCAGGGAATGAAGCTCCTGGGCAAGTGCCTGTGCATTTGCGATTATGTCTGCCGCATACTTTTTCCCGAATTCCATGTGCTCTGCCAGCGCAACGCCAAGTGCAGCCATCGTGTTCAGGTGATGGTTGCTGATCGTACCCGGAAATACCCCTCTCTGGACGCTCTTCCAGTTTTCTTCGCCTGTGTTGCCTAGTATAAGCCCGTGCTGCGGGCCAGGCAGTGTCTTGTGTGTGCTCCCGGTCATCACGTCTGCGCCCTCGTGCAGCGGATCCTGGAACCGACCGCCGGCTATCAGGCCAATTACATGGGCCGCATCATACCAGACCCTGCACTGCGCCTCGCTGAATGCGTCTGCCAGTTCTTTCAGCGGTACCGGAAAGAGGAAGACCGACTGCCCGAAAAGTGCCACTTTTGGTTTCCTTTCTCTGATCAGGCGAGCAGCCCCATCGGGATCGATGCTCATGGTTTCCGGATCGAAAGGATAATTTTCGGTCGAGAGCCCCCTGAACCCTACAGCGCCAAACTGGGCAGCACTTATATGCCCTCCCCCGGAAAGTGAAGGGACGGTTACGAGATCTCCCGGGGAGGTGAGTCCGTAAATCACCCCCATGTTTGCCACGGTTCCTGAAATAGGCCTGGGATCGGCCTGAGGAACGCCAAAGAGTTTCTTTGCAAGTTCTATTACGAAGTCCTCAAGCTCATCCACAACCTGGTTCCCCTGGTAATAACGCTTGTGGGGGAGCCCTTCGGCATATCTGAATCCGAAGTCGGTGAGCAACATCTCCATGGCGAGAGGGCTCATTATGTTTTCAGAAGCAATGAGCGGGATGCTTTCCTGGAAAAGCCTGTTATGCCTTATGGCCATTTCCCTTATCTTCAGAACGCTGTCCCTGTTACCTGACATTCTTGAGAATCCCCGCGGAATATATCTACATTTGTCAGGGCGGCGTTGTGCGTTGCTGCAAATACTGGAAAAACGGGATAAGGCTACTGGTCCTCTGTATTCGTCTGATTCCTTCTTTCTGCCTTTTTCCTTACCCGGCCAACGTCTTCGATCTCTTCAGGCGTGACCTCGACTTTTTCCTCCGGAGCTTCCCTGAAGCATGCCGGCGGGACACGCGAGACCAGGAATATGTCTTCCGTTGCCCTGTAGACCTGGTTTCCCTCCCCTATGAGCCTGGCGGTATCAATCTCCACTATCGTGGGGCTGTCCACATGGTAAAGTCCCGATACGTAGGCCTGCCTGTAGGTTTTGGAGAGATGGACCCATGACTTGTCGGAAGGATTTATGCCAGTTTCCCTGATCAGTTCCAGTTCCTCCGGAGTGGTCTGGTAGTAAAGTTTTTCCGGGATGGAATCGGTGGGAAGATCGTCCAGTTGAACCGGTATGCTCTGGCCATATCGTGCCCGGATCTCATGGTTCCCGTTTACCTGGTACCTTTCCCGGGGATCGGTGAGTACAAGCCCTTCTATGTGCTTTGGCGTAAGCCATTTGAAATGCCTGGTCTGGATCCTTATGGCAGGTATGATGCTGGAAATCTTCACCCATCCATGGTCATCAAGCTGCACTCCGTACCTTTCTGGAAAATGCCTGAGCATTCCGGCAAGTATCTTGCTCAGGACGTTGATTTCTTCCTCGCTCATCAAAAGCTTCGACTGTTCTCCACAGGTGGGGCACACCTCACCCCTGAACGGCCCGTGCATGTAGCATTCTCTCAGTTCATTAGTCATTCCAATTCCTCCAGGATGTTACTGGTTATTGTTCCCGAGACATCTATTTTGCTGTATGGCGTCATGATTGTGTTTGAGACCGCAAGATCTGACACGGACTTCAATATCCTCTCTGCAGACTGATTGATGAACAGCCCGTGTACTGCGGCAACCGAGACCCATGACATGCCCTCAGACAGCAGGATCTGTGAAGCGGTGACTATGGTTCCCCCGGACGAAATGATATCGTCGACAAGCACCGCTCTCTTACCCCTGAGTTCCACTTCCGGGTGATCTATGGAGACATGCGTGTCGTCAATCCTCTTCTTTTCAAGGCTCAGCGACCTGCAACCTATGATTTTTGCAATGGCATCCGCGCGGTCACTTCCTCCATCATCGGGAGAGATGACGTAGTCCACCTTCAGTTTCGAGATATATTCTGCAAAAGGGCGTGAGACCTTTATGTTATGCACCCTGTTCCTGAAGGGAGCAATGGCACCCTCGTCGTGTACCTCCACGCAGAAGATGGAACTGGCATATTCGAGAATGGCCCTCTCCACCACCGACGACGAGATTGGTTCGCCCGGGAGGTATCTCATGTGCTGCCTTGCGTATCCAAAGTATGGCAGGACAGCAATGATCTCCTCGGGATGTTTTCCCTGTGCTGCCTCGAGAAGCAGCAGCGTTTCGATGAAGTCCTGGTCACCTCTGGTACCGCCCACCAGGATGGTGGTTTCTCCCTTCAGTTCGCCTTCAATCCTGACATAAAGCTCGCCGTCAGGAAACCTTTTCCTGGAAACCACCGAATGATCGCACCCGATCCTCTGCGCAATGAGCTTACCCAGCGGTTCGGCTGTAGAAGAGGACACTACAATCATTTGAATTCCGCTGGGTATTTTGAAGACATTAAAAAGTGATCCCTTCTATTTTTTGAGAAATTTCTCCATCCTCGCCTTGACCTCACGGTTGGTCGCCAGATATACGAAATCCCTCTCCTCCTGGTCGAATGAGGTTTGCCAAGGTCCGATCGAAGCTGCGATTATGGTCTTTTTAATCCGTTTCACGGTTTCGCGGTTATATGATGCTATCAACCTTGCCGTTTCCAGTGCCTCCTGAAGCACATCGCCCTTTGCAATGATGTCAACCAGCCCGATCTTTAAGGCTTCTTCGACGCTTATCCTTTTCCCGGTCATGGACAGCAGGGAAGCCTTTCCCCTTCCAATGAGAGTTGGAAGGAACACATTCCCTCCCGCGCCCGCGTTTATACCTATGGCAACCTCCGGCTGGCCGAGGACAGCATCAGATGATGCGATGCGTATGTCCGCCGCTTCCGACAGCTCCAATCCTCCTCCCAGCGAATAACCCTTCAGGGCGAAGATCACGGGAAATTCGGCATTCAGCATCCCCTCTACTGCCTTTCTCATCGCCCGCCTGAATTCTGTCGCGGTATCCCTGTTCATTGCATGCAAGCCGTTGATGTCCGCTCCAACGGAAAAATTACTGCCTTTCGCTGCGACGATAAGAGCCCTTGCTTCGCCCCTCGAACTCAGTGAACCGAGAAAATCCCCAAATAACCTCACCATTTCAATGTTGAGGGCGTTCATTTTCTCAGGCCTGTTCAGTTCGATAATAGCGACATTTTCCTCCATTCTCAGAAGCACGCTTTCCATTGCATCTCATTACGAGATGCATGAAACCGTTAAAATAGGAATGTTTATGTGCGTGCTTTGTCTGACATCTGTATGCCACAATCCGGCTACACGGATGTCGAAATCGAGAAGTTCAGATCATGGATGATCGGGGAAAGGAAGAGCAGGCACACGGTCAAGGAATATTCCTTCCTGGTGAAGCACTTCCTTTCGTTCCTGAACGTTGATCCGCAGGAAATAGGAAAAGAGGAGATTGAAAACTACAAGAAATTCACTGCCACAGTAAAGGGATATTCCAGGAACAGCCAGTACCTGGCAATAAAGGCCATCAAACTTTATTTCCGTTACAAGGGGATTGCCCCGCCCCCGAACCTCAATCCACCCGTCAGATCAAAGAAGCTCCCGAACTACCTGAACGAAGCCGAAACGAGGGGATTGATCATCGCCGGAAAAGCCCATCCAAAGTTCATTCCGATAATCATGACCCTTGCATATACCGGTATCCGGGTGGGCGAACTCTGTTCGCTTGATCTGAAGGACGTGGACCTGGAGGAGAACACGATCAGGATAAGGGGTGGAAAGGGGGACAAGGACAGGATCGTGATAATGAGCAGGGAATGCTCGGCATCCATAAGGGAATATATTGACGGCGTCAGAATGTCTGCGAACACAACCGCCGCGCTCTTCGTGAGTTCAAGGGGAACTAGATATGATCCATCCACCATTGAACGAATAGTCAGGCGGATCAGGGAGGAGGCTGGCATCTCGAAGAAAGTCACGCCCCACGTCCTGAGGCATACTTTCGCGACTTCCCTCCTCAGGAATGGCGGGGACATAAGATTCATCCAGCAGATACTCGGTCACGCTTCCGTAGCGACCACGCAGATATACACCCATGTGGATGATGGCATGCTGAAGGACATGTACCTGAAGTACCAGCCGAAGTATTAGGAATCCCTGGAAATCAGGTAATCTGAAAATTCCCCTATCACGGATTTTATTTCCTCGTTTCCACGGACCCTGCCCAGGTATTTCTTCGCCCTCTCCACGAACCTGTCGGCCAGCTTCCTAGAGTAGTCGAGGGATCCGGTGTCTACCATTATCTTCTTGACCCTGTCGAATTCAGCGTCAGTAACTGATCCTGACCTGATGGATCGCCTGATGAAATCTGCCTGTTCGTCCGATCCGAATTCAATGGCCTTCAGGACAAGCATTGTCTTCTTCCCCTCATTTATGTCGCTCTTTATGGATTTCCCGGTTTTCTTCTCGTCCCCAAAAATACCCAGAATGTCGTCATGCAGCTGGAATGCCACGCCAAGGAGGTTTCCAAAATGGCTCAGGTCATTCAGTTTTTCGCTGGTTCCGCTGATTGCAGCACCAAGCATTAAAGGCCCCTCAATGGTATACCTTGCAGTTTTCCATAGATGCAGCTTTATAAGATCTGGTTCGGAAAGGCTGTCGTTCTCAGCGGAGAAAACATCTATCAGCTGGCCATGCCCGGTCACCTCAAAAATGTTGCAAAGTTCCTTTTCCCCCTTCAGTGCGATTTCCTGAGGCAATCCCGATGAGATTATTGCTTCATGGCTGTAGCTGTCTGCGAGATTGGATGCTATTATGCCCAGGTTCTCCGAAATCCTTTTTTTTTGGAAGGATCACCGCTGAAGTACTTGTTCTGCACCTCGATGTGAAAACTGGGAAAGCCGCGACGAAATGGGCTCTGGTCCATTATATCCTCCTGTATGATGAAGTATGACTGGGAAATCTCGATGGAAAGCGAAGCGCGGACCACCGCCCTGTCATGAGGCTTGAACAGGTCATGCCCCAGCAGCACCAGGAGGGGACGTACCCTCTTGCCTCCCCTCAGGCTGTATTCCCTTATCATGGAAGAAATTTCGCGCACCAGGCTGTCCCTGGACTGGTTGACCTTTTCCGTCAGGAATTCCTCCAGTGATGCGTTTATCTCATTTTTCAGGCCTTCTATGTGATCTTTCCATGTGGTCATGTTTCCATGGGGCATATCATTCTGGCTCTATTAAATCTCCCAAAAGCCGGTACCGGGCTACCCTCTTGATATTAACTTCTGGGCGGCCTTCCCTAGAACGCCGGATAATCAGCCCCGATTACACGAGGGAGATGTTCAGCAGCTCATGGAACAGCGTCCCGATCGCGAGGGTTGCACCGGCAGCCCCGAGTGCAAGCAGGGCAGCCCTCGTTGCTGGCCTTGCCACGCGAACGCTCATCGACAGTGCAATGAACGCGTTGGTGATCCACTGGCTGAGGCCGACAAGTATGATAGCAATCACCAGGGCCTCATACCTGGGCAGGAACACGTATGGAATTATTGGGAAAGCTGCTCCGAGGATGTAAAACAGGCCTGTGGTGTATGCCGACGAAGTCCCCTCCTGCTTGTATGCCTTGATTGCGTCATGGTCATTCTTTGACAGCCCGAACAGGGACTGTTTTTTCACTTTCGATATCTTATAGTCGCTTTCCTGTGCCTTGGCAAGGTACACGCCGACCATCATGCTCAATGTCCCTCCCATTGCGACCACCAGGCCGCTCAGTGCGATGTATAGGCCATTTTCTATGATTGCGGTCAGTCCCGCAACGGCGGCAAGTATTTCCACAAGGCCGTCGCTTATCCCGAGGATAATGCTCCTGTTCTTCTCCAGCTGCTCCTCCGTCTTCTCGATCCTGTTTTCGAAAACGTCCTCGTGCTCAATTTCGTCCTTCAGAATGATGGAGAGCCCCTGCCTGAAAGGTTCGTCACCGACCTTCTTTTCCAGGAAGTCGGCATACTGCCTGCAGGTGTTGTATTCGCCGCTCTCAAGAAGCCTGACAGACAGATACTGTCCTACAAACTTGCTTGCCAGCAATGTCAGGAAAAGCTTCAGTCTCTTGTGCTTCAGTCCGGATACTTCTACCCCTCTCCTCTTGAGTTCCTTCCCCCAGAATTCCGCATGCGAATTCTCGACGTTGGAAAGCCTGATCAGGTTTTCTCTGTATTCGGCGTCTGAAGTGGAAGCTGCAAGCTTTTCATACATGCGCTTGTCTGTCAGTTCCTCCCGGTAAAACGAGATCATAAGCTGTACGAGATCGCCTGCCATGAGCGATCTGAATCAACTTATGACTTTTAACCGTTCACATGATAAGCTGGCATGATTGTTACGAAATTCGCAACATAATCTACGTTTTATTATGCGAAAATATATATTATTACTTGAAATTTTAAAATATGATATCCGAGCTTCATGAAAGACAGAAATTGGAAAGGATAGACATGAAGGTTGTACCCCCAGGCCCAGAGGCCAAGAAAATTGTGGATCTGGATACAAAATACCTTGTGAAGAGCACGAAATCTCTCCCAGTAGTTGCAAGAAGGGCGGAAGGAGTATTTGTCGAAGACGTGGATGATAACGTCTATCTTGACTTTGCTGCAGGGATAAGCGTGGTCAACATGGGACATGTACATCCTGAAATCACTGCCAGGGTGGAGGAGCAGCTCCACAAGCTCTGGCATTTCGCGGGCACTGACTATTATTACAGGGAGCAGGTTGATGCTGCAAAGGCACTGACGGAGGTCACTCCAGGCAAGTTTGCAAAGAAGGTATTTTTCACAAACAGCGGAACAGAAAGCAATGAAGCCGCAATAAAAATAGCGAAGGCGTACACCAAAAGACAGCAGTTTGTTGCCTTCATAGGCGGATTCCATGGGAGGACCCAGGGATCGCTGTCCTTCACCGCCTCAAGGGCTATCCACCACAAGGGGCTGTTTCCCTCAATGCCCGGAGTCGAACATGTTCCGTTCCCCAATCCATACAGGAACCCATTTGGGATAGATGGGTACGAACACCCGGATGAACTTATCTCCAGAACCCTGGATTTCATAGAGAGATACCTCTTTTCGACCTATGCTCCACCGGAGAACATCGCAGCCTTCCTGGCTGAACCAGTCCAGGGGGAGGGTGGTTACATAGTCCCTCCGATGAACTTCTACAGGCAGTTGAAGAAAATGCTGGATAGCCACGGCATATTGCTCATCATGGATGAGGTCCAGACCGGATTTGGAAGAACGGGCAAGTTCTTTGCATCGGAGCATTTTGGCATTGAGCCTGAAGTGATATCGCTTGCAAAATCCATTGCCTCTGGAATTCCAATGGGTGCAATTGTCGTCAGGGATACACTTGACTTCCCTGAGTCTGGGCTGCATTCCAACACCTTCGGCGGAAATGTGCTGGCTTCCGTGGCATGCGTCGCCACCATAGACGCAATTAAGAAGGAGAAGGCAGTCGAGAATTCAGAGAAAATGGGAAAAGTGCTCAGGAAGAGGCTTCTCGAGCTGCAGGAGAAATATAAACAGATCGGCGACGTAAGGGGGCTCGGGCTTATGCAGGCTGTTGATTTCGTAAAGGATCGCAAGACAAGGGAACCCGACACCAAGTTGAGGGACAGGATAGAGTACACCGCTTTCCAGAATGGGCTACTCACACTCTCCACGGGTTTAAGCGCTATCAGGCTGATCCCGCCCCTGATTGTGAATGAATCCCAGATCAACATGGGCGTAGAGGCGCTGGAAAAGGGCATCAAAGCTGCCCTTTAACCTCTTTTTAACCGTTCAATATTGTATCAGCCCACACTTATTTTTGTAATTTCCCGCTTGTATTGGACTGCTAGCCATCCTGTTACTTTATTTTCACCTGAATGAAAGATCAGGTGGCGCCATAAAACATTTCCAAACGGACTTAGGGGGTTATCCTGTCTGTGGCATCCCTGAATTTTTAACATTCTAAAAAGGAACGATCGTGAACCTTAATGATGGAACGCCCGGTAAGCTCTACAACATGCGTGGAAGAGACCGTTTGCAAAACGTAAGGGCCAATATGGAAAGATCAATGATATCTTCGCTGCTCTTGGTACAGCACTTCAAGAACTCCCTATGACAGCCTGTTTATCCATCTTATGAAGTCCGAGAGTGCCAGTCCGTTTTCCCACTTCAGGCCATAGTATCCTTCCCTTGTGACTGATGCACGCGGAAGGATCTGATGCAGCACCATGGCTGTCCCCAATGGATTTCCCGGCATGGAGAACATTCTCCAGGGATCACCCTCTGGATTCTTCAGCCTGAACGCATAGGTTATGAACAGTCCGGCCTTTTCACAGGATTTTGACAGCCTTTCTGCCTGATCCTGCCTCTGGCCGGATGCCTCCGAAAAGACGATGCTTGGCTTGGCTGAAGATTTCACCTCTACCACAAGCGAGACGTTATGCCTGATTGCAATGAGATCCGCCTTGAGTGAACCTGCAGACCGGGTGACGAAGAATGGCTTATCAATGAGCATCTGCATGTCCTGATCCCAGTTCTTCAGCTTCCTGTTGTAGATCCTGAGATATTTCTCATCCCCGGCAAGGATGTGGAGGAGTTCCCTCTCATAGATTGAACCATTCACGGGGCATTAGCGTGATCGAGGACTTAAATGATGAGAGTACGGGAATGCTTCCGCGCCTCCTGATGTGTGAGAAATCAGGTGGGCAGGGAAAAACCTTTCACTGAGGCCAGTATAAGCAGAACCAGTACCAAATAGTATGCAACTACAGAGTTCTCTATCCCGATGAACCAGGTAAACTTCTTTGGAGACCGGAAAACAGTAAGAGGAGAAAATGCCATGTTGAAAAGCATTGCAATCCGCATCAGCGTTGCAGCCACGGGCGAACCGTCCAGGAAGAATACAATCCCCGTATGGGCAGTATAGCCTGCAAAGCCAAGAAAAACTGGGACAAGGTATCCTGAGTCAAGCGGCAGGCAATAAAATATGAAGACAGACAGCAGGATGTCCCAAAGGCTCAGAGTATTGTTGCCTGAAAGTGACCTCCTGGAAAATAAGCGAGAAGGATCAGGGATTCCCAAAGCTGGTTTATAGAACCGAATATGAGGACAACACAGGCAGTTCTCTTTCTCATTGCCTCAGAATCTCTTCCGTCCCTGCGATCGGACCAGCGATGAACCTGTTGAGGCTGATCAACAGAATTGCCGTAGCATAGCCGAAGATCACGATCGCATATGCCATAGAAGGAATACCCGTGATTTCCATTCATCCTCAGCCGAAAGTGATCTTAAACCGCAAGTTGCCGTGACTGGGCTCCGAGAGTACGATCGAACCTGCAGTGGCTATAATCCATAATCGCCGGCGCGCTCATAAACCGGGCACTTAACAGGTGCGTGGGAACTGTTGTACTCTTCTTTAAGTGATCAAACATGGAGCTTAAGCCGCAACATTTTGATTCGTTGAAGCTATGCAACCGCAACTTGGAGTGCAATACGCAGCGTTGTCATATGATCTGCACAGCATGATTATTGAATTGAAATGAGTGGTACATTTGGGGCATTCCCTGCAAGACCAGATTGGAAAGTTAACCCGATCTTAAAAGATGGGGAATTCACGACAGTTCGAAGACTTCACTTATCGTGATGGTTTCCGTCCCCTGGAAATAGCACGTTGACATGGCAGAGAGTGAATCAGCCGAATACCCAAAGAACAGCCCCGAATAACCGTACTCTGTATAGCCGTCATAGGTCACCGCAAGTTCGTAAGGCGAAGCCCAGATGATCATGTACGAAGTGTAATTTGCCGGGATCGACCATGTCGCTGTGAGATTGGGGGAAGAGTATCCATGCCATGCCAAACCGGATTCATCCCGGTGCATCGGCAGGGGATTGTTGATAGAGTTATCGTAAGGCTGAGCCTCCGCGAATGAGATTAAGCCTCCGTTGCCTATGCTGGTGAAAGTCCCGCTGCTTCCAAGATCGTTTATGAATTCAATCCCAACAATGGGCTCAGGTATGAATATTCCGTACTCGGCGATTGGGGTCAGGTTGAATGTCGGATTGATGTATACCCAGTCGTTGGTGAGGTTTGTGGTGCTTGCGTTGTATGATATGTGGGGACCTTTACTGTAGAAATCATGATACCACGTTGCCACCACATCACCCTGTGAATCTATCAGGTTCACTGTGACGTTTCCAACCATGTCATAGTACGGTTCCTGGTAAACAACGCCACTGCCCGGCTGGAATGCAAAGTCCTGGTACTGGTTGAATATATTGCCTGCCATGTACTGTGCGTTCCCGGGTATGTGGTAATAGGCAATTTCTTCAGAGTGATCATTCGGGTCTATTGTCCACACGCCAGATGTCTGATTCATGCCGGGCGTGACTGACAGAGAAGAATTCTCAGGGGTGGAGAGATAGAGGTTGTTGTTTGCAGCGCTCACCGGTACGGCCTCCGTGAAGTTCAGGTAGTCCATTGGTGCAAGGAACTGGTAGGTGTTTCCGTCGAAGCTCATCGTCACCGGAGTTTCGCTCTGATAGTAGACAAACCTGTAGTTTGAACCATAAGAGGAGGTTGGAATAGCGTAATTGGTTATCCCAAAAATTATGCCAGCCGATGTGCTCTTGGCCACAAACCCTATGGTGTCGAAATAGGAAAGTATGGAAGATTCGAGTGCCGTTTCGGCTCCAATCAGACCAATGGTCTCAGCCACGACCGCCGCTTCCTCTCCGTCAAAATCTGCGCCGTTGGCTGCAGCAAGCGCATCTGTTATGGCCAGGCCTTCGGTGAGCCCCACGGTAAATACTGACATAGCGAGATTTGCATCCTTGATCACCTGATTCGCATTGGTATAAGAGGAATCGGTGGAGTAGATCGAGCCTCCGGAGAGGGAATCTCCAGGTCCTTCGGCTGCTAGACTGAGATTCTGGCTTGGATTCCTTTCAGCAAGAGCCTGTATTAGCTTATTTGCAAGGAGTGGGACCCGGCCTGATGTCACCGCCAAATGGGAAAAGTTTTCTATATTGCTGATCTCCCCAATGCTACCATTGGAAACGGAAACCTGGTTCACCAGGGTCGACTTAACGAGAGATTGGGAGCTGTACTTGACAAAGTATACCCTTCCATCGATAATTATCGGCTTTAGATGCCTGACTACAAGGTACTCGTTTGTGTATTCTGCACTGTAGACAGTGAAATGGACGAAAGTGTAGATCGCGTTTTCTATGGCGACATATGCGGTGGTCATGTCTTCGCTACTACTCAGGTTGTTGCCCAACCTCTCCGATTCGTTTAACGGCATTGCAAGAAAGGAGTTTCCAGTTGATTCAAAATTGGAATTTGTTACATGCTCATACGACGGTGTAACGCTGAGGCTGGAGGTTACCTCGCCGCTGTCTGTCCAGGAGACCTGGTTGGATTCTATTCCGATTGTCGTGTCTTCAAGCTGTATTACGGCGGCAAAAAAGCTAACCTCAGAAAGGCCGTATCTGGTATTGTTGGAGAGATGGACGGCAATGAGTGGGAGATAACCGGCGGATGAGTTCGTGCCCGTAATGTTTGTGTAAGTGCTGTAAATGGTTGTGTTGTAGTAATATGATCCAGAATCTGTCCCAGCTCGCACCGGTTCTCCTTTAACGGATGCCCGGGATCCCGTGGCATGGGGTTCGAACCCTTTCGCGACCCAGGAAGGATGATCGGGAAAAGTCAGATACTCATTGAATGCCATTGCTGTATAATTCACGTAACTGTAATCGGAAACATTCAGGGAGGTGTTGCTGAACCAGCCCGAAGCAACCTGGGAATTCGATCCATTGGTCTTCAGAGACTGCACAAACACGCTCATAGGGTTGTACAGTATGTTGTTGTAATAGGTGTATACGTCAATGCTGCCGTTAACGTAGACGGACTTTGATGCCTCAAGTGTTAGGGAGGGCCTGTCCCCAAGGGACATAACGCTCTCCCATGCATACGCCACGTTCAGAAACATGGGTGAGAGAAAAACGGTCACGCCATCAGTGCTGAAGGTGGTGTTGAGAAGCTGCACGTAGTCGGTGTTGTTGCTTTCGTTTACACTGGAAAGATTTACCGATAACACCTTTGACCCTTGAACTACCTGCGGGAAAAGCCCGAACACCTGCACCATTATGGTGGTGTTGTTCTCAACTGAGGGATTGGTGGAAAAATTGTACACGCCGATGGACAGCTTGGGGCCAAGCTCTATCGAGGGAAGCTTCGCGCTGCCCTGACCCGGGCTGGCATGCTGGAAATGGAAATACCCGAATGTGCTTATGACCGCAGCCGCGGCTATAAGCACCGATATGGCGATCTTCGCGTTGCGATTCATCGCTCCCGGCAATAATGTCCATGAGGAATATTTATTTTTTTTCGTTACACTTCGCCGACCTATTATGTGATAACTGTAATCATGTACCCTTCAAGGTTCAGGGAGGAAGAACATAAATGTTAAAACACAGGAAGGTAAGGTGATAGAATTCCAGCGCAAGGCACCGATCATGAATTTTTTCTTCCTTCCATTTCCTTCCTGGAAATGCCGAATACTGCCAGAAGAAGGAATGCAGCCAGAAAGGTGAAGGCAGAAAGAAATATCCATGTATCCCCGGGCGCAGCCGCTGAAAATGCAAGTATAGTGGTTGCAGCCAGCGGGCGGAAAGGGGATATGAAACTGCTTATTGACGAGTTAAGGCCAAGGTAGGCTCCCCGGCGATCCTCCGGAGCCATCTTGGTAATAAGCGCTGACGCTGATGGCGAGCTCAGGTTTTCCCCCGAGGTAAGTATGATTACTGCAATGGCCAGCAGGAGATAGTTGCTCGTGACCGCAAACATAAGGAATCCAAGAGCAAAAAGGGAAAGCCCCAGGATTATCCTTGTTGTATCCCTGTATTCATGGAAAATCTTGTTTATAGGGCCCTGCGCGACCAGTACTACGAGCGTATTGACGGCGAAGAGCCCGGTGACCATCAGGTTCGAGTAACCGTCTACAGAGCTCAGATAAAGCGGCGTAAGGGCACTTTCAAACATTCCGGATGCAAAGAAACCAATTGCAAGTACAATGGAAACAGTGATGAACAATGTATCATGAATTGGTACGCTGATCTTCTCCCTTGTCGCATTCTTTTCCCCTTTGATTGCGCGTGGCGAAGTTTCCGGGATCCTTGCAAAATACAGCATCCCTTCTATAAGCGATCCTGCGGTTGGCAGCAGGAACACGACAGCATAGCTCACCTCTGAGAGGATGCCACCAAGCACAAGACCGGCGCCTATTCCTGCGTTGGATGCTATTCTCAGCACTCCGAATGCGTTTGTTCTCTCCTGTGGGGTAGTTACGTCCGATGCTATCGCGTTGAAGGCAACATACTGCATGGTTCCAAGCGGCGTGACGCCTATGAACAGTCCCTCCACAAGGTAAATGGATAATTTGTAAGTGACAGAGATATACAGGACGGCAAACATGCCTGTCATGATCCAGGGGATTGCGATCATGATCCTTCTTCTCCCAAGCCTGTCGAGGAGATTGCCTCCGTAAATGGATGCGGGGACGCTGATGAGCCCGCCAACCATGAATACAACCCCGACCCCAACGTACCCTACCCCCCTTGCCTGGTTCAGGTAAACGGCCATTATCACCCAGACTATGTACTGGCCAAGCCCGTTTACAAAGGAACCGAGAGAAAGTATCGTGATCACCTGTTTATGCCGTCTTTCATGCGCTACGTTCATTTCCACGCTGATCACGCCACTTTATGCTGCATGGGCTGGTATGCAGACCCGCGAAGTTGCAGCGCATACAGGCCGCCAATATAAACAGTTGCTGCCCTGATCATTTTCAAAGCCCGAAAAGGAGGGATTCAATTAATCACCTGGGAACTTTCCAGGGTGGATGGAACGCTTGAAATGTTTAGGAAAATTTGAAAAGGCGTGAAATTTGGAAGGACAACCCCTGAGGATGGGGATTTCTGGATTCTGCCGGATCTGTTGAATGTTAGATGGCATTATTCAGGGTCTTCGGAAACCGCAGATGGTTTGCCTGTTGCAATGTGAATTGGCAGATATAGGTTTTCAAATGATGTGGTGCCGTATACGCTTGGCAAGGCACCTGTAACTCATTCCGGGAGAATAGGGCAGGAACAAACTGGAGGTGAGATGAATGGAGGGTGGCCCATTTCATGCAATTCTTCTCACCGGACCTATGATTATGGCTGGCAGAAGCCTTAAGGTACTGTATGCGGAGAGGTTAATTCCAATCTGCTTATAACCACTGTTTGTAGCCAGAAAATCTGCTCAAACGTTATCATTTACGAATGATTTCTTTACGATGGCACAGAGAATTGATTACAGCAGATATGCTCCGGCTATGCTCGGTTCGCTCCACGCAATGGAGAAGGCAATTTCAGAGTCGGAAATTGACCGCAAGCTGCTTCACCTGGTGAAGATGAGGGCTTCCCAGATAAATGGCTGCGGCTGGTGCCTGGATATGCATTCCAAGGACGCGATCCTGGACGGCGAAACGGTGCAGCGTATCGCCCTCCTCAGTGCCTGGTGGGAATGCCCTCAGTACTCTGATAAGGAAAAGGCTGCCCTTGCCTGGACAGAGAGGGTGACCATGATATCGGACGCGAGAGACGATGATCCTGTTTATGAAGACCTCCAAAAATTCTTCACTGAGGGGGAGATCGTAGCACTGACCTGGGCAATAATCGCAATTAATTCCTGGAACAGGCTGAACGTTGCATTCAGGACGGTACCAGGCACATACGATCCAGGGAAGCGTAAAGCCTCCCAGTAAGCCTAAAAAGCGAAACAAGATTGCCTTTATTGGCTATGTAGCTATTGATTTGATTTAACGGTTAATTGCTCAAACGCAATCCACCCTCATGACTGAATTGAAGCAGGTTGAGGCCCCATGGGAACCAGTTTCTAAGACGATAGACGCAATTTATCAGCGGTGGGTACTCAGAAAGAACAGTGGTACGGTCAAGTTTTTAAGGTTTGAGCCTGACAAAGCATATCCCGAACATCACCATCCGGACCGCACCGAGTGGCTCTATGTCGTTTCCGGGGAGATAATTGCAGAGATTGATGGGCATGTTCAGAATCTGAAAGAGGGAGATCATGCCGAGTTCCCATTAAATTGCAGGCATTCACTGAAGGCGGGTCCAAACGGATCAACGGTTATTGCGGTTGCCTTGTTCGAAAAGTGA
>JAKATN010000044.1 GCA_021818715.1 Thermoplasmata archaeon
TCAACAACACGAAATTTCAGGGGGCGAATGGGTTCCAGGGAAGCAAAAATCTACATGGCATCTTCCGCCACTGTGGCCGCATCATCCGTAAAAGGATATGTGGCAGATCCATCTGAATTCCTTGGCGGTGTTTTCTCCTGAATAGAGTCATAAGCGGAAGGGCATGGGTGTTCGGAGACAATATCAACACGGATCTCATGTACCCTCACATCTGTTACACGTTACCGGAAAGCGAGAGACCGAAATATACAATGTGGGCCAATAGGCCAGGATGGCCGGAAATTGTATCGAGAGGTGATCTTCTCGTGGCCGGGAAGAATTTTGGTCTCGGCTCATCAAGGCCAGCTGCTTCCAATCTTCTCGGAGTTGGTATTTCGGCAGTAATTGCAGAGAGCCTGAATGGGTTGTTCCTTAGAAACGCCGTTAATGTTGGGCTTCCGGCAGTCTCATCCCAAATTATCAAATCGATGGTAACGGAAGGAGACCACATAGAAATAGACCTCACAGAAGGTAATTTCAGGAACTTGAGCAGGGGAGGAAACGTTGCATTCAGGTCACTTCCGGCATTCCTGATGGATGTCATAGAAGCCGGAGGAATAATAGAGATCCTGAAAAGAAGGGGTTACCTGGACACAGAGCCACTGTAAAATTCAAGGTGAAAATGATGAAAGATGTATATACGATAGCCGTTGGAAAGGGAGACGGGATAGGTCCGGAGGTTATAGAATCTGCGCTGAAAGTAGTACAAAGTGCAACAGATTCGCAGGGCTTGAAGAATTTGTTGAATTTCAGGAACGTCGATATTGGTTGGGCATCACACTACATGCACGGTTCTCCCTTAACAGACGAAACATTGAATGTAATATCCAGTTGCGACTGCATGATTCTAGGACCATTGGAGGTTGGAGAGTATCCCGGAACAAAGAGAAGTCCTTCTGGCATTATCCGCAGGAAATTTGACCTTTATGCCAATGTCAGGCCTGTCAAATCTTACATTCCTACGAACCAGAAGCCGATTGACGTTGTGATAGTGAGGGAAAACACCGAAGGGTTCTATGCGGACAGGAATATGTATCAGGGTTCCGGTGAATATATGCCAACCAAGGACCTTGCAATGGCAGTTAGGGTAATAACAAGACACAAAAGTGCCAAGATCAGCGAGGCGGCCATGAGAATAGCACTGAACAGAAGAAAAATCGTAACTGCCGTGCATAAGGGCAATGTGCTGAAGATGAGCGACGGGCTTTTCAGGGAAGAATTCTACAACCAGGCAAAAAAATTTCCAGACGTAACTGCCAGCGACAGGCTCATTGATTCTACTGCATATGACCTGATCATAAATCCTGGCATGTTTGACGTCATCGTTACGACCAATATGTATGGGGATATCCTGTCAGACGAGGCGGCCGCCATTGCCGGAAGCCTCGGGATCGCACCTGCATTGAATTACGGTGACGGGTGGGCCATGGCCCAGGCTGCGCATGGCACGGCCCCGAACATTGCGGGAAAGGGGATCGCCAACCCCATATCGGAAATCATGTCCACCAGCATGCTCTTAAACTGGCTTGGAAACAAATACACAGATGAACGCCTCATAAACGCAGGGAAAAAAATAAATGACTCAGTGGAACACACTTTAAAAAATACAAGCGATCTGACTCCAGACCTCGGTGGGAATGGAGATACAAAACGGGTGACAGACTCCATTATTTCTGCGCTTTAGAAAAATTACTAAGTTATTGCCATTAATGACCAATATTCTGATAGTATGACCAATTCTGGTCATACATATTATATAATAAACCCAAATAACATCGAAATCATGGAAACAAAGATCAGTGCAGGCATTCTGGATTCAACGTTAAGGGAGGGGGAACAAACTCCAGGTGTAGTTTTTACTCCAGACCAAAGGGTTGAAATCGCAAGAAAATTGTCGGATGTTGGAATAAGAATGATTGAGGTAGGCCATCCTGCCGTTTCACCTGACGTACTTGAAGGCATCAGAAGGATAACGAGGCTGAAAAGAGACGGATACATAACTTCCGAAATAGTAGCCCACAGCAGAGCAGTAAGCAGTGACATAACGCTAGCAGCTTCCCTTGAGATAGACAGAATGGCGATATTTTACGGGATAAGCGACACGCATCTCACTTCCAAAACACACAAGTCCAGGGAAGACGCAATGTCCATAATAGGAGAGTCTGTTGCAGAAGCAAAATCTCATGGACTTAAGGTAAGGTTCACTCCGGAAGATGCTTCAAGAACAGATTATAATTATCTGATAGAAGTTATAAAAACTGCAAGAGATGCGGGCGCAGACCGTATCGGCATTGCAGACACCGTAGGAATAATGAACCCCCTAAGGACAAGGGACCTCTTCCTGAACATAAGAAGAGATGTGCCAGGTATCGAACTGGATATACATGCCCATAACGACATGGGAAACGCTGTCGCAAACTCCCTTTCAGCTATAGATGGAGGTGCCACGATAGTTCACTCAACGATCAACGGTCTTGGAGAAAGGGTGGGAATCACACCAACTCAGATCATAGCAGTTGCAATGAAGTTTCACTTCGGAATAGAGGCGGCTAAACTGGACAAACTCGGGGAACTGTCTCGATTGGTTGAAGTCTATAGCGGAATTCGCATGCCTCCTAATTTTCCAATTACCGGTAAATACGCTTTTGTTCACAAATCAGGTGTGCACGTTTCTGGAATCCTCGGAAACCCTGCCACATATGAATTCATGGATCCGCGTTCATTGAGCGTGACAAGGAGCTATACTATTGACAAATACACCGGAAAACACGCTTTGCAATCAAAATTGACGAGCCTGGGCATTAACCTGACAGATAGTGAGGTCATGGCAGTCCTCTCAAAGATCAAGAAGAGCCCTGACACGAGATACTTTGACGACGCTAAACTCCAGGAAATTGTTGGTTATGTCTCAAGTAGCAGGCAGACAACTGTATATCAAGAAACAATGAAAGATCCTATTAATCAAAAGGAGAGCGAAGCAGACGGTTTGCAGCAACGAGTGCCGAAGCCTTGAAAGTAGGGGATGGATAATAGCCTCTTCAAGATAAGCAACGAATCCCAAGTTTCACCATCTTGTTTTTACTCTTGCCAAACAGTGAAAGATCTCCCAAGGGGGCGGATTTTCATATATTCTTTTAAGCAATGGTCAAAAAAATGGACAGTTGAATCAAGTTCGTAGTCAATCCCCGGAAGGGGGTTGATTTATGTCATCGTCAAAATCTCGTAAGCAAGCGTGGAGTCCTTCTTATTCAGTATTATTATCGTTTCATTGGAGCATGAGATG